>JANMHB010000111.1:0-47768 GCA_031374935.1 Gemmatimonadaceae bacterium | reverse complement strand
CGCGTTGCCCGTCGAGATGCCGGAAGCGCGCCGCGTCGATCGCCGGCTGCACATCCAGCCCGAACACCAGGTGATTCAGCAGGAACTGCACATGCCCCTGCGCCTGCATCCCGCCGCCCATCAGTCCGAAACTCAGGTACGGTTGCTCCCGACCGCCGGCGCTGCGCGTGACGAACGCCGGGATCAGCGTGTGAAAGGGCCGTTTGCCAGGCGCCGCGGTATTCGGCAGCCCCGGTGTCAGCGAGAAGCTTGCACCACGATTGTGGAGTGCGAAGCCGGTGCCTGGCACCACGATACCCGACCCGAACGCATCGAAGTTCGAGTTGATCAGCGACACCATGTTGCCCTCGGCGTCGGCCGTCGTGAGATAGATGGTTTCGCTGGCCGTGCGCAGCGGCCCCGGGTCGACGCGTGCCTGTGCCTTCGTTGCATCGAGATGACTGCGACGTTCGGCGATGAACTCATCCGACAGCATCCGCTCCACAGGCATCGCAAGATGGTCGGCATCTCCCACGAACCGTTCGAGATCGGCGTAGGCGAGTTTCTTCGCTTCGATCAGGTGATGCAGATAGGCCGCCGAGTTGTGGCCCATCGCCTTCAGGTCATACGGTTCGAGGATGCGCAACATTTCGAGCGCTGCCACGCCCTGATTGTTCGGCGGGAGCTCCCAGACGCGATAGCCCTGAAACGGCACCGAGATCGGCGTGACCCAGCTGGGGGCATTCCGGCGCATGTCATCGAGGGTGACGAAGCCATTCAGCGCCGCCAGCCGTGCCACGATGCGCTGGCCGATTGCGCCACCGTAGAACGTGCCGATGCCATCGGTGGCGATCGTCTGCAGGGTACGCGCGTAGTCAGGGTTCTGGAACCATTCACCCGCCTTCGGCGCGCGGCCACCCGGAAGGAACGTCGCAGAGGCGGCCGGATCCTTGTTCAGCAGCGCGGTTTCATCCGCCCACTGTGAGGCGATGATCGGTGTCACCGGGAAGCCGTCTCGCGCATAGCCGATCGCCGGTTGCAGCGCGCGCGCCAGTGAGTGCTTGCCATAGGTGCGCACGAGCAGGTCCCAGCCGGCCAGGGCGCCCGGGACCGTGACCGACATCACCCCCTGTTCCGATCCGGAGCGAAAGCCCCGTGCCGCAAGGGTTTCGCGCGTCATCAATGAGCCGGCGCGACCGCTCGCGTTCAGTGCGACCAGCTTCTGTTCCTTCGCCAGCCAGACGATTGCAAACATGTCGCCGCCGATCCCGGTCATGTGCGGCTCTGTCACACTGAGCACCGCCGCCGCCGCAACCGCGGCATCGATCGCATTCCCGCCGAGTCGCATGACTTCGAGGCCGGCCGCGGAGGCGAGCGGCTGGCTGGTCGCCACCATCACGCTTGGCGCGTACACGGTGGAACGGCCGGCCATGGTCGTGGAGCGTTGGGCGGAGAGTGTGCTGGTCGCCATGAGAGTCAGCGATGCCGCAGTGATGAGTGTTGCACGGAGCATGGGAGGGTCAGGCGAAGGGGCATTCAACGGTGGTGCAGCCGCTGCAACTGTTCGAGTGTAGTTCCGAATGCGACGGTCAGGGACGGGGTAACTGGGTGGCTCAGCGGGCCTTGAGCCCGATCGCCTCCACCGCCAGACGCGCCAGCTCGGTGCGCATGCGTGAGCGCACCGCGGCCATCGCCGGATCACCGGCCACATTACGCCGCTCGAGCGAATCGCGCTGCAGATCATACAACTCATCCTGCTCGGGGAACTTCACCCAGTGGATGTACTTGTACCGATCCGTCCGTACCGCACGATAGTCCATGTCCAGCAGATGCGGAAAGGGCTGTTCGTTGGTGTAGAACTCCACCAGCACCGATTTCCGCCAGCTGGGCGGCACCCCCGCAAACAGCGGCACCAGCGATCGCCCCTGGATTTGCGAGCCGATCGGCACACCCGCGAATTGCAGCAGTGTCGGCGCCAGGTCCACAGTCAGTGCCAGGCCCTTGGGGCGCGCGCCGGCCGGGATCTTCGACGGATAGCGCATCAGCAGCGGATTGCGGATCGATTCCTCATACGCGAACCGACGTTCGGTCGTCAGCCCATGCTCACCAAAGAAGAAGCCATTGTCACTGCTCAGGACGATCAGCGTCTTGTCGAGGATGTGCAGGGAGTCCAGCGTTGCGATGATGCGACCCAGGCTGTAGTCCACGCCGCGGATCATCTCGGCGCGCCGACGAATCGTCGCGTCACCGGACCACTCGCCAGCAGGATGCTGGTGCTCGCCGCCCGCTGCAGCTACCGGCGCCACGGGCGCCGCAGGCAGTCGCGCCAGGGCATGACGGATGACGGGTTTGCCCTTCAGATCCTCCTGGACCTCCGCTGGCGACTGGCGACGTGGGTAGACCCGGTCCTTGTAGCGCCCTTCATCGCGGGGCGACGGCAGGTAGCCGCGGTCACTCTCTGCGTCGCGTGATCCGTCGTCGCGCTGCACGACGTCCGGGTGCACCGCCTTGTGCGCCAAGTACACCAGAAAGGGCTTCGCATGTTCGCGCTCGATGAATCCGACGGCCCGATCGGTGAGCAGATCGGTCGTGTAGCCCGACACCTTGTGCAATTTGCCATTCTCGAACAACTCGGGGTCGGTCGCGTGGCCCTGTCCCGGCATCGCGGACCAGTAGTCCCACCCCGGGCGTGGTGTGGGGTCGTTGCCCATGTGCCACTTGCCGAGGAACGCGGTGCGGTAGCCCGCTGCCTGCAGTGGGATGTTGAAGGTTTCGAGGTGATGACTGGCGAGATCGCGGGCGACGTTGTCGATGATCCCATGCCGCGAGGGATACTGCCCCGTCAGCAGCGTGGCCCGGTTGGGGGAGCAGAGCGGCACCGCGTGAAAGGCGTTGGTGAACAGCGCGCCTTCACGAGCCAGACGGTCGATGTTCGGTGTCTCAAGGTACGGGTGCCCGCCATCGTGGAACTCGTCGAAACGCAGATCGTCGACCAGCACCACGACGATGTTCGGTCGGTCCGCGCGCTGGGCGGGGACTGGTTCAGGTGCCTGCAGCGGACTACCTGCTGCGACAACGAGGATGCAGAGCGCGCGCCTTGACCAGATCATTGGAAAGTGGTTCTCGCGAGTTGAGCCGGCCGGTCGGGAGACTGCAGCGCTAGGGAGTCGTGAAGTGTGCCACGCGCCCAGCGTCCCGAGGCATCCGATCGGCGAGGTCCGGGCCGTCCGTCAACCTCGCATCGGCGCATCACTTCGGATAGAGCACCATCTGTGTGCAGCGGAACAGCGCCACCGTCCGTCCGGTCTCCCGATGCGTGACGGTGGCGTCCCAGACCTGCGTCGTTCGGCCGGTGTGCACCGGTCGGGCAACACAGTCAAGCGTCCCGTCGCGCGCCGTGCCGAGGTAGTTCGCCTTCAGCTCGATCGTGGTGAACCCGGTCGAATCCGTCGGAAGGCTCGTGACACAGCCGTACCCGCAGGCGGAGTCGGCCAGCGCGATCACGGATGCCGCGTGCAGGAACCCGTTCGGCGCCATCAGTTTCTCACGGATCGGGAGTTCGCAGTGCACCGAGACGGGACTGACGTCCGTGAAGACGATGCCGATCAGGCCCGGCAGATGCTTGCGGCCGAACTCGTTGAACTGCTCCAGGGATGCCGTCGTCATCTGTAGGCTGGCGGAGGGTGGTCGCGGCGCCGTGGATATGACACAGCCAACAGTGCCTAAGCTAGTGGCGTGGACTCGAGGTTCGGATGGCATTACGCCGGAGTTGGCCGCCGGGCGGCGTGGAGCGCACCGCCGCAATGCGCGCCCTGTGGCGAGCATTGTCGATTCGGCCAGTTGGCTGCTTCCACATGGCTGCTTCGACCGGCAATTGCTTCTTGTCGGCCCCGGCTACGTGCCGGACCGACGCGACCACGGCGCAGATCGCACGCGCGCCTCGAGTGTGAAGGCGGGAGTTCCGTTGTCGCGCTCGAGACCCTTGTACCCCGCATTTGATTGCGATTCGAGCCGCTCGGGCTGCCACCCATTCCCCACTGATCCGAGACTCCCATGTCACCCGATCCAGTGACGAGCACGGTGATGCTGCTCGACTACCGGAACGCATGCAGCACTTCGTGCGGTGAGCGGAGAGAGGCCATCGCCATTGTCGACGGCACGATCGCGATCGAGGGGCATCGAAGTGGACTCACGCACGACTTCATGATGCTCTCGACGCCGATGACGGCGAGCGACGTGGCGCGTCGGTTCGCGAGCTGATGTCCTCCGGCCCGTCGCTGGTGTGGCGCGCACACGCCACCGCTGTCGGCAGCGCTGCCGTCGCACGCGCGACGGCGCATCGGCATTTCCTGCGCTCCACCCGACTTCTGGGCCTTCTTCTGATCGCTGCCGCGTGTGGCGGCGGCGCACCGACTGCGCCACCCCAGGTCGTGCCCCCGCGAGAGGCGTTACCGGAGCTGCGCTCGATCACGATTGTATTTTCCGACGATGCCCCCGCCGCGAGTCGGCATACTTCGGCATCCGTCGCCGCGATCGACCACCGTGGTCAGCCAATGACCGTCGGGCTCGTCGCCTGGTCGTCGAGCGATACGACCATCGCGACCATCGCGACTGATGGCACGGTCCTGGCGCGTCGGCCCGGGGCCACGACGATTGCGGCCGCGGTCGGCCAGGTGACGTCACGCCGCCCGCTGACCGTGTTGCCGCCCCCTCCCGGTCCGCTGCCGGTCGTCGCAGTGACCGTCTCGCCGCTCACCGCAACGCTCGGTGTCGGTGCGTCGGAGCAACTCACCGCCGTGCTCCGGGACTTCGCCGGCACCGTGCTCACCAATCGCGCCGTGGCCTGGGCCAGCAGCGACGACTCGGTGGCGGTGGTCTCGGCAGACGGCGTCGTGACAGCGCGTGGGCAGGGGGTCGTGGTGGTCGAGGCGATCAGTGAAGGGAAGCGCAGCGGGGCCTTGATCACGGTGAAGGCAGCCGTTGATCCGAACATTTCCGTGTTCATCGCCGCTCCGCTCAATGGCGCCATCGTCGCGGACTCCGTTCGCATCTATGTGTCAGTGAGATCGGTGCTGCCTCTCGACTCCGTCATCGTTGTGATTGCAGGGCGTGCGACGCCCCTGCGCCTCGTGCTGACACCGAACATCGCAGGCACGATCGAGATCCCGTCATGGGAGGCGAACGCCGACATCTCGTCGGCGCCATATGGTACCCTCGCGGTGGTCGTGACAGCGACGGATGTGCTCGGCCGGCGCGGGGTGGCCGTCTCGTCGGTCATTCGGAACCCGGGATTGACGCCAGGCAGCAAGTCGCCGCCGGCAAGCAAGTAGCGACCAAGCACGAAGGGACGGAACCGGCTCGGGCTGCGGCGCGGCTCTGCCCGCGCCGGGCGATCCGAGACCGGTTCGTCACAGCGTACGCGCGCAGAAAATCATGCCCCCACCCCGCGCGACCGACGCTGGGCGGGGGCGGAGGGTGGTCGGGTCAGGAATCGCCGTGACACCTGGCGGGGGCATCTTGCGCAACTCGTTGCAACGGCCCCAATCTCAATCACTTCTCCTCCCCGTCCCGGCACCGTCCTGACGCCAATGACCAAAACTCTCCTCGCCTCCGCCGCCATCTTCGCGCTGACCGCTGGCTCTGCCGGCGCTCAGGACAAGGACCAGCTTGAAAAGTGCGAACGCGCCTTCGGCACGATCGCGCTGAACGAACCGTCGTCGGAGCACATGCAGTACTTCGCGCGGTACTCGCTGGGCTCGCCCACCGCGCTGCTGCGCATGATGATCCAGCAGTCCAAGTGCTTCGTGGTGCTCGAGCGTGGCGCCGGGATGGCGGTGATGAAGGGTGAGCGCGCGTTGGCCGCTGACGGAGAAGGGCAGTCGGGCTCCAACATGGGCAAGGGCCAGATGGTCCTCGCCGACTTTGTCATGAACCCCGCGATCCAGGTCGTTGACAACAACGCGGGCGGCGCCGGCGGAGTGATTGGCGGTCTTGGCCGCCGTGTGGGTCTGGGAGCCGTCGCGGGTGGCGTGAAGTTCAAGGAGGCATCCACCACCATCCTGATCGCTGACGCCCGCACCACCGTGCAGATCGCGGCCGCCGAAGGAAAGGCCAAGAAGAAGGATTTCTCGCTCGGTATGTTCGGCTGGGCCGGCGGCATGTTCGCTGGCGGTGGCGCGTATACCAGTACGGCGGAAGGGAAGGTGATCGCCGCGTCGTATCTCGACAACTACAACACGATCGTGAAGCAGCTGCGTGACGATGCGAACATGGTGGCTCGCGCGAGTCGCTTTGACGCCTCGAAGCTTGTCACCGGCGCGCCGTCACCCGGTGGGGCGGGGTACAGCGAGGGCGACGTGCTTGCGCCGAAGATCAACATCCGGCTCCTCGCCGCTGCCCAGGATGGTTCGCGCACCGTCGCGTCGCTGACGAAGGCTGATGATCTGGTTTATATGGGTGAGGAGAAGGATGGGTTCCTCAAGGTGCAGGCCTCGGCCGGCGAAGGGTGGGTGAAGAGGTCGCTCGTCGCCAAGAAGTAGCGCCAGAGCCGTACGAGGGCGCCGTTCCTTCCTTGCCGGACGTCGAGTCGTGCCGTGGCCGATTCCGGCGCTCGGACGAGCGTCCCGCCTGAAGGTGTTCGTGTCACCGTAGTACCGACGTGCACGGCTTCAGGCCGTCGGCGATCTACGCGCAACACCGGCGTTCCCGCTGGATCGCGTGAAACACCACGGCCAGGTTCTCGGACGTCGCGTCGAGCGTCAGTCGAACCCCCTCGGTTTCCCATACCACACGCACGGCCCGCGACTGCAGACCCGGGAGGAGAACGGCCGCATCGCAGCGCAGCTGGTCGGGAGTCAGTGTACACGCGAGCGGCGGCGTCGTCATCCGATGGCCAACCTGGTACGGTCAGGGTGAAACGGCTCTGGTGCCAAATCCATCACGGCACGGCCGTCGTCGAATTGGTCGTTGCACTCCGAAACGCGGCCCCATCGGCGATGGTCGTGTCGAGTTCACCGATGACACCGCCCAACGCAGCGACCGTCCACGTGAACGGAGTTCCGGATTGCAACGCCCACGACGGGTTCCAGCCGGCCGCGGTGGAGAGATCAGGGAAGGTGACATCCCACGCCGCGCCACCGGCCCACGCGCGGGTGGCGGTCACACCCGCCGATCGATTGAGGGCGGTCTGCTCGAAAGTCGTGGTGAGCAGCCGGTTGTAGTCACTCTGCAGGTCGAGCTGCACGCGCGGTCGCGCGTAGGGGGTGTTGGCGGCGCGTGTCACGGCAGGCGTGCTCAGATACGGCGCCATGACCAGAGTCCGATCGACCGGCGCACGGAAATACACACCGGCGACGCGATTCGCGTTCGCGGTCGAGGCGACCGCATAGAGTTGCTGCATTTCCGCCGCGATGAGCGTCGCGCCGGGCATCGCATCGTACGGTGCCGCGCCCGTGCTGGCAGTGTAGCGGAGGATGGCGGTCAGGAATCCCGTCGCGCTGCCACGCGTGCCATCGTAGCCGGTAGCGACGAACGCGGTATCGGTCGTGAGCCCGGTCACGGTGACGTTTGCCGACGCCGGAGCAAATGCTTCGGGCGCGCTGAAGTCGATCACCGGCACCGCGCCACCGGCTGCGATGTTGACACCGCGTCGCAGGATCAGTCGATCGGCACGACGGGTGGTGGTGTTCACCCTGGCCGCGACGAGATCCTGCGGCCCATCCGGCACGTTCAGGAGCTGATACGACTGGCTGCCGGTGCCGGCGACGGCGATCGTGGCGTCACCCACGCTCACGTTGGCCAGGTTCCCGGCGCCGACGTTGGCGAGTGTTCCGTTCAGTCGCTTGCCACCGCACGCCCCGGCACTCGCGGCGGTGGTGTACGTGACGAGTTCCGTGGTGGTGGCGTAGGTGATGTTGACGTCGAAACCGGTGTCGATCGTGTCAACGGTGGCGATGCCGCCGCGTGCGGATGTCAGCTGAAAGGTGTAGGTGTTGTTGGCACCGGGCGTCACACGCGTCCACGCGCCGCTCCCGTCCTGATACGCCATCCAGAGCGGCGCCTCGCTTGCGCAGAACGATTGAGTGACGGTCGTCGACACGACTGGGGTGACAGTGATCGTGAGCACGGCGCTGCCGGTGATCTGGCTGTTGGCGGTTGCGCGCGCGACGACAGTCACTGGATACACCCCCGCTGGAACCGACGACGCTACGGTCGCCAGCACGGTCCCCGACGAGTTGAGGGGACTGAGCGTGGTGGGAGTCACGGCAACCGTCATCCCGGTCGGAGCGCCACTCGTGCTCAAAGTGACGTCCTCTGCGAACCCGCCACCGCGAGTGATGGTGAGCCCCGCACTGGCCGATGCCCCGGCCGCCGCCGAGAAGGATGACGGCGTGGCAACCACGGCGATCGTCGGCGTTGGCGCTGGTGGTGCGCTCGGCGCATCACCGCTACCGCAGGCCGTTGCGAGACACGTTGCCGTCGCGATCAGGGCAGCGCGGAGCACTCCGAGTGGTCGCGGACATGCTCGCATTTGAATTCCCCGCGGGTGGAGTGGATGAGACGGCTTGCGAACCTCAGGGACTGCGCCCTTCGACAACGGTATGTGGTGGTGGAAGTGGTGCCAACAAGGGCGGCAATGCCACGCGTCAGTCGCCGGGTGGCCTGGGGAGTGCCTCCCGCCCCGCGCGCAAGGCCGCCACTGCGCGCTCGACGAATGGACTTTTCGCGACGGCGTAGGCGTGCTTGTCCCACGCCACCGCCGTCGCAATGCGATACTTCTCGGCTGCGTAGGCGGTCGCCAGCGCGTGATCGCCTCGGAGTGCATCGCGAAACGCGAGTTGCTCATCCCACGCCTGGGCCGGCAGCAGGTAAAGATGAAGCTGCACGGCCCGGGCGCCATTGACCTCGCGGGTGTAGTACCGACGCCGTGAATCATCGCCATTGAGACCACGATACACGTAGCCCAGTCTCGTCAACGGCTCGATGCAGGCGTCAGCTGCAGGTTCGCCACGCACTGCGACGGCGATGTCGAGGAGCGGTTTCCCGGCGAGGCCCGGGACGGCCGTGCTGCCGACATGTTCGATCGCGACGACTGTGACACCAAGTGTCGACCGGAGTCGCGATGCTTCGGCGATGAACCGATCAGGCCAGGCAGCGTCGTACGGGACCAGTGTCAGTGACGGCGACATGAAGGCGTGACAGGCGGTCCGGCAGTGCGGCGGAAGCCGGAATCTGTGCATGGAAACGTCAACGTGCGAGTGGCGTGCCGTCGCGGGCGTAGACAGACGCCGTGTTCCTCGACTCCAACCTCAGTGCGAGCGACTCCGGATCGCGCGGCCGGTATGGCAGGTCACGCGGAGCTGGCGGCACGGAGCCGCGCGCACGTCGGCGAAGGCTCCGGGCCACCGCTACGGTACCGCACTCCCCTCGGGACTCGTGATGATCCTGCCCAGCAAGTTCGGCGTCAGGCGCCAGTCGAGCACTCCGCGGTACGTGTACGCGCTCACCCACACGGGCAGACAATAGCCCATGACGTCACCGGTCATCGGGCCGACGGACTGCGCGCCGCGACTCAGCCCATTCGACCAGCTCCAGACGTCACTTCCTCGCGCGCTGATTGTGCCGCCGACGCCTCGATACGAGAGATCAATCGGCTCCGCTGCGCCGCACCCCGGCGCATGGCGTCGACCAAAATTGTGGCCGAGTTCATGCGCGACCAGATATTGCGCCACGTTCATCGTGATGGCGCGCGAAACGCCGAATCCGGCCGCGGTTCGACTCCCACCGCCCGTGCTGAGCGGAGAATTCGGCAGATATGCATAGCCTCCGTGCACAAATCGGCTGAATCCGTCTGGCAGCGACACCACGCCGTACCAGTGTTCGTCCGTCGCACCGGCTGCCGTGCGGGAGGCATCGACTTCGCGCAGCACGCGATCCCAGAAGCTCACGTCGCCACCTGTCCCGGAAGGCGGTCCGAACTCCGCATTCGACGTCACAGCCGAACCAACGGTGACGGTCGCTGCGCCGAGTGGGTAGATCTGCCGCGCGAGGCGTACGTACTGCTCTGCATTTGCTGAAGAAACATCGCCAGTGACGTCGTCGTGCCTCGCGAGCGTCACCGGGACGAACCGCAGCCGGAACGGGGGCGCCGGCACAGCGTTGAGTGTCGCCGGAAAATCGCGTGGCAAGAGATTGTCAGTGCGCGTCGAATCGGGGAGTGTACGAGCTGGGTCGAGTTCGACCTGAAACGAGATTCCTTGCGCAACCAGATTGGCTGGAATCAGGAACTGGGCGCTGGTCGCCGTCTCCCTCGTCAGCGGGCCGAGGACACCACCGGTGCGCGTCGTGTCGGTGAACACGACAGTGGTCCCGCTGAACAGTCGCAGCACCACCGGCACTTCGACCACACTCTCGACATTCCGCACAACCACAACGTTGACTGCCGCCGCTGTGCCTGCGACCATCGGAATCGTGCCGTCTTCTTCCTGGATGCTCTGTGTCAACTCCGCGCGCTCGATTCGCAGGTTGATGCGCGTCACATTCGACGGATCGACCGGCGCCGGCCGGTCGCTGCCGGCGCAGGCTGCAATGCCGAGGCACGTCAGCGCGAGCCGGACGTGCAGGGTGCGGACGGAGACGATGCGACGAAGGCACACGATGCAATGATGCCAGCGGGCCTTGGCTGGGGCAACGGTAGGCGGTCGCACACCGCGCACTCGCGGTCCCTTTCACAGCGCGGCATGGCCGCCAAGCTGTCGTCGCCACGGCGTGCGGACCGCAGGACTCACATTCCGACGCCTGTCCGTCAGCGTGTGAGCCCCGTGGCGCATCACGGGATATAGGCGATGCAGTCGATCTCCACGCGTAGCCCCTCGCCGGGCAGTGCCGCCGCCTGAATCGTCGTACGCGCCGGCCGGTGCGCGCCGAACATCCGCTCGTACTCCCGATTCATCGCCGCGAACTCCGTCATGTCGAGCAGGAACACTCCACAGCGCAGCACATGCTGCAGATCGGTGCCGGCCGCCTTCAGGATCGTCTCGACATTCCGCAGACACTGCACCGTCTGCTCCGCAGTGTCACCGCTGACGAGCTGCCCAGTGGCAGGATCCGTCGCGCCCTGACCGGACACGAAGACCAGACGTTCGAAACCCATACCCGGAGAGTACGGCCCGACGGGTTTCGGCAGATCCGGGGCGTGCACTGGGCGATGCGTCATGACGGTGGTGGCTGTGGGAGGGTAGCGCGACGAGCGGCGTCGCCGGATCCAAGAAACGGTGCGTCCGATGGCGCCGAGGCCAGCAGCGCCATGGCGATGCCTGGCAGCGCGCACGCATGCACCGGTCGCCACGGAAAAACTGCGCTCGTCACCCGGACACCGCCACGGCTGACCTCTTGATCAGCGGGTCGATCGCCCGGGTACGGCAGACTCCAAGGACAAATCGCCCGCCAGCATGCGCAATGCCAGCGGGCGATTCAATGTCCGATTCATTCGCGCCCGATCAGGGCTTCGCCGGCGCCGGCTTCGCCGCCGGTGCGGGCGTGCCCAACGGAATCGCCGTCGGCGCACCGGTGTCGATCGCGCCCGGCGCCACGGCCCCCGCCTCTGGCTGCCCGAGAATCCCCGCCTCGCCACCAAACCAGTTGAGTGTCCGCGATGCTGCGGCGATGTCCTTCGCCGTCATGATCACCTTCTGTGCCTCGGCGGCATTGCCCGTCGCCCGAAGCGCATCCGACAACACGATCCCGGCACTCACGTACAGCGCCGGAATGCCGGCCGACGGCTTGTCCACCCAGTCGCCGCGGCTGATGATGCTCTTCTGGCCTTCGAAGACAGTATTCCACAAGGCCAGGCTGCGCTTCACATCCACGAAGCCTTCACCCTGAATTGCGACCGTGTCCGCGCTCACACCGGGTGGATTCGGCAACAGCTTGCGTGCCAGCCCCTGTGTGAGGAGATACTGCCCGAGGCCGAGCGACAACCCGTAGCCGCCGCTGGTGCGCGAGAAGTAGATCGGACGCTTGTTCCAGTTGTCACGGATCATGTACAGCGTGAGAATGTCGGCGCGCTCCAGCACACCCTGCGCCAGGTTCTTCGGGTCGATGATGGCCTGAATCGATTCATGCGTGAAGACCATCGCGGAGTCGAGCTGCACATACAGTGGCACCGAATCGGCGCCGGCCAGCGTCAGGTTGAGTGGCTTGGTGAGCGGCTTGGTCCACGTGCCGGTGCGATAGACGGCCGGCCCTTTGGCGGCATCATACTCGTAGATCGGCCGACGGATCATCTGTCGCGTGTACCAGTCGGTGTTCATCAGGCTGGTGTTGGCGATCAGCACATCCTTCCGGATCCCTTCCACTTCCTGCGCGTACCAGAGCGGGAAGGTGTCGTTGTCGCCGACCGTGATCAGGATACCGTACGGCTCGACGCTGTTGAGCAGATCGTGCGCGAAGTCGCGCGTATCACGTTGGCCGGCGCGGCTGGCCTGGCTCCAGTTGCCGATCATCGGAATCAGCGCCAGACCAAGCACCGGGGCGCTCATGCGCCACGCCTTCTGCGTGGGGGACGAGAACCGGTTCTTGCCGATCTCGATCGTCTCGGTGCCCATGAAGCCGGCCACGGTTTCCCACAGGTAGATCAGCCCCAACCCGGCCCAGACACTCCAGGCGCTGAAGCTCCACAGGTAGAAGTAGTCGCGGTCCCTCACTTCGCGCGCCACACTGTCGCCCAGATCGGGGTCCTGCGAATATCCGTACTTGAAGTTCAGATAGATGATCAGCCCACCGGTGAGTGTGCCGATCAGCGGGCCGAAGAACAGGAAACTTCGCAGATCCTTCTTGTAGTGGACCCACCCGCCGATGAGCCCAAGGCCCAGGAAGACGACCGCCAGCGCGCTCTGCAATCCACCACGCTCATTGTGCGCGTCGCGCAGCCACTGCCACTTGAAGTACAGCCACCACATGCCGAACTGCGCGCCGATCGGCGCCTGACTCTGCGAGAGCTCAGGCTTGCCGTACTGACCGCGATCGAAGTTGTACTTGAAGCGTTCCCACGTCTTCGCGTCGAAGGTGCAGCTGACACCGATTTCAGTCGTACACGCGGTGGGCTCACCCTCGTTGATGGCCGGGAAGTGCGCGGCGCGAATCGGCTGTGTGGCAAAGGGCGAAATGCCGAGCATCAGCGCACCCGCGCAGGCCAGGATCAGCTTCCACTTGAGCAGCGTCTTTGGCGCGCGGAAGAGAATGGCCAGCCCGACCGCCGGAGCGGGCAGCAGTCCGGCAGGGTGGTTCGCGTAGCCAAGGCCGACCAGGAACGAGATCAGGATCAGGATCTTGTCCGCCTTCCGCCCCTCAGGCTCGTCACACCACGTCACCGTCAGCCAGGCGACGATCGCAAACAGCGCCAGCGACACGGTGTACACCTTCTCGTTCACCACGCTCTGGTTCCACACCGTGAACGCGGTGGCACCGATCAAGGTCGCCACACTCGCGCCCAGGATCCGCATCCACTTCTGTGGCAGCCAGCTCACCAGCACCCGCTCGGTGATCAGAAACCACGCGCCCGCGGCCACGGCGCTCGACAGTGCAGCCAGCATGTTCAGCTTGACCGCCACCGACACACCCGGGATTGGCAGGTGCGCGAACACGTTGCCAATGAGGATGAAGAACGGGTTACCCGGCGGATGCGGCAGGCCCAGCACATAGGCGGCGGCGATGTACTCGCTCGCGTCCCACATCGCCGTCGATGGTGCCAGCGTGATCAGGTACAGGACGAACACCGCCAGCGAGGCGAGGCCGGCTGCCAGATACGACGGCCTGTAGTCGAGGTCGGTATGGACGACGGTCGTGGAGCCGGTGCTGGACCGGACGACCGGAATCGGGGCTGCGGAGGAGGCCATCAGCTGCTGGAAGAGGACGGTGCGACGGAAAAGAACCCAGAAAAATCACCTGACACCGGCCGCCACGGCTAGTGCCGGCCGCGAACCGCTCAGTGCCGGAACAGCCGAGCCGCAGTGAAGACCATCGCGATCCCATGCTCGTCCGCCGCGGCGATCACCTCAGCGTCCCGCACCGAGCCACCCGGTTGGACAATCGCGGTCACTCCGGCGGTTGCTGCGTGGTCCACCCCATCCCGGAACGGGAAGAACGCGTCAGAAGCCAGGGCGGAGCCGGCCGTGTCGTGCCCGGCCTGCCGTGCCTTGTGCCCCGCCAGGTAGCTCGCGTCCACCCGGCTCATCTGGCCAGCGCCGATCCCGATCGTGGCGCCGCTGCGGGCGAGGACGATCGCGTTCGACTTGACCGCCGCCGACGCACGCCAGGCGAACGCCAGGTCCACCAGCTCGGCATCGGTCGGAGCCCGCTTCGTCACCACCTTCCACGGGATCTCCCCAACCGGCGCCCGCATCCGATCCTGGAGCAGTACGCCGCCGCGCACCCGCTTGATGTCCATGCTGCTGGCGTCTGCCGGCGGCAGCGTGCCGATCAGCACCCGCAGGTTCTTCTTCTTGCCGAGCAGCTCCGCCGCGCCGTGAGTGATGGCCGGCGCCACGATGCACTCGAGGAAGAGCGACGACATCGCTTCCGCGGTTACGTCGTCGATGGCCACCGAGAACGCCACCACACCACCAAACGCCGACGTCGGATCGCAGGCCAGTGCCTTCTGCCATGCTTCCAGCGGCGTCGCACCGATTGCCAATCCGCACGGCGTGGTGTGTTTGATGATCGCACATGCCACCTGCTGCTCGAACGGCTCGATCGCCATCAGCGCGCCGTCGACGTCCAGCAGGTTGTTGAAACTCAGTTCCTTGCCGCCCAGCTGCGTGAGCGATGCCAGGCCGGCGCCGGCACGTTCGACGTAGAACGCGGCACGCTGCTCCGGGTTCTCGCCGTACCGCAGCCCCTGCGCCTTCTCGAACGCCATCGGCAGCGTCTCCGGGAACGGATCATCCGGCGCCACCTGATGTTGCAGCCACCCGGCAATCGCGCTGTCATAGCTGGCGGTGTGCGCAAAGACCTTGGCCGCCAGGTCGCGACGCAGGATCATCCCGCCTTCCTCGTCCTTCGCGTCGAGCGAGGCGATGACACGCGAATAGTCCGCAGGATCACAGACCACCGTCACCGCGCTGAAGTTCTTCGCTGCCGAACGCAGCATCGATGGGCCGCCGATGTCGATCTGCTCGATGACGTCGTGGGGCGTGACTCCCGCACGCGCGGCGGTCTGACGGAAGGGGTACAGGTTCACCACCACCAGATCGATCGCGTCGATATTGTGCTCCGCCACCGCCGCCACATGGTCCGGCAGGTCGCGCCGGTAGAGCAGGCCACCGTGCACCACCGGATGCAGTGTCTTCACCCGTCCGTCCAGCATCTCGGGGAAGCCGGTCACGTCGCTGATGTCCTGCACCGCCAGCCCCGCATCGCGCAGCGCCTTGGCGGTGCCGCCGGTGGAGATCAGCTCCCAGCGCCGCGTAATCAGTTCACGGGCGAATTCCACCAGTCCAGCCTTGTCCGACACACTCAGCAATGCGCGTGGCATACGAATCAATCAGAAATGAAGGGAAGGGAACTACTTCGACAGCGCGTGATCCAGATCGGCAGCCAGCGAGGATCCGGTGAACAGCGAGAAGACATCGGCCTGATGTCCGGTCAGAAAAATGCCATGCACGGTACCGTCATCATCCAGCGCCAGCGACTCGGCGCACAGTAACTCCACCACCCGTGGCAGCAGCGCATGCTCCACTTTCAGAACTCGCGCGGCGAGCGACTCGGGCGAATCTTCCTCGAACACTGGCACCGGCCACTGCGCCACGATCGCGCCACGGTCGTACTCCTCGTCCACGAAGTGCACCGTCGCACCGCTGATTCGTGCTCCGGCTGACAGCACCGCGCCGTGGACGTGCCGGCCGTACATGCCCGGACCACCGAAGGCCGGCAGCAGCGACGGATGCACATTCAGAATCCGGCCGCGATACGCACGCGTCACAACCGGTGGCACCAGCGCGAGGTAGCCGGCCAGCACCAGCACGTCGATGCGGTGTTCGGTGAGCAGCGCCAGCAGTACGTCACCATCCTGCGCATTCGGCAGCACGACGGATGGAATCGCGAGCTCTGCGGCCCGTGTCAGCGCCGCGCAGCGCGGCTTGTTGCTGACCACCAGCACCACTTCTCCCGCCGCCAGGTCGCCTCGTGCGCGCTGAAACTCATGGAGAGCGACGAAGTTCGATCCACCACCGGACACGTAGGCCGCGATCCGGCTGCGAGGTTGCGTTGGCATCGTGCAGGAAACTCAGGGGCGCTGTGACAGCATGCGCAGCACGCGGTCGACCGCCGCATCGAGCGTGGTCGCCACCACGGCGTCGTCCTTCGCCCGCGAGAGGTCACTGAAGGACGTCTCCGGCGTCGGGATCAGAATGCCCATCGCATTGTGGGTCACCGCCGGCGCCACGTCGCGCCACTTGTCGCCGATGTAGAATGATTTCGACAGGTCGATGTCGTGATCGCGCGCGGCCTGCTGGTGCATCCGGTCGCCGGGCTTGCGGCACGACGACGCAGGCGGCACGTCAGGCGCGTCGGGACAGTGATACGTCGCGGTCAGCCGCACCCCATCGGCCTGCAGCAGGTCGTCGAGTCGTGCGCTGATCAACGTGAAGTCGGCCTCGGTGAGCAGGCCGCGCCCGATGCCGGATTGATTGGTGATCACGATCAGCGGCAGGCCGGCATCCGACAGGCGTCGCATCGCCGACGTGGCCCCGGCGATCAGCGCCAGCTGGTCGGGGCGCGACAGGTAGTGCACATCGTGCACGATCGTACCGTCACGATCGAGAAACACTGCCGGGCGCGGGCTCATGCCAACTCCGGAACGTGAAGGGAGGGCATCAGCGTGGCGGCCGCGTCGGTGGGGTGGGTCGTTGGGCGGGTGGAATGGCCTTCCTGATCGAGTCGCCCGGCTCGCGTTTGGTGCTGTCGACAGGAGGGGGCTTCGGTACGATCAGCACGCGAGTCGCCGTGCCTTCCCGGTCGAGCAGGTTGCGCAGCCCGGTCACGGTGATGCGATAGCTCGCGGCGGGTTTCAGCGGTGCGCGCATTTTGATCACGATGTCTGTCGTTGGCGCCTTGCGGGCCGACACCGGCGGCGCGAGCACGGCGACGGTGTCGCGCCGCCGGTTCGGATCGATGGTGCGACGCGGCGGCTGGATTCCGGCGGGGGCGCGTTGGGTGGTGTCCTTCGTTCGCGCGATGCTGTCGGCGAGTTCCCGCGCGATCCGCTCCTCTTCGGCCGTCAGCACCGAGGCCACCTCATACGCCGTCGAGTCCGACCCGACCACGCGCACCGCGGTGGCCGGAATCGGAACGCCCGGCATCAGCGGCTTGTCCATCGTCAACGCGATCGAGATGCTGTCGTTCAGTCGCAGTTCGGCAATCCGTGGCGGAATCGTGTCGTGCACGAACATGTAGAGATCAGTGCGCGCCGAGTCGGTGATGGTGACTGTCGCCGTATCCCAGGCTTCGCGCGGCTCGAGCGTGCGATTCGCCGTGCGTTCATCGATCGCGCGCACGATGTACGTGCCGGCCGGCATCGCGCTGAGCTCGAAGCGTCCGGTGGAATCGGCGGCGGTGAGGTAGATGAGTGTCGTATCCTTGACGTCGATCGCCTGAATGGTGGTCTTCGCGACCGCACGCGCCAGCACCCAGTCGAAGGCCACGCCTCGGATCGTCGTCTTCGGGATACTGGGCCCCGTGCTGAAGCGCAGCACGTAGCCAAAGGGGCTGGGTTTGCCTTTCAAGTCACCGATGCCTGGCAGGATCGTGATCGTGTAGGCCGTGTTCGGGCGCCAGTCACCTCTCGGGTGCACGGTCATGCCGGTGCGCTTCCATTGTACCCGCGGTTCACCATCCCACGGCGAGATCAGCACACTCTTCGACAGCTCGCCACCGTTGGCCTGTTCACCGATCACGTCATCGTACCGGATCAGCACCTTGCCGGGCTTGACGTTCACCGCGTTGGTGTCCGGCAGCGTTGCGATCACACGCGGGAACGCCGAGACGGTCGGGCCGCCTGGCGGCAGGCCAGGCGTTGCGCATGCTGCGGCCAGCGCCAATACCGCGATCCCGGTCAGCGCGTGCCGCACAGCGCCTCGATTTTCCGCGTCAGGGCATCGACCTTCTGCGCCAGGTCACGCTCCTGCGCACGCGCGCCGTCCACCACCTCGGGCTTGGCGCGCGAGGTGAACGACTCGTTCGACAGCTTGGCACGCACGCCGTCGAGGATCTTCTGCGTCTGATCCAGCTCACTGCGCAATCGTGCACACTCCTTGGCGGTGTCTTCAGCGCTCTCCGCTTCCAGCAGCTCCGACAGGGCGATCACCACTTCGGTGCCACCCGTCAGCACCTGCTGCGCCGAGGCGCCGCCCGCCGCTGCGGGTGATCCCTCGGTTCCCCGTATCGTAACCGTAGCTCGCGTCAGTGCGCCGATCGTCTCGGCCAGCAGCGGGGCTGGCGCGGCGTCGGCCGCGGATGGCAGCAACGTCACCGCCACGCTCTTGCCCGGCTTCACCTTGTATTCGTTGCGGATCTGGCGAATCCCCAGCACCGCGTTCCGCACCAGCTCGAACGCATCACCACCTTCAGCTCGTGCAGGTCGCGCTGCCGGCCACGCCGATGTCGTCAGGAACTCCGTCCCTCGCGCCGACCCGTCACTGATCGCCGGCAGCTTTGCCCACAACGTTTCCGTGATGAATGGAATCACCGGCTGCAACACACGTAGCGCCCCGTCGAAGCAGTGCACCAGCACCGCCCGCGCCACCTCGGCATCCGCGCCACCGGCGGCCAGGCGCGGCTTGACGGTCTCGAGGTACCAATCCGCCAGTTCGTTCCAGACGAACCGTCGCCCCGCATCGGCGTAGGCATCGAGCCGCATGCCGGCGGTCCGCTCGGCCTCGGTCCAGCACCCGCCAGTGCCCGGACGCACCGGCCCCAGTGCCGAATTCGCCTCGCCGATCGCGGCATCGAGACGATCGAGAATCCACCGATCCGCAATCGTCAGCGACTCGGTCGCAATCGCCGAGAGCGGCTGCACCGGTTCGGTGCCAACCTTCGTCAGCAGGAAGCGACCGATGTTCCACAGCTTGGTGAGGAAATTCCGACCCGGTGCAAAACTCTTTTCCAGATCCGTCGGATCGAGCAGCACATCCACACCAAGGCCCATGCCGGCCACCATCGTCCAGCGCAACGCGTCGGCGCCATAGAGTTGCACCACATCCATCGGGTCGATGCCGTTGCCCAGCGACTTGGACATCTTGCGATGCTGCATGTCGCGCACCGTGCCGTGCAGATACACGGTGTGATATGGCGCGTCGCCCATGAAGTAGCAGCCGGACATGATCATGCGCGAGACCCAGAAAAACAGGATCTCCGGCGCCGTCACCAGCACATCACCGGGATAGAACGCCTTCAGGTCCGACGACTCCATGTTCGGCCAGCCGAGTGTGGACATCGGCCAGAGCCAGCTCGAAAACCAGGTGTCGAGCACATCCTCGTCCTGCCGCGCGGGCGCGCCACAGTCGGGGCACGTCGTGATGGTCGTCCGCGACGCCTTGGGTGCCGCACCACAGCTGTCGCAGTAGTACACCGGCACGCGGTGCCCCCACCAGAGCTGGCGCGAGATGTTCCAGTCGCGGATGCCTTCCAGCCAGTTGATGTAGACCGCTTCCCACCGCTCCGGCAGGATCCGAATGCGCCCGGTGCGCACGGCGGCGAGCGCTGGTGCAGCGAGCGGCGCCATCTTCACAAACCATTGGTCGCTCAGGCGCGGCTCCACCACCGTATCACAGCGGTAGCAGTGGCGCACCGAATGCTGATGCGCCTCCACCTTGACCAAAGCGCCCTGATCGCGCAGCATGTTCACGATTCGCTCACGGGCTTCGAAGCGGTCCACGCCGCGCAACTCCGGCGGCACCCGATGCGCGTCGTCGCCCATGCCGTTCATCCGCGCTTCGGCGTCCATGATGATCGGCGCCGACAGTGCATGGCGCTTGCCCACTTCGAAGTCGTTCGGGTCGTGCGCCGGTGTGATCTTCACCGCACCCGTGCCAAAGGCGGCATCGGTGTAGTCGTCGGCGATCACCGGGATGTGCACCCCGTTGATCGGCAGCGTCAGCTGTCGGCCCACGAACGCGGCATACCGTTCATCGGTGGGATTCACCGCCACCGCCACGTCGCCGAGCAGGGTTTCCGGTCGCGTGGTGGCCACCGTGATGCTCTGCGACGGATCATCGGCGAGCCGGTAGCGAATGTGGTACATCGCGCCCTGCGTCTCGTTGAACTCCGCCTCTTCGTCGGAGAGCGATGTCATGCAGCGCGGGCACCAGTGGATCACGCGGTGCCCGCGGTAGACCAACCCATCCTCGAACAGCCGCACGAATGCTTCGGTCACCGCCGCCGACATCGGCTCGGTGAGAGTGTACGCGGTGCGCGACCAGTCGGCGCTGGCGCCGATGGACTTGAGCTGCTGCAGGATCTGCCCGCCGGTGGTTTCGACGAACTGCGCCGTGCGCGCCACGAACGCCTCGCGACCGAGGGCGCTCCGCGACGATCCTTCGGCGGCCAGTTGTTTCTCCACCACGTTCTGGGTAGCGATGCCGGCGTGGTCGGTGCCCGGCAGCCAGAGCGCCTCGTCGCCTGCCATGCGCCGCCAGCGGATCAGCACATCCTGCACGGTGTTGTTCAACCCATGTCCCACGTGCAGAATCGCCGTCACATTCGGCGGCGGCATCACGATGGTGTACGGATCCCGACCGCCGCCCATGCGGGTGACACGCTCGGCATGCGCCACGTCGGTGCCGGCCGCCTGCCAGCGGGCGTAGAGCGCCGATTCGACGTCTGCGGCGCGATAGGTGGTTGGGAGCTCGTCCGGCGCCGGGGTGGGGGCGGGGGACTGCGAGGTGGGCGTTCCGTCGGTCGGTGTCATGGAATCCAAAACGTAACGACAGCGGGCAGTCCGACGGCCGGCAACTGACCGGCGGTCGGGCTGCGTCGCAGAGGAAGGAACACCCGTCGATCTGCGCGGCGGGCGAACGCTCAGGTGGCGGGCGCGCCCTTGACCAGCAGCCGATTGACCACCGTGTGCACGCCGATGGTGCCGCGAGTCAGTGTGGTGGCATGCCGAATCTCCTGCGGTGCGTCGACCCAGCCTGTCAGCTCGATGATCCCGGTACCGATGGCGCCGATGTCGATCGGTCGATCGACGAGGATCGGATCGTTACGGAAGGTCTCCAGCACGCGGGCTTCGAGCTCCGCCTCGTCGTCCACTTCGCGCCGCGGCGCGCGCGTTGCCCGCAGCGGCCGGAGGTGCTCCGCCTCCGAGTGTTCGTTCGGATCATGAGCCGGGTCAGCCGGACGCCGCGTGCCGCGCCTCTTGGGAAGGGAGAGCAGCCCGCGATCCGCCAGCAGGATCCCCACCGCCATACCGGCCAGCGCGCCAAAGAGCATCGCGCCGATCTTGTTCCCTCCGCCCGGTTCCGCCCGATTTCGACGACGCATCACTCGCATTTGCTTTTTCGAAGGAAGTTTGGGTTTAGTATACCGTAACCTGATACGACCGGGCGATGTGCAGAATGCGCGCCGCCGGCTCGTGACCGTGAAGCGCAGGATTCGTCGGCCGGCATCCTGCGGCTGCGTGCGCTTCGCCACGCCCCACATGACATGTCTGACAACGCGTCCGCTCCGCTTCGCCTCACCCTCCCCGATGGCGCCGTTCGTGAGGTGCCCGCCGGCACGCTCCCGAGCGAGGTCGTCGCCAGCATCGGCGAGCGCCTGCTCAACGCCGCCGTTGCCGTCAGCATCGACGGCGTCGTGCAGGACCTGCGTACCCCGCTGCGGCAGAGTGGAGCCTTCCGCGTCTACACCGACAAGGATGCCGAGTCGCTGCCGGTGCTCCGGCATTCCGCGGCGCACATTCTGGCGACGGCGGTTCGACGCCTCCGCCCCGACGCCCATATCGGCTTCGGTCCGGCCATCGAGGACGGCTTCTACTACGATTTCGAGGTCCCGACGCCGTTCACGCCAGACGACCTCGCCGCCTTCGAAGCGGAGATGCGGAAAGTCATGGCCGAGAAGCTGCCGTTCGTGCGAGCCGAAGTCTCACGGGCCGATGCGAAGACCGTCTTCGCTGACGATCCGCTGAAGCTCGAGCGCATCGACGACCTCGGCCCCGAGGAGATCATCTCCACCTACACCGATGGGCCGTTCGTCGATCTCTGTCGCGGCCCACACGTGCCGCACACTGGCTGGCTGAAGCACTTCAAGCTGCAGAGTGTCGCTGCTGCGTACTGGCGCGGTGACTCCAACCGGCAGTCGTTGCAGCGGATCTACGGCACGGCGTTCTGGAAGAAGGACGAACTGGAGCAGCATCTGCACCGGCTCGAGGAAGCGAAGAAGCGTGACCATCGCCGCCTCGGAAAGGAACTGGACCTGTTCATGTTTCATCCTTTCTCGCCGGGTGCGGCGTTCTGGACCGAGCGTGGCACTGCGATGCTCAATGCGCTGCACGCGTACCTGCGCGAGATGCAGCGCGACGGGTACCAGGAGATCAAGACTCCTCTCCTGTTCAACAAGGGGCTGTGGGAAATCTCCGGTCACTGGGGCAAGTACCGCGAGAACATGTTCCTCGTGCTCGACAGTGAGACGGGTGAGCACGATCTGTCGTTGAAGCCCATGAACTGTCCGTCACATCACCTGATGTTCGCGGCGAAGAAACACTCGTACCGGGAGTTGCCGTTGCGGTTCTCGACGTACGACGTGCTGCATCGCAACGAACTCTCCGGCGCCCTCTCCGGGCTGACGCGTGTGCGGCAGTTCCAGCAGGACGACTGTCACATCTACCTGATGGAGAATCAGATCGCCGATGAGGTCCATCGCCTCGTGGATCTCATCCTGGGCTATTACCGCACCTTCGGCCTGTCGGCGCGACTCAAGTTCGCGACGCGTCCGGTGGAGCGGATTGGCAGCGATGCGATGTGGGACAATGCCGAGGCGGCGTTGCGCGGGGCACTGGAGAGCACAGGGCTGCCGTACGAGCTCAAGGTCGGCGATGGCGCGTTCTACGGGCCGAAAATCGACTTCGACGTGACGGACTCGATCGGCCGCGCCTGGCAGCTGGGCACCATCCAGCTCGACTACGCGGCGCCCGAACGATTCGACCTGACCTACACCGGCGAGGACAACACCGCTCATCGGCCGGTTGTCATTCATCGGGCGATCAGTGGGTCGTTCGAACGCTTCATGGGCATCCTGATCGAACATTTCGCGGGGGCCTTCCCGGTCTGGTTGGCTCCGGAGCAGGTCCGCGTCGTGCCGATCGTGGACGACTATGCGTCAGAAGCGAGGGCGGCCGTGTCACGGTTGCGTGACGCCGGCATCCGCGCCACTTGCGACGACCGTAACGAGACACTGAATTACCGGATCCGGGAAAGCGAGCTCATGAAGGTGCCGTACACAGCCGTGGTCGGAAAGCGCGAAGCAGCGGATGGCACACTGGCGGTCCGCGCGCGTGGCGCGGATGGCAAGAAGCAGGACATCCTGACGGTCGATGCCTTTCTCTCGCGTATTCAGGAAGAAGTGCGGACTCGTGTGCTGCCGGACCTCGGAACCACTCCCGAGTCCATCGGCAACTGACGCATGGTCAGCACGCCCTCCACGACGGTCCGGATTTCGGAGCGCCTGACGCCGTTGCATGGCATCGCTGCCATCGACGCGCAGGGCTTCGAACTCCCATTGGACCCATCGGAGCGGCGTGTCTCCGCGTGGTCCCGGTTCTGGCGCGTCACTGATCCGGCGTTGCGTGATGCCGGCATCAAGGGTGAACGCATCATCGCGAAGTACCGGCTCGGCGCCTGCCTGCTCCTGTTCACGCTGCCGCTGCGGGCCGTCATCTCGCATCCCGAACTGCGGCAGAACTGGGTCGGGCTGGCGATCTCCAGTGCAGGCGTGCTGGCCGGAATCATCTTCATGATCCTCACCCAGCGCGATGTGGTCCGCCCATGGATCGGGTTCGCCGCGTCGTTGCTGGACGTCACGTTCGTCAGCACCGGCCTGGCCGCGTTCGTGGCACTTGGCGTGCCGCAGATCGCGGTGAACTCGCGCGTCATCTTCGAGGTCTACTTCCTCTGCCTCGCGGTTACCTGCCTGCGCTACGACCGGCGGATCTGCATCGTGACCGGGATCACGATCATGGTGCAGTACGCCCTGATCGTCTGGTGGGCCAGCACGACGCTCGACACCAGTCCCGCCTGGCTGGACGGCACCTACGGCCGATTCGACGTGCAGGATCAGGTGGCGCGCCTGGTGCTGCTTTGCATTGCGACCGTCGTCAGCCTGACCATCGTGCTCCGGGTGCAGCAGCTGCGCGTGCTCTCGGTGCGCGATCGGCTGACAGGGCTGATGATTCGCGGCTACTTCGATGAACGGCTCGGCGAGGCGTTCGAACGGGCCCAGCGCACCGGTGATTCGCTGGCGGTGGCGATGATCGACCTCGACTACTTCAAGTCATTCAACGACCGCTTCGGCCACGCGGTCGGCGATCTGGTGCTCGCGTCGGTGTCGCGGGCGATCAAGCGGCTGGTACGGTCCGAAGATGTGGTCGGACGCTACGGTGGCGAGGAATTGATCGTCATGCTGCCTGGCCTGGACCGCGCCAAAGCCACCGAACGGATGGAGCGGATCCGTCGGGCGATCAGTCAGGTCCGGGTGGAGCTCGAGACGCCGCCGGCGGCCCCGATGTCTCCCCAACCCGACCTCTTCGAAGAGCCGGCCGAGTTCGGCCGGACTGTGCTCACGGCCAGCATTGGCGTGGCATCCTGGCCCGAGGACCAGGCGGAGACGGTCGAGGCGCTGGTCTATCGGGCGGATTCCCGGCTGCTGAGTGCAAAGTCCACCGGGCGGAACCGGGTGGTCTCGTCGGCCGGTAGCACAGATGAGTTTGCCATCTCGTCGGCCTCCTGACTTTTCTCCGCCGACCGAAGAACCCCCGGTACGCGCGCCGGAGGGCTCCGGATTCTCAGTCGCGGCAGTGTCCGGTCCGGTGTTGCGAATTCGGTGATACATTCGCATCAGAATGTCCGTGGGTGCGTGGTCGACACGATGCCGTGTGACCGCCGCCGCGGTCCGTCAGCCGTGGCGATGATGACTGCGCCCGACGGATCTCACAATTCGAGAGTGAATTCATGACGGTTCTCCGTTCTTTCTCGCGACGCCTCGCACTGGTGCTGACCGTGGCCAGCGCGGCGGCGGTGTCGCTCAGTGCGCAGGCCACCGGCCGCGTGACCGGCAAGGTCACCGGTTCCGACGGTGGTGCCGCGATCCTCGGTGCCACGATCCAACTGGTCGGCACCCCATTCGGCACGATCACCAGGTCTGATGGCACGTATGCGATTTCGCTGCGCCCCGGCGCCTACACGTTGCGCGTGCGGCAGATCGGTTTCGGTAGCGTCACACAGGCGATCACCGTGGTGGCGGGCCAGACACTGGTGCGTGATGTCCGGCTCGAGCGCACGCCGACCAACCTCGACGCAGTGGCCGTGATCGGTACGCGTGCGGCGGAACGCACCGTCACCGAGTCGCCGGTGCCGGTGGATGTGTTCACGTCGGTCGACCTGAAGGCCACCGGTCGCACTGAAACCGCACAGATGATTCAGGCGCTCGCGCCGAGCTTCAACTTTCCGCGCTCGGCCATCGCCGACGGCACCGATGCGGCGCGACCGGCCACCCTGCGCGGACTTGGGGCCGATCAGGTGCTGGTGCTGGTCAACGGCAAGCGTCGCCATACCAACGCGCTGATCAACGTGAACGGCACCGTGGGACGCGGCCAGGCCGCCGTGGACCTGAATGCGATACCGGCCAACATGATCGATCGCGTCGAGATTCTGCGCGACGGTGCTGCCGCGCAGTATGCTCCGACGCGATCGCCGGTGTGATCAACATCGTCCTGAAGAAGTCTGCCGTGAACGAAGCCACGCTGCAGAGCGGCGTCACGTCGCAGGGCGACGGCGAAGTGCGGGTAGGCAACGCGAACGCCGGTCGTCAGTTCGGGAATGGCGGCTATCTGCACGTCGGAGCCGAGGCCCGCACGCGCGGCTTCACCGATCGCAGCAGCGCCGATCCGCGGATCCAGTACGCTGCCGGCGATCCGCGCGAACAGCCAGCCGGTGTGATCAATCACCGGCACGGCGATGCCGAGACGGAAGACTACGTTGGAATGTTCACCGCCGGCATGCCGCTCGAGGGAACGACGGAGCTGTATGCCTTCGGCGGCGCCGGGCGACGCAAGGCCATCGGCCCCGGGTTTGCGCGACTGCCCAACGGCGCGAACACCGTCCCGGCGCTTTTCCCGAACGGTTTCCTGCCACTGATCAACAGCACGCTCAACGATCTGTCGCTCAACTTCGGTGCCAAGGGACAGATTCGCGGCTGGGACTGGGATGTGAGCCAGACACTCGGCCGCAACTCACACAACTTCCTGATCACACAGACGAACAACGCGTCGTTCGGACCGACCAGCAAGACCGAGCTCAACTCCGGTTCTCTGATCTTCAGTCAGGGTTCCACCAATCTGGATCTCTTCCGCGAGTTCAAGGTCAACGATCGGGCGGTCCGATTCGCGCTTGGCGGCGAGTTCCGAAAGGATCAGTACCAGATCGAAGCGGGCGAGCCGATGTCGTACCTCAACGGTGGTCGTGATCGCAACGGCAACGTGGTGAACGTGCCCGCGGCGGCTGGCGCGCAGGTGTTCCCCGGCTTCCGGCCGAGCGATGCCAAGAATGTGTCGCGGAACAACCGGTCGCTGTACATCGACGTCGAGGCCGACCTGAGCAAGTGGCTGCTCATCAGCGGCGCGGTGCGCAACGAGGACTACAGCGACTTCGGCGGCCAGACCACAGCCAAGGGTGCCTTCCGCATCTCTCCCGTCAGTCAATTCGCCGTACGCGGTGCCGCCAGCACCGGTTTCCGCGCGCCGTCGCTGCAGCAGGGCTTCTTCACCTCCACCGCGACGAATTTCATCGGCGGTGTGCCCTTTGACATCACCACGTTCGCCGTCAACAGTGCCCCGGCGCAGTTGCTGGGTTCGCGACCGCTGCGTCCGGAGACATCGCGCAACCTGAGCGCCGGTGTGACGTGGGAGCCGATCAAGTCGCTCGTCGTCACGTCGGACTACTACGACATCCGCATCGATGACCGTGTCGTCCTGTCGGAGAACTTCATCGGCGACTCGGTGCGTGCTCTGTTTGCCCGCAACGGCATCACCGGTATCGGCGGCGGTCGCTATTTCACGAATGCGATCAACACCAAGACCACCGGACTCGACGTCGTGGCGAACTACGGATTTGCGCTGCGCAAGCGCGGCTTCGTCCGACTGACGGCCGGCTTCAACCAGAACGAGACCGAAGTCACCAAGGTGGTGCAGCCAACGCCGGTGCAGCTGCTGGGGCTGAACGAAGCGTTGTTCAGCCGCGTGGAGGAAGGGCGCATCGAGCGGGGCCAGCCGCGCAACAACCTGCTGGCCAGCGCGACCTGGGAAGTCGGCAAGTTCACGTGGACCGCGCGCACGCAGCGGTTCGGCGAGGTGACCGTGTTCCAGAACACCGTCGCGCAGCCCGCCACCGGCGCCAGGGTGCGGCAGCCGCCGGATCAGACCTTCGGTGCGAAGTACATCACCGATCTGTCGCTGGCCCTGCAGCTGCCGCGCAATACGCAGTTCGTGATTGGCGCGGACAACGTGTTCGACGTGTATCCGGACCGGAACAGCGATC
Organism: Gemmatimonadaceae bacterium; assembly: GCA_031374935.1. Lineage (GTDB taxonomy): Bacteria > Gemmatimonadota > Gemmatimonadetes > Gemmatimonadales > Gemmatimonadaceae > JACMLX01. The sequence continues at coordinate 19,992 of JANMHB010000111.1, read as the reverse complement.
CGGGTGCTCTGGCAGCAGTGCCGCCATCAGCCGCGGAACCGCGCGGTTTCGCCGGCAATTACTCCGGGAACTCGAACTTCAACATCTTCCGCTACAACGGAATCTCGCCGTTTGGTTTCAACGGTCGCTTCGTGTATGCGCGGGTGAACGTGCGGTTCTGATTCCAGGAATCGAGCGGGGCATGCAGCGCGCGGCGCACCGGGCCTCCGGTGCGCCGCGTTCTGCATGCAGGCGGCGATGCCGGGCATGGTGGCCGATGGATCGCGAACTCGGCGCCCGGGATGCCGGCTGCTAGCTTTGGGGGCTGCCCGGTCACACGGGCATCGCCACCAGACCCCAACTGCCCGGCCACATAGATGCCCTCCATGGAACACACCCCAGTCATCGTCGCCGCCCGGCGCACTCCCATCGGGAAGTACCTCGGCGGACTGGCGTCGCTGACCGCCCCGCAGCTTGGCGGGCACGCGATCGCTGCCGCCATGACCGCCAGCGGCGTGCCGGCCGACCTCGTCGAGGAAGTCATCATGGGCCACGTGCTGCAGGGGGGCACCGGACAGGCGCCGGCGCGGCAGGCCGCGTTGCTTGGAGGCGTTCCGGTGACGGCGTCGGCCATGGCCGTGAACAAGGTCTGCGGCTCGGGACTGAAGGCCGTCATGCTGGCGGCGCAGGCCATCAAGGCTGGCGACCGCTCCATTCTGGTCGCGGGTGGCCAGGAGAGCATGTCCAACGCACCGCACTACATGTACGGAATCCGTGGCGGGGTGAAGATCGGGGACCAGAATCTCGTCGACGGCATGATCCGCGACGGACTGTACTGCGCCACCTATCACTGCCACATGGGCGGTCACGCCGAACACACGGCCGTGAAAGGGGCCGTCAGCCGCGCCGATCAGGATGCGTTTGCGGCCGAGAGCCACCAGAAGGCGGTGCGCGCGCAAGCGGCCGGAAAGTTCGCGGCCGAGATCGTGCCGGTGAGCATTCCGGGTCGCAAGGGCGCGACCGTCGTCGCCGCCGATGAAGGGCCGCGGGCCGACACCACGCCCGAGTCGCTGGCAGCGTTGCGACCGTCCTTCCCGAAGGACGCACCGAAAGAGCTGAGCGCATCGGACCTTACCGTCACCGCCGGCAACGCGTCGTCACTGAATGACGGTGGTGCTGCACTGGTGATCACCAGCGAAGCGGTCGCGCGTGCGCATGGACTTGCGATTCTGGCCCGGATCAGCGGCTACGCCACCGGTGCCGTCGATCCGAAGGAGCTGTTCTTTGCGCCGATCACGGCGGTGAAGAACCTGATGAAGCAGCAGGGCACCAGCATCGCCGACTACGGACTGATCGAAGCCAATGAGGCATTCGCGTCGCAGTCACTCGCCGACGGTCGGGGGCTTGGCTGGGACTGGGATCGCGTCAACGTGAACGGTGGCGCGATTGCCCTCGGGCACCCGATCGGGGCCAGCGGGGCCCGTGTGCTGGTGACGCTGCTGCACGCCATGCTCGACCGCGATGTGGCCACCGGACTGGCCACACTCTGCCTTGGCGGCGGTGACGCCGTGGCATTGTCCGTCGAACGCGTCTGACCGATCGATCGCCGCTGCAGGCGACGTGTGTCGACACCACTGCTCGATCGCATCGTCTACGCCAGGCCGGATCAGCTCAGATCCGGCTGGCGGATCGCGCTGTTCCTTCTGGCGGGGCTGGCCGCCTCGAATGTCGGTGTGCCGCTGGTGGCGATGACCCTTCCGGCGGCCAGCATGCCCTGGTTGCGGCCGACCCTCGAATGTCTGGCGGTGCTGTTCGCGACCCGGTACGCGACCACGCGCCTCGACGGGGCGGGCTGGACCACGGTCGGCCTCGGTCCGCAGGCCTGGCGCGCCCGACCCATGCTGGCCGGCCTCACCGCCGGAGCGCTGGCGATCGCGCTGCCGATAACGCTGCTGATCATCCTGGGCGACCTCAGCTTCACAGCGTCACCTGCCGGCGACGTGATCAGGTCACTGCTCTACTCGGTGGCGGTGCTGGGGCCGGCGGCATTCACGGAAGAACTGCTGTTGCGTGGGTATCCGTTTGCGGTGCTGTCGGAAACCTGGGGCTGGCCGGTTGCCACCGGGGTCACCTCGGTCGTCTTCGGAGTGCTGCACCTTGGAAATCCGGGGGTGACGCCGCTGGCCATCGCGAATGTGGTTGCGGCGGGAGTGTTCCTCGCCGGTGTGCGGGTCGTCACCGGAAGTCTGGCCGCAGCATGGGCGGCACACTTCGGATGGAACTGGACGATGTCGGCGGCTTTTCATGCCTCGGTCAGCGGCCTGCCATTCGGCACGCCCGGGTATCGATTGACCGACACTGGCCCGGACTGGTTGTCGGGTGGCGCGTGGGGGCCTGAGGGTGGTGTCGTGGCAGCGGCAGGGATGATGGGCGCGTTCGCCGGATTGTCGTGGGCGGCGCGTCGGATGCGGCTCGCGGGCGTCTTGCCCGGCGCGCCAGTTGCGGTTTCCATACAGAACGGTGGCACCACTGGCCACCAGGAGCACCAGGCATGAACGACCGCATCGCGGTCATCGGCGCCGGCCAGATGGGCAACGGGATCGCCCACGTCTTCGCGCAGTCCGGCTTTCCCGTGACCATCATCGACGTCTCCGCCGCCGCACTCGAAAAGGGTGTAGCGACCATCACCCGCAACCTCGATCGGCAGGTGAAGAAGGGGACGATCGACGCCGCCGCGCAGGCGGCGACGCTGTCACGAGTGAGCACGGCGACCGAACTCGCCGCGGCGGCCGACAGCACGGTGATCATCGAAGCCGCCACGGAAAACGTCGCACTGAAGTTCGACATCTTCAGCAAGGTCGATGCGATTGCGCCGCCCGGTGCGATCCTCGCCAGCAATACCAGCTCGATCTCGATCACGCAGATCGCGGCGCGTACCAAGCGGCCGGCCGACGTCATCGGCATGCACTTCATGAATCCGGTGCCGGTGATGCAACTGGTGGAAGTGATTCGTGGCATCGCCACCAGCGATGCCACCACCGAGCGGACCGTCGCACTCGCGAAGGCGGTCGGAAAGACACCGTGCGAGGCGAATGACTTTCCCGGCTTCATTGCCAATCGCATCCTGATGCCGATGATCAACGAGGCGTTCTACTGCCTGATGGAAGGCGTCGGCACCGCCGAGTCGATCGACACCGTCATGAAGCTCGGCATGAATCATCCCATGGGACCGCTGACTCTCGCCGACTTCATCGGCCTCGATACCTGTCTCGCGATTCTCGACGTGCTGCACAGGGGCATCGGCGACCCGAAGTACCGCGCCTGCCCGTTGCTGCGCAAGTACGTCGACGCCGGTTGGCTCGGACGCAAGTCGGGTCGCGGTGTGTACGCCTATCCCGCCGCCTGACATGTTTCCGTCGCCCGTGATTTTCCCGCTCACCGAAGAGCAGCGCGAGATCCAGCGGACCGCGCGTGAGTTCGCCGCCGCCGAGATCACGCCGTTCACCGCGCAGTGGGATCGCGACAGCCACTTTGAGCCAGCGCTGGTGAAGAAGCTCGGCGATCTGGGTTTCCTCGGCATGCTGATCCCGGAGCAGTACGATGGCCTCGGCCTCGACGCGCTGACCTACCTGATGGCGCTCGAGGAGATCTCGACCCACGATGCGTCGGTGGGTGTGATGATGAGCGTGCACAACTCGCTGCCGACGCAGATGATCCTCAACTACGGCAGCGAAGCGCAGAAAGAGCGCTGGTTGCCGCCGATGGCCCGCGGCGAGATCCTCGGGGCTTTCGCACTCTCGGAACCGGGCAGTGGCAGTGACGCCAGTTCACTCACCACACATGCCGTGCGCGATGGTGACGACTGGTTGATCACCGGCACCAAGAGCTGGGTCACGCAGGGTACACACGCCGGCGTGATCCTGGTGATGGCGCGCACCGACACACCCGACGCGCGCAAGGGCAGCAAGGGGATTTCGACGTTCATCATTTCGCCGGACCTCCCCGGATTCAGTGTCGGGAAGAAGGAAGACAAGCTGGGTATGCGCGCGAGCCCGACGGTGATGCTCAACTTCGACGAGATGCGTGTGCCTGGCGATCGCCTGCTTGGTGCGGAAGGCTTGGGTTTCATCTACGCGATGCAATCACTCGATCATGGACGCCTCGGCATTGCCGCGCAGGCCCTCGGCATTGCCACCGCGGCGGCCGAAGCCGCCAAGAACTACGCGGCGGACCGGAAGCAGTTCGGACAGCCGATCAAGGACTTTCAGGCCGTCCAGTTCAAGCTGGCCGACATGGCCAGTCGCATCACCGCCGCGCGCGCCCTGTTGTACGCCACCGCGCGGGCCAAGGACGCCGGCGAACCGATCACGCAGTTCGGCGCGATGTGCAAGCTGCTTGCCAGCGAGACGGCGATGTGGACCACCACCAACGCCATCCAGATCTTTGGCGGGTACGGCTACGTCACGGAGTATCCGGTGGAGCGATTGTTCCGCGACGCCAAGGTGACGGAGATCTATGAAGGCACGTCGGAAGTACAACGCATCGTGATTGCCCGCGCGCTCTATCCTCAGTCGTGACTGACACCCACGCAGCGACGGCGCCGCGCGGGTATCCATTCTCCAATACATGAATCTCTTCGAGACGATCGCAACGATGGGGCACGAACAACTCGTGCTCGCCTATGACAAGTCCACGGGTTACCGCGGCATCATCGCGATCCATGACACCACCCTCGGGCCAGCCCTCGGCGGCACCCGATTCTGGAATTACGCCTCCGATGAGGAGGCGATCATCGACGCCCTGCGCCTTGCACGCGGCATGACTTACAAGAACGCGGTGGCCGGCCTGAACCTGGGCGGCGGCAAGAGTGTCATCATCGGTGACAACCGAACGACCAGCCGCGAGATGATCTTCCGGGCCCACGGCCGTTTCGTCGACTCACTTGGCGGCCGCTACGTGACGGCCGAAGACGTTGGCACCGGCACGCTCGACATGGACTTCGTGCACATGGAGACGAACTACGTCGCCGGCCTGCAGAACGCCTCGGGCGATCCCTCCCCGGTCACCGCACGCGGTGTCTTCCGGGCCATGCAGGCGACCGCGAAGTTCCGCTGGGGCAGCGACACGCTGGCCGGCAAGACGGTGGCCATTCAGGGTTGCGGCAACGTCGGCTACAACCTGGCCCGTGAGTTGAACGCCGTTGGTGCGAAGCTGATCGTGGCCGACATCGATGCCGAGCGGGTGAAGCGCGTCGTGGCCGAGACCGGGGCGCGCGCCGTCTCGGTGGGGGAGATCCTCGACCAGGCCGCCGACATCCTCGCCCCGTGCGCCCTGGGCGGTGGCCTGAATGACGAGACGATCCCGAAGCTGCGGGTCGAGCTGGTGGTCGGGGCGGCCAACAATCAGCTGCTCGAGGATCGCCACGGCGACATGATCGAGGAGCGGGGCATCACCTACGCCCCGGACTACGTGGTGAATGCCGGCGGCGTGATCAACGTCTACGGCGAGCTGGCCGGATGGGATCGTACTCGCTCCCTCCGCAAGGCAGACGAGATCTATCAGACTATCCTTGGTGTGTTCGAGATTGCCCGCGGCGATGGCGTCACGTCACACGTCGCCGCGGATCGTCTCGCTGAGCGTCGGATCCAGGCCGTCCGTGGCATGGTTCGGACCTGGCCGCCGTTTCCCAACAAGTCCGAGACCTGACCCATGGCAGAGCACATCCCGATCGGCTCCGATCACGCTGGCTTCGAAATGAAGGGGCACCTTGCGACGGCGCTGGCCAAGATGGGATTCGAGGTCGAGGACGTCGGGACACACTCGGCGGATTCCACCGATTACGCCGATTACGCCCACCCGGTGGCGCGCGAGGTGTCGTCAGGCGAGGCGAAACGCGGTATTCTGCTCTGTGGCACGGGGCTCGGCATGAGTTACGCCGCCAACCGCTGGCCGAACGTGCGGGCGGCGGTGGCGTGGACACCGGAGGTCGCGAAATTGGCGCGCGAACACAACGACGCGAACATCCTGGTGATCCCGGCGCGTTGTATCAGTGAGGTGGAAGGGGTGAAGATTCTGGAGGCGTGGCTCAACACGCCATTCGAAGGCGGCCGGCACGAACGCCGGATCGCGAAGATTGAACGGGCTGACGGGGAGAGGAGACGCGATGCAGCAGTGGAATGAGTGGGATCGGTGCCCTCCGGGTACGGCGCTGCGCGCCAGTGACCCCGAAATCGCCTCGCTGATCGAGGCCGAGATCGTCCGTCAGAACGACGGCATCGAACTCATTGCCAGCGAGAACTTCGTGTCGCCCGCCGTGATGGAGGCGATGGGCTCCCCGCTCACCAACAAGTACGCCGAAGGGCTGCCGGGCAAGCGCTACTACGGCGGCTGCGAGGTGGTCGACAAGGTCGAGCAACTCGCCATCGATCGTGTCAAGCAGCTCTTCAATGCCGAGCACGCGAACGTGCAGGCGCACTCCGGTGCGAGTGCCAACGCTGCGGTGTTCCTCGCGTTCCTGAAGCCTGGCGACACCATCGTCGGACTCGATCTGTCGCAGGGCGGGCACCTCACGCATGGCTCGCCGGTGAACTTCTCGGGGCTCAACTACAACGCGAAGCACTATGGCGTAACTGATGAAGGCATAATCGATTACGATGCCATGCGTGCTGTTGTACGTGCGGAGAGGCCGAAGATGCTGATCACCGGCTACAGCGCTTACTCACGTGTGATCGACTACCAGGCATTCCGCGATGCCGCCGATGAAGTGGGTGCGATCTTTCTGGTCGACATGGCCCACTTTGCCGGACTGGCTGCCACCGGCGTGTATCCCAGCCCGGTGCCATTTGCCGATGTCGTCACCACCACCACGCACAAGACGCTGCGTGGTCCGCGCGGCGGCCTGATTCTCTGCAAGGAGCAGTTCGCGAAGGCGGTCGACAAGGCGACCTTCCCGGGCACGCAGGGCGGCCCTCTGGAGCACGTCATCGCCGCCAAGGCGGTGGCGTTCCGTGAGGCGCTGCAGCCGGAGTTCACGACCTACTGCAAGCAGGTCGTGGCCAACGCGCGTGCACTGGCCGCCGAGCTGGTGGCACTCGGCGGATCGATCGTCTCCGGCGGGACCGACAACCACCTGATGCTGATGGACCTGCGATCGAGGGGGGTCGAGACGCTCACCGGCAAGCTGGCCGAGAATGCGCTCAACCACGCTGGTATCACGGTGAACAAGAACACCGTGCCGAAGGAGACCCGATCACCGTTCGTGACCAGCGGCATCCGGCTCGGGACGCCGGCCGTGACCACCCGCGGCATGAAGGAATCCGACATGCAGCGGATCGCGGCCCTGATCGACCGGGTGCTCAAGGCACCGGAGGACGAGGCGAACCTGCGCGACGTCCACGCCGATGTGAAGGATCTGGCGGGCGGGTTCCCGCTGTATCCCGCGCCGGTTGGCGCGGAAGTCTGATGCAGGGGCGGAGGTAGCCGACGTGGCCGAGCTGGTCTTCCGGGAAGGGATCATGGAGCAGATTCGCCTTCGCGAACCGCGCTTCCATGAACACGCATTCCTGTTCGTGCTGGCGGCGCTCGAACACAGTCAGGAACGGCTGGGCGAGCGTCGTCACATCTCCGGCAAGGAACTGGCGGAGACTTGTCGCGACCTCGCCATCGAGCGCTACGGGGTGATGTCACGCCTCGTGCTCGATCACTGGGGCATTCGGGAGTCGGTGCATTTTGGCGATATCGTCTTCGCGCTGGTCGATCTCGGGATGCTGATCAAGCAGCCCCACGATCAGCGCGACGATTTCGCGGACGCCTTCGATTTTCGGGTGGCGTTCGAGTCGGCCTACCCCTGGCGGAACGTGCCGCAGGGGTAGGCGCACCGAGCGGCGGCTCTCGTCAGCGCTGGACCACGCGGAACTGGACGCCGACCGCCGCCAGCACCTTCATGACCGTCGCGAAACTCGGGTTGCCGTCTTCGTTCAGCGACTTGTAGAGGCTTTCGCGACCGAGTCCCGTCGTCTTGGCGACTTCGGTCATGCCGACGGCGCGTGCGACGTCGCCGAGTCCGTGACAGAAGATCTCGGCATCCTCGGGTCCCTCGATCAGAAGCGCATTGAGGTACCCCGCCATATCGCGTCGCGTCTTCAGATACTCCACGACGTCGTAGGGGGAGGTCTCGAGCGGGGCCCTGTTCCTTGCTTTCGCTCGTGTCTGCGCCATCAGTCTTCCTGTGGAATGTCCGTGATCATCGACATAGCCGTTGCGATGTCATCTCGCTGCGTGGACTTGTCGCCTCCGGCGAGCAGAAGGATGACCGTGTTTCCGATTTCGACATAGTAGACTCGGTAGCCTGCCCCAACGTCGATCTTCAGCTCCCGAAGACCGCGCGCGAGAAACCGGTGGTGCCCCGGGTTCCCAGCGGCGAGCCGCTTGATCCGGGCCTCGATGCGCTGTCGGGCGGTCGCATCGCGCAGTAGATGGAGCCACCGTTCGAATCGGTCGGTCTTTCGAATCTTCTTCAAGATGTAGCCTGCAGGATACACCGTCAAGGGCGTCGGCGTGGTTGGCCAGCCGCGGGGGCGACGCCGGCAACTCTGTGTCGCGGCGTCACGATCCGGTCAGCGCGATCCCGTCCATTCGGCGCAAATCGCTGCCGAGCGCGAGCTAGATTGCGATTGTGCCCCAGCTCACACACGCAGTGCCGACAACGAAGGGTCCTCTCCCGCTGCCGCGCGTCGCCGTCGTCACCGCCGAAAGCGCGCGCGACCTGGACGCGCGCACGATCGCGACGCTGCCGGACTCATTCACGCTGATGCACCGCGCGGCGAGCGCGGCGGCGGACTGGCTGCATCAACGCGAGGAGCGCACTGCCGCGGTGTACGTCGGCCCGGGCAACAATGGCGGTGATGGCTGGCTGATTGCAGCGCTGCTGCGCGCGCGTGGCTGGACGATCACGCTGCACGCTGCCGCGGATCCGCGAACGGCTGACGCGCAGCGCGCCAGGGTTGTGGCAGAGCAGGGTGGCGACTTCGTCTCGCCAACCGGCAGCGAGCTGCTGATCATCGACGCGCTGCTCGGCACCGGCGCGAGCGGCACGCCGCGTGGTGAGGTCGCCGCGTCGCTCGATCGGATTCGCAGTGCGCGCGCGTCGGCAACTCGGCCGGTGCTGATCGCGATCGACATCCCCACGGCCTTGAACGCCACCAGTGGGGTCGACGACGGCGCCGTCGCCGCCGACATCACGCTCACCTTCGGCAGCGTCAAGCGCGGTCAGCTGCTCCGCCGCGACCTGACGGGTGAGGTGCAGGTGCTCGACATCGGTCTGGTTGACGCTGCCGCGAGCGAACCACGCATCGTCGATGCCGGGGCAGTCAGAGAATGGATTCCGCCGATGGCCGCCGACGCGTGGAAAGGCACGCGCGGACGGCTGTCCATCGTCGGTGGAGACGCCGGTATGGCGGGAGCCGTGATCATTGCGGCACGCGGTGCGCATGCGGCGGGTGTCGGCATGGTACGTGCCGACGTGGCGCTCGAGTCGGCGCTGGCGCTCCAGATCGCCGCGCCGTTCGCCACGGTGCAGGCCTCGCACGCGAACGACCTTCACACGATCAACACGACCTGGCCGCACGCACTCGTCATCGGTCCGGGGCTGGACGGAACAGCAGCGACGCTGCGGGCCTCAATCCTCGCACGGCTGCACGCATTCGATGGGCCTGTGCTGCTCGATGCTGGCGCGCTGACCGCGTTCCGGCAGAAAGCATCACGACAGACGAGCGACTCTGGCGAGATCGGCGAAACCGATGTGCAGGATGCGACAGACACCGATCCACTCGACGCGCTGCGACACGCGCTGCGCGGCAGGCCCGCGCTGCTCACACCGCACATCGGCGAGTTCAACGCCCTGTTCGCGCCGGATGACGTCCCACGCGACCGCTTTGAAGCGGCATTGATCCTGGCGCATCGCCTGAACGCGACCGTGCTGCTGAAAGGCGTGCCCACCATCATCGCATCTCCCGACGGCACGCGCCTCGTCTCGGCGGCGGGGAACCAGGCACTGGCGATGGGTGGCACCGGTGACCTGCTGGCCGGCATCGCCGGTGCGCTGCTGGCGCAGGGGTTGGCACCTCTCGAGGCAGGTGCGGCAGCGGCCTGGGTGCACGGCACGGCCGCCGAGCAGGCCAGCCTGCATCACGGCGGCTGGCGCGGTGTCACGATGGAGTTGCTCTTGCACGAAGTGAGTAACGTGTGGCCTCGACTCCGTGCACACACTTCATCGCCGCCACACACCTTGCTCGAGTTGCCAGCAGTTCCCGCACGATGACGGAGCCCACACCGACGCCGGTGACGCTCGGCCCCGGACGAGAATTCGCATCGATTTCACGATGGGTGCGGCAGTGGGGCGCGCGTGCACACGGCATCGGAGACGATGCGGCGATTCTCGATGTACCCGCCGGTACGCGGTTGGTGGTGAGCACGGATACCAGCACCGAAGACGTGCATTTCCGGCGCGCCTGGCTGCAACCGATCGAGATCGGCTGGCGCGCAGCAATGGCCGCCCTCTCCGACCTGGCCGCGATGGGCGCGGAACCGCTGGGTGTGCTGATCGCCCTCGGCGCACCACCTTCGTGGGACAGTGAACTCGATGCGGTGCTGCATGGCGTCGGTGATGCCTGCGCGGCGGCGAAAGTGCCGATCATCGGCGGTGATACCACCAGGTCGCCGGTGCTCACGCTTGGCATCACCGTGCTGGGCACGGCCACGAACCCGATGCGTCGCGATGGGGCGCGGCCGGGCGACTGGATGTACCTCACCGGCGGATTGGGCGGCCCAGGGGCTGCTGTCGCCGCCTGGGACGCCGGCAGGGTGCCGCGTGCCACGCATCGCGCCCGTTTTGCTCGACCCGTCGCCCGGCTTGGCATGGGGGCGTGGTGTGCCGCCAACGGGGCCACCGCCGCCATCGATCTCTCTGACGGCCTGGTCGCTGACGCCGGCCACGTTGCGGCGGCATCGGGCGTCCGGATGGTGATCGAACTGGGCTCGGTTCCGGTGCTGGGAGGGGTGAGTGCCGTCGAGGCGTTAGCGAGCGGGGAAGAGTACGAGCTGCTGGTGACTGGCCCGGCGGGGATGGATGTGGCCGCCAAGACCGCACGGACCGGCACGCTGACCGCGATTGGTCGCATTCAGGCCACCACACCGGCCAAGGGATCAGGAGTCGTCGTGATGGATGGGCCGCGGCGCGTTGACCCTCCTGCCGGTTACGACCACCTTTCGCCGCGATGATGACTCTCTTTGCGGCCCTGGCGCTGGTGCTGTTCACGGTCCCGGTCGTCGCCATCGTGGTGTTCGCCGCATTCCTCGGTGTGCCGCGCAAGCATGGCAGCATCTACGAGAAGGTCCAGCGCATCTGGGGCTGGGGGCTCATGTTCTTCTCGGGTGTGCGCACGCGGATCCACGGCGCAGAACACATCGACCCGCGCGCGGCACGCGTGTACGTCGCGAACCATGTCAGCTGGTACGATGTGTTTGCGCTGGCCAGCGTGTTGCCCCGCTGGAGCTTCGTGGCCAAGGCTGAGCTGCGGAAGATCCCGATCTTCGGTCGCGGGGCTGAGGCGGTCGGCACCATCTTCGTCGAGCGGAAGAGTCGGCGCGCCGCGATGCAGATGTACGAACAGGCGGCGGCCGGTATTCGCGACGGCGCCAACGTGGTCGTCTGCCCGGAGGGCACCCGTGGAGACGACTACCCGCTGCGCCCCTTCAAGAAGGGACCATTCGTGCTCGCGATTTCTGCTGGAGTCCCGATCGTGCCGGTGGTGATCATGGGCACGCGCGAAGTCATGCCACGCGGACAGTGGCTGGTGCATGCCGGCGTCGTGCATCTGCATTTCCTGCCGCCGATTCCGACCGACGGCCTGACGTACGCCGATCGGGAACGCCTGGTTGCCCAGGTCTGGACCAGCATGGCCAATTGCCTGCTGTCCGAGTATGGCATCGAGAGCGACCGGCGCAACGCCATCGGCACCGACGAGGTGACCGAGCTGCGTACGGAAACCCCGCAGGCGGGCGTCGTCGCGCAGTAGCTTTCATCTGCAGTTCTCGAGACTTTTCGCCCATTTCCGACCTCCCGATACATGTCGACCATCGTAGATATCACCGCACGCGAAATCCTGGACAGCCGTGGCAATCCCACGGTCGAAGCCGATGTCACGCTCGACAGCGGTGTGGTCGGCCGCGCGGCAGTGCCCAGCGGCGCTTCCACCGGCGAGCGCGAAGCGGTTGAACTGCGCGATGGAGACAAGGCGCGCTATCTGGGCAAGGGTGTGCTGAACGCAGTGCAGGCGATCGAGGAGCAGATCGCGCCGTCCCTCGCTGGTATGTCGGCGCAGGATCAGATGGGCATCGACAATGCCATGCTCGAACTGGATGGTACCGAGAACAAGGCCAAGCTCGGCGCGAATGCGATCCTGGCCGTGTCACTGGCCACGGCGCGCGCTGCAGCCGAAGACGTGGACATGCCGCTCTGGCGCTACCTCGGCGGTCCGATGGCGCGCACGATGCCGGTGCCGATGATGAACATCCTCAACGGCGGTGCACATGCCACCAACACGGTCGACTTTCAGGAGTACATGATCGTCCCGATCGGCGCCGAAACATTCCGTGACGCGCTGCGCATGGGTGCCGAGGTGTTCCACGCGCTGAAGAAGGTGCTGGTGAAGCGTGGCCTGGCGACGGGGGTGGGCGACGAGGGTGGTTTCGCACCGGACCTGAAGACCGACGAGGATGCGCTGAAGCTGGTGATCGAGGCGATCGAGTCAGCCGGGTTCGCGCCGGGTCAGGAAATTGCGATCGCGCTCGATTGCGCCGCCAGCGAGTTGTTCAAGAATGGCAAGTACGACTTCAAGAAGAGCAAGGCCGGCACGATGGAGGCGCAGGGCATGATCGACATGTATGCGCGCTGGATGGAGACGTACCCGATCGTCAGCATCGAGGACGGTCTGGCCGAGAACGACTGGGCGGGCTGGCAGGCGCTGACGGCGCAGCTGGGCACCAAGGTGCAGCTGGTGGGTGATGACCTGTTCTGCACCAATTCGGAGATTCTCGCCAAGGGCATCGAGAACGACGTGGCGAATGCGATCCTGATCAAGGTGAACCAGATCGGCACGCTGACCGAGACACTGATGGCGATGGAGCTGGCCAAGAGTGCCGGGTACGCGAGCATCGTGTCGCATCGCAGCGGCGAGACGGAAGACACGTTCATCGCCGACCTGGCGGTGGCGACCGGCGCCGGCCAGATCAAGACCGGGTCGGCCAGCCGCACCGATCGTGTGGCCAAGTACAATCAGCTGCTTCGCATCGAGGAAGCACTGGGTGACGCGGCCGAGTATCCTGGCGGCGGTGTGTACGGGTTGTGATCGGCCGCATCACGTTCCCGGTGGTGTGCTGAGTGGCGCGCAAGCAGCTCACCGAAGAGGACCCGCCGCGCAAGCGACGTCCGTTGTTCTTCGCGCTCAAGCTCGCGTTCTGGGTACTGGTGGCGTACTTCGCCGTGGAAGGGGGCGAGTACGGCACCAGTGATCTGCTGAACGTGCGTGGGCGGATCGGTGAGTCGAATGCGGCGATCGATTCGCTCAAGCGCGTGCTCGATTCACTCAGCCTGGTAAAGAAGGATGTGATGACGAACCCCGCGGTGCAGGAGCGGATTGCCCGCGAGGAGTTCGGGATGGTGAAGGGCGATCGCGAGCTGATCTACCATGTGCTGCGGCCCGATTCCGGCGCGGTGAGTGCGGACAGTGCCGCGCGGGTACCGTCGCCGTAAAGTTGTCGGCCCTCACCGGTTGACTCTGGCTGACCAGTGGCTATCCTTCTGTTCTGCCGCGGGGTGGAGCAGCCTGGTAGCTCGTCGGGCTCATAACCCGAAGGTCGCGGGTTCAAATCCCGCCCCCGCCATACATGAACGGCCCGTCATTTCGGTGACGGGCCGTTTGTGCTTCTGCACGCTCGTGAGACTGGGCTGCTGAGGCGTCGGGGCGGTTGGCGGCGGCTCGCGATGATCTGAGCCGCCGCGTCGTGCGCGTTTCTTGGCCTAGTTACGAGTGATCGCTTCCGCCATCTCGACCGTGAAGGTTATGACGCTGTTGGCTGGGATGATGACGGCGCCCGCCTGATCCCGGACGGTGGAGAACTTGTACCCGAGTTCCGGCCCGATCACGAGTCGTCGGGTTCCCCCGATGCGCATGCCCGCCAGCCCTTGCGGCCAGCCCTGAATGAGCCGCGTGGAGTCGAGCACGGTGAAGAACGGCGCCGCGGGGCGCGCGCGACCTGGATCGAACGCGAAGCCGCCAGTCAGTCGCGCTGTGTAGTAGACACCAATGCTGTCGCCGACATTGACGATGCGCCCTGTACCCACGACCACATCCTCGCGGTAGAGCTGTGCGTTGACGCGCGTCATGTTGGCAATCGTGACGCCGGTGTTTGCCGCATAGGTCTGGGTCGCCGGGTCGGTGAACGCCGGCAGCGTTGATTCGGTGTTGAGCGAACAGCCGGAGAAACCGGCCGCGGTGGCGACGAGAGCCAGACCGGCTGCGAGTCGGCGCGAACGGACGAGAGCAGGGGGCATGAGGCTTCCTGAGCGGGTCTTGAGGGGCGGTCGGGATGCAGGCGCTGCGACAGGCATGGCGCTGGATTCATGGAGGCTAAGTACGGTTGCCCGCATAGGCCAGAGCCGACTATCTTTTGAAGCTTGGTAGGGCGGGACGAATGGCTTGGCAGGGTAGCTCAGCTGGTTAGAGCACGGCACTCATAATGCCGGGGTCGCGGGTTCGAGTCCCGCCCCTGCTATTCGGATAGGATCGAAACTTCGCAGGTGTTACACGGTGGACGGGGCGGGGTTCGCGAGTGTTCCGGCGGACGAGTCGATGCGGTGCCGAGCGCCTGCTCCTCAGCCGTCGATCCCCACGGAGTAGTCCCTGAGCAAATCCGCCAGCAGCGCGGAGCGGTCGAGCAGGGGAACCAGCTCAGCGAGCGGTTCGAGTGCCGATGCAGCTCTATCGCAGAGCGCAACGCCGAACATGTCCGGATCGAACCGCAGCCGGAAGTGGATTCCGTCGAGTGTCTCGTCTCGCGCATGCAGCGCTGCACTCATCACGCGGGCCGGACGATGGTCGTCCGCCATCGTCAGCGCGCCGGTCGCGCCAAGCGCCGACAGGCCGCGCCCACCCGACAAATCGGCGAGCGTGAGAGCACGGGTGAGCCGCACCTCTGCCCAAGCACGCGCCTCGATGTCCGTCCGCGCAAGGAGTCGAATGCCGGCGTACGGCTTCGTGGCAAGGCGGAGCAGCGACTCGGCGAACGCGCCGTGCGGTGTCGTGGCGAGGTAGCACACGCGAAACTCACCGGCTGGCGCATCAAATCGGTTACTGGGCGCCGCGCCGACCGCCGGACCGAACCAGAGCGCGCCCGCGGGACCACGCTCCAGCCGCACCACGCGATGGAGTACGCCAGCCGGTGGCAGCACCAGCCGCGGAGGGTGCGGAGGCGTCACGCGCCGCCGCTGTCCGCCGCAATCCGGGCCGCTCGCACGGCCTCCGTCACGCGCCCGGTCAGCAGCAGTTCGCGCAAGGTCGGTGTCCCGTCCGCGTCCATCGCGCGCACCGCCTCGAGTTGGCCGGCGAATACCCACGGAGCCGGGGCGCCCAGCGCGGCGCGCACCGCCGCCAGGCCGCTGACCACGCGACCGTCGCGGATCTGCCAGGTGGGATAGCGGTGCTCGTCGCTTCCGACGGGCAGGGCAAGGATCGTCTGTGCGCGATCGCGCTTCCGGAGTGCTTCCGAACTGGTGATGCCAAGCGCCGCCACCGCCTCGGCCGGTGTGTACATCGGGGTGGCTGCGGCGTACGCCTCCTTCCAGAGCGCCGTGCGCGCGTACGCGGCGGCGAGCGGGTCCTCAGCGGCGGCGGCGGGGCGCACTTCGCCAAGACTCGCGACCAGCCGTGCGATCGATCCGGTGCCGGTGGGCGCCGCGATGAACGACGCCACGTCGGCCGCTGTGGCCTGCTCGAGCAGGAAATCGACGGAGGCCATGATCCGCGCGCGGAGCGCGAGTCGGACGTCCGGGGTCTGCGTCGAAGCGAGTTGAGTCGAGGCTCGACGTGCCATGGGGCAGCTCCGCTCGAAGAGGGGGCGCAACCTTCAGAGGCTTGGGTTGCGATACAAAAGATACGCACGAAATTCCTTATCGCAACCTACTAGGCCGGTTCATGGCTGATCACCCCAGCGTTCGTGATGCTGGTTCGAAGCATGATTCGGGCGCTGACGAAGCCCGGATGCTCAGCGAGCACGGTGACGTCGTATCGGGTCACAGTCCGAATGTGAGCAGCACGTCGTGCCCATGTCCGAGCGACGCACTTACTCGAACGAGGCGACCCATCCGATGATCCCCTCGTCCAGACGCCCGGGTTAATGTGTGAGTCCGCCGCCATTGCGCCCCAAGGCGAGCGCGATACCACACGCCAGCTACGCCACCTCCGTCCCCGCCCTCAACACCCCCAGATACCCCTCATACACAAACTCCCGATCCCGCTGCCGCCCCGTCGTCTCGCGCAGCACCCCAGCCGCGACCAACTGATCCACAACCTTCCCCGCCGTCGGCTTCGTGACCGCCGTCCGTGTCATCACCGACGCAACCGTCACGATCGGATGTCGAGGCAACTGCTCGAACATGCGCAGCGTGGCGACCGAGATGCCATCGGTCTGGATCAGTCGCGCTCGATCCTGATTGATGAGTGAGAACAGCCGCCGAGCCGCATCCACCGCCTCGTCCGCGATCGTCGTGACACCGTCAAGGAAGTACGACACCCACCCTTCCCAATCACCGTCCGTGCGGACGGCGCTCAACCGCCGGTAGTACTCCATGCGATCGCGCTTGAAGTACAGGCTGAGATAGAGCAGCGGGGCACCGAGCAGTTTCCAGTGCTCGAGCAACAACGTCACGAGCAGGCGGCCGATGCGGCCGTTGCCATCCAGGTACGGGTGAATGGTCTCGAACTGCACATGCAGCAGGGCCGCGCGAATCAGTGGTGGTGTGGTGTCGTCGGCATGCAGATACCGTTCGAAGTCCGCGAGGAGTTCGGGCAGAAGCTGCGGCGGTGGCGGAACGAAGACGGCATTGCCCGGTCGCCGTCCGCCGATCCAGTTCTGGCTGCGGCGCACTTCGCCCGGCAGCTTCTCGGCGCCACGAGCGCCAGACATCAGACGGCGATGCGTTTCGTTGAGCAGCCGAACGGACAGCGGCAGTCCGTGTGCGTCGGCGAGCTGTGCGCGTGCGTATTCGAGTGCGGTCAGATAATTCGTCACGTCCTCCACATCCGCGGTCGGCGCAGTGTGACCCTCGCCGTCCGCAGCGGCACGCGCCTCAAACGCGAGCAGGTCCACCAGCGTGGCCTGCGTCCCCTCGATCTGCGACGAGAGCACCGCTTCCTTGCGCACGAATGCGTAAATGAACCAGTCGAGCGACGGTACGATGTCGCCTGCCAGGTCGAGTCGCGCGAGCGCCTGCTCGGCCGCCAGAAGCGCTACCTGCGCGTCGCCATCGAGCGCGATCGGAACCGAGGGCGGGAGAGGGAAGGGTACGAAGGCACTGATCGCCTCACCGGCAATCGTGCTGCGCTCGTATCGACCCGTTTGTCGCACCGGCATTCTTCACTCCCTGGCGAAGCATCTGCGTTCGCCGGACCTGGCTGGTCAAGGAAACGTTGCCAGCGATCTCGATTAGGAAGATAATATTTACTAACCACCTCGGTAAGTCAACATATTCTGTTTAAGGGAGCGGTCAGCGCCCCTTACCGCCCCGACTCCACCCCCCCCGCCACTGACTGCGCGCCACCTCTCGCCCTGCCAGATCTACCGCCCGTACCCGCCACGGCGACCAGCAGTGATTGCAGTTCAGACGTCCAGCCGCCGCGTTGCCAGAGGCTGCGGAAGCCGCCGTTCCACGACACATCCTGAAATGGCGCGGCTCGGGTTGGGCTGGCGGACGGTGGCAGTGCGTTGCCGAGTTGCCCATCGCTCTGTGCGTCGATCCGTAGCTGCCAGCTGGTGGAGTCGAATCCGGCGCTAGTGCGGCGGCGCAAGGGAGACTGACCGAGTTCGGTCCAGGCGC
The DNA here is from genome assembly GCA_031374935.1 of Gemmatimonadaceae bacterium. Classification (GTDB taxonomy): domain Bacteria; phylum Gemmatimonadota; class Gemmatimonadetes; order Gemmatimonadales; family Gemmatimonadaceae; genus JACMLX01. The sequence continues at coordinate 1,862 of JANMHB010000111.1, read as the reverse complement.
CATCGGGGCGAACGAGGGATACGGTCACGGTCGACGTGCCACCGGCGTTCGACTCGCCGCGGAGTGACAGGCGTGCGGCGGTGCCGCTCATCTCGATCAGCGACGACAGGTCGGTGCTGCCGACAAGCAGTGCGAGGCGACCGTCGGCAGCGGTGAGCGGACGATCGAGTCGCAGTTCGAGCAATGCTTCGTGTGGTTGCGATTGCTCCGGTTCCCACCTCGGCGTGATCACGGGCACGGGCACTGAATCGGGCTGCTGCGCACTGGCTGGTGCAGCAGGGACCGCGCAGCAGCAGAGGCCCGCGACCAGAGCAACGAACAGGCGCTGGGGCTGCATCTGGTATCGCGTTGCGGCCGACAGTGCGCGCCGCCACCGTGCCACGACGGTAGCGGCTGCACCGACGGGCGCCCACGTACGCTCACAAACCGCGGCATTGCGCATGGAATATGCGGCTGCGGTACGCTACTGAACGCGCAGGACGTTGTTCGCCCGGTTCGAGTCACTGACGCGCGCTGCAGCATCGGCGGTGATGACCATCGCACGATCCACGACCTCGATGCTTGGTACGCAGAACGTGCGCAACCTCACAGGTTCGATATTGGCCTTGGTGCCACTGGTTGGCCGATTCGGGTCGAGCCTGCGGGCGGGTTCCGTGAAGAGTGACACAGAATACGTCGTTGGCCGGCCCGCAGTCGTGAAGTCGAAGAGGCGTTGGGAGCCCGACGCCAGGGCGTCGATTGTCGAATTCGTGCGCACTTCTGCAACAACGCCGTTTGTCACGGTGGTGTACGACAGCGAGACGCTGAACTGTGAGGCTGGCGCGCAGGTCGGATTGGGGCCCGGAACCAGGCCGTTCGATGCCCCCCAGCGGAGTGGCGGCACATCGACATTCCGGGATTGCCCTGCGGTGAGCCCCGCGCACTGCGCCATGTCGGCAACGGCGCGCAACGCCGTCGTGCCGTCGTCCGAGACGGTCATGCTGAATTTCCGAAAGACCACGCGAGTGCTGTTGTCCATTGTCGCAATGAGATCGGGCAGCAGGTCGATCCTTGGTGTGATCGGGTTGATGGGCACTTGTGCCTGCATGACTTCCGGCACGAGCGTGAGAAGCGCGACTGCCGCGAGTGCGGCCAGGTGACGTCGAAGCATGGGATTCTCCTTCAAGCAGTGGAAGAGGGCGTGGCTCCGCAGCGTGCGCAGCGCCAGAGTTCGGGTGGCTGCGTCCGGAGCAACGGAGTGCCTCGTGTCGTTGTCTCACCGCCCCGACCGGTAGTCCAGCTCGGCTGCCTGGATCAGGCTGAGCGCACCGCCGCGTGCCCGTCACGGCTGCCGTTCAGGACCCGTCGCCGGACCACGATTGCCCCCTCCGCTGCACTTCTGCGCAGGAGCTGAAGAGACGTCCCCCTTCATCCCCCTGGAGCTGATCACCATGGCACGCACACGCGTACTCCTTCCCTTGCTGCTGGTCGTGGGAGCCTGCAGCACCGACTCACCGACAACACCCGCTGACCCTCGCCCGAATGCGTCGCTGCAATCCGCCGCCACGGTGTCGGTGGTGATGCGGAACCTGAACAGCCCGCGCGGACTGGCGTGGGGGATGGACGGCGGACTCTACGTCGCCGAGGCGGGCACAACGGCGATCAACGGCCCCTGCGTGCCGATTGCACGGGGTGCAAACTGCTACAGCGGTACCGGATCCATTTCGCGGCTTCGTCGTGGAGTTCAGGAGCGGGTGGTCTCGAACCTGCCGTCGGGCTACAACGCGGCCACCGCTGATATCGGCGGCCCGCACGATATCGGATTCGCCGCCTTCGGCCTGTCGCGAGTGTCGATCGGATGGGGCGCTGATCCAGCGGCGCGG
>JANMHB010000093.1:0-145302 GCA_031374935.1 Gemmatimonadaceae bacterium | reverse complement strand
GTTCTTCGAGTCACGGCATCGGGCCCTGGCCTCCGAGCTCGATGCCTGGTGCGTGAGACATCTGGCCCACACGTCGCACGACGATGTGGATGCCGCGTGCCGCGCACTGGTGACGCAACTTGGCGCGGCCGGCTGGCTGCGCCACGCGGTTGGAGGCACTGCACACGGCGGCAGCACCGACACGATCGATACACGGGCGATCTGCCTCATTCGCGAAACACTCGCGCGCCACGATGGCCTCGCCGACTTTGCCTTTGCCATGCAGGGACTCGGTTCCGGCGCGATCACGTTGCATGGGAGCGCCGAACAGAAGGCGCGCTACCTGCCCCGCGTCGCCAGTGGTGAGGCCATTGCCGCGTTCGCGCTGTCCGAGCCGGATGCCGGCTCGGACGTTGCTGCACTCACATGTACCGCAACCATCGACGGCGACAGCGTTCGGCTCGACGGCGAAAAGACGTGGATCAGCAACGGCGGCATCGCCGACTTCTACGTCGTGTTCGCCCGCACCGGCGAACAGCCGGGTTCACGGGGCATCTCGGCCTTCATCGTCGATTCGGACGCGCCTGGACTCGAGATCGCTGAACGCATCGACGTCATCGCGCCGCATCCACTGGCGCGGTTGCGGTTCGTCGATTGCCGCGTGCCACTCACCTCGCGCCTGGGCGCGGCCGGCGAGGGGTTCAAGGTCGCCATGCGCACGCTGGACATCTTCCGCACGTCGGTGGCTGCCGCCGCACTCGGCTTCGGGCGTCGGGCGCTCGATGAGGCACTCGCCCGCGCGACGTCACGACCGATGTTCGGTGGCATGCTGGGCGACCTGCAGCTCACCCAGGCAAAGCTGGCGCAGATGGCCACCACCATCGACAGCGCCGCACTGCTCACCTATCGCGCGGCTTGGATGCGCGACCGCGGCGAGACGGTCACGCGTGAAGCGGCGATGGCGAAGCTGGTGGCCACCGAGGGCGCGCAGCAGGTGATCGATGCCGCGGTGCAGCTGCTCGGCGGACTCGGCGTGATGCGTGGCAACATCGTCGAGCAGCTGTACCGGGAGATCCGATCGCTGCGGATCTACGAAGGGGCCACCGAAGTGCAGCAGCTGATCATCGGACGGGATCTGCTGCGCGTGTGGAACGAGGAGACACGATCGCATGCCTAGCGCCCATGTCGACACCTTCGCGCGGGACAATCTGCCACCGGTCGCACTGCAACCGGAGTTTCTGTTCACGCTGCCCGCGCTCCAGTTTCCAGCGCAGCTGAACTGCGCGACGGCGTTGCTCGATCGCCATATCGAGGAAGGCCGCGGCGAGCGGATCTGCCTGCGCGCCACCGGTGTGACGTGGACCTACGCCGAGTTGCACGCCCAGGCGAACCGGATCGCCAATGTGCTGGTGCAGCAGATGGGGCTGGTGCCAGGCAATCGTGTGCTGCTGCGCGCGCCGAACAACCCGATGATGGTGGCGGCCTGGTTCGGCGTGATCAAGGCCGGCGGGATTGCGGTGGCGACGATGCCGCTGCTGCGCGCCGTCGAGCTGACGAAGGTGATCGAGAAGGCGCAGGTGCGCTTTGCGCTGTGTGATGGATCGCTGGCGACAGAGCTCGAACTCGCGCTGTCACAGGTTGCACACCCAGTGGCAGTTCGGCACTTCAATGTAGACTCTGCCGAGTCGCTCGAGCACGCGATGCAAGGCGCCTCGAGTGCGTTCACCAACGTGGACACCGCGGCCGACGACACCTGCATCATCGCCTTCACCTCGGGCACCACCGGGCAGCCGAAGGGCACGATGCATTTCCATCGCGATGTGATGGCGATCTGTGCCTGCTGGCCGGTGCACATCCTCAAGCCGCGCGAGGACGATGTCTTCATCGGCAGCCCGCCGCTCGCCTTCACGTTCGGGCTTGGCGGCTTGGTGCTCTTCCCGATGCAGGTGGGCGCCTCGGCCGTATTGCTCGAGAAGCCGTCCCCGCAGAATCTGCTGGACGCGATCGTCGAGTACGGTGCCACGACACTCTTCACCGCACCGACCACCTATCGCACGATGGCACAGCATGGCGCGGTGCTGCGTGGGTCGTCACTCAGACAGTGCGTCTCCGCCGGCGAAGTCCTGCCGGCGTCCACGCGCGAACTCTGGCGCGAGGCCACCGGCATCGAACTGATCGACGGCATCGGCGCGACAGAAATGCTGCACATCTTCATCTCGGCTGACGAAGCCCACGCGCGGCCCGGGGCCACGGGCATGGCGGTGCCAGGTTACATCGCGAGCGTGCTCGATGACGCCGGCAATCCGGCGCCCGTGGGTCAGGTGGGCCGTCTTGCCGTGAAGGGGCCGACCGGGTGTCGGTACCTCGCCGACGAACGCCAGCGCGGCTACGTGTACCAGGGATGGAATCTCACCGGTGACGCCTATCTGATCGACGCCGACGGGTACTTCCATTTTCAGTCGCGCACCGACGACATGATCATCTCCGCCGGCTACAACATCGCCGCGCCCGAGGTGGAGGAGGCGCTGCTACGGCATCCGGCAGTTGCGGAGTGTGGCGTCATCGGCGTACCGGATGACGAGCGCGGTCAGATCGTGAAGGCGTTCGTGGTGCTGCGCGAGGGCCAAGTTGGTGATGCCTCATTGATCCGCGCGCTGCAGGATTTCGTGAAGCAGACGATCGCTCCCTACAAGTATCCTCGTGCCATCGAGGTGCGCGCACAGCTACCGCGCACCGAGACCGGCAAGCTGCAACGTTTTCGCCTGCGAGTGCCCGGATGATGTCGTTTCTGATCTCACTCACAACCGTGCCGGTGACGCGATGACACGCCTGCTCCTTCCCGCGGGCTGGCCGCGTCCGCGCGGCTATGCGAACGGTGTGTCCGTGCGCGGCGAGATGGTGTTCGTCGCCGGCATGGTCGGCTGGGACACGGAGGGCCGGTTTCCCAGCAACACGATTGAAGGACAGACGCGCAAGGCACTCGAGAACATCGTCGAGGTGCTGCGCGAAGCCGGCGCAAAACCGGAGCACATCGTACGCATGACCTGGTACGTGCTCGACAAGCGCGCCTACCTCGACTCGGCGGCGGAAATCGGCCGGGCCTTTCGTGAAGTGATCGGCAGCTACAACGCGGCGATGTCAGCGGTCGAGGTGAGCGCGCTGATGGAGGATGCAGCGCTGGTCGAGATTGAAGTGACTGCGGTAATTCCGGATTGACCGACGCGGCGGTCAGCGAGTTGGGGCTGGTCCCTTCACGACGGCGCCGCCTTTCATCACGAACTGCACCCGCGCCAACAGAGAGATATCCTGCAGCGGATTCCCCTGCACCGCCACCAGGTCGGCCACCTTGCCCACCGTGACGCTGCCGAAATCCTTCTCCACACCGAGCAGCGTGGCCGCGTTCATGGTGCCGATCGTGATGGCGTCCATCGGTGTGGCACCGAGGATGTCGACCATGTACTTGAACTCCTCGCCGTTACGCCCATGGATGTCACTGGTGGCGTCGGTGCCGAGGGCGAACTTCACGCCGGACTGATAGGCGCGCCGCAACCGCATGCGACGCTCGGCAGCAATGGCGGTCGCCTTGGTGATGGAGTAGGCCGGTACGCCCTTGCGCGCACCATCGGTCACGATCTCTTCCAGAATGATGAGCGTCGGCACGAGGTAAGTGCCCCGCGCCTTCATCTCAGCAATCGCGGCATCGTCCACAAGGCTGCCATGTTCGATCGATGCCACACCGGCACGCACCGCGGCCAGCAGCCCCGCGCCGCCATGTGCGTGCGCCATGACCTTGCGGCCGAGCCGCGTGGCTTCATCGACGATGGTCTTCATTTCATCGTCGCCGAACTGCGGCGCATTCACCGCATCGCCCACCGACAGGATGCCGCCAGTGGCGACCATCTTGATCTGGTCGGAGCCATACTTGACGTTGAGCCGCACCTGCCGACGCACCGCGTCGGGACCGTCGACGATCACACCAGTGCCCGGGATGGCCAGGTTCGGACTCCAGCCATTCACATCGGCGTGACCGCCGGTGCTGCCGATGGCGGGGCCCGCGGCGTGAATCCGTGGGCCGGGGATCAGCCCGCGATTGATGGCGTCGCGGAGCACGACATCCACGTAGTCGGTGGTGCCCGCTTCACGGATGGTGGTGAACCCGGCCTCGAGCGTCTTCTTTGCATTGATCACCCCGTAGATCGCGCCGTGCGCGGCGGTCTCCTTGAGCACCGACAGGTCGCCGCCATCGTTGTCGATGGATTCGATGTGGGTGTGCATGTCGAAGAAGCCGGGCATCAGTGTGTAGCCGGCGAGGTCGAGGATGCGGGCGCCGGCTGGAATCCGGACCTGCGCTGCCGGGCCGACGGCGGTGATCCGGTCGCCGGAGATCACCACCACCGGGGACTCCATCTGCGTCCCGTCGCCGGCGATCAGGCGCGCCGCGCGGATGGCGGTCACGGTGGGCGATTGTGCTGCGGCAGTCGGGAGCGGGCCGGCAAGGGCCAGGGCGACGAGCAGAAACATCGAGCGCATGCGAACTCCACGGGAGGTGACAGGGTACCCTGTTCCGAAGGGTAACGTTCGCTGGCCGCGGCGGAATGGCCGACACGTTCGCGGGAATGAGACTTTGCTTGCGTTCCCCGGTCATTATTGAAAAATTCCGAAGCTCCCGCGGTCGCTGAGGCGGGTCTGCCAGCGCTGTTCTCCACACCCAGTACGCCGTGTCACACCGTCGCAGCAATCCTGTCTTCCACACCGCACGGCGACTGACCGCCGTGGCGGCCACCGCGCTGATTGCAGCGTGCGGCGCCGGTGGAGACGCGATCAGCTACGACTCGGACGGTGTCGCGCGCGGGGTGCTGGACCTGGTGCCACGCAACACGGCCTGGGCGCGCTCGCTGGAGCCTGATGCGGTGCTGTACAAGATCGAACTGCGGCCGGAGTCACCGGGTGCCACGGCGCCCTCCTCGGTGCTGTACAACTTCTACGCGCCGCGCGCGAACGCCTTCATGACGGCGACCAGCGATCCCAAGGTGCCGTGGGAGGGAGCGGAGCCGCAGTACTGGCCGCTGGACCAGATCCAACCGATGCCGTTGCCAGCCGTCGCGATGGACTTCCGCGAAGCCTGGGACAGGGCGCGAGCGGCCGGCCTGACGAACGTGACCAGTGTCACCCTCGAGGTGCAGCGACGTTTTGGACTGGTGCTGGTGGTCTGGTCGCTGCTGGGCAAGGTGCCGCAGGCGGGGGAAGATGGGGTGTACTTCAACGCCTTGTCGAAGGAGCGCCTGCTTCGCGCGACGCTGATCAACCCGCCCGCCTCACCGCTGATGGTCGAGAAGGCCATGTTCGAGTATCGCCGCGCGTTGCGGGGGAAAGCCACCGGAAAGAGCCCCTGCTATGGACCAGGCGTTCCGATTCCGGTGCAGAACCCGGTCGTCTGCTTCAACGTCGATTCCCGCGACTACACGGCGCCAGAGGAGTAGCGGCACACGCGGGGCTGGCTCAGGAGCAGCCTGTCGATTTGTGAACCCGCCAAACGACAATGGGTGTCCACCGCAGTTTCACACCGGAGTCCAGAGGGAGTCCCGATGAAATACCTGTGCCTGATCTACGACGCCGAAAGCACGCTCGATGCCATGCCCAAGCTCGAGATGGATGCCTTCATGGGCGAGTACTTCGCCTTCACCAACGACATCGCCAGCACCGGTCAAATGGTCATCGGCGAGCAGCTCCAGCCGGTACAGAGCGCAACGACGGTGCGCATCCGGAATGGCAAGATGACGACCACCGATGGTCCGTTCGCCGAAACGAAGGAGCAACTCGGCGGATTCTACCTGATCAACGCGGTGGACCTGAACGAGGCGATCCAGATCGCGGCGCGAATTCCGTCGGCGCGCATCGGGAGCATCGAGGTGCGGCCGGTGGTGGTCTACGGTGGCGAGTAGGCGCGCCGCGTGACGGCTGAGGGCGAGCTGCAACCGGTACCAGTGCGCGACCGCGTCGACGCGGTGTATCGCAACGAGTCACGGCGTGTGCTCGCCACGCTGATCCGCCTCCTCGGTGATTTCGATCGCGCCGAGGAGGCGATGCACGTCGCGTTTGCGGCGGCGTTGCAGGTGTGGGAGCGCGACGGTGTTCCAGCGAACCCCCGCGCCTGGCTGATCTCGACCGCCCGCTTCAAGTCGATCGATGCCGATCGTCGTCGCGCGCGGCTCGAGTCGATGGTCGATGTCATGATCGAGCAGCTGCATCCGACGCCGGACGATCGTGACGCCGATGAGCGTGACGTGGCGGACGACCAGCTGCGATTGATCTTCACCTGCTGTCACCCGGCACTTTCGCATGAAGCGCAGATCGCGTTGACACTTCGCGAAGTCTGCGGGCTGACGACGGAAGAGATCGCCCGCGCGTTCCTCTCCACTCCGCCGACGGTGGCCCAGCGCATCGTGCGCGCCAAGGCCAAGATCCGCGACGCGCGGATTCCGTACCAGCTTCCGTCACACGCCGACCTGCCGGCGCGGCTCGACGCCGTGCTCCATGTGATTTACCTGGTTTTCAACGAGGGCTATTCGGCGAGTGCCGGCGACCTGCTCACTCGGCGCGACCTGTCAGGCGAAGCGATCCGGCTTGGGCGGCTGCTCACCGAGCTGCTGGACGAACCGGAAGTCACGGGCCTGCTGGCACTGATGCTGCTGCAGGAATCGCGACGCAAAGCGCGGACGTCAGTGGATGGCGACCTCATCCTACTCGAGGCGCAGGACCGAAGTCGGTGGGAGCAGGCGCTGATCGCGGAAGGGGCGGCGCTGGTGCAGCGAGCGCTGTCATCGCGCCGCTTCGGCCCGTACACGCTGCAGGCGGCGATCGCCGCCGTCCACGCAGAGGCGACCACCGCCGCGCGCACCGACTGGCGGCAGATCGTGGGACTCTATGACGTGTTGCTCCGAGCCGATGCGTCACCCGTGATTGCGCTCAATCGGGCGGTGGCGCTCGCGATGTCCGTCGGGCCGGCCGCAGGCCTGGCCGAGATCGATGCACTGCTCGCGCGTGGCGCATTGCACGACTACCACCACGCGCATGCGGCACGAGCCGACCTGCTGCGCCGGCTTGGACGTGCGGGCGAGGCTGCCGCGGCGTATCGGCAGGCACTGGCGCTGGTGCGGCAGGAGCCGGAGCGCCGCTTCCTGCGGCGACGGCTGGACGAGGTGTCTGGAGCAAACACAGGAGCTTAACTTTGATTACATGGCTGCAAGGCGTGTGGCGCTGATTCGCAATATCAAAGTCGGCAAGGCGACGCATTTCAGGGTCGTGGTCGCTGGGGTTTTCCGGACGTCGGAACGCGGGTTGCGGCCAGGTAAAGTCCTGACGACCTGATGGGACGCCGGTGGTTCGATCGGATCAACTTGCGATTTTGTTATGGCGTCACCGCAGGAAACTGGGCCACTGTGTGCAGGCTGCAGGCGCTGGCCGGGTGAGACACCTCCGTTGGGACGCAGACGCGCGCGACTGGTGCGGCCTGCGCCCGCGAACGCGGTATGCCGGCAACTGATCCACGGAACGGGCCTGTGCCCACCTGCTTCGCACTCCCCCTCTGACCGTCACCAATGGACGCCCTGACCCTCGACTGGCTGAACAACCTCCGCGGCTGGAGTGGCGCGATGAACCTCGTCTTCACCGCCGCCAGCGGTGATGAAGTGATGTGCGAACTCGAGATCACAGAGAAGCATCACCAGCCCTTCGGGCTTGTACACGGCGGCGTGTACTGCGGCGTGATCGAAACGATCGCGTCCATCGGCGCCACCATTCATGTGCGGCCGCACGGGCAGGAAGCGGTGGGCCTGGAGAATCACACGTCGTTCATTCGCGGCACACGCAGCGGCAAACTGCTCGCACTTGCTCGCCCCATCTCACGCGGTCGAACGAACCAGGTGTGGGAAGCGTGGATTCGTGATGAACAGGAACGACTGGTGGCCCGTGGCACCGTCCGTCTGCAGAACGTGACGGCCAGTGCACCGATGCCGGTGCTGCCGGCGTCCTGAATCGAGTCGCGCCAGACGATGCCGGTCGAGCCGCTTCCCGACAACGCCGTTCAGGTCACCTCCCGCGCGCAATGGCGCGCGTGGCTTGCACGACACCACGCCCGCACCACCGGTCTCTGGGTCGTGACCTTCAAGAAGGCACAAGGAAAACGACATGTCCCGTACGCCGACATCGTCGAGGAAGCCCTCTGCTTCGGCTGGATCGACAGCAAGCCGCGCAAGCTGGATGAAGCGCGCAGCATGCTCTGGCTGGCACCGCGAAAAGCGCGCACCAATTGGTCAGAATTGAACCGGGAGCGGGTGGCACAGCTCATCAAGGACGGCCGCATGACCGCCATCGGCTTCGAGAAGATCGAGGCGGCCAAGGCGGATGGCTCCTGGTCCGCGCTCGAGGTGGTGGATGCGCTGACGATTCCGGACGATCTCGCCGCTGCATTCCAGGCGCACGAGGGGTCGGCAGCGAACTTCCAGGCCTTCCCGCGCTCCACGAGGAAGGGCATCCTCGAGTGGATCCTGACGGCCAAACGTGCCGAAACTCGCACGGCGCGGGTTGCGCAGACCGCACTGCTGGCCGGACGCAACGAACGCGCAAACCAATGGTCGCGGAAGTAGTGTCAGACGGTTCCACCTGGTTCGCCTCCCACTCGCTCCCGTGTCATGAGCTCTCGCATCGCCCAACGCAGCGCCGCACTGCTCGCCCTCCGCTGGCACACCGGTACCGGTGCGCTGGTGGCACTCACCGCCGCCCTCACCATCGCCGGAGCGCTGCCGGCGCTGACGGTGCTCGGAGGGACCAACGCGGCACCGGTGCTGACGATCGCCCTCGGTGACACGGGTGCAATGCTCGCCGACTGGGGTGGGCGTGGAGTGGTCTGGCCGCAGCTACAACAGCTCGCACTGCTGCAGCTGCTCTCGATCGTGCGTGGGGCGACGCTCCTGACACTGGTCGTCGGCGCCGCTACGCTCTTGGCGCTCCATCTGGCGCGAACGGCGGCGCGGAGCGGCGAAGTGATCGTCGCGCGGTCGATCGGTGCGTCGGCCAAGGACATGTTCGGCGCGATGCTACTGGAATCGGGAGCGCTCGCCGGCATTGCGCTCTTCACCGGCATGGTGTTGGCGCTGATCGCGGTGGTGGTGATGCGCGCGGCGTGGCCGGGCAGTGTGGCGGCGGCGAGTGTGGTGCTGGCCGGTGCGGGGACACTCGGCGTCACCGGGCTGGTGATGGTGGCGCCGCTGCTGCTGATTCGTGCGCTGAGCACCACCCGGCTGGTTGACGATGATCGTCGGCCACTGACCCTGATCATTCCGGCGCTGCAACTCGGTGCGGCGGTCGTGGTGCTGGCCGGCGCAGCAACACTGCGCGGGGTAACGAGGACGCAGCAGCGCAACATCGCCGCTGGCGGGACGAACGGAACCATGGTGCAGGATGTTCGCGGCGAGGGGACGGATCGCCTCGAACGCGCGAGACGGTTCGCTGCGTTCCTCGAGTCGCAACACGCCATGAGTGCGACGGCGCTGGTGAGCCTTGGCTCCAGTGGTGTGCATCGCGGGCTGGGAACCATTGCGCAAGCAACCAGTGACTGTGGCCAACGGTGTACCCCGGGCACGGCGGTGCGGGCCTTCACCGAGACGGTCACACATCATGCCGTCAGCGGTGACACATTTGCCGTCAGCGGGCTTCGCATCACAGCCGGCCGAGGCCTGCGCGATGCCGATCGGTGGGACAGTCCGCTGGTCGCCGTGGTGAACGCGAGCCTGGCGCGCGTGATGTTTCCGACCGACGACGCAGTCGGACAACGCATTCAGCTTCCACTGCTGAACAATGCGTGGTTCGAGGTCGTCGGCATCGTTGACGATGCACCGGCGCGCGGTCTGGGCGGTGTGATGCAACCACCGCTCGGTGTCTACGTCAGCATCCTGCAGCATCCGGTCGCACTGTTCGAAGTCGCCACCACGACAGGCGCCTTGCACGCTGACGTGCTGCAACCACTAGGGCGGATGAGTGGCGTCGCAACGTCGGTGCTGACGCGACTTGGCGCCGATACCCGGACGCTGCGCTGGTTCACGACCCTGCTGTTTGCGATGGGAATCGTCACCGCCGTGATCGCCATCGGCGGACTGATCGCGATGCTCCGGCTCTGGCTCGACTCGCAACAGCGCGAACTCGGTATCCGACGCGCAGTCGGCGCCAGCCGGCGCACCATCCATCAGCTGGTGCTCGGCCGCGCGGCACGGGTGGCACTTGGCGGTTCGCTCTTCGGCGCCTGGCTCGGCCAGATCGCATGGGATGTGCTGCCGCGTATCGTGCCCGGTGCGCCGGCATTCGACAGCACGGTCGTACTGCAGACGTGCGTCATCCTCTCGAGTGTGACGCTCGCCGTCGCCTGGCTGATGGCGGTGCGGTTTACTCGCACGCCGGTCGGATCACTCCTACTCGACGTGGGGTGAGTCGACACCGCGCGACGTCGGTCACGTAGGTCGCCCGGCTGCACGATCATGCCATCTCATTTACGGAGAAGATCGAACCAACTGCGTTGACGCAGAGGCGCAGAAACGTGGAGAGAAGCGGTGACATTTGGAAGAAAGCTGTCGCCGGTCGAACGTACCGTCACCGTTTCTGGTCTTGGCTGTGTCAACAACCCTGCAGTTCTCTGTGGCTCTGCGCCTCCGCGGCTCTGCGTCCACGCGGTTGGTTCGCCCTTTGCATCCGACTGAAATCCGGATCTCGCACGCGTAACCCGGTCGCTCGTTCTGCTGTGCGCCCACACGTCCGTGCGCAGTTCCTTGCGCCGTCGCGCCAGTGCCCCGTTGCCTCAATGCAGTTCTTGTCCCTTTGCGTTGACGCAGTTCACCGTTTCCCGATGACCTGAATGGCCCCGGCGGTGTTGTTGGTACCGAAGAGCGTCGTCGCATCGCTTGCGTTCAGGTACTTGATCTCCTTGATCTGCGAGAGGGTGATATCCTCCAGTGCGCGCACTCCGCCGGCCATTCTCTGGTTGTCGAGATAGACGGCGATATCGTTCGAACCGACGTCGCCGCTGCTCCCGCCTGACGCGTTGCCGGAGCGGACGCGCAGCATGGCGGGCCGGAGCCGCTGCACGATGCCGTAGGCCGTCTGCACCGTTCCGCCGAGGAACGCGATCTCCTCTTCGGTGATCAGGTTGGCGCGACCCTTGGGCGGCTTCTTCGCCGTCGCCGGAGCGGCGGCTGAATCCTGCGCCACGGCGCAGGTCGGCGTCGCGACCAACGCGAACAACGGGGCGATGACGCAAACGGCCGACAACAGGCGCAACGATCGCATGTGAGACACTCCCGGGTGAGGTCAGGACTTCGTGCTGGCGTGAGTGAGCATCTCCTCCTGCGCCGGCTCCCGCAAGCGCTGACCTTTCGCGAGCCGCGCGCGCGTTCGGGAGCCTGCAGCATCAGCACCTCCTGTCCGGCGGACGTATCGCGGGTATCGTCGGGAGTGATCCACTCCCAAGCCGCACGTCCCGCTCCCACCCGGCACATCTTATGTCTGCCCGCTCCCCGATTCTCGCCGCGAGCCTATTCGTCAATGCGTTCTGCGCCGTCGGTACCACCCCGGTTGCGGCCCAACGAAGCCGGCCAGCATCCAGCGCTGCGGCACCGGTGGCTGCAACGATCGATTCCGCTCTGCTCGGCTCGATGAAGTACCGACTGATCGGTCCGTATCGTGGCGGCCGATCGACGGCCATCGCAGGGACGAGTCGCTCACCGTTCCTGTTCTACTCCGGCAGTACCGGCGGTGGCGTCTGGCGCACCGAAGATGCCGGCCAGAGCTGGCAGCCGATCACCGACAAGTACTTCGGCGGCTCCATCGGGTCGATCGATGTGGCGGACTCGGATCCGAACGTGATCTATGTCGGCACCGGATCGCAGGACGTTCGAGGCAATTCGTCGACCGGCCGCGGCATGTGGAAGTCGACCGACGCCGGCCGCACCTGGGGATTTGTCGGGATGCGTGAGACTGGCGCGATCGGCCGCACCGTGGTGCACCCGACCAACCCCGACCTGGTCTACGCCGCCGCGCTCGGCCACCCCTTCGGCAAGAACCGGGAACGCGGCATCTACCGCTCGAAGGATGGCGGCACGACGTGGCAGCAGGTCTTCTTCCTGAACGACTCCACCGGCGCCAGCGAGCTCGTCATGCACCCGACGAACCCGCGCATTCTGTACGCCGGCATGTGGCGCGCCGAACGGAAGCCGTGGACGATGATCTCGGGCGGACCCGAAGGCGGCGTCTATCGGTCCACCGACGGCGGCGACACCTGGGCGAAGGTCGCCGGCGGCCTTCCGACCGGGATCGTCGGCAAGATCGGCATCGCCATTTCCCCGGCCAATCCCGACCGGATCTGGGCGATGGTCGAGGCCGAACCAGCGGGCGGCCTCTACCGCTCGGACGACGGCGGCGCGTCGTGGGTCCGTGTGAACGCAGAGAACAAGATTCGACAGCGCGCCTGGTACTACTACCGGATCGTGGCCGATCCGGTGAACGAGAATCAGATGTACGTGATGAGCGTGCAGATGCACAAGTCAGTAGATGCTGGACGCACTTTCGAGCCAGTGACGGTACCCCATGGCGACACTCACGACCTTTGGATCAATCCGGCCAATCCGAAGGTGATGGGGCTCTCGGACGACGGAGGCTCGGTCGTCTCACTGACCGGCGGCAAGTCGTGGAGCAGCATGAACCTCCTGCCCACCGCCGAGATGTACGACGTCGCGGTCGATCATGGCTTTCCGTACCGTGTCTACACCGCGCAGCAGGACAACACCTCGATCTCGGTCCCGTCGTGGCTCGAGTCGAACACGCTGCACCCCATGAACGCCTGGATGGGCGCCGGTGGATGCGAGACCGGTCCCGTCGCCCTGCACCCGGACTACCCCGATGTGATCTACGGCGGCTGCTACGGCGGCGCCATCAATCGATACGAACCGAAGACTGATCTTCGCCGCGATGTGATCGCGTATCCGCAGCAGCAGGTGGGCCAGAAAGCATCGGAGCTCAAGTACCGCTTTCAGTGGGTGGCACCGATTCTGGTGTCGCGCCACGACCGGAACGTCGTCTACCATGCGTCGCAGGTGGTGCATCGCACGCGCGATGGCGGGATGTCGTGGACGGCGATCAGCCCCGACCTGACCACCAACGACAAATCGACGCAGGGCATGGCCGGTGGACCCATCAATGGCGACCAGACCGGCGTCGAGATGTTCAATACGATCTTCGCCCTGGGGGAGGACCCCAGGGACGCACGGGTCTTGTGGACCGGCAGCGATGATGGACGGGTGCACCTGACGCGCGACGGTGGCACCACCTGGCAGGACATCACCCCGCCCGGCATGCCGAAGTTCGCCACCGTCAATCGCATCGATGTGTCGACTCATGTCGCCGGTCGCGCATACATCGCCGCCCACCGCTACCGACTGGACGACTATGCGCCGTACGCCTGGCGCACCGACGACTACGGCAAGACGTGGGTCCGCATCGCTGACGGCACGAACGGGATCCCGGCCGACTATCCGGTGCGTGTGGTGCGCGAAGATGCCACGAGGGCCGGTCTCCTCTACGCCGGCACCGAGTTCGGCCTCTTCGTCTCGATCGACAACGGCGGTCGCTGGCAACCCTTTCAGCGCAACCTGCCGATCGTGCCGATCAGCGATCTGCAGGTCTACAACGATGACCTGATCGTCGGCACGCAGGGCCGCTCGCTCTGGATTCTCGACGATCTCTCGCCGCTCCAGCAGCTGGCCGCGGCGCGACCCACGAGCGCAGTCTTTCTGCACCGGCCGCGCGACGTCGTCCGCGCCGATCGCAGTCAGGGTGGTGGTGCCGGCGGCCGCGAGGTACCGCTTGAAGCACCGGCGAACGGCGCGGTCTTTCATCTGATGCTGCGAGACAGCATGACGACGCCGTACACGATCGAGGTCCGTACCGGAACCGGCGCACTGGTCCGCACGCTGACGACCGATACGGCCGAGAGCCGACGCCGACAGCAGCCAGCCCTGCCCAGCAGGGCCGGAGCACACGCCGTCGTCTGGGACCTCACCTGGCCGGGTCCGCTGATGGCAGAGAACCAGGTGCTCTGGGGCTACACAGGGGGCATCAGGGTCGTACCGGGCGACTACGAAGTCCGACTCGCGGCCGGCTCCACCACCCAGGCGCACCGTTTCCGCGTGCTCCCCGATCCTCGGCTCACGACCGTGACTCCGTCCGATTACGTCGCCCAGTTCGAAACAGCGAGACAGCTTCGCGACACTTTGGAGTCACTGAACCGCTCCCTTGAGACACTTCGCGGCGTCCGGACGCAAGCCAAGTCCAGCCTCGACCAGGCGACCAAAGCCGGCGTGGCCAGCGAACTCGCCCCCCTCGCCGCGTCGCTCGATGCCGCAGTCGACTCCCTCGAACGCCTCATGACCGAGCCACGCATCAAGGTCGCCTACGACGTGCTCCGATTCGGTGGGCGCCTCGACAACCAGCTGGCCGAAGCATACGGCAACGTGACCGGCACCAACGGCTACATCCACGGCGGCCCCGAGGGACGACCCACCACAGGCGCCATGCAGCGCACCGGCGAGCTCGTCACCCAGTGGGTCCCGATCGCCAAACGCATCGAGGACGTCCTGAATCGCGAAGTCTCGGCCTTTAATAGCAAGGTCCAATCGCTGGGCGTTGCGCCGATCGTCATCCCCAAGCGCGCAAGGCCGATCGCCTGAGCCGCCGGGGGACCCGCAGGGGGACGGAGTTCGCCCGCGGAAGGGGACGGAGTTCGCCCGCGGAAGGGGACGGAGTTCGCCCGCGGAAGGGGACGGAGTTCGCCCGCGGAGGGGGACGGAGTTCGCCCGCGGAGGGGGACGGAGTCCTCGCACTGTGAGTCGCCGCCCAAAACCCAGCCCCGCAGTTCCCGATCGACGATCCCCCGGTCTCACTCGCCCCCACACCGCCGTGAGACCGGGGGATCGTTGCGTCACGATTCCGCTTTTCAGAATCAATCCCGATTGACATCATCGGCTTTGAATGGCATTCTCAAAGGGCAAGTGCTTCTTGATAGTCATTCTCATTCATGCCCATGCCGGAATCTACAACTCCTCGCTGCGCTGGCTGCCGTTGCCTCAGCAACGCGACCTGCCAATTGCTCGTCGCCGTCGCCGCCGTTGCGACGCTCGCGGCATCACCAGCGACCGCGACCGCACAGCAGCCCACGACTCCTGCGGCCGACTCCGTTCGACGCCCGGCTACGCCGCAACAGCTCCGACGCCTGGTGGTCACCGACTCCGCAGGACGAAAGCGTGGCTATTCGGTCGCCCGGTCGAGCAGCGCCACTCGCACCGCAACCCTGCTGCGCGATGTGCCGCAGTCAGCCACCGTCATCCCGCACGCCTTGATCGCAGATCAGGCGATGCAGTCGATGGCCGAGGTGGTGCGGTATGTCCCGGGCATCACGATGGGGTTGGGTGAAGGGCATCGCGATGCGCCGACCATCCGCGGCAACAGCAGCACCGCCGATTTCTTCATCGATGGCGTTCGCGACGATGCGCAGTACTACCGCGACGTTTACAACGTGGAGCGGGTCGAAGCGTTGAAGGGCTCGAACGCGATGGTCTTCGGACGAGGCGGCGGTGGCGGTGTGCTGAACCGCATCACCAAGGAGGCGCTCTGGCAACCCATTCGCAGCGCCACGGTCACCGGCGGATCCTTCGAGCAACGCCGCGCCACCGTCGACATCGGGCAGGCACTCGGCGCGTATCTCGCTGTGCGCGTGAACGGGCTGTACGAAAACTCAGCCACCTTCCGCCAGGCCTCCGGTCATGAACGCGTCGCCATCAATCCGACCGCGTCGGTACTGCTCGGCCGCACACTGGTGCGGGCCGGTTACGAGTTCTATCGCGACGAACGGGTGGTGGACCGCGGCATTCCGTCGTTCCAGGGGGCACCGGCGCGCGCGCCCATCGCATCGTTCTTCGGTGATCCCGCTGCCAGCCAATCGTACCTCACCGCGCAGGCCGTCGCCGCCACCATCGATCGGCAGTTGTGGAACGGAAACAGTGTCGTCGACGGCATTCAGCTGCGCAATCGTTCGCGACTGATGACGTACGACAAGTTCTATCAGAACATCTTCCCCGGCGCCGTCAATGCCACCGCGACATCGGTGAGTCTGAACGGCTACAACAACGGCACCGATCGACAGAATCTCTTCAACCAGACCGATCTCACCGCCACCGTGACACGCGGCAGTCTGCGCCAGACGCTGCTGGTCGGCGCCGAGTTCGGGACGCAGCGCACGGAGAACTATCGGGCGACGGCGTACTTCGGCGCCCCGGGCAGCACGGCGACCAGTCTGACCGTTCCGTTCGACGCCCCGCGCGTGAGCGCGCCGGTGACATTCCGGCAGAATGCGACCGATCCCGACAACCGCACCACGGTCACCACACGCGCGCTGTACGCGCAGAATCAGATCGCGATCGGTACGCACATGCAGGCGGTGCTGGGCCTGCGCTTCGACCGACTGGGCGTGGACCACTTCAACAATCGCACCGGCCAGTCGCTCAGTCGGCCCGACAATCTGGTGTCGCCGCGCGCAGGGCTGGTGTACAAGCCCGTCGAGCCGCTGTCGATGTACGGCAGTTACAGCGTGTCGTTCCTGCCAGGAAGCGGCGATCAGTTCTCGTCGCTGACGGCCACATCACAGACGCTCGAACCGGAACAGTTCACCAACCGCGAAGTCGGCGTGAAGTGGGATGCGCGTCCTGATCTGGCGCTCACGGCCGCGTTGTATCGACTCGATCGGACCAACACCACCGCGCCCGATCCCACCACCCCCGCACTGTTGGTGCAAACCGGTGCGCAACGCACGAACGGCTGGGAGCTTGGCGTGACGGGCGCGCCAACGGCACGCTGGCAGATCGCCGGTGGGTATGCGAATCAGCGGGCGCGGATCATCAGCCGGACAGCGGCGGCGGCGGCGGGCAGCAGCGTGCCGCTGGTGCCGCGCCACACCTTCTCGCTTTGGAACAAGGTGCAGTTGCTGCACCGCGTCGGGGCCGGGCTTGGGCTGGTGTATCAGGACCGGATGTTCGCGGCGATCGACAACACCGTCGCATTGCCCTCGTTCACACGGGTGGATGCGGCGGCATTCGTGACGCTGACACGGGTGTTGCGAGCGCAGGTCAACGTCGAGAATCTGCTCGATGCGCAATACTTCCCCACCGCGCACAGCAACAACAACATCATGCCGGGGTCACCCCGAATGGTGCGGGTGACGATGCATGTGACGCCGTAGGGCGCGGGCGGATGGAATGGGGTGGGAACTGCCGGTGTCAAACGTGCGGACCGAATGCGTCCCCACTCCCACGGCAGACCACCTTCGTTCGAGGTTCACCATATGTCACACCGTCGTACACTCCTGCTTGCCTGCGCTGCCCTCGGCGCCGCACTCGTGCAACCAATTGTGGCCCAGGCCCAGCAGGGCACGCCACCGGCCGCAGACCGGCGAGGGCCCGGCCCTGATCGCCACATGGGGCCGCCGACCGTCGATGAACGCGTCGCACGGATGACCACCGAACTTGGCCTCAGCACCGATCAGGCCACCAAGGTCCGCGCCGCGCTGACTGCCGAACAGCGCAGCATGGACTCCGTCCTCGCCCGTCGGACCGCCGCACGCGATGCAGAACGGGCAGCGATGCTGACCACACATACCAGTACCCAGAAGGCGATGGCCGGCATCCTGACGCCGGATCAGAAGCTGAAGCACGATGCGATGCGGGCCCGACACGGCGGACGGCGCGGCATGCAACAGGGTGGCCCAGACGGTCGTCGGGGGGCAGCGCGAAGCGATCATGGCGGTCGCCGCGAATTATCCGACGGTGATCACCGCCGCCCGCCGAACGACGACTCCACCCCGCGCTGACCAGCGAATGCGGTCCGATCGGGTGGTCGGACCGCTACACTCTCCGTGATCGAAACCGACGATGATGCCGCACTGGTCGCCCGCGCCAAACGTGGCGATGACGACGCCTTCCGACGCCTGGTGGAACGCCATCAGTCGGCGGTCGCGCGCACGGTGTTCGGCATGCTCGGCGCCGGCGACGACGCCGATGATGTCGGTCAGGAAACGTTCGTCAGATTCTACCACGCCCTCGACGCGTTTCGCGGCGAGTCGTCGGTTCGGACGTACCTGGTACGCATCGCGATGAGTTGCGCGCTCAACGCATTGCGCGGCCAGCAGCGGCGTGAGCTGCGATTCGTCCGGGATGACGTGGCCCTCGAGGCCGCGGCCGATGAGGGGGCGGCGCCAGGGTCGGATGACGGTCAGGCGCAGCGCATCCGCGACGCGCTCGACCGATTGAATGCGGAGCACCGGGCGGTGGTGGTGCTGCGACTGCTGGAAGAACGGAGCACGAAGGAAACGGCGGAGATCCTGCAGATTCCCGAAGGTACCGTGCTGTCGCGACTCTCCCGCGCCATCAGACAACTGCGTGTGACCCTGGGCCCCGTGTGGGCGGAGTTTTCCGAGTGAGCGACCGCAACGAACGCACTGACGATGCGCCTTTCGACGAGCGCGACCTGCAGCGGGCAGGCAGCCTGCTGCGTGGCGCGATGCCTTCGCTGTCATTCGCGGAGGGTTTCGCCGATCGGACCATGGCGCGGGTTGCGGCATCGCGAGCGGCCACTCCACCGACAGTACTTCGATTCACGGCCATGCAGCGCAACTTCCGTGTGCTGGCCGCCGCTGCCGCAGACGCGATCATCGCCCTCGGCGTGAACAACGTGGTCATTGCACGATCTGACGGTACCACGCTGGTCGAAGCCGCCATTGGCCTGCAACCAGTGTCGGCGGAGTCGGTTCTGTCCGTCACCACCGAGACCCTTCAGTGATGAGCACCTCATGAGCAACTCCGTCCGCGCGTGGCTTCTGCTGGTCGTCACGCTCTGCCTCGGCATTGCCATCGGACTGCTCGCTGGCGGCGCGCTGCAGGAGCGGCGCATGGCACGGGTCGACAACATCCGCCGGCCCGGCGGCTTCGTCGAGCATGTGCGCGAGGTGATTCGTCCCACCAGCGATTCGCAGTGGAACGCCATCAGGCCCGTGATCGAGGCGACGGCCGAGCAGAATGGCCGCATGCGGCGGGAGCATGACGGCGCGATGCGCGCCACGCTCGACTCGCTCAAGGCGCGCCTGGATCCGATGCTGGATGCCGCGCAGCGGGAGCGCTTTGCACGCTTCGTACCCGGTCGCGGAGGCCCGCCAGGTCGGTTCCGACCCGGCCGTGGTGGACCGGGGCGCGGGCGCGGTAACGATGATCGCGGTAGTCCGCCGGATGGGCCACGATCGCCGCGTCCAGACGACGAACGGGCGCCACCGCCGCCCTGAGGGGCGCGTACAGCGTTACTGCAGCGTCCCGCGCGCACGCTCCGCTTCTGCCGTCAGATAGCCAAAACTGGCCCACTGTGATTGCGCCGCGACAATCCGCGCAAAGATCGCATCCGCCTGCGCCTTGCGGCCGTTGTAGAGGTGCCAGTTGCCGACGCCGTACGCCGTGGTGATGTCTTCCAGGTTGCCGTCGGCACCGAAGTTCTTCAGCAGATCGGACTCCGTCAGCTCGCCCTTGTAGAGCAGCAGCAGCCGATGATAGGCGCCGTTCTCGATGACATCCATCGATGCCGCGATCGGCGTCAGCACGCGCGCAGCGTCGTCGTTCCGGCCCAACCGGCGCAACGCCATGTACATCCAGTGACTGGTCGCCACCAGCATGTCGGGATTGCCCTTCGATGCGGCAATGTCTTCGCGGTAGAGCGGGAGTGCCTTCTCGAATTGGCCACTGAGATAGTACGCCAGACCGAGGTGGTAGCGGATGTTGCCCTGCAGGGTGCTGGTGGGAATGTTGCGCGCATTCGGCTGGCCGTCCGGCTCCACGTCATCGGCCTTGCCCTTCGTCAGGGCATACGCGCGTTCAAAGTCCTCGATCGCCTTCGGGATCTGCCGCGTGCTCAGATATCGATGCCCGCGATGCCGGTACATCCGGGCGTCGGTCGGGTGTTCGGCGATGCCCTTGGTGTAGATGTCGATTGCCTCGTTGAACCGGCCGAGGTAGGCCGTGCGGCGCCCGAGCCAGATCAGCGAATCGGCGTTGCCCGGCGCGTTCTCGAAGGCGCGTCGCGCGGCGGCCAGCTGTGCTTCCATGCGCTCGCGTGTCGCACCGCTGGGTTCGGGCCGATAGAGTGGCTGCCCAGTCAGCGATGTCGCTTCGACGATGGTGCTCGTGGCCGCGCCTTTCAGATGGCGGTCGAAGAACGCGCTGATGCGCGTGTGGTAGTCGACGAAGTCTTCGACGTTCGTGCCCGGCGTGCCATGCCCCGAGTTCATGTAGTTCACCCAGGTCACCGGCTTCCCCAGCCGGCGGAGGGCGTAGTACATCTCGCGGGTATTGTCGGCCGGCACGTTCGGGTCCTGGGCACCGGTGATCAGCAGCAGCGGCGTGGTGATACGATCGGCAAAGAAGATGGCCGAGTGCGCGATGTACTTCTGCGGCGCCTGCCAGAGTGTGGCACCGATCCGGTCCTGGCTCTTTTCGGCAGCGTGGATGTTGCGCACGCCAAGCCGCGGTGAGTCGGTGTAGAAACTCACCATGTCCACCTTGCCGGAAACGTTGACGGCAGCCCGGAAACGAGTGGTCTGCGTGATCAGCAGGTTGGTGGCGTAGCCGCCGTAGCTGGTGCCATACACGCCGAGCTTCGAGGAGTCGGCGATCCCGGCTTCGATCACCGCGTTGGCCGACGCAGTCACGCCCTTCAGCCACGCTTCACCGGGAAAGCCCGTCTCGAACCCAACCGACGGCTTCACCACCACGTAGCCCTGCGACGACAACACATTCAACGATGCGTCGAAGGTGTCGTCGAAGAAGTTCTCGTAGATGCTGAAGAGCGTCGGGTACTTCTTGCCGGCCTGAAAATCGGCGGGCAGATAGACCACGCCATACTGCGTCTTGCCATCGGCATCGTGATAGCTGATCAGACGCGTGCTGGCGAGCGACTTGTCAATCAACGCCGGATTGAGCGTGGTGAGCTGGCGCACATTCGACATCGCGGCGTCAGCGCTGTACAGATCCTGCGGCCGGTTACCATCACCGGCGGCGAACACCAGGACCTCGCCCGACTTGGCCAATCGCACATTGCCGTACAGCCGAGCGTCCTTCGCCAGTACCCGCGTGGTGCCGCCGTTGCGATCGAAGCGGATCACGCCACGCTCCCATGCGGTGCGCGAACCCGACGAGAGGTAGAGGTAGCGACCGTCCTCACTCCAGGCGAGCGGCTGCACGCGCGGTGTGGTCATCACCGTGTCATTGGTGGCGACGACCATGGTCATCGCGCTGCGATTGACTGGCGCGATCCAGAGCCCTTGGCTGTTCGACAGGAGCAGGGCATCACCCGACGGTGACCAGCGCAGCACCGAGAACCGCGTGAGTGCGCGCGCCGCGCGGGCTGGTGCCGAGGTATCGCTGGCTGTGCGCGCGGCGGCGGCGGAATCGGCGCCGGCGATCTGGCGTGCCGCAGAATCACCGATGCTGCGCACATACACTCGGCCCTCGCGCGCGAAGGCGAAGGTGCGACCATCGCGTGACCAGAGCGGAGAGAGATTCTTCGTCGACGCCAGCAATTCCATCGGCGCGCCACCAGCCAGGGGTCGGGCCATCAGCTTCGTGTCAGCCCCGAAGATCACGTCGTAGTCGGTCTTCTTGGTGTTGTCGATCTGCCAGGTGATCAGCGCATCATCCTCCGAGAGCTGATACGACGAATACATCGCCGTCGGCAGCAGTTCGGTGGCCTTCGATGTCGCGACGTCGAGGCTGTACACCGCACGGACGTTCCCTTCGCGTCGGAGCTTGTCCCAGGCAAGAAATGGTTCGGTGCCGTCCTGCACCAACACCGGGCCGCGAGTCATCCGCGAGAATTCGGCGGTCGCGTCGCGCTTCCAGGCGTCAGTATGCAGCGCGACGATCAGCCGGGTGCCGTCGTTGGTCCAGCGTACATCGCTGTTCTCGGCGATGTACATGCCCGCCGGTACCGTCAGGGTGCGCGTGCGACCGGTGGCCCGATCCCAGATCACCGGTTCGAGTCGGTCATCCCGCAGCAGCAGCATCGCCACCCGTGCAGCATCCGGTGACCAGACCGCGGAGCGTGTCGGGCGTGGTTCCGGGAAGACGGTCTTCGCGGTTCCATCGCGCGTATCGATCACCCGGAGGCGTGCGGGGGCAACGCGCAGATAGGTCGGGTCGGTATCGCGGCGGTAGTCCACGCCGAGCGCATCGCGTCGCGTCGAGGTGCTGACCAGCAGCCAGCGACCGTCCGCCGAGAGATCGGCGATCTGCGCGGTGGTCACATCGAGCGCGTCGTTGGCGGTGAAGGCGGTGCGCCGCGGCGCTTGTGCGCGTGCGGCGGCAGGAACGAGGGTGGCGGCAGCAGCGAGGAGCAACGCGAGGCGGCGGAGAAGCATGGCGACGGACCGGAGGCGGGAGCGATCGGCCCGGCGGGGGGTGGGGCGGCCGGGCGTGTGGGAAATCGAAGGCTCGGGATCGCTGCGGTCAACGCTCGCTCCTGAATGCCGGCTGCGTTGGGTGAGCAGCAGCAGTCGCCGCCGGCCGCGGGCGGTAGGCGGACTCCGGAATCCCGGCGAGCGTCGAATGGTGCACCCGATCGCCCAGTACATGGAATTGCGTGAAGCTCAAGATCAGCGCGCGCCGAAGCCGAGCCTCGCGCTGCGGCCGAGCGACCAGCTGGAGAACATCGGCGCGAGGTTGGGGGAGCCGTCACCGTTGAGGGTGCTGATGAGGGCGACCGGCGTACCGAAGTGCAGGATGGCGGGGTCGATGGTCTGATGCTTGGTCAGGAATCGAAGGAGGTGGGTGCACGGGCTGATCGGCGTGCGATGCGGCCAGGAATCGCGACGTCGGCCAACGCGCGCCTCCCGAATCGTGCGGCGAACCACTGCGACCCGCGGGGGTACCACGTGATTGCGGCGCAACGACGGCCGGTACCGTTCGCCGCATCCACCTGCCCCGGAGTGCCTGTCGATGTTGCGCGCAGCGTCCAAGATCCGCGCCTTCCTGCCGCTGTTTGCCGGCGTGTTCCTCAGCGATTGCGCGAGCAAGCGAGTCGCCGTCGAGCAGCTGGCGCCGGCGCATGTGCCGCACGACATCGTCGGCGACGTGTTGCGCTTCACGCTCGCGTACAATGAGCGCGCTGCGATGGGGCTCTCGGCGGGCGCCGGTTCACGCTGGATTCTCGCCGCGGTCGCGACGGTGATGCTGATCGGGGTCGTCGTCTGGCTCGTCCGTACGAAGAATGACAATCCGGTCGTGTTCAGCGGCATCGCGCTGATCGCGGCAGGGGCACTCGGCAACCTGGTCGATCGCCTGCGCTGGGACCGTGGCGTGGTGGACTTCATCGACATCGGATTCGGCGCCACGCGGTTCTGGATCTTCAACGTTGCGGATGCCGCGATCACCATTGGTGCAGTGCTGCTCTGGTTCACGACGCGTCGCACGCACGGCACTGGCAATCCGTCACAACCCTCGGCACGCACAACATGAGACATGCCGGTGTCGTGGCTGCTGCTACTGAAGATTTTCGACATGCTCGCATGACCACCCAAGACGCGGGCGTTGCATTGGGTCGCCGCATCGTACTGCTCGGCCTCGCGAGTGCGTCGTTGACGGCATGTGTGTTGCGCGGGCCCGTGACGAATGCCGCTGGGTTCAGGCCAAAGCCGCTCAACAGCGCGCGGGCCACGCCGGCTGGCTGGGGCTGGATCACCGCGAGTCTCGATACGATCTCGCGCACCGATTCGGCGGGGGGATTGCTCACCTGGTGGGCCGCGGCGCCAGCGGATGGTCCGACCTGTGGTGGGGCGCTGCTGTTGCACGGCAAGGGGAAGAATCGGGCGGAGCTGCTGACGCTCGGCCGCGCGATGCAGGCCGCCGGGTTCTCGGTACTGATTCCGGACTACCGCGGCTACGGCGGTACCAGTGGCAAGCCGACCACCAGCGGGATGTTCGCCGATGCGTCACTCGCCTACCGCGACCTGCGCACGCGGCTGGCGGATTCGGCGGCACCGATCGTGGTGATCGGGCATTCGATGGGCACCGCACTGGCCGCGAGGCTGGCGCGGGAGAACACTCCGCTGGCGACGGTCTATCTGGCCCCGTTCTCTCGCATCACGACCCTGGTGCGGTCGCGCGCTGGCGCGCTCGGACCGCGGATGTTCGACACCACCCAGTTCGCCTTCAATCCACTCGACGACGCATCGGTGGTGCCGGGGCGATCGATGGTGGTGGTGGCCGGTCGGGATCTGTTGATCAGCAGGTCGGTGTCGGATGCGTTCGTGAGCGGACTGATGACGCGGGCGACAGTGGTGCGGGACGCGAAGGCGTCGCACAGCGGTTTGGTGAAGTCGCCGATGGTGTTGCGAGCGGTGACGGATTCGTTGAGGGTGTGGACGGGGTGTGGGGGGCAGGATCAGGGGCATCGAGTGCGCGGGAGGTCGTGAGTTCTGCAGTCGCCGGCATGCGGTCTGCGGCGGGAAGGGGAGTGCTCGCCTCTGGTGGTCGACCGAGTGTTGTGAAGTAGGATCCGGCCGAATCGCGGATTGCTGCACACATCGCGGCCGAAATCCGACATCGCGCCGGGCGGGGACCGGTATGGGTCGCGTCGCGGATTCGGGCGGGCGTAGGTGGCACGGCTCCGGCGGACTGGAGTGTGCGGGCGTCAGACAGTTCCTCAACCCCCACCATGCCCGTCCGCGCCTCGGTCACGGCGCGCAGCAACTCATTCAACTTCAGGTTGATTGCACGTGAATCCCTCATCTGCGTATTCTGCAGCAGGAACACCATCAGAAAAGTGATGATTGTCATACTGGTGTTGATGACGATCTGCCACGCTTCGGATTAGTGGAACATTGGGCCTGCGGCTCCCCACACGACCACCATTTTAAAAGCGATCAGAAACGCGGGTGGCTTGCCGAGCGCTGTGGCAGTCTTCTCCGCGAAGCCTCTGAACCAGCCGTCGCTGGTGTGATCGATAACAGGCGCGCTCATCGGGCATCGTCTCCTTCGGTGTCGGACTACGTGACGGTACGCTGCTCCCATCCACCACGATGCGTGTCTTCCGCAGCGGCCGCTTCACAGGCAGAACCCGATGCGGCATTCACCTCAGTCAGTCGAGTCCCTATCTCACCGTGCCTGCAACTCGCCAGACAGTGTTTCCCACGTCATCTGCGACGAGCAGCCCGCCCCGGCGGTCGATCGCGAGTCCAACGGGCCTGCCCATTGCCTGATCGTCAGCGTTGATGAAGCCTGTCAGCACATCGCGCGGCTCACCGTTGGGTTTGCCGTTTGCGAAGGGCACGAATATCACTCTGTAGCCGCTCCGTGGTTTTCGGTTCCATGACCCATGCTGTCCCACGAACATCCCAGTGCGAAACGAATCCGGCAGGGAGTTCGACTTCGAAGAAACGAGGCCGATCGATGCGGTGTGCGCGCCAAGTGCATAGTCCGGCACGCGCGCGATGGCGACGAGGTCCGGCCGGGGAGGCGACACTCGCTCGTCGACATGGTTACCGAAGTAACTGTAGGGCCATCCGTAGAACGCGCCTCGGACGACCGCCGTCAAGTAATCCGGGACGAGATCGTTGCCGATTTCATCACGCTCGTTCACCGCCGCCCATAGCGACCCGCTCTCGCTTTCGAATGCCAGCCCGGCTGCATTCCGAAGCCCCGTCGCGAACACGCGGTGCGCTGATGATTCGACATCGATCTCCCAGATGGCTGCCCGATCGACTTCCTGATTCATGCCGTTCTCGCCAGCATTGCTGTTCGATCCAATGCTGACGTACAGTTTCGTTCGGTCAGGTGAAGCAACGATGGTCTTCGTCCAGTGATGATTGAGCGATCCGGCCGGCAGTGCCACGATTCGAGATCCAGCGTCACTGATTTCCAGGTCACCGTTTCGATATGGATATCGCACGACGGCGTCCGTGTTCGCGACGTACAACGATTGATTTACCACGGTGATGCCGAATGGCGCGTTCAGGCCGCGGAGGAATACCGTTCGCAGCTCTGCAACACCATCACCATCCGCGTCGCGCAACAGGGTGATCTGATTCGCGCTCGGAGCTGCGCCGCCAGCCTTCTTCTGGAGGCGCTTGAAGAAGAACCCTCTGATTCCCTTTGCATCATCCGGCCGATCCGGTGCGTTTGCCTCAACAACGAGGACATCCCCGTTTGACACGACATACACGAAGCGAGGGTGACTGAGATCGGACGCGAAGGCGGTCACCTGTGTGCCAGCCGCCGGAGTCGGCGTGGCGCCGGCAGGCCAGCCAATCGCTTTGGCCACGACAGTCGTTGGAATCAGGGCGCGCGTCGGCGGCGGCAGTGTCGGCGTCGGACCGTAGCCGGCAGAGGCCGGAAGCGTCGACGCACGTTGACATGCGGTGGCAAACACGATGCAGAGAAAGGTGGTTCGCATCCTGTGCGCAACGGCGTCGAACCGTTCACATGGCCGGCTGCCCCGACCGGTGCTCCCGCCCTGCATGCGCTGCGACGAGCCAGAGAGGCACGGGCCGACGAGCGAGCGCGGGAGCCCTGTCGCCAACCTGCACTCACCGCTTCCAGGCCTCGTCGATCGCGGCCTCAACCTCGGGCAGTACACTGACGTCGACCGCCAGGTTCTCCGACGCAAGAAAGGCAACCGTTGCAGCTGGAATGATGCGCTGCAGGGCCATCATCGACTCGGCGTAGTCCGAAAGATGTGACTTGGCAAGTTCCGCCACCTCACCGTCATGGAAAGTGAGCGCAGTGGTGTGCAACATCACGTAGCCGATGTACGCAAGCGAGATCGCCGTGTAGTCGTCACGCAGCAGTTTCGGCAGCTTCTCGGTCCGGATGAAATCGACCGCGGCCGCGCCGAGGCCCAGTACAGAGGATACCGCGCTCTTCACGACCTTGGACACACCGCCGACATTCTGTTCGCGCCCTTGCGTCAGCGCCTCGAGAGCGCGTGCATGGGAATCGCTCTTCGCATGAATGAGAATCAGGGGACCCTTCACGTCATTGTGCTCGTCGAGATCCTCGATCTGCCCTGCCACGGCTGTCTGAATATGGTGCTCCAGCGCCAGCATGTCCGTGACATAACCATCGATTGCTTCGCGTGTATCGTCCTGCGTGATTTCAGACATCTCAGTCCTCTCCGAAATTGATGAAAGTGTGTTGGGGCTACGAGTTGATCGCCGGATCGGTACTCGCGGAACATCAACGCATTCTTGAACCAGCAAAGCGACGTACACTTTGGTGATGAATGTCTCCGATAGCGGCGACGACTGATACACTGCCGTCGCGACGACCGTGCCTTTCCTCAATGGGCGAATGCGCCACGCACTCGGCCTTGAGAACTTTGGCGCGGTCTGCAGGCCCTGGGTCAAACGGGTTCGCATCGATCGCCTGCACCTGTGTTGCCGGGACAGGATCCGACCGCTGCGAGCGCCGAACCAGCGCCGCCAATCGCTCAGCCATGATCACCTCCAACAAAAAAACGGCGCCCGGACACCGCAAGGTGTCATGAGCGCCGTCAACGAGGAGACCATCCGCCTCACCGCTACGACTGATATTTGGTCCGCGTTTCATAGCGGCACTGCGACGCTACCACGCATACACCATGCCGTCAAGTCATGTGTACGGATTTGTCTACGGCGCTACCGACGTACCCGCTAAGCATTGCACTCGTGCACGCGTGTGATTGGAGACGGCCATGAACATCATCCTGCTCAACATGCCGACGTCGTCTATTGATTGTCACGGCTCGGTGATCTCGTACCCAAACGGCTGAAGCTGCCAGGCAGGCCTGCTTCCGAATGAGTCACCTTTCACGTAGGATTGTTTGTCGGCTGCTGTGCGTCGCGCGCGCCTTGGCGTCCACGAGCTTGCAGAAGACAAAGTGCAGTGACCTTACCGGATGATTTTCTGAGTCATGAGGTGAAGGCGTGACGCATCGCCAGTCGGCGACGCACACGCCTTTTTCTGTATCACTGCCTGCCGCAGAGGCTGCCACTCAATCATTCGCATCTTCTCCGCTGTAGTCGTGCACAATTATACCTCAGACCACAGGCTGACCCACAATGGCACGACCTCTCTGGAAAGGAACGCTTGGTTTCGGCTTGGTGAGCATCGGCATCGAACTGCTCTCTGCTGAAAGGACCGACGAACTCGATCTCGATCTGCTCGATCGCCGGGACAACGCGCGAATCGGGTATCTCAAGATCAACAAGTCAACACAGCAGCCCGTGCCGCAGGAGGAGATTGTCCGGGGATTTGCGGTCGCTGATGATCGCTACGTGGTGCTGACTGACGCGGACCTGAAGGCAGCAAACCCGAAGGCCACGCAGTCCATCGACATCATTGGCGTGGTCAACTCCGACGCCGTACCGAGAATCTTTTTTGCCAAGCCGTATTATGTCTCGGCCATCAAGGGCAGCGACCGGGCGTACGCGCTGCTGCGAGATGCCCTCGACCGCTCCGGCCAGCTCGCGCTCGCCCGCATCGTGATTCACACACGCCAGCATGTCGCCGCCGTGTATCCGTATCGCGATGCGTTGGTCGTGCAGTTGCTGCGCTACGCAGCCGACCTCAAGGACCCTGATGACGCGGGCGTACGCGCTATCTCCGCTGGAAATCCGAGTGCAGGTTCGAAGGAAGTGCGTATGGCAGAACAGCTTCTGACGTCGATGCAAGAGCCGTGGTCACCCGAATCGTATCGCGATACGTATCGGGATGACCTGATGAAGCTGATCGAACGCCGGGCCAAGAAGGGCGGCAAAACATCGCCGGCGGCAGACGTCGTGTCCCTGCAGCCGACGAAAGTGCTCGATCTGGTGGCGGCCCTGCAGCGAAGTCTGCAGTCGACATCATCCGTCCCCCGACGCACCGAGAGCAGGAGGACGGCGAAGGCGGCGGAGCCGGCGAAGACGCCAGCGAAGAAACGAGCAGGACGTCGATCAACGGCGAAGAAGTCACGGCGAGCAGCGGCCTGATTGGCGTGCCTGCTCGCTTGCGCTCAGTCGCCATCCATCTGCCGCCGGCCCTTGCGACGCGTGTAGATAGCGTGCCGGACGGCCCAGAATGGATGCACGAGCGGAAACTCGATGGCTACCGGCTGCAATGCCACGTGAACTTTGGCGTCGGAGCACTGCTGTCACGAAATGGACTCGACTGGAGCGACCGATTTCCCACACTTCTGGCAGCCGCGGTCGAGCTGGCCGGCAGCAGGCAGGTCGTGCTGGATGGTGAGGTCGTGATGAATGGCGCCGATGAGGCCTCGGCGTTTCAGACCTTGCAGACGGCGTTGAAGATCGGCCGTACGGCAGGAGCCGTGTACTGGGTGTTCGACCTCCTGTGGTATGATGCGTTGGACTTGCGTCCGCTGCCACTGTCGGAACGCCGTGCTGCGTTGCTCAGGTTGTTCCAGCAGCGCCCACCGCGCAGTCGCCTGCGACTCATGCCAGAGTTGCGCGGTCCAGTGAATCAAATGCTGGCGGCGGCGTGCGCCGCTGGTGAGGAAGGTGTCATGAGCAAGCGGCGCGACGCGCCGTATCGCGCTGGACGATCCCACAGTTGGCTCAAGATCAAATGTCGCGCGCAGGATGAGTTCGTGGTCGTGGGCTTCACGGCACCCAGAGGCCAGCGCAAGCATATCGGATCGCTGCTGCTGGCCAGTCGGGACATCGGCTCTCGCACGCTGCGATATGTCGGACGCGTCGGATCAGGGTTCTCCGATCACGCGCTACGGAACATTGCGGCATCCCTGCACGTGCGTGCGACCATGCCCGCACTGCTGCGTCTGACGACCGAGCTTCCCGGCCATGTCACGTGGGTGGATCCAGACTTGGTCGTGAGCGTGACGTTCGCCGAGTGGACAAGTGACGGCCTGCTGCGCCAGGCAACCTACGCAGGTGTCAGGGAGGATAAGTCCGTGAAGGATGTCATTCGGGAGACTGTCAATCCGACGCCGGGCGTTACGCTGTCACACGCTGAACGAGTGATCTTTCCGGAGATCGGGCTTCGTAAGGCGGACCTCGGCGCATATTACGAAGCGGTCGCACCATTGCTGCTCCCTCACGTGGCCGGCAGACCGCTGTCCCTGCTGCGTTGTCCTGACGGAGCAGAGAAGGGCTGCTTCTTCCAGAAACATTGGCCCGTGACGCGTGGTGTGAAGATTCCGACTCGAACGGTAGCGGAGTCCGATGGAAGCGCTGATCCGTACGCAGTGGTCATGACAGCCAGTGATCTTGTGGCGCTGGTGCAGATGAACGTGGTGGAGATCCACGCATGGGGTTCGCAGTTTCCTGACATTGAGCGACCGGACCGCCTCGTCCTGGACTTTGATCCCGGCCCGGGGGTTTCGTGGAGTGCGGTCTGCGACGTGGCGCATACCGCGCGTGAAGTGCTCGCGACGCTTGGCCTCGAGTGCTGGGTGAAGCTGAGCGGAGGCAGCGGGCTGCATGTGACAGTGCCATTTACGGGTGCGTTGTCGTGGGAGCAATTGACGATGTTCAGCAGACTGCTCGCGATGCACATCGCGAATCGTGATTCGCGTCGCTATACGGCCGTGATGAGCAAAAGCGCACGCCACAAGCGAATCTTCATCGACTGGCTGCGGAACAGCCGCGGCGCCACCGCGGTCGCACCGTGGTCTGTTCGCGCGCGCACCGGCGCGCCGATTGCAATTCCGCTGTTTTGGAGCGAACTCGACGACGTGCCGCGAGGAGACCTCATGTCGCTGCCCGATGTCCATGAGTATCTCGGTGCGTCGCCGACAGATCCTTGGCGTGGAATGCTTGCTGTCGAGCAGTCGCTGACGGTCGAGATGGTGCAGGCACTTGGCGCGACGAACCGCTGATGCGCAACGATGGGACTGTGCCGGCGATCTCACGGCCAAAATGAACGGTCCACCGCACGTGTGCTTCGAAGCAGCCGATATCGCCGACGACGCCTTGTCCAACCCCCACGGACAAGTCCGGCGTGCGATCGCCCTGTCGACAAATCGTGCGAGCCGTGCTGAGTCAGCTTTCTCGATGAGGCGCCCCGCGTACGAGGTTATGAACACAACGAGTCACCCACTCGTTTCATGCTGAGTTCGCTGGCCCATCGGAGCGAAGGGCCAGCGATGCTCACGGTTGCGCCGTTCCTGGTATATATTCTGACTTGACGCTGGGTACACGGTCGGGCATGGCAGCAGAGGTTATGCGACATGCCGGCAAAGACACCGAATCGTCAGCGCAGCTGCCAAGGCAATCCACTTGCCACTGCTGCATCAGCCATCGCACTCTCGGCGCAGTTTGCGTCAGCGCTTTCTTCCAGATGCGATGTCGCGAGCAGCCCGGCGGGGTTCATCCGCCGTTCGCTTGCGCGAATTATGACATGCGCTTTCTGCATTTCACTTGCGCGTTCACGTCACGTGTTCGTCTCACAATTGGAGAACAAACCATGAATCTTCTCATCTGGCTCCTCGTTGGCGGCATCATTGGCTGGCTCGCAAGCATCGTCATGAAGACGGATGGTCAGCAGGGCATCATTCTGAACGTCGTTGTGGGCATCGTTGGCTCCATGATCGCCGGCCTTGTCATCTCGCCGATGGTGGGAATCAGTACCATCAATCAACGCAACTTCAGTGTGCCTTCGCTGCTGGTGAGCTTCGGTGGCGCCGTAGTGCTCCTCGCGATTGTGAATCTGCTGCGACGAGGCCGGAGCCGTTGAAGCCATCCCGTCGCAGCATGAATTGAAGAAAGGGTGCACACTCGTGTCAGATGCCACGCTCTAGGAGGACCGCTCACGGCAGGTGCTCCGAAGGCGTGCCATTTGAACGAGTTGCCGCGACGTGGTCGAGCGGTCCACGGCTGCCGGGACCACCCCTGACTGGCATCGCGCGCTGCTGTTGACACGCGCGATAGTTCACATCCTCTTTCGGCGCACGATCCTTGCACGGTGTGAACTCCACGCTTAGGACCGTTGTGCAGCGCGTGCCCTGTTGAACGAGCGATCCTGGCTCGTGAGATGATGGCGCGAGGGACCTCTCGGGGGTCGCTCGCGCCATTTTTGTTTCCGTTGTGGCCGGCACCGGTGTGCGGCTGCACTTTCATCACCGCGGAGGAACGTCCC
Source organism: Gemmatimonadaceae bacterium (assembly GCA_031374935.1). Classification (GTDB taxonomy): domain Bacteria; phylum Gemmatimonadota; class Gemmatimonadetes; order Gemmatimonadales; family Gemmatimonadaceae; genus JACMLX01. Next base: position 113,068 of record JANMHB010000093.1, on the reverse strand, counting down.
TGATGCACCGCCCTGAGACATACCTGCGCATGACATCAGAGGCGCCGGGAGCGCGTGTCGGCGCCGAAGCCTGCACCCAGCCTTCCGCTCAACGGTTTTCTATGGACGAGGCTATGGAGCGGTGCCCGCTGGATACACGGCGCCATGTGAGTCGACTCGAGGAGATTGCGCATCGTCTCGCGACTCTCTGGTTCAGAACGCGGCGTGCCCCAGACGGCGCAATTGTGCTGCTGACCGAGGGTAATCGACGCCTGAGGGTCGAAGTCGACGAGTTTCATCGCGACCTGCATGCACTGCAGCACCTTGCTGACTCAAGGGTGCACACCGTCGCGATCGAACGGCCGCGTTCGCGCGCCTGAACGTCGAGAATGTCGTGGACTCGACTACGGCACCGGATCGTATCGGACGTCTCCCCGCGGTGAGGCCCACGCAGCCTATCCGGATCGAAATCTCCGCCCGCTCGGTGCTCCTCGCGCTCGGCGTGCTCGCCGCCGCGTCACTCATCATGCGCCTGACGCCAGTGTTACTGGTTGTGGTCGTCTCGCTGATGCTCGTCGGCTCGCTGAATCCTGTCGTCGAGGGCCTGGAATCGCGAGGAATGCAGCGCGGACGTGCCATCGGTCTCGTGTTCGCCGTCCTGTTGCTCGCCGTGCTGGTCACGGTGACCCTCACGATTCCAGATCTCATTTCCCAGGCCGCCGAGCTCATCGAGCGTGAGCCAGCGATGCGCGAACAGTTGGCGCGATATCTCGCACAACGACGAATCACGGCGTCTCTGGCAGCTTCCTTGCGACAGATCAACTACGACACGTTGATCGGATCGTCGGCGACATTCGCGCTGTCGGCGTCGGTTCGTGTGGCTCGAATCGTCGCGTATGGCGTCGGAGCGATCTTCCTCGCGCTCTACGTCATGCTTGACCGGGACCGGCTGCGCGGCTCGCTCTTCGCGCTCGTGCCTCGCACGCATCACATCACGTTGTCCAGAATTCTGCTGAACCTCGAGAAGATCGTGGGCGGCTACATCCGTGGTCAGGTGATCACCTGTGTCGCGATGGCCGTCTTCATGTTTGCGCTCCTCAGCGCGGTCGGTGTGAAGAGCGCATTGGCTCTGGCCGTCCTGGCGGGAATCGCAGACGTACTGCCATACATCGGTGGACTTCTCGCGCTGATCCCGGCAGCTCTCGTGACGTTACCCCTTGGCCTGCTGGTGACCGGCTCCGTGACAGTGGCAATTCTCGTCTATCAGGAGATAGAAAGTCGCCTGCTGGTTCCACTGGTGTACGGTCGCGCGCTGCGTTTGCCATCATCGGTGGTCCTGGTGGCGCTTCTCGCGGGCGGAACGCTTGGTGGCATCACCGGCGCCATGCTGGCGCTGCCCGTCGCGGCTGCGATTCTGATGCTGATCGAGGAACTGCGTGTAGAACTCCCGGGCGAAATGCCGTCTGTCGACAGTGCGCAGAAGCATTCTGACGATGGTGTGCGGAAGCGCGAATATGTGGATCGCACGGCAGGGATGAACGCCGCCGAAGCTGCCGCTGTGGCGGTGGCAATCGTTCAGGAACAGAAGCAGAGCGAGGCGGAAGACCCGATCGTGCGGTCAACCGTGGCATCGGACACGGTGAGCGAATCGGAGCGCGAACAAGCAGCGTCGGCGCCCTCTCCTGCAGACAGGTAGCGGGTGTCATCGGCTGGCATTTCTGAGCGTAGCGGCTGACATCGACTGGCATTTCTGAGCGGCGGCGGAGCCCGGAACGCGACGTGTCCGGTACCGACGCCGCGCAGCGGAGACCTCACGCCAAGCTTTGGGCAAATGTTCGATGGCCGAACTGGTCGGTACGGTGCACGCCGGACTGCCCACATTCTCGCTCGTGCATCGCGCATGGCTTGCGCATTGTCGACGATCGGCATCGGGTAGTCCCGGCCAATCTGGATGCCGTACATCGACTGGAGGAGAACGGGCAAAGTGTGTGGTTCATGAATCTCAGGCGGAGGAACACCACGAAGTTCAGGGATCCATTCACGAAGGAAGATTCCGTCGGGGTCCTGATCCCTTGCCTGCCTGACCGGGTTGTATATCCGTATCGCATTGATACCTGTCACGCCACTTTGCATCTGGCATCGTGGTCGGCCATCACCCGGGCTCCGTGGCGCCCATGTCGGCACGTTTGGGCTCCAGGTCACGAGACTCCGTGGAACTCCGGCACCGGTTCAGGCCTGAGACCCGTACCGGACCGGCGCGCCACGCAGTGCATTGCCTCACGGATACAACGGCGTCTTCCCAAACACGTTGAACGGCATCAGCGTGAATCCCGTCCACATCACGTGCGTCATCTGCGCATCCTCGGCGCGGATCACATGATGCAGCCCGCCGTAGTACCACAGCACGACGTCCTGCTGGCGTACTGACTCGCCGTTGGTGTACGTGGGCAGCGCCGATGCGGTGAACTCGTTCCACCGGTAGCGCGTCACCCAGACAGTGTTCTTGGTGAACGGTTCCTCGTGCACCGGCGTACCCGTCACCTGCGGCATCAGGTGCCAGGCCGAGGTTGCGCCGGATGGGTTGCGGAGCGTGGCGTCGGTGATGTCCCAGCTGCGGAAGCCAGTGGCCGACCAGGGAAACCCGCCCTCGGTCATGATCGGCGTGTGCGTGTCCACACCCTGCGCGCCCGACTCGGCGTGCGTCATCATCATCACCTGATCGCTGCTTGCACCATTGAGGTCGAGATCCAGACGCCAGAGCGGCCCGTGCATGTGCGTGGTGCTGCCGGCCGGAATGCCGGTGGCGCCGACGCGGCCCGTCATGAGGCCGTCGTCGCGGAACGTCCACTCGATGATGTAGTTGTAGTTTGCCGCGGCGAGCACGCTCCAGAGCACGAGCTCTTCGCCACGACGCTTCTGACCGTCGTGCTTCCATGCAAGGCCCCGATCATGCACCTGCTTACATACCTGCTGGCTGCCGAGCACCACGCCGGCGGGGGCGAGGCAATCGGTCCCGTCGAGCGGCACTGAGCCGAAGTTGTAGCCCACGTCGTAGTAGCGCGGCGAGCCGCCGTGGTACGGCACGAACAGTTCGGCCAGCCGCGCGTCGTACACCAGCTTGATCCACGCGGCAGAGGGCGACGGCCGGAACCAGGCGCCCGAGATGATGAGACCATTGCCACGCACCACCTGCCAGCAGAGGCGCCATCGCGTCTCCTCGGTGCCGGTGGTGGGAAATCGTTGCTCGATGTAGTACGGCTCCGAGCAGCTCTGGGCCTGCGCCCGTGCGGCGGGCGCGATGACGGCAGCGCCGAGCGTGACCATAGCGGCGCGCCGCAGCACGCGATGCATCATGCAGCGGCTCATCGTGCACCCTGCCGGACAATGACGGAGTCGGACAACAGGTCGACCACCACACGGCCGAGGTGCACGTACGTGTTGTTCACGCGGAAGAAGATGGCGACGCATCGTCGTATGGCGCATCGGTCACCCTTCGGCCCCAGAAGCCGGATGCCGTCGATGCGGGTGGCAGCGGTGTCGACGGCTTCACCCGTCGCTCTGCCGATGCGAAACTCGGGGATGCGGCCATCGAAGAGCCGTCGCACGCGTGCATCGGCAATCGCGAGGCGTGCGGCGCGCGCCACCTCCTCTTCGCCCAACGGCACGTCAGCTCCGCGTACGCGGGCCACGTCGAGCACCCTCTCCTGAGCGAGGTCGACCAGTGCGGTGACGCCGGCGTTGCGGGTGCGGACGAAGTACTGGACAGAGGCCTGCCGTGAGATGTCCGCCTCACCATCCCGTCTCTCGCGGCGTGGCTTCCCAGCGACGAAGGCGACGTCCACGAGCAGCGCCGAACCGATGCCGAGGAGTTCGCGCAGCCGCGGATCGGCGCGGGCGACGCTGTCGGCGAGAGTGCGTTCGCGGGGCGTGAGGGGGTCGAGCGGCCTGGGCCGGTCGGGGGTCTGCGCGGCGAGTGTCGCGACGAAGAGGAATGTCGTGGTGGCAGTGGCGAGCGAGGGGAGCGACGGGCGACGGGTGTCCATGCAGAGCCTCCGGGGGGATTGGTGGCGTGCAGGGGAACAGACGTGGGAATGGTGAAGGCGTCTCAGCGAAAAGAGGAGGTGCGCCGAAACACAGCGGTTGGGAACGCTGACCGAACCTGACGCAGTGGTCGCTGCGGTTAGGCGGATGCACACCACGATGCGTAGACTGTCTCCCGTTCAGATACTCGTCCCTTCGTCACCACCCCACCCTGGCGTCCGCATGAAGCGAGTCACTGGCATCGGCGGCATCTTCTTCACGGCGAAGGATCCCGCCGCACTGCAGGCCTGGTACAAGCGCCACCTCGGCATCGATGTGCAGCCATGGGGTGGCGCCGCATTCGACTGGACCGACGACGCCGGCACCCCGGTTGGCGGCACCACCGCCTGGTCGGTCTTCCCCACGAGCGACGAACACTTCGCGCCGAGTGTGGCAGCGTTCATGGTGAACTATCGGGTGGCGGATCTGCTTGCCCTCGTGCAGGCGTTGCGCGACGAGGGGTGCAATGTGCTGGAGAAAGTCGACGACTCGGAGTACGGCAAGTTCGCTTGGGTCATCGATCCGGAAGGCAACAAGGTGGAGTTGTGGCAACCGCCTGCCGGGCAGTGAGCCGGCATCCTGGCTGAGCGACAACGCGTGGCGGCAGCCGACGGCAGCGTCACGCCGAGGCGCATGACGGCGCACGATCTCCCCATGCTCCTCGAATGGCTCAATCGGCTCCACGTCCTCGAATGGTGGGGCGGCGGCCACCACGGCCCGTCGCTGGCAGAGATCAGCGAGGAGTTCGGCCCGACCAGCATGGTTGCGGCTCGTGTCACGCCCTACATCGCCCTGCTCGATGTCCGCCCGATCGGCTACGCGCAGTCGTACGTCGCACTCGGCAGCGGCGACGGGTGGTGGGAAGACGCAACCGATTCCGGCGTCAGGGGCATCGACCAGAGTCCCGCCGATGCAGCACTGCTCGGTCGCGGGCTCAGGACACAGCTGGTGAAGGCGCTGGCCGACCTGCTGTTCAGCGATCCTGTCGTGACGCATGCCCTCGCATCGCGGAGTCAGTCGAGCGCAGCGTATCCTCGTACTTCGCTGAGGCAACGCCTCGCGGTCAGCGTCAACGCTTCGCGTCGAGCAGCGTTGCCGGCAGCTGTTTCAACATCCGCGAGAAGATCTGGGTCTCATCCACACCGCCTGCGAGAACCAGCGCCCCCTCGATCCGCACCACCGCATCCTCAGCACGATGGCGCGCCACCATTTTCGGGAGTCCAGCCTCAACGAGCACGCCCGCGATTGCGTCGATCCATTCGGTGAAGATGGCGAGCAGCGGAGCGCGGAACCTTACGCGCGTGCTGCCGAGCACGATCTGCGCCAGCAGGCACGACTCCCTGCCGTGCGCATAGAACGTGTCGAGGGTACGGATCATGGCGTCGATCCGTTTTCGCGGCGTGCCTGGTCCGCGGAGTGGCTCGAACAGCGTCGCGCGCAGCTGCGTGGCCAGCCGCTCGAGGACGCCGAGCAGCATGTCATCTTTCCCGTTGGGGAAGTAGTGATACAGGCTCGACTTGCCGAGCCCGGTGGCTCTGGAGAGTTGCGCGAGCGACGTGCCGTCGTAGCCGGCGTGGCGGAAGACGGTCATCAGGCGATCGACGACGTCGGCGCGGGAGAGCAGTGCTGGCGGCATGCAGTGTGTGTTGGAGTTGTACCATACGGTACAACTCGCACCGTCGCACGCCAAGGCAGAGCGTCGAACGGAATCCCTACCGATCCGGCATCGTCGTTTCGAGTCGTTTCGCACTCAGGTCCACCCGGTGGGTCAGCCCACCGGTGGTGAGGATCTGCGCGTACCGTGTGCCATCGAAACTGACCGCCCCATGTGCAGCCAACCGGAGCGGCGCACGCTGCTCCGCGCCGACGGCATGCGAGAGTTCGAGCACGACGAGCCCGGTCATCGGCCAGACGAAGTCGAGATTGTTGGCCAGGTATCGCACGTCGTTGTAGCGATGCACGCGCGTCAGGGTCGACGGTACACGGTCAGCGGCGCCCGAGTCGATCTTCACGATCGAGTCGGCACCATTCATCACGACCCGCCCCTGTGCGTCCTTCGCATAGCGCCGCACCAGTGTGCGCGACTCGGTGATCCGAGCCGACAGCGTGGCCTGCTGACGGCGGACGGACTCGATCACTGACGTGGGTGCCCCATCGTACACGGCGAGCAGTTCACCGCTCGCATCGACGAACCGCACCTGCGAACTGTCGCTCGATCCGCACGCAGGTTTGGCGTGGCACTGGAGCAGGGCGGCGATCGACGGCCGCACGAACGCCTCGCCCAGGCCGAAGTAGTCGATCATCACCGGCGTCAGCGCCGTCGAGAGCGGAAGCGAATCGGCAGCCGCGGCAGTCGATGCGGCCGGTGCGGTGAGTACCACGGCAGCGCCGGCCACGGCCAGCGCTGAGAGAGTGACCAGAAACGGCTTGGTGGGCTTCATCGCGTTCGGGGACGGGGTGACCATCCGTGAATAACGAAGCCAGGGCGCCTCTGGTAACATCAACATCAGAGGTGTTCCTGAACCACCGCGCTGCGAAACCGTCTCGCGCTGCTGCGCTGACCATTCGGCGCGTCGAATCAGCGCCGGTCGATGTTCGTCGGTGCGGTGGGGGCGAAGACCGTCTGCAAGACCGGCAGATCCACGACCATCAGCGCCGCCATCAACAACGTGCACGAGATGACCGCCGCCATCAACTTCGGCTCCTTGTACAACCCCTCTGGCCGCTGGGCGGCGCTGTCGGGCTTGAACGCGATGTCGAGGTAAATAGCCATCACCAGCGCAACAAGCGGGAACGACAGGATCAGCTCGATCCGGTATCGCATGATGAACGCGCCGAGAAACAGCATGGCCGCCGACCCGTAGAACAGGATCGAGACCATCAATCGTTCGAGTGTGTAGTACGCGAACGACTTGCGATACGCCGCCGCCCGCGCGGCGTCACCGATGTCCCGGAACTCGGCATACCGCTTGATGGCCATGAAGTAGCACCCGACCATCCAGTAGCTGAGCAGCAGTGACGCAGGCGCGATCGCAACGGTGCCGGTCATGTACCATCCAGCCAGCATGCGCAGCGGATTGTTCACCGACTCCGAGAGCACGTCGACGTACGGCACGTCCTTCGATCGAATCGGCGGAATGTTGTACACACATCCCATGATCCAGAGCACCAGTGCCGTGTAGCCGAACGGCTTGCTGACCAGAAAGCCGAGCCACACGCCGACCACCATCAGCAGCAGCCACTGCACATAGGCCAGCGGCACGCTCACCTTCCCCGACGGCACTGGTCGGCTGCGCTTGAGCGGGTGCGCGAGATCGGACGGGGCGTCGAGCACCTCGTTGATCACATAGTTGCTGGAGGCAACCAGACAGATCGACGCAAACCCGAGGAAGACGCGCATCCAGATGCCAGGCTCCATCACCGCGGCGCCGCTGCCGAATGCCGCCACGATGCCGGGCAGGATGAAGACGTTCTTCACCCAGTGGTCGATCCGGGCGATGGAGATATGGCCGCGAATCGTCGGGCGCGACACGACCGGCGCGAGTGGGGAGATGTCGCTCATTGTGCGGGCATTGCTTGGGGTTCGATGGACATGTCGAGATGACGTGCGAGCGCGTGACGCAACGCCGCGTAGTCCGTGACTGACAGATAACTGGCGTGGCCGGCCGGCGGCTGTGGTGACACGATGGCACATGCGACACCAGCCGCGAGCGCAGCCGCAGCATCCACCTCGGCGCGATCACCGACATACAGCGCCTCCGAGGGTGCGATGCCAAGGCGCTCGAGCGACACCAGAATGCCACGGGGGTCCGGCTTGAACACGCCAACCGCGGCGTCCTGCGCGCACAGCACCGAGTCGAAGCAGTCGCCGACACCCAGCGCCGCCAGCTTCGCATCGGCCGGGTAATCGGAGAGCACACCGAGCTTCATGCCGGCCGCCCGCAGGTCGTGCACCAGCCCCTGCATGCCTGGGAATGCGAATCGGGCGAGCAGATCGAGCGGCGCCTGCTCCATCCACTGCGCAACCGTCGATCGCACCTGCGTCACCGACACCCCGGTAGCCTGACTCGCAAAGCGCGTCTGCGCGTCGGCAAGATCACCGCCGCCTGGCGCATCACGCAGCGACTCCTGCCCATGTCGGTACGCGCGCAGAATCTTCAGTGTGGTGAGGCCAAGCACGGGGCGAAACAGGTGCGCGCGCGCGAGCCGCAGCGCCATTGCCCGGCGCAACCCGCCCTGATGATAGAGCGTGCCATCGACGTCGAACACCACCGCGCGAAGTGTCCGAGGGAGCGACGCGTCAGACACGCGACGCGTCTCGTTTGGTGAGCAGGCCATCGATGCCATACGCCGCCAGCGCCAGCAGGCACGGGAGAATCGGCGCGGAGTAGCGGCCCAGTGCGAGCAAGAGCGCCAGCAGCAGATTCAGATACACGATCGGCAGCAGCACCAGCCACACCGATCGCTGCTCACGATACGCCCGCCGCAATCCGAACGCCGCAAAGAACCATGCCACCAGGGCCAGCCCACCGACAACCGCTGACGTCGCCCGACTGGTCATCTGATACCAGAACGTGGCCAGCCCCACGAAGAACCGTCGCACGCTCAGCCCGGGTTCGGCGATCAATCGGCGCTTCATCTCCTTGTTCAGGATCTGATCCGTCTCCCAATCCTCCTTCTCCCATTCGGTGCCGGCTTCCCTGGCCAGTCGCTGGAAGTACGCGACCGATTCGTTCTCGGCGTCGGTGTATGGCGGCAGGCGAAGGGTGATGAACTCCGTGCGGCTGAAGATCAGGCCACGAAGGAAGGCATCGGAGAAGCCGGTCGAAACCGGCACGATATGCCCCGTCACGACGTAGTTGCGTACGGTCCACGGCGCGATCGTCAGCGCCATGGTCATGAACAGGACGGTGAGTCCGGCGATCGGCAGCCGCTGCTTCGCGCGCAGCAGACCAAGCAGCAACACCCCCGCGAACAACGGCGGATAGAGCAGGATGACGGACTTCGCGAGCGTCGCCAGCCCGGACACGATGCCCAGCATCGCGCCCGTGCGGATGTCCCGCAACCTCGAGAATCGCTCCGTCAACCAGACGAGCAGCGTCACCAGGAACGTGAAGAGCGTCTCGAGGTGCAGATCCGGAACGTACCGGAGCAGCATCGGGTGCAGCGCGCAGAGGACGCTCGCGATCACCGCCGGCCGCTGCCCGAACAGGCGCTTCGTGAGATCGAAGAGGAGGAGACAGGTGCCCGCATGCAGGAAACACTGGAGCAGCAGGATCAGCGTGGGCCGCTCGCCGAAAAGCCAATACACCCCGCCGATCGTCAGCGGATAGAGTGGCGCACGACGCTTGATGAGCGACCCGAATGGAAGAAAGCCGTCGCCACGCGCCAGGCTCGCGCCCATCTTCCCGAAGTAATACGGGTCGAATCGGGTGTCGACTAGTTCCTGCGAGCGAAAGCCGACGAATACCGTCAGCAGGCCGGCGAGGAGCGCGAGAGCAAGCGGAAGCGCCCACGGCGCCAGACGGCCTTCTCGAGGGGTGGCGACGTACGGTCCTTGACTCACGAACCCCTTCTTGCTCGGGTGAACTCCGCTGAAAATGAAGCTAGGCAAATCTGGCGCGCACTGACAAGAGGCCGTACGCAAGCTGCTGTCGCGTATGTAGTTCCATCGGCGCTCCGGACGAGAGGGCCGCCGCCGCAGACTCGCCAGAGACGCCCAACGCTGCCTCGGGGCAACAGTTCTCACTCGGCATCGGCATCTCGACGTGTTCCCCCGAAACCCGATGTCGCTCCGTCACACCGAACCCAGCGATGAAACCCGCCCAGCACCCGCCTCGTACCCGGCTCTAGGCGGCAACCGTTTCTGCCTGTCCGCCGTCTGACACCGATTTCCAGACATTCGCCCCGTATCCTGAATCCCGACCGACGCCCCGATGCGCAATGTCACGCTCGCCGCCCGGATGCTGCTCAAGACGCCCATCGTCACCACGATCGCCGTCCTGTCGCTGGCGCTGGGCATCGGCGCCAACGCCGCGATCTTCTCGCTCTTCGAGCAGCTGCTCTGGCGGAAGCTGCCGGTGGCGGCGCCGGAGCGTCTGGCCAACTTCAAGAACCCAGGACCCATTCCGGGCTCGAACTCGTGCAACCAGGCCGGTGGCTGCGACGAAGTCTTCAGCTACGCGATGTTCCGCGACCTGGAGAAGGCGCCTTCAGCGTTCTCCGGGATCGCCGCGCACCGCCTGACCAGCGTGTCACTCAGCGTCCGCAACGAGCCGCGCACCGGCGAAGCGGTGATGGTGAGCGGCGGCTACTTCCCCGTGCTGGGGCTCCGGGCCGCCGTGGGTCGCCTCTTCACGCCGGACGACGACAAGGTCATCGGCGCCAATTTCGTTGCGGTGATCAGCCACGCTTTCTGGAAGAACACCTTCGGGAGTGATCCGGCGGCGGTCGGGCAGTCCATCGTCGTCAACGGGAAGTCGTACGCCGTGATCGGTGTCGCGCCTGAAGGATTCGAGGGAACCACAACCGGTGCCCGGCCGGTGGTCTACGTGCCGATCTCCATGCAGTTCGTGATCGATGGGTACAACCGGCTGGAGAATCGCCGCAACTACTGGATGTACCTGTTCGGGCGGATGAAATCCGATGCCACGCTGGCGTCGGCCGCCACATCGATCAATGCCGTCTACTCGCCGATCATCAACGACGTCGAGGCGCCGTTGCAGCAGGGGATGAGCGACAAGACGATGGAGAGCTTCCGCAAGAAGCGCATCGAGCTGGCACCCGGCGGCCGTGGGCAGAGCAGCATCGACCGCGAAGCGAAGACACCCATCATGCTGCTCTTCTCGGTGACATTCGTGGTGCTGCTGATCGCCTGCGCGAATATCGCCAATCTCCTGCTGGCGCGCGGCGCACGACGCGCGACGGAAATGGGCGTCCGCCTGGCGCTCGGCGCCACCCGTCGCCATCTGGTGGCGCAGCTGCTCACCGAGAGTGTGATGCTGGCGCTGGCCGGCGGGCTCGCCTCATTGCTGGTGGCGCAGTGGACGCTGAACGTGGTGGTGTCCATCCTGCCACCGGACGCCGCCAGTACGATGAGCTTCGGCATCAGCCCGGCAGTGATGATCTTCTCGGCGCTGCTCAGCGTGGGCACCGGATTCTTCTTCGGGCTCTTTCCGGCGCTGCACAGCACCCGCGGTGACCTGATCAGCGCCATCCGCGCCGGCGCCGGGCAAATTGCGGGTGGACGCGCCGCCACACGTTTCCGCGCGGCGCTGGTGACGGCGCAGATCGCATTGTCGATGGGATTGCTGATCATGAGCGCCCTTTTTCTCAAGAGCCTCGTGAACGTCAGCCGAGTGGACCTGGGCGTGAAGGTCAGCGACATTGCCACCTTCCTGATCGTCCCGCGGCGCGTGGGGTACGACAGTACACGCAGCGCGGTGCTGTTCACCCGCGTCGAGCAGGAGCTGGCAGCGATTCCCGGGGTGACCGGCGTCACCAGCGGGCGGGTGCCGCTGCTCAGTGGCGACAACTGGGGCAACGACGCACACGTGCAAGGCTATCCCTGCGGACCGGACGTCGATTGCGGCTCGCGATTCAATGGAATCGGTGCGGACTACTTCAAGACGCTCGGCGTGCAGGTGAAGGCAGGTCGGGAGTTCACCGCGGCCGATCGACCTGGCGCGCAGCGCGTCGCGATCGTGAATCAGGCGTTCGCAAAGAAGTTCGGGCTCGGCAACGATGCGGTCGGAAAGTTCATGGGCACGGAGAGCGACGACTCCCTCGATGTGCAGATCATCGGGCTGGTGCCGGATGTGAAGTACAGCGATGTGAAGGACTCGGTGCCGCCCGTGTACTATCAGCCGTGGCGCCAGGACGCAGGCACCGGCGCACTGTACTTCTACGTGAAGTCGTCGCTGCCGCCCGAACAGATCCTCGGCTCGCTGCGCGCAACGATGAAGCGCATCGACCCGGCGCTCCCGGTCGAAGAGTTGAAGACGATGCCGCAGCAGGTGCGAGAGAACATTTTCCTCGAACGGATGATCTCCATCCTGTCGTCGGCGTTCGCGTTGCTGGCCACCCTGCTCGCCGGCGTCGGGCTCTATGGCGTGCTGGCGTTCTCGGTGCAGCAGCGCACGCGGGAAATCGGGGTACGCATGGCGCTTGGCGCCGACGGCGGCAACATCCGCACGCTGGTGATGAAGCAGGTCGGCGTGATGATGCTCATCGGCGGAGGCGTTGGCGTGGCCGCCGCGCTTGGCCTCGGCCGCGTTGCGCAGTCACAACTCTATCAGCTTCAAGGTCATGATCCGGTCGCCATCGTCAGCGCCGTGCTCCTGCTGACCCTCGTGGCGTTCGCGGCCGCGCTGGTGCCCGCGCAACGGGCCGCGCGCGTCGATCCGATGCTCGCCCTGCGCTACGACTGAACTCCCTGATCCGTGGACATCGCCAGAACTCCCCCGAAGAAGACCCGCCGCAACCTGATGATCGGCGGCGGCGTGCTGGCCGTGGCGGCGATCACCGTCTGGCTGCTGCGCCTCGAGCCCGCGGCGCAGACCATCGAGCGTGCGGCGGTGCTGATCGACAGTGTGCGCCAGGGCAACGTAGTGCGCGAGGTGCGCGGGCCCGGCACACTGGTGCCGGAGCATATCCGGTTCATCACCGCGCAGGCCAGCGCACGCGTGGAACGGTTGGCATCGGAATCCGGCAAGAAGGTCGCAGCTGGTGACGTGCTGCTCGAGCTGAGCAATCCCGATCTGCAGATCCAGACCATGCAGGCCGAGCAGCAGGTACGGCAGGCGCAGATCGAACTGCTGAACATCCGCACCAACCTGCGCAGTCAGGTACTCACGCAGCGCGGGGTGGTGGCCACGATCCGGACGCAGCACATGGGTGCCCTTCAGGAAGCGGCGGCAGCAGACTCACTGGGCAAGCGGAACCTGATGTCGGCGTTCGAGGTGAATACGAAGAAGGCACAGGCCGAGGAATTCACCACCCGGCTGGGTGTGGAGCGGGATCGGTTGAAGCTGATGGAGGAAGCGATCGAGGCGCAGATCTCGACGCAGGCCAGTCAGGTGGAGCAACTGAAGGCGATCGCCGCCAACCAGCGTAACCGGCTGCAGGCGCTGCAGGTGCGCGCGCCCGACGCCGGTGTGCTGCAGGAGCTGACGCTGCAACTCGGGCAGTGGGTGCCCGAGGGCACGACGCTGGCGAAGGTCGTGCAGCCGGGGAGCCTGAAGGCGGTGCTACGGATTCCCGAAAGTCAGGCCAAGGACGTCACGGTCGGTCAGAAGGCGAGCATCGACACCCGCAACGGTCTCGTGGCGGGGCACGTGAGTCGTAAGGACCCGTCGGCGCTCGGCGGCAGCGTGACGGTGGACGTCACGATCGATGGTCCGCTGCCGAGTGGCGCGGTTCCCGACCTGAGTGTGGACGGCACGATCGTGATCGAGACGTTGAACAACGTGCGCTACACCGGCCGTCCGGCGTTCAGCGCCGGGTCAGGGGGCGTCTCGCTGTTCCGGCTGGTGGACGGTGGAAAATTTGCCGACCGGGTGCCGGTGGAGCTGGGGCGCAGTTCGGTGAATGTGATCGAGATCGTTCGCGGGCTCGAAGTGGGTGACAAGATCATCGTGTCGGACATGTCGACGTACGCCAATGTGGCCCGCGTACGTATCAAGTAACGCCGGATACCGGAGAATGCAGAATGCCAGCGACCGTGGACAACAACGCAATCATTGACCTGAGCGGCATCAGCAAGGTGTTCCTCACCGACGAAGTGGAGACACACGCGCTGGCCGAGGTGGATTTCGCGATCCGGAAGGGCGAATACGTCGCCATCAGCGGCCCATCGGGCTGCGGCAAGACGACGCTGCTGTCGATCCTCGGGCTGCTCGATACGCCGACCAGCGGCGAGTACATGCTGGCCGGGCAGAATGTGTCGCGGCTTTCGCCGGTGGATCGGGCGCGTGTGCGCAACCGGCAGATCGGTTTCATCTTCCAGGCGTTCAACCTGATCGGCGACCTGACGGTGTTCGAGAATGTCGAGCTGCCGCTGACGTATCGCGAGATGTCGGCGAGTGAACGCAAGAGTCGGGTCGAGAAAGCCCTGGAGCGCGTCGGCATGTCACACCGTTCGGGGCACTTTCCCGCACAGCTCTCTGGTGGACAACAGCAGCGTGTGGCCGTGGCGCGGGCCGTGGCCGGCGACCCGGCGATCCTGCTGGCGGACGAACCGACGGGTAACCTGGACTCGAAGAACGGCGAGTCGGTGATGGAGTTGCTGCGCGAACTGAACAAGAATGGTGCGACGATCTGCATGGTGACACACGACACGCGGTATGCGCAGCACGCGGATCGCGAGGTGCAGCTGTTCGACGGGCGGGTGCATCAGGCGGCACTGGTGTGACGGGTGCTGGCTCCGGTGATCCAGCCGGTGCACGTCGCAGCGACTGGATCATGCGAGCCGGTTCGCCGATCGTGCTCCGCGCGATGTTCACGCCTGAGGCGTGCCGCTAAGTTTCGGCACAGTTGCCCCGACCGCCGCATGAACCATTCGCCACCAGACGCGTGACCGCTCGACTCGTCCTCTCGTTCCTGCTCGTGCTTTGTTCTGCGTCGACCATCCACGCCCAGACGCCAGCCAACGGTGTCACGCTTTTCGGCAAGGTGCAGGATGCGGAGACGAGAGCCGCCCTGCCGTACCTGACGCTCCAGCTGCTGAAGGAAGCTGACGGTGCGTTCGTGGGTGGGCGACTCACCAACGAGGCGGGTGCATTCACCTTCGCGGGGCTGAAGAAGGGCAGCTACGTGCTGCAGGTCCGATCGATCGGCTATCAGCCTCTCCGTCAACGGGTGCTGATCGGCGAACTGAGCGCGTTTCTCGATCTCGGCACGCTGCTGATGATCCGGGAAACGCGGACGCTCGGTGAGGTGCGTGTCACCGCCCCGGCTGACGCGGTGGCGGCCACGATGGACAGGAAGACCTTCACCGTGGCCGAGAACATCAGTCAGTCGGGCGGATCGGTGCTGCAGGCGATGTCCACCGTGCCGGGCGTGACGGTCGGTCAGGACGGCAAGGTGCTGGTGCGTGGCAGTGACAAGGTGGTGGTGCTGATCGATGGCAAGCAGACCGCGCTCACCGGCTTCGGGTCGCAGAATGGCCTCGACAACCTGCCGGCGTCGGCACTCGAGCGCATCGAGATCATCAACAACCCCTCAGCGCGGTTCGACGCCAATGCCAGCGCCGGCATCATCAACCTCGTGTTCAAGAAGCAGGAGCAGGAGGGCTTCAACGGCAAGCTCGGCATCATGGGTGGTGCCGGCGCGTTGTGGGTCAAGAAGGAGAACCTGCCCACCATCCGGCCGCAGTTCCAGGGTACACCGAAGTTCAATCCGTCGATCGCGCTCAATTATCGAAAAGGGGCGACCAACACCTTCGTACAAGGCGATTGGCTCTATGCACCCACGCTGAACAGGAACGACTTCTCGACCCGTACCTACGACGACGGTACGGTCATTCTGCAGCAGGTGAAGCGCAACCGCCGCACCGACTACGCCACGCTGAACGCCGGTGTCGATCACGCCTTCGACGACCGGAACACGCTGACCGTTTCCGGACTGTTCAACCGGGAGAAGATCCTCGACAATGGGGACAACCCGTACTTCAGCGGTACGGTGCAGAATCGCTACCGACTCTGGCAGTTTCTGGAGGACGAGGTCAAGTACACCGGCTTTGGCACGGCGGTCTTCACGCACAAGTTCCCGCAGCCGGGGCACACCCTCGCGTTCACCGGGAACTACTCCTTCCACCGCGAGGACGAGCAGTACTTCTTCACCAACACGCTGCCGGCCTTCGTGGGCAGGGACGCGTTCAAGCTGTTGTCCGACGAGCATGTGGTGGATCTGAACGCCGACTACATCAAGCCGCTCCGGCAGGGGCGCGTCGAGCTCGGGTTCAAGGGACGGTACCGGTCGATTCCGGTGAACATGCAGTTCTTCCCGGGCATCAACTCGCCGATCGATTCCGGGGCTGGCGGCTGGGCCACGTATCGCGAAACGATCCCGGCGCTGTACGGAAACTACGTGTTCGAGAGCCAGCATCTCGAACTCGAAGGCGGCATGCGTTTCGAAAGTGTGCTGGTGGATTACGAGGTCAATCCCGACCACAACACCTACAAGAGCGATGGATACCGGTATTTCCAGCCGTTTCCGAACGTACGGGCCGCCTGGAAGTTCGACGAGTCGAACAAGCTCTCGCTCTTCTTCAACCGGCGCGTCGATCGCCCGAATGAAGTCGACATCCGCATTTTTCCGAAGTACGACGAACCGGAACTGATCAAGGTCGGCAACCCGGCGCTGCAGCCGCAGTTCGCCACCTCCATCGAGCTGGGATACAAGACCAGCTGGTCGGAGGGCAGTGTCTACGCTGCCACCTATCACCGGATCGTGGACGGCACCATCACACGGATCGCCACCCAGGTGCCGGGCAGCGTGCTGCTCTACAACGTCTTCCAGAACGGCGGGCGCAGCTCGAGTACGGGCGCGGAGGTCGTCTGGCAGCAGACGATCTCTTCACAGCTGTCACTCAATGCGAACGCGAACGTGTTCCGTCGCACGGTTGATGCGTTCTCGGTCGTCAATCAATATCCCGTTCCGGTGCGCTATTCTGCGGCGCGCGAACAGCTCACCTCCGGCAACGTCAAGCTGAACGCGGTCATGACGCTGCCGCGCGGGTGGCAGACGCAGGTGTCCAATGTGTTCCTTGCGCCTGACCTGCTGCCGCAGGGGCGGATCGGCAGCCGGTTTTCGCTCGATGTCGGCCTGAAGAAGAGTGTGCAGAACGGCAGGGGAGAGCTGGTGGTGAACGCCACCGATCTGCTGAACACGAATCAGGCGCAGCGCACGATCCGCGGCACCGATTTCACGGTCGTCAGCACTGATTTTCTGGAGACGCAGGTGGTGCGGGTGGGGTACAACTGGAAGTTCTAGCGTTGCGCCGTTCGATGCGGTTGATCGACGATTCGCCTGAGTGACGGCACAGCCTGACAGCGGCCGTGACCTGTGTGAGCCGCCACGGTACTCCGTCATCACGCGAGTCCGGGGTGCCGGGTGAACGGCTCTGACATGCTGGAGCCTGGCGGCGTTGGAAATCCTCGCCGTACCTTCCAACTCGACCGCCACCGGAGACACCACATGAAAGCCGCAGAAGGGTCCGCGCTGCTCGAGACGCTGCGTGATCGCTTCGCCAGCAACGCGCGCCGCCACGCCGGCATCGAGTGGAGTGCCGTCGAGGCCCGGCTCACCGCAGCCCCCGCGAAACTCGAGGCACTCTTCGCCATGGAGCAATCCGCGGGCGAACCCGATGTGATCGGCCTCGACACCAACACCGGCGAGATCATCTTCTGCGATTGCGCGGCCGAAAGCCCTGCCGGCCGGCGCAGCCTCTGCCTCGACCGCAAGGCGCTCGACTCCAGAAGGGAGAACAAGCCCGCCGGCAGCGCGATGGAGAAAGCGTCAGCCATCGGTATCGAAATCCTCACCGAGGCGGAGTATCGCGCGTTGCAGACGCTGGGCGAGTTCGACCGGAAGACGTCGAGCTGGATACAGACGCCATCCAGTATCAGGGCTCTGGGCGGCGCGCTGTTCTGTGATCGTCGCTATGATCACGTTTTCGTGTACCACAACGGAGCCGAATCGTACTATGCGGCGCGTGGGTTTCGGGGGCAACTGCGGGTCTAGGAAAGGAGGCCCGCGCGGGCAGCGTGCCCCTGTGCCTGACCCTTGCGGGGGTCGCGATTGCACCACTCGCATTGACCGCCGTGCCCACCATCGCTCGCCCGTATCAACTCTCTCGCGCACTCTGATCATGATGACACTCATCCGTGCCGCCGGCCTGATCGGCCTGGTCTGCGCCTGCACACCGCGCCCCGACACCGCCGTCGCCTTGCCGCGCGACTACCTCTATCTCTGGACCGCGTCCGCCGACACCACCCGTCCAGACTTTCTCGCGGTGGTCGATGTGACGGCCGAACCCACCGATACCGCGCGCTACGGCCAGCTCGTCACCACGCTCGCCGTGCCCGGCCTGGCGAACTACCCGCACCACACCGAACACGAACTCCCCGCCGATCGTCAGCTCTTTGCGAACGGGTTCGGCTCCGGCCAGTCGTTCGTCTTCGATCTCACGACACCGGACAAGCCGCGGATCGCCGCGCAGTTCGGCGATGTGGATGGCTTTGCACACCCACACTCATTCCTGCGGCTGCCCAGCGGCAATGTGCTGGCGACGTTTCAGATGACGCACGCCAATAGCCGTATGCGCACTGGCGGACTGGTGGAGCTCACACCAGCCGGCGCGCGCGTGCGGTCCTCATCGGCCGATACACCCGGCGCTGATTCCGGGTTGCGTGTGTACAGCGCTGGTATCGTGACCGCGCTGGACCGGATCGTGACCACGTCCACCGACATGGACAAGGATTCATTCGAGCCATCGCGCACACTGCAGGTCTGGCGGCTCTCCGACCTGTCGCTGCTCAGCAGCATCACCCTGCCCGGACCCAACGGCATACTCTCGGCCGAGCCGCGGCTGATGGACGATGGGCGCACCATGCTCGTCTCGACGTTCAGCTGCGGGCTGTTCCTCATCGATAGTCTGGGTGGCGCGGCACCGCGCGCCACGCAGGTCAGCGCATTCCCGCGGAAGGACGGCACGAGTTGCGCGATTCCTGCGATCGTCGGCCACTACTATCTCGTCACCGTGCCGGCGTGGAGTGCGGTGGTGAGCCTCGACATCTCCAATCCGCGTGCACCGAGGGAAGTGAGCCGCGTGGCGTTCGACTCGACCGATGTACCGCACTGGCTCTCGGTGTCACCGGACCATCGCCGGGTGGTCGTGACTGGCTACGCGACGATGGAGAACACGGTGCAGATCCTGCGCTTCGACGAGACAACCGGAGAACTCTCCCTCGATGCACGATTCCGGGAAGCCGGCGCGACGCGGTCAGGGTTTCGCATGGCGGGCAAGCAGTGGCCGCATGGCGGCGATGCGAAGGGGATTCCGCACGGGGCAGTGTTCAGTCGGCGGTGACAGGTTGCGCTGTTCAGAAGGTGGCGCATTCGTCGGCGTGAGACTCGCAGGGCTTGGCGCGTCACGATCGCACCTGTTTGCATCTGCTGAGACTGACTTCATGCGGCAAACTCAACTGCGGTTCGCCCGATCCGAGCTCATGCAAACTGCGCGCCCTGCCGTTGCACTTCGCTTGTGTGACTGCAATACTCTCCTCATCGTGCACGCCAGTCATACGCTGCGCCGAGGCCACTCGCATGCCGGAAAGCGATCCGAACCGTGAAGAAGACCTGCGCCTCCTGCTGACGGATGCGATCGAGGTGCAACTGGCAGCGCTGAAGGCCGGCATCAGTTTCTGGAGCGAATGGATCGAGCAGACGGCGGCCTTTGTCCAGGCAGCGACCAAGAGCCTGACCTCGATCAACACGGATGATCCGAAATCGAAGGACATCGTGCTGGAACTGCTCGACGCGGGGCGGGCCAGTGTCCGGTCGATGACCGAGATTCCCCGGCATACCGCCTCACGCTTCATCGAAGAGCTGGACAAACTCGACGAGAAGAAGGCCGCTGCCAGGAAAAGCGCGCGGAAGACTCCAAAGTCTTCCGCCGGAGAAGCCAAGCCGTCGCCCGCGGCACGCAAGCCGGCCCCGCGGCGCAGGCGCGCCGGACGCGCCAAGGCCTGACGCGGACCGCTCGTGGCCACGATCGTTCCGCCCGCCGAGGCGCCCGCTGGCCTGGTGATGGCGGAGGGGTTCGAGGCCGAGCTCGCACTTCTCAAGACCTTTCTGCACGAATGGACGGCGCGCGGCAACAACGAAGTGAAGCCGCTGCTCGAGTGGCAGTTTCTCGGTCGCTCGAAGTACTTTCGCCCCGTCACCCTGTTTGCCTGCCACACAGCGATGAGCGACACCCCCGTCGGCGCGAACACCATTCGTGCGGCGGCCGCCATCGAGATGGTGCACAACGTCTCGCTGATCGTGGATGACATCCTCGATCGTTCACGCTTCCGGCGCGGTGTGCTCACCCTGCACTGCCGCTTCGGCCACCTGCCGGCATTGATGACGTCTGGCTACATCACGGCCGACGCGTTCGAGCTGGTGGACGACGATCCATTCGCCATTCGGCGGATCGCCGAGCTGTTCCGACGTCTGGCTGCGGCCGAAACGCTGCAGTGGCGCCTGCGCCGCCAGCCACTCGGCGTGGAGGACTGGCGCATCATCGCGACCGAAGACACCGGCAGCATGTTCGAAGCTGCGGCCCGCCTTGGCACCGGTGACGAGAAGCTGCGCCACTACGGCCGACTGCTTGGCATGCTGTATCACGGCTGCGATGATGTGGGCGACGTGAAGGGCGCGGTCGCACTCGGCGGCGGTGGCGAGGAGGATTTGCGCGATGGCATTCTCACGCTGCCCGCCGCCATCGCCATTCGCGATCCAGAGGTGGCACTGCTCTTCCGGAACCCGACCCCGGATGGACTCCAGATGCTGCTGGAGAAAATGGAAGCGGCGTTACCGATCGCCGAGAAGTACCTCGACGGGATTGCGGCTGAAGCCGAAGCTGAAGCCGTGCGGATCGCGCGCGCACCGGAAGGGTTGATCAAGCTGGTGCGCAACACGCGGCGCCTGTCAGCCTGACGCGCGCAGTTCCTTCAGACGAAGGTGCACCGTTCCCTGCGCCCGCGGATCGCGCAGTCGCGTCGTGCCGGCCAGCGAGAGCCATTTCTTGCCCACGTCACTCATCCAGCGCGCATGAAACGCTGGATCTTCCGCCAGTGATCCCCACCACCCCGTGTACCAGCGTCCGAGGTCGGCAACGACCGGCACGTTGGTGAGTCGTCCGGACGCGATGCCGGTGGCAATTCGCCCCCAGTCGGCACCGATCTGCGCCGCCGACTTGGCCCACATGCGGCTCACGATGTCCACCGGTCGCACATCGAGCCCGCCAAACGCGGCACCACTCAACCGCGCGAACGAACGGTCCTTCATGGCCAGCTCGCACCCCCTCGCCACGATGCCGAGCCAGTACGGCCCGAAGTGGCGATTCCGCATCACGCAGGCGACGAAGTCGAGGTAACACATCGCCGGATCGAAGTAGGCACGGAAGCTCTTGCGGTATGCAGAAAGAAACGCGGCATCGGTGCGGCCGGCTTCGAGGGCTTCGGCGATCACACGCGCGCCAAGCAGCGCCGATTCTGCCGCCGGTGTGATCCCCTCGCCGGTCATCGGGTCGACGAAGCACCCGGCATCACCAATCAGGATGCCGCCGTCGAAGTGATTCGGGCCGTGCCCGCCGTACGTCTTGACGATGCCGCCGATCGGCTTCGAGGCGAGTCGCATGGCCCGGCAGCCCTGATGCACCCGCTGCAGCTTTTCGAGAAAGGTGGCGAAGAGTTGCGGTACGCTGATCTTGTAGCGGTCGCGTGTTTCTGCGAGGATGCCGACGCCGACATTGGCGCGGCCGTTCGCCATCGGGAACATCCAGCCATAGCCGGGAAAGAGATCGCGGTCGAAGACGAATGCCGCTTCACCGTGTGTGGTCTCGATGCCATCCACATAGGCGCGCTGTGATACGGCCATGTAGCGCGGGTCGTCGACCAGTTGATCGAACGAACGCGCCACAACCGAATGTGTCCCGTCGGCGCCGACGACGATCGGCGCTGTGACGGAGTCCTGGCTCGTGCCGTCGCGATAGCTGACGACCATTCTTCCGTCGATTCGCTCGACACCCGTCACCTGACACCCCTGGCGCACCTCGGCACCCGCTGCGGCAGCGGAGGCGAGGATTTGCTGGTCGAGCTGCGACCGCGGAATGATGTAGCCGTGCTGCGGGAGTTCAGTCTGGTTGGCGTAGAACGGGATGTGCTCGCGATATGCCGTTCGGCCGTTGAGCAACAGGTTCACATGCGTGATCGCCAGCGGGCCGTTGCTCTCGAGTGTGCCAAGGCACCCCATCTCCTGAAAGATGGCGAGGCCGCGCGGTTCGACGAAGTCACCGCACACCTTCTCGCGCGGAAACGTCGCACGATCCAGCACCAGCACACGCAGCCCGCGTCGTGACAACGACCACGCCATGACCGCGCCAGCGGGGCCGCCGCCCACGACGATGGTATCCCAGATGGGTGCTCGCGATCCGCGCGCGCGAGCATGCGGTGCGGTGCGCACGTCTCAATCGCGTTCGAGGAGAAAATCACACGTCACCCACGGCAACCCCGAGGCGTGCGCCGCGAGCCGGGCCAGCGTGAGTCGGTAATGCTCACCTTCGACGCTGAATGAGACCGGATCACCAAGGCGGACCTCACCATGCCATTGATCGGCGAGCCATGGGGCCGGCCTCGCCGAGAGTGGCACGCCGCGAGACTGCGGTCGAACGCGTGGATAGCTGATGGACGAAGCGACTTCGACCGTGACGAAGTCACGCGAGCGCGGTGTGCGCACCGCAAGCACGAGATCGCCAACGTACGCGAATGGTTCTGTTTCCGGCGCGTCGACCACCGTGGCGTTCCAATGTGCAGACGACATCGGTCACCTCGCGAGATGAATTCAGGGTGTTGCACGTACACTGTGCCGGAGTGTTGACGTTCGCGCAAGAGTGCGCAGAAATCGGCTGCATCACAACGAATTCATGCATTCGCGCACTGGTTGCGTTCGCTGTCAGCGAGCTCAGGAACGTTATCGGCACTGCACATCATGCGAGCTTGACGTTCGCCGGTGACAACACGTATCATCGCGCACTGGTCATTCGAACAGAACGCACGCCGACAGCCCTGCAGCCGCGGATGGAGACATGGCGTACAACGTTCATGTGAGGAGCATGGTCCCGGTCGACGTCGATACGTTGCCGACGGTCGACGTGGATGTGATCGATCTGCCGCCGGTCGACGTGAGCGTGAACTCGCTGCCCGACATGCGTATCACGGATATCGGTCCCGTCGGTCCAGTGACGCTCGCAGGAATCCCGAGCAACTACACGGTCGGCGTCACCAGCCTGCCGGACGTGAATCTGCGCATCCGGGAGATACCGTCACTGCGGGTGCACATCCCGGCCAACTTCCGGCTCGGCCTGACGGTGATGGGCATCGAACTGGGGGCGCTGCATCTCTGCGGTGAAGCGCAGCTGATCACGGAGCCGTATGTCCCGAATCCGTGCGAACGGTGCGGCACGCCGCGGCAATCACCGCAGACGCCCGAGGTCGGCGCAGTGTTGCGTCTGACCCGCGGATGAGCGCGAACCCACCCGGCGAGGCGATCACGCTTTCCGGACCACCGCGCCATGTGACCGGGATCATCCCGATCGAGGTGGCGCGCAGCACGGTGCTGCCGGTTTCGGTGATGCACGGCGGCCAGGCGACCATCTATCGCGCCGTGCTGCGGCCGATCGGGATCGGGAATGCCGAGCTGCGCCTGCGGCTGCCTGAGCATTTCGCATCGGGCAGATATTCCGGTGAAGTAACGCTCGATGGCAAGCCGCACGCGATGCGGATTGACGTGGAGGCGGTGCCGCGACTCCGGATCGATCCGCGGCAGACCGTCGTGACCGCGGAGCCAGCGTCCAGCGTGCCGTTCACTGTCACCGTGACGAATACAGGGAACGTTGCGTTCGAGATTGCGAAGGTGGACACACTCGATCTGGACGATGTGGCCGGCCAGGATCGTGCGCTTGGCCGCACCCTGCGCGCACCGCTGAACGACAACGAGCGGCGCGTCGACCGACTGTTCGAGGAACTGCGTCAGGTGCATGGCGGCGAGGGCCGCGTGACGGTGCGCAGTGGTGCCGGGCCACTGGCACCGGGAGAGTCGCGGGTGCTGAGCTGTGTGTTCGACGTGCCTGACTCGTCGCAGTCCGGACGTTCCTATGTCGGCGCGTGGGAACTGGGCAGCGCGGCACATCTGATCGTGGCGGACATCATGGTGAGCGAACGTCCAACCAAGGCTCGGGTGACACGATGACCGATGACAAGGAGACCGCGACAGCAAAAGCGATCAGCGAGACGATCGCAAAACTGTTGCAGGCACCAACGCAGATGGCCGCGGCGATGGCAAGCACGCTGGCGCAGCGATCGATGTCGTCAGGATGTGAGATTCCCCCGCCCTGCTGGGAACCGCGCCACGCCGGCACCTGTCGCCTGGAGATGATACCGGGCGGTTCGGCCACGATTCGCCTGCATGTCAGCAACTGCGGCTGGTCACCGCAGGTGGTGGTGATCACGGCGCTGGGAAAACTTGCCGGATGGATGTCCTTCTCGCCCACGACGCTCTTTCTCGATCCGCAGGACGCCGCGACGAGCACCGTGACGGTGCATCTGCCGCCGACGGTCGCGCACGGTCAGCGGTACACGGCGCCGATCATCATCCGCGGCTGCGTCGACCACTTCGTCCGCGTGGAGATTGCCGTCACCGACTGTACGGACAAGAAGGGCTGCGACGTCACGGTAAAGGATTGTACCGACAACATTCATCACTGGTACGATCACTTCTACTGCCCGCGGCCGTGCCGCACACACCGTGTTCCGGGAACAGCCGGGGTGAAGGATGGCTGACGGCCTGGATGTGTCAGAGATGATGAAACGGGCAGTGCAGGCGAACGCGAAGTTCTACAAAGGGTGGATGGACCTCTCGGTGGAGTACATCCGCGGGATCTCCGAGATCATCGGTGGTCCGGTCGAGCCGCCGGAACCGACACCGGAGATGGATGGCGGGAGCGGTGCGCTGATCCTGGAAGGGGAGGCGGGCGCCATGGCACGCGGCTCGTTTCTCGTCAGCAACGATCTGGAGCGCGCCGTGTCTTGTGCGTTCCTCAGCTCCGATTTCCGCGACCACACCAGCACCGTCGCTCGCGCGGCACCGGTCTTCGAGCCACCAGCGGTACAGCTCGGGGCGGGTGAGCAGCGCGTGATTCATGTGGCGATCATGGTGAACGACACACTTGCACCAGGTGTGGGCTACGCCGGTGAGTTCTCGATCAAGGGGATGGAAGGGTTCGCGGTTCCGGTGGTGCTGCGGCGGCAGCACACGGCCGGTGAGGCGACCCAACCGGAGAAGCCGCGCGTGTCGCCGCGTCCGGGTGCCGATCCCAAGGCCCCGTCAGCGACGTCGTCGGCCAGGAAGCAGGCCGGCAAGAAGCGCGGCTCCGGAACCAGAACGAAAGGGTAGCCATTTGCTCCCCGGAGGCGCGGCGAACAGAGCCGTCCGGCGATCGACGCACGCTGCGGTGACCGACGAGCGCACCGGGTTTCGCGGGAATGCAGTTCAGGGTGATGCCGTCTACCAGTCGAAGGCGCGTCTCCGCATCGCCGCCCGGCCTCGCACGCGCCTTTCCACAACCACCAGGAGAGCTGGACCATGATGCTCAGAAAGACCCTCCACCGCACCGCCGTCATCGCCGCAACCATGATCGTTTCGGCAGGCGTCGTACAGGCCCAGACCACGCTGACCGCCTTTCTGAATGGCGCACAGGAAGTTCCGGCACGGGTGACACCGGCCTTTGGCAACGGCACGGTGGTGTTGAACGCCGCCCGCACCCAGATCACGCTGAATTTGACGTTCAGTGGACTGCTGACCCCGTTTAGCATCGCGCACATCCACGAAGCGCCGTTTGGCGTGAATGGTCCGGTGCGATTCGACTTCGGCTCGCAAGTGGTGCTCGGACCGGGCGGGACGAGCGGCGTGCTGACGAACGCGGTGTTCAACATCTCGGATGTGCAGGTCACCGCGTTGCTGGCCGGCAACATGTACTTCAACGTGCACAGCCAGGGCTTTCCGGGCGGCGAGATTCGCGGGCAGCTGAACGTGGTGCCGGAGCCGGCATCGATGGCCTTGCTGGCCGGCGGGCTGGCCGGACTGGCAGTGGTTGCGCGTCGGCGGCGTCTGAACTCCTGACCGGGGGCGTGACCGCGGCAGGGACTGGCGGGTATGTATCCGGCGCACGGCCACAGACTGACCATCAGGTGGCCCGGCGCCGGTGTCGTACCCGTCACGTTGCCCGCGCGTTTCGCCTCGGAGCCCACATATGTTTGGTCGATTCGCCGCGCTGTCGCTGACCGTCCTGTCCTTCGCGGGCTGCGGCGGCGGCGATGAGACCACCGCACCGCAGGGCGACGTGCTCACCGACGCGCCCCTCGTCGGCACCACGCTGACGATCGCAGGCGCGTCCGGGCTCGGGGGTGCCGGCCTGAATGGCATCGCGGGTTCTGTCACCGGAAACCCGTTCGCGCTGACCGCCGGCAGAACCACCACGCTGCCACCGCCGCCCAGCTGCACCCCAGAAGCCGGCGGGATCACGCGCTGCTCGAGCACATTGAACGGGCTGAGCATCGCGTATGCCTTCGGCTGGCAGGATTCGCTCGGCCTCCGTACCGAGTCGCAGATGAGCGGCACGCTCGACGCGTCCTCCGGGCAACCGGAACAGCGTATCCGGCGGCAAGGGGTATCGTGGACCCTGCCGTTGAGTGGCGGGTCGGTGCCATACGTCGCACTCCGCCATCGCAGCAGTGAGAACGGCACCAATGAGCAGATCGCGACGCAGGTGGTCTCGGTGGACACCGGCAGCGCGGACCTGCGCGTGGTCATCACTCCCGGGAGCACCCCCGAATCGCGTATTCCGCGGATGATCGGCACCAGCCGTCGCGTGATCTGGACCAGTCGCAGCGGCGCTCCCGCCACGTTTTGGCGCGAGGCGACCACCTATGACAGCAGCACCGTCATCCGCAGTGTGATCGAGACGCCCACCGGCACCCGGCGGTGCTCGATCGATCTGGCGGCGAGTGTGATTGCGCTGACCTGTCGCTGACTGCGGGACGCGCGGCCGGGGCGAATCGCATCAGAGCTGCATCGCTGCCTGGCGGAGTGTTGCGGTGACAGTCCCGCCCACTGATCCAGCCATGGCGAACGACGCGGTGTAACTCGTGGTCACATGGAGTGTCGCCACTGACCAGAACTGCCCGTCGTCAGACTGGAAGACTGCGCTACCGTCGGCATCAACGACGGGGATGTCGATCGTTCTCAACGGATACTGGACGCCGACTCCGATCGCCTTCGCGATGGCCTCTTTTCGGGTCCAACAGCCCAGAAAAGCGCGGGCGTACGCATCACCGTCGAGCAGCTGCAGCATCTCACGCTCCTGCGTACCCATGACTTCCTGTTCGACTTCACGGAGCGAATGCATCCGCTCGTGCCATTCCACATCGATACCGACTCTGCCTGCACGCGACAGCGCCACTGCGCCAAGTCGTCCGGAATGCGACACGTTGAAGTCCAGCTGAGGCTGCGCCGCCCGGATCGACTCGACCAAACGTGGGCGGCCGAACGCATCCGCCTCGAACAGCAGATCGGCTGGCGGCACGCCGCACTCGACGGCCAGCAGACGACGGAGTGCAGCCCGGGTGGTCACGAAGCTGCTGCGATCACGTTCGAAGACGAAGCGTTCCGCGCGCGCTCTTTCCTCCCCACTCAACAGGGAAATATCGGCAGGCTGCGCGCTGGGGGGAACCTCGATGAACGTCGCCGTCACCATACCGGGCGTCCCAGGAACATTCGCTCCACGCGCAGGCCACACGGGCGCCTTCCGCCTGTGTGGCGCGACAGTGGCGACCCGGGAGACGACGTCATCTCACAGCACGAGTTCACGCCGCGGCGCGCTTGCACCGGCAATCCCCGGCGGCGGCGCGTCATCGTTGCTGCTCGCCCTGAATGACCGACGCAACCAGGTGTGGACCGCCTGAACGAGATGCCTCCGATTGGCGACGTCGCTCACCGTGTGATCGGCGTTGGGCAGGTACTCGAGGTGCAGCAGGCCGCGAAAGTCCACGTCCGGCAACAGGTCGAAGAGCTGCTTGCGGTAGTTGTAAACGTGGTTGACGCCGCCGGTGAAGACCATCATGAGCTTCACGTCGCGTGCCACGACGCGTTGGATCGACTCGGAGAATGCGCGCCGCAGCTCCCGTGGCACTTCAGCCAGCGCCCGATCGCCAACTTGCTCAGCCGCGGCTTGCTGCACAACGCTGCCGGCGCCGATTGCAAACGGGCGGTGTAACACCGGGTGCCGGAGCAGGAGCAGGTCCGCGAGGGTGGCTGGGTGCTTCAGGCGCCGCGTGAAATGAATCAGCGACCCCTTCCAAGTGCGCGGCACGGTGGGATCGATCAGGATCAGACCGGTGATCCGTTCGTCGGACAGGGCGGCCCGCTGCGAGTTGTTGGCGCCTGAGCACAATCCGACCATCACGAAATGCGTCGCGGGTACCATCGGTACGAGCATGTCGAGCGCCGAGCGAATGTCTTCGCGGACGAGTTCATCGAGTGACTGCGTGCCGGCTGCAGGGCGCGAGTAGCCGAGTCCGGAAAGATCGAATCGAAGCGACGGGAAACCAATGGCGGCGATCGCGCGTGCCAGATCCACGTAGAGCCGGTCAGGACCGACACGGTGCACCACGCCGGCGTTCACGAACACCACGCATGGTGCGCCGGCGAGTGCGGTCGTTGGCATCGTCACAATGCCCGTCAGCCGGTCGTCTGGTCCGAAGCGCAGCGCCTGCTCGCGATAGGTGGTGCAGCTCACGGCATTCCCTCGATCATCCGCTCCAGCAACGGTTCCGGCAGAGCGCCATGGCCCGTTGATTCATCCTCGCGCCATGGCGAAGCGCCAAGGAGTGTCTCGCTGCGCACCGCGACACCTGCTGCTTGCATTGCGGCGGACAGCACATGCCCGTCGCCCACGACATCGGAGAAGAAGAGCTTTACCTCGGCGTTCGAGCGTGCGGCATAGGTCTCGAGCTGAATGCGTTCAATCGACGCACGCATCGCCAGGGTCATCGGAAACCCGAGCAGATGCAGATCACCAGGTTGTCCGCGCGTCAGCAGTGGCTCCGTGAGTGAGAATCGATCGATCTGCCGCTGGGTCTGAATCAGGTCCTGCACGTAGGCGGTTCCGGAGATCACCGGATCCCAGAGCACCGCCGCTCTCACCTCGCGCCGAGCCGTCGCCAGACGCCATGCAACAGCGGCGCCGAGGCGGATCCCAAGCACGGTGACGGCAGCCGCGCCAGAGATGTCACGCAGTTCCTCCAGCGCGGTGGTGGCGTCGTCCTGCCATGACTCCAGATCGCCATCACGCCGGTCGCCGTCCGAGTCACCGGTGCCAAAGTAATCGAATCGGAGCACATGATACCCGGCCTGGCTCAGACGATTGGCCAGGCGGAGGTACAGCCGATGCGAGACAACGTACTCCTGCCCCCACGGGGGACAGAGCAGCGCGGCACCACGCGGCGCTGCCGACGGCGATGGGACACCGTAGACCCCGAACAACCGCCGATCCGAAGTACCGAAATGGAGTTGGATCATGGCGCCAGAGCCACCAAGGCAGCACGCTGCTCGTCGCAGGCTGCTGCGATATCACCAAGACTCCGGAAGAAGAGTGTGCGTGGATCCACTGTCGTCCCGGTCCGGTCGCTGATTTCGCGTGCGGCGCGCATCGCAAGCAATGAGTAGCCGCCGAGCTCGAAAAAGAGATCCGCACGCGACGTCGGTGCCACCCCGATCAGACTGGTCCAGACCTCGGCAATCAGCCGCTCGGTTGTGGTGCGGGGCGGGTCGACGGTCACACTGCTCCGGCCAGCCGCGAACGGGTCTGGCAGCGCGGTGTGATCCACCGTACCGCGCACCGTCAGCGGCAACGCCTCGAGGAACGACACCATGGACGGCACCATGAACTCCGGCAGCTGTGTGCGGAGGTGGCGTCGGAGTTCAGTGGCGGTGCAGCCGATACTCGGGTGGAGGACGACCCACGCCATCAGGCGAGGATCACCACCGGGCAATGCGCGAACCGCCACCGCGGCGGTCTTCACCCCACGGTGCGACATGATCGCGCGCTCGACGTCGCCCGGCTCGATACGATAGCCGCGCAGATTGATCCGGTCGTCCGTGCGGCCGAACCGTTCGATCGAGCCGTCGTTCCGCCAGCGACCGAGATCGCCGGTTCGGTACATCCGCGCATCCTGCCCCACCACGAACGGATCTGTCATGAAATGCGCGGCGGTCAGCTCGTCGCGCTGTCGATATCGCAGCGCCACGCCGGCACCACCGACGTGAAGCTCACCCACGCCGCCGATCGGGGTCGGCCGGCTGTGCGCATCGAGCACGTAGAGCGTCGAGTTGGCAATCGCACCGCCATTGGGAACCGGTGCATCTGGCACGTACGCAGACATCGACGAGTAGATGGTTGTTTCGATATCACCCCAGCCGTTCAGGAGGACCCCGACCCGTTCGTGAATGCGCGCTGCGAGCTCCCCGGACAGCCGTTCGCCACTGGCGATCGCCACGATAGAACCATTCCCCTCCCACCCCGATGCGAGCAGCGCCTGCCATCCCGAAGGCGTCAGCTGCACCACGGTCGGCGATGTCTTCCGAAGCAATTCGCCCATCCGCTGCCCCGATGCAACATCGTCACGCGACGCGATGACGACCCGTCCGCCGGCAGTCAGCGGCAGCAGCATCTCGACGATCGACATGTCGGACGTGAGCGGCGCCGCCGCGATCATGGCGGTATCACGATCCACACGCACGATACCGCGCATGGCGCCCAGCAGGTTGCTCAGCGACGTATGCGCCACTTCCACGCCCAGCGGCACTCCTGTCGCACCAGACGTATACATCACATACGCAACATCCGATGGCGACGGCAGATGACCGGCGCCGACGACTGCGTGCGGCTCTGCGGCTTCCAGTATGTCGTCGACGATCAGCTGGTGTTCCGGCGCCGCGCCGGGCGCCAGCATGCCGCTCGCCTGGCGGGTGGCCAGCAGATGCTGGCATCCTGCATCACGCAGGATCGATGCAAAGCGTCCGGCCGGATACTCGGGATCCACAGGCACATAGACGCCGCCGCCCCGAAGGATGCCGAGCAGTGCGACGACCATGCTCGATGCCCGGTCGCTTGCCAGCGCGGCCGGGCATCCCGGAGTGGTACCGGCGTGCGCCAATGCGGACGCGATGCGGGCGGACTGCCGTGCCAGCTCCGCGTACGTCAGCGATTCGCCCTCCGCCGTGATTGCGATGCGATCCGGATGCGCCATGGCCATCGCATCGAACTGCTCGATGACCGTCCGCTCATCCAATGCCACCTGCGGCGGATTGAACGCCAACACCTCGGCCACATCCGCCGGCGACAGCATCTCGAGCACTGACACAGGCAGGTTGGGATCGCGCAGTGCGGACGCGAGGAACTGTTCGAGATGCCGCGCCAGTCGACGAATGGTCGCGGCGTCGAACAGATCGGTGCGGTACTCGATGCCGCAGTGCAACACGGCGCCGTCCTCATGCGCGTACCAGGTGACGTCATACACGGCGCCGCCGCTGACGATCTGGACGTCGTGGTCTGCCGGCGCATTGTGGAGGATAACGGCGACCTGGAACACTGGCGACTGCCCCGCGGCCCGGTCGGGGTGCATCGCCTGGACCAACTCCTCGAACGGGGTGCGCCGGTGTTCGTGCGCGTCGAGCACAGCGTCGCGCGCCCGACTGAACAGCACGGTGAACGATGGATCGTCGCTCAGATCCAGGCGAAGCACGAGTGGATTGAGTACCGGACCGAGCATCGCTTCGAGCTCCGGCGTCTCCCGGGCGCCGAACGGACTGCCCAGCGCGAGATCCGTCTGGCGCGTGTATCGCGACAGGACGGCGGCCATCGCGGCCACCAGTGCCATGTACACCGTGCCATTCATGGCGCGAACCTGCTGGTGCAGTCGCTCGCACAGCGCTGCGGGCAGCTCGAAGTCGAACGTCCCGCCGTCGCCGGCTGATGCATGGGTTCGTGCGCGGTCGGGAAGGAAGGTGCTCGTCGGCGGTACCCCCTGCAGTCGCTGCTGCCAGTACCGCCGACTCGCCGACGCCTCAGCACCGGTGTTCAACGCGCGCTCCCACTGCGCGTAATCGGCATACTGCACCCGGGCGCGAGGCAGTCGCTCGCCTGCGGCACGGGCGAGCAATGCGCGATCGATCTCCGTTTCGAGCGACGACAGCGACCACGCGTCCGCCGCGATGTGGTGCACGACCGTGAGCAGCACACAGGCATCACCCGCCGTCCGAAACACGGTGAAGCGGGCCGTCCCGTCTGTCGCCAGATCGATGACGGCATTGGCCGCCGCCTCTGCCGCATCGTCGAGCGCCTGGCGCTGCTGGTCGCGGCTGGCGTGACGCAGGTCGACGATGCTGATCGGCGTCGCCTCAGCGGCGTCAACCTCCATGACCGGCACCCCATTGACGAGCACGACGCGCGACCGGAGAATGTCGTGCGCCGTAACGACATCACGGATCGCCGCGACCAGCATCTCCGGGTCCGGGACGCCCGTTCGTTCCGGCGAGAGCATCGCCAGGTTGTACGAGGTGTTCTCGGGCTCCAGCTGGCTGAGGATCCAGATGCTCTGCTGCACGAAGGAGAGCGGAAACGGCGGGGTCGCGCGCGGGATCGACGCGATCGCGGTCGGTGGCTCACGCCGCACGTCGGGCTCGCCGGTGAGCAGCGCGATCAGTGCGTCCTTGCTGGCGCGCAGTTCCGCCTCGAGTTCGGCCGTCAGCGAATCGGCAGGGGCATTGACGCGCAACCGGCCTGCCTCCACGCGCAGTCGGATGTCCAGCGCGCGCAGGCGCGCCAGGAACTGCTCTGTCGCGCCACTCACAGTTCGAGCTCGCGGCGCGCGACGACGGGACCCGTCGCGATCAGCTCGGTCAGTTGCCCGACGGTCGGTGCGTCGAAGATCACGCGCAACGGCAAGCGCAGGCCGAACGTGGCCTCAATTCGCGCCAGCACGCGCGCACCCATCAGCGAGTGGCCACCCAGTTCGAAGAAATTGGCGTCGCGGTGCACCTGACTGACGCCAAGCAGTTCGCACCATATTGCGACTAACTCACCTTCGACGCTGTCGCGGCTGTGGAACTGTGTGGCCAGCACGGAGGAGGCACTGGATCCTGCCGACCCCGGACGAGGGACGATCGGCACCGCCGATGCTGCATCCCGGGCGGGCGGCGGCGACATCATCAGCGGCGACCCCGATGTGACCGGCAGCGGTATCGGCGCCGGCAGCGACTTCCGGTCGACCTTGCCGTTTGGCGTGAGTGGAAACGCGGTAAGCTCGACGATCGCCGTCGGCACCATGTACTGCGGCAGCCGGACACGCAGCGCGCGGCGCAGCTCTGATGCGTCGAGCCGCCCCTCGGTCGCCGGAATCACGTATGCCACCAGTCGCTGCTCTCCCGGCGCATCGTCCCGCACGCACACGATGGCCTGCCGAACCACGGGGAGCGTCGATAGCAGCGTCTCGATTTCACCCAATTCGATCCGATATCCGCGCAGCTTCACCTGATCGTCCCGCCGTCCAACATAATCGAGGGTCCGATCGTTGCGCACGCGGACGAAATCGCCGGTGCGGTATACACGGACTGGGTCGCGATCGATCGATGGCCGAAACGACGCGAACTTTTCCGCCGTCAGCTCCGGCCGCGCATGGTATCCGCGCGCCACGCCGTGGCCGCCGATCCAGAGTTCGCCGACAACCCCCTGCGGGACCGGCCGTCCCTGCGCGTCGACCACGAACACCACGGTGTTGCCGATGGGACGCCCGATCGCAATCGGCTGTACGACGTCGGTCACACGATGCAGCATCGACCAGACCGTGGTCTCGGTCGGTCCGTACATGTTCCAGAGCACGGCACCACGCGGCAGCAGCTCCGCTGCCAGGTCGCGGGACAACGCCTCGCCACCGCAGAGTATGCGCAGCCCTGGCGTACCCTGCCAACCGGCCGCGATCAGCAGCCGCCAGGTGGAGGGAGTGGCCTGCATCACGGTGACCTGATGCTCCACCAGGCGTTGCGCCAGTGCGGCGCCATCGACCGTGTCCGTGCGCGAGGCTATGACGGTCGTGCCACCGCACACCAGCGGGAGGAACAGTTCGAGCCCCGCAATATCGAAGGATGGTGTCGTGACGGCGAGCAGGATATCCTCGGCGCCGAACCCGGGTTCGATCGCCATCGACTGCAGGAGGTTCACCAGGTTGCGATGTGTGACTTCGACGCCTTTCGGGCGCCCGGTCGATCCCGAGGTGTACATCACATAGGCCAGCGCATCGCCGTCGACCGCGGTCGTCGGTGGGTGCGTTGGCTGCACGGTGAGATCGGGCGCTTCCTGATCGAACAGCACCAGTGGCGCGACGCCGTGGACCACGGCTGCACACTGCGCGTTCGTGACAACGCACGCCACACTGGCGTCCGTCAGTGTGTATGCAATGCGCTCCGCCGGATGGGTAGGATCCACCGGCACATAGGCCGCGCCGGCCTTGAGCACGGCCAGCAGCACCAGCGGCAACGCCGCGCAGCGATCGACGCAGACGGCGACCCGATCACCGTCCATCACGCCGCGCGATCGCAGTAGATGCGCCAGCTGGTTCGACTGTCGTTCGAGATCGGCGTACGACAGGACGGCATCCGGGGCACGAATTGCGATGGCGCCGGGACGAGTGACCACCTGCGTTCCGATCAGGTCCTGCACCAGCGCCGTCGTCGCCGGCAGCGCGATGGCATTGTTCAGGTCATCGAACAGCGAGGCCTCGTCAGTACTGGTCAGCAGGGGAATGTCGTCAACACGCTGCCTGACATCGCGCACGACGTGCTGCAACACCTGCTGATAGTGTGCGTGCAAGCGCGTGATCGTCTCCGCATCGAAGAGGTCGGCGGCATACTCGTACGTGAACGACAGCCCCGCCGCCACCTCCTCGGCCTCGAGTACCAGGTCGTGCCCGGTGGTGTGTCGCGCCGGCTCGTACACGGCGATCGGCTCGAAGGTTACGCCAGCCGAGTGCATCACCGTCGGTGGGAACGAGTGCAGCACGAACATCACCTGAAAGACAGGCGAGAACGCGGTACTCCGACTCGTCTGCACGGCGCGACTCACCAGATCGAATGGTACCGTTCTGTGCTGAATACCCTCCGTGACGGCATGCCGCGTCGCGGCCAGGTACTGGGCGACGGTCTCGGCGCCGTCGTGACGCCCTCGGAAGGCGAGCGTGTTGATGAAACAGCCCACTGCGCCATCGAACCGCGGGTCGTCACGCGTAGCCACTGGCGTGCCAACCACGACGTCCGCCGCGCCGGACATCCGATGAAGCAGCATCTGCCAGCAGGCCAGCAGGAACATGAACAGGGTCATGTCGTGGTGACGCGCCGCCGCACGAAGCGCGTCGAGGTTCTGGCGGTCGATCGTGTACTCCACGCGGGCGCCACGGTTGGACCGCACCGCGGGTCGCGGACGATCCAGCGGCAGATCGAGACAGGGCGGCGCACCCGCGAGCACCCGCGTCCAGTACGACAAGTCGCGCGCAAAGACGCCGCTCCGCTCCTGCTCGTGCTCCAGCGCCGCGAAGTCGAGGTACTGCAGCGGCAGCTCCGCGAGCGGTGTGGGACGCCCCGACACCGCGGCATCGTACTGTGTACCGACCTGATTGAGGATCACGCTCAGCGACCAGCCATCGGACACGATGTGGTGCACACAGACCACGAACAGATGTTCGTTGGCCGCGCAGCGAATGAGCAGGCAGCGAAGCAGCGGCCCAGCCTCGAGGTCGAACGGCTCACTGACGAACCGCGTCT
Organism: Gemmatimonadaceae bacterium; assembly: GCA_031374935.1. GTDB lineage: Bacteria > Gemmatimonadota > Gemmatimonadetes > Gemmatimonadales > Gemmatimonadaceae > JACMLX01. The sequence continues at coordinate 77,314 of JANMHB010000093.1, read as the reverse complement.
GCAGGCGGCGCGCTTCCGTGCACAGCTCTGCCTCCGAGAGCTCCGACAGATCGACGACCTGCACCGGTGTTGGGCTCGGCTCGGCCACCCGCACCTGTGGCAAGCCATCGGCCTCGTGGAACCGGAGCCGGAGCGCCTCGTGCCGAGCCGGCAGCTGCCTCAGCACACGCACGAACTGATCGACATCCAGCCGGCCAGAGATACGGTACGCGCTGCGCAGGTTGAAGGCCGAGCTGTCAGGGTGCAGCCGGTGGAGGAACCACATTTCCTGCATCGCGTACGACATGGGCAGCGGCGCAGTACGCGGGGCAGCCTCGACGACGGCATGCGCTACACGCGACGCAGCGGCACGAAGGCGGGTCATCAGCGCCGGTTTGTGCCGTGCGATGGCCTCCTTGAGGTCGCCGCTCAGCGCGCCTTTCGGCGCCGACACGACGAGGGAATCGCCCTCCAGCGTCAGCCGGACATCGAGGGACGACAGGGACGCGACGAGGTGCGTCACGGCATCCGCCGTCCCACCGTCGTGTGGAGGCGCTCCGCCTGTTCCCGACCGATCAGAATGCATCGCGCACCCGGTCAGGCGCGGTGTTGTTCGCGACCGGTGGACGATTCCACTCGCGCCGACGTGAAACTCTCAGGCTCATGCCGGGATGGTGGCGGTGCGTTCGGCTAGCACGAGCCGCGCGTTGAGGTTGGTCCCGCCAAGGAAGGTGTCGCCCTCCACCACCCGCACGGTCAGGCGGGGCCCTTCGATGAACTGCTCTTCCGTCGCGCGATCCCACACATCGACGTCGATCAGGTAGATCCCCGGCTGCACATTCATCTGCATCTCGATCTCGACCTGGAAGTCACCGAGATCGAGCGGAATCTGCAGCATTGACGCGCCGGTCTCGAATACCGTCTCACCCGTCTGTGCGCTGCGCACGACGATGCCAATCGGTTCGATGTGTTCCGTGAGCGGCGCGACGACACGTCCACCAAGGCGCAGCCGGATCCGCGACCCGGAGCGCACCGACGGCGATCCGACCAGGACGGCCTCATCGAAGGTCACCGGCGATGGCACGGCGCTCTTCGGAGCCGTGTTGCCATCGCCCCGCATGTAGGCGGCGATGACGTCCGACGGGCTGCCGTACGCCACCGTCTCGCCATTGGCCAGCAGCAGCACGTCAGTACACAGTTCCGAGATCCGGTCCAGCTGATGCGAGACCACCACCACCGGAATGCCGCTCTTGGCCAGCGTCCGGATCCGCCCGAATGCCTTCCGCTGAAACGCATAGTCGCCCACCGACAACGCTTCATCGATGATCAGGACATCCGGATCGAGGTGCGCGGCGATGGCGAAACCGAGGCGCGCGTTCATGCCGGACGAGTACGCTTTCACGGGTGAATCGATGAACAGCTCGACACCGGAGAATGCAACGATGGCGTCGAGCTTGCGCTTCAATTCCTGTCGACCCATGCCCATGATTGCGCCCTGCAGAAACACGTTCTCGCGACCGGTCAGATCCTGATGGAAGCCGGCGGCGATTTCGAGCAGCGCGCCCACGCGACCCTTGACCGCGTAGCGACCGCGATTCGGCCGCAGGATACGCGTCAGGATCTTCAGGATCGTGGACTTGCCGGCGCCGTTGTTCCCGATGATCCCGAGCGTCTGCCCGGGCTCGACGGCGAACGAAACGTCGCGCAACGCCCAGAACTCATTGGTGGAAAGGTCGCGGCGCAGGAACCCTCCCTTGAGGGCGTTCCGTGTCAGCGCCGGCAGCAGATCTCGCAGCGACGTGTGGACTTCGCCGCGCCGGAACTTCTTCCAGACGCCGTCGAATGCGATGTACGGAGTGCCGGCGGACATTACACGTACTCCGCGAACCGGAACTGAGCGCGGCGGAACACCACGGCGCTGATTGCCAGCAGCGTGACGGCCGTGCCGGCGCTTACGAGCAGATACATCGGGTTCCAGAGCACGACGCCGTCGGACGCGCGCGTGATCGGGAGCAGCAGATTCCGGCCCTCCATGATCGACAGGCGTGCCCCTTCCAGAATCGTTGCCAGCGGATTGGCCATCTGCGGCCCGATCCAGCGTGCACCGAGCATCTCCGGCGTGTAGAACACCGGCACGAAAAAGATGCCAAAGCTCACCAACACCTGCACCAAATACCGGACATCCCGGTAGAAGAGGTTGGCGCAACTCACTGCCAGAACAATCGCGAGCGTGAACGTGAACAGGACCAACGCCAGCACCGGCAGCCAGAGCAGCGCCCACGTCGGCCGCCAACTCAGCAGCGGCAACGCCAGTGCCACCGCCCCGGCACCGACACAGGCGTCGAATGCACAGGCCAGTACGACCGACAACGGCAAGACTTCACGGGGAAAATAGACTTTTGAGATCAGATTCGGATTCCCCGACAGTGCGGTCGTGCCAAGGCTCAGCGCCGACGCGAAGAACCCCCAGATGACACCCTTCATTGCAATCGACCCGGCGTCGATCGCGGCAAACTGCTGCCCGGACATGCGCAGCATGGCGACACGCAGAATCGTACCCGCACCGACAATCAGCAGTGGCGACAGAATCGCCCACGCAAAACCCATGACTGCCTGCTTGTATCGTACCCGAATGTCCCTGAGCGTGAGCTGGTAGACGAGTCCTCTCGAATTGCTCACATCGGTGATGACGTCACGCAGATCGCCGAGGACGCCTGATGCTGGCTCATCAGGCAGATCAATGCGGGTCGGTTTCGTCATCGCAACAGGAATTGTAACCCAATAGCTCTTCGATCATGCATGCCGGAATGACCGGCTGAGTACACACACCCCGTGCAGGCTTTACATGACGACTGTGTTCGCGAAAAGTCTCGGATCCGCCGAAGCATCCGCCACCGATTGTAACGGCGCAGCGCAGTCGCCTTCACCGACAGCGTAGCGATGAAAAAACTGACGGATCACAGCGCGGGGGAGCGCGCGCGCACGTCGCTATGGACGGCTACGCCATCGGACTCTACGTTGGCTCGGATGAGAATTCTCACCACCAGCGCCTTCGCGCTTGGGCTCGCCGCCTGTCACCGCCAGCCGCCTGCACCGCTGCTGCCTCAGTCCATCCCTCCAATGGCAGGCACGGAGCAGATCGCGCTCGCGCTGCGATACATCGACGGTGTCGTCGGGACCGGGCCGACGCTCAAGGCGAAGGAGTGTGTCTACGTCCACTACACCGGCTGGCTGCGCAATGGGACGAAATTCGACTCGTCCCGGGACACGATGCCGAATGGCACGCCACGAACGCCGATCGGCTTTCCGCTTGGCCTGCGCCGCGTGATCGCCGGCTGGGACCTTGGACTGGAGGGAATGCGAGTTGGCGGGCAGCGACGCCTGTTCATCCCATTCCCGCTGGCCTACGGCGAAGCCGGTCGGCCGCCGGTGATTCCCGAGCGAGCCGAGCTGATCTTTGACGCCGAAGTGATGGCGGTGGCCGACACGCTCGCGCGTGCGGAGTCCGCGCCACAACGGGGCCCCACGCCGCAATGCCCCACCTGGGCCACGGTCAAGGACCGGCCGGCACCAGCACCCTGAGGCGCCACAGCGCGACCGTGGTCCCCCCGCGCAGCTCACTCAGGTTGGCACAGGCATGTCGAACGCAGCCAACTGAGGCGTCTGTGCGCGTCGCTCCCGCCAGCGACCCAGTGCCCGGTAGAGCAGCGGCAGCACGAACAACGTCAACGCCGTCGACGTCACCAGCCCGCCAATCACCACGCTGGCCAGCGGCCGCTGCACTTCGCTCCCGGGGGACGTCGACAGCGCCATCGGCACGAAGCCAAGGCTCGCCACCAGGGCGGTCATGATCACGGGCCGCAGGCGATCGGCGGCACCCTGTCGGACCGCGTCATCCACTGATCGCCCCGACGCCCGCAGCGCGTTGATGGCCGAAATGAGCACGACCCCGTTGAGGACGGCGATGCCGAACAGCGCGATGAAGCCGACGCTCGCCGACAAGCTGAGATTCAGCCCGCGGATCCACAGCGCGGCCACGCCACCGACCAGTGCAAAGGGCACGTTGGTGAGGATCAGTGCGGTGTGCCAGCCGTCGCGGAACGAGAACCAGAGCAGCCCGACGATCGCCAGCAGCGCCAGCGGGACCACCAGCTCGAGTCGCTTCATGGCGCGCTGCTGGTTCTCGAACTGCCCACCCCATTCGAGAAAGGTGCCGCCCGGCAGCACCACCTCTTTCGCAACCCGTGCCTGAACCTCGGCGACAAACCCTCCCAGATCGCGACCACGTACGTTGGACAGCACCAGTGTTCTGCGCTGCGCATCCTCGTGGCCGATCAACTCCGGGCCGGTCCCGGGCTCGACATCCGCCACCGACGACAGGGGCACCAGCGCACCGGACGGCGACCGGACGGTCAGTCGCGAGAGTGCCGTCAGGTCGTTCCGTTGTGCATCGGGGTATCGCACGGCAACGCCGATCCGCCGCGGACCCTTCACCATCTCGGTCGCGGTTTCCGCGCCGAGCGCGAGGTTGACTGCGTCGCGCACATCCGCCACCGAGAGGCCGAACTGCGCCAGTGCATCACGTCGCGCGGTCACGCGCACCTGTCCCGTGCCTTCACTCACTTCCACCGCCACGTCGGCACTGCCGGGTGTCGACGCCAGCACCCGTCGGATGCGGGCGGCAATCTGTCCGTTCTGCTCCAGATCCGGGCCCACCACCTTGATGCCCAGATCGGTGCGAATGCCACTCTCGGCTTCGTCGAGCCGCATCGCGAGTGGTTGCGTGAACGACACCCAGAGGCCCGGCACGACCTGCAGCGCTGAGTCGAAGGCGGCCACCAATCCGTCCGGATCACCGGCCGTCGTCCATTCATCACGCGGCCTCAGAATGACGTACAGGTCACCTTCGTACAGGCCCATCGCCTCGGTGGCCAGGTCGGGACGACCTTCCTTGGTGACGACGGTCAGCACTTCGGGGAATCTCTTCACCACCCCTTCCGCCAGCAGCGACAGCTTGGTTGCGTCAGCGAGCGAGATGCTGGGGGTACGCCGCGTGTTGATCAGGATTGCCCCTTCATCGAGCTTCGGCATGAATTCGCTGCCGATGTGGCGGAGCGAATACACCGACCCGATCACCATCACCAGGGCGGCGACGACGATCGGCGTGCCATGCGCGAACGTCCAGTCGAGTGCGCGACGGTACCCGTCCCGCAGTCGTACTTCGAGTGGCCGGGGCGTCGCTGCGACATGCTTGAGGAGCGTCAGCGATGCGGCAGGCACGAACACCAATGCCAGCAGCAGTGAGCCAAGGACGGCGCACACCACCGTGAAGGCCATCGGCTTGAACATGCGCCCTTCCATCCCTTCCAGCGCGAAGATCGGGATGTAGACCGCCACGATGATCGCGATGCCGAAGAGAATCGGCCGGCCCACTTCGACTCCGGCATCGCGGAACAGCGTGAATCGCTCCGCGAATGTCACCGGGCTCACATTGTCGTGTTCAGCCTTCTCAAGTCGATGCACGAAATTCTCGACCATCACGATTGCACCGTCGACGATCAGTCCGAAATCGAGCGCGCCCAGCGACATCAGGTTGGCGGAGTAGCCGAAGATGTACATGCCGCCGAAGGCCACCAGCATCGAGAGCGGGATCACCGACGCGACGATCAGCGACGCGCGGGCGTTGCGCAGGAAGACGAACAGCACCGCGATCACCAGCAACCCGCCTTCGATCAGGTTCTTGGCTATGGTGCGCGTGGTCCGGCCGACGAGTTCCGTCTGATCGTAGAACGGCACGATGCGCACATGCTTCGGCAGCGCGGCGCGGACTTCATCCAGCCGCCGGAGCACGCCGTCGATCACCTTGCGTGAATCCTCGCCCTGCAGCTTGAGCACCATGCCGGCCACCACCTCGTGCGTGGCGTTCTCGGTCACGGCGCCATACCGTGGCAAGGCACCGTCCTCGACGACCGCCACATCGCCAATCCGGACGGGGACGCCGCCCGGCGAGGCAATCGACACCAGTGCGATCTCACTCGGCTTCGTCAGTCGCCCGACGCCACGCACCGTGTAGCGCGTCCCTTCACTCTCCAGGTAGGCGCCGCCGAACGACAGGTTGTTGGCCGCCAGCGCCTTGTGCACATCCGCCAGCGTCAGGTTCCGCGCCGCCAACTTCGCGGGGTCCACCACCACCTGCACCTGCTCGATGCGCCCACCCCACGAATTCACATCACTCACACCGGCCACAGTGCGCAAGCGCGGGCGGATGGTGTAGTCGTGCAGCGCCTTCAGTTCGGCCAGCGACATCGAGTCACTCGACACCGTGTACTGATACAACTCACCCATCGGTGTCGAGACAGGCCCCATCTGCGGCTCCACGCCCGGCGGCAGCGCACCCTTTGCCTCGGCCAGGCGCTGCTGCACCAGCGTGCGGGCGAAGTAGATGTCCGTGCCATCCGGAAACGGCACGGTGATCAGCGACAGCGCCGACTTCGAGACCGACCGCACCCCCGTGACGCCCGGAAGTCCCATCAGCGCCGACTCGAGTGGATAAGTCACCAGCTGCTCGACTTCCTCTGGTGCCAGGCCGGTCGCGGTGGTCGCCACATCCACGCGCACGCCGGTGAGGTCGGGAAAGGCGTCGAACGGAATCCGTGAGAGCGAGAACAGCCCGAAGCACAGCAGCACACCCACCGCGAACGTCACCGCACCACGTTGCCGGAGCGCGAACTCGATGAGGCGCTTCACCGCGGCATCCCTTCTGCGGCCGCGGCTCGCGCATCACGCTGCCGAAGGATTTCCGCCTTTGCGACGGCGGCGGCGCCCGCCACCACCGGTGCGCCAGCGGCGATCCCGCTTTTCACCTCCGCCAGCCCCGCCGCGCGACGACCGACGCGCACGCGCACCGCCTCCAGCACCATGCCGCCACCGCGCGGCACACCCGTCACCACGATCGTATCGCCCTCGAAATCCTGGATCGCGCTGATCACGACGGCGGTCACGCTATCGCGCGCAACACCGAACACCGCCGCGGCAGCCGTCATCTCGCCGCGCAGCTCACCACTTTGATTGTCGACCGCTGCAAACACCTCCGCGGTGCGCGACAACGAATCGAGCGTGGGTGCGACCCGCGTGACACGCGCGATGAAGTCGCGGCCGGGGAAGGCCGGCACGGTGAACTGCACTTCGGAGCCGAGTCGCGCGGCGCCGAGTGCCGCCTCGGGCACATGCAGTGCGAGCAGGAGCTGTCCGGTGCGACTGACCGTCACCAGCGGAGCGCCAGGCGCGACCACGGCACCGGGTTCAGCATGGCGTGCTACCACCACGCCGTCGAACGGGGCACGAATGAGCACGTCTTCGGGATCGACGCCGGTCTGCACGGCGCCGGGTGGACGCAGATGCGCGACGATTTCCGATGCACGGTCATACTCTGCTGCCGCACGCCGCGGGCCGGCTTCCGCCGCCGTGCGTGCGGCGCGGGCGCGCTCGAGTTCCGCCAGTGACCCCGCCTGCGCCTGGTACAAACGCTCGGCGCGCGCCGCCGCCGTCAGCGCCAGCTGCGCCGCGTTGTCCGCTTCGGTGCGGCCCGCCAACGCCTGCTGCAGCTCGTTGTGCGCCGACGTGAGTTCGTGACTGTGAATCGTCACCAGCACCTGCCCGCGACGCACACGATCACCCGCCTGCACACGCACCTGAGTCACCCGTCCCTCGACGATCGAGCCGAGCGCCTGCGTAAACGTCGGGTCGAGCACGAGGTGTGCCGGCAGCTGCCACGATTCGCGCCACGCCACGCGCTGCGCCGGCTGAATCGTCACACCCGACATGGCGAGCGCCTCGGGCGTCAGGAAGGCCGTGTCGCGCTGGACGACTGCGCCCGCAGGTGCCGCGGCAGCGGGCGGGGCCTCGGCGCGACCGCAGGCGGCCAGTGGCACTCCGGTCATGTACAGCGCCAGTCGCATCATCCGCGCACATGACGCGGGCCGGAGTGAAACGTTCGTACCAGCCATGGTCATTGCGTCGGCGAAAGGAAACGGGCGCTGTCGATCGGCAGACCGATCGCGTGGAGCAGATCGAGGCGGGCCATCTGCACGTTGGCGGCGGCGTGCAGTGCCGCACTCCGGATCTCGGCCCGCACGCGTTGCGCGTCGAGCAGTTCGAAGAGCGGAATTGCACCTTCGCGATATGCCGTGCCCGCGATACCGGCCACCGTCGCGCCCCGCGACGTGATCCCGTTCATGTCGCCGGGGCGATCGGTTCCGACGGCCTGCGCATACTCCAACAGAAGTGTGCTGTAGGCGCGGTGCGCGCCTGCGACTTCGGCACTCACGGCCATCTCTGCGGCGCGCAATTCGCCAGCCGCAATCAGCACATCGCCATGCGCCCGTTCACGATTACCGCCGTTGCGATCGAAGATCGGCAGCGACACGCCGATCTGCAGCGTGCCGGTCTTGAAGCCGCTCGTCCGCTTGCTGCCCGCCTGCATGCCGACGGCCGGCAACGAACCGAGTCGCTCGGCCAATTGCCGCTTGGCCACTTCGGCAACCCGCGATCGCGCCGCGATCAGTTCGGAGCGCCGCGCACGTGCCAGCACCAGCAGTTCTGCCAGCGGCGGCACGACCGCTGCGGAATCGACACGCAACGGATCGGTCGGTGCCGGCACGCTGTCGAACGGCACCGCCAACGCCCGGGCCAGATCGGCGCGGGCCCGTTCGAGTTCGGCGCGCGCGGTGGCATCGGTCAGACGGGCGCGATCCGCTTCGAGCCGCGCGCGCAGGGCGGCACCATTCGACACTGCCCCCTCTGCCGCGCGCTCGGCTTCGATGCGTGCGATGGTGTCGATACTCGCGTGCTGCTCGGCGGCGGCGTGGCGCAGGGCCGCGGCAAGGGCGGTACGCCAGTACGCGCGGGCCACGTCGAACTCGACGCTGCGTGCGGCGGTCGATGAGTCGGACAACGCGCGCGCGGCCGAGAAGCCGCTCGCAGAACGCAGCGCGACCCGGCGACCGTACACGTCAACCGGCAGCGTCACGCTCAGGAACTCATCACGCGGCAGTGGACTGCCGTAGTTCTCCTTGCGCCATTCGAAGACGGGATTCAGCAATGCAGCTTCCTGGCGCGCGCTGCCGGCAGCGACCTGTCGCCGACCGCCCGCCGCCGAGAGCAACGGATGTTGTCGCCGTGCCAGGGCGGCCGCGTCCAACAGCGAGAACGTGGCTGATGTCGGGGATGGTCCACCGGTGATTGCCGGCTGAGCCAGCACCGCACACATCGGGAACAATCCCGTCGCAGCCAGTGGCACAACCCGTGACCATCGTGTGAACATCGGTGCTGCAGATCGCATGACGGGACCAGAAATCGTGAGCGCGCGCGGGTAGGAAGTCAGCTGGCACCGATCACCGACGCAGGGACCGGCGATTGAGCCGCAGGAGGGAAGGTGACCGTGGCGACGGTGCCGGTGCCGTTCGCCACTACGTCGAGTGTGGCGTCATGCGCCTCGGCAATCCAGTGCGCAATCGGCAGTCCGAGGCCGGTGCCGTCGGGCGACATGGCCCGCGCACGGGTCCCACGATAGAAGCGTTCGAAGATGCGTGAGTGTTCGTCCGGCGGAATGCCGATGCCGGTGTCGGCAATGATCACTCGCGGCACGCCCGCGGGCATCACCACGCTCACGGCGATCGACCCGCCGGCGGGTGTATAGCGGATGGCGTTGTCGAGCAGAATGCCGATCAGGCGTTCCAGATACACCGGGTCAATCTGCGCCGGCGCCTCGTCGAGCGTGGCCACTGTGAGGTGGATGCGGCGCTGTTGCGCGGTCGGTTGCCACGTGTGCACGGCATCGGCGATCACATCGTCGATGTAGCCTGCCCTGGCGTGCACCGCACCCGCGGCATCGGCGCGCGCCAGTTGCAGCAGTTCGTCGATCAGCCGCGTGGTCCGATCGAGATCGGTCCGGACGCGCTGCAGCGCATCGCCCTGTCCCGCGGTGTCGGCCGGATCGAGTTGTGCCAGGTCGACCGTGGCCAGCATGCGTGCCACCGGGGTGCGCAGTTCATGCGCCGCATCCGCCAGAAAGCGCCGTTGCTGCGCCAGCACACCATCCAGCTGATCGAGCACGGCATTGAACCGCGTGCCCAACCGGCCCAGTTCATCGGTGGGATTGTCGATGGGCAGCCGGTGTGCTGCGGGGTCGCGAGCCCCGAACGCGCCGGTGCGACGATCACGCGTCATGCGACTGGCCGCTTCGGCCATCGCGGCGACGGGGCGCAGCGTGCGCTCGGCCAGCCACCAGCCCAGCCCACCGGCAAAGAGAAACCCCAGCGGCACACCGATCAGCAGCCAGCGGTCGATCACCGTCAAGGTGCGCTCCAGCGGGGCGGCACTGGCGTACACCCGCAGCACCCAGCCCGGCGCGATGGCACTGTCGAGCGGCACCAACAGCTGCTGCACCGGTTCGCGCATCGCGGTGCGGCGCGCCGCGGTGGCTCCCGCATTGGCCGATCCCGTCCGGTCCGGCGCGACCCGAAATGCGACCGCGCCGTCGGGGCGCTGGAATTCCACCACACGATCCGGAAACACCACCTCGTTGGCGATGTGGACGATCGTTGCATTCACATCACGGTACTCGGCATGTTCGAGCCGGAAGAACGATCGGATCGCATCGGAGGAACTGCGCACGCCGGTGGTGAACTCGTCGCGGAGTGCCGCGCGGACCGTGACGCGCAGTGCCAGCGCGAACACGAGAAAGACCAGCAGCACCGACGCCGCGTACCAGAGCGCCAGCCGCGCGCGGATCGACAGGCCCCGCCGCTGACCGGTGGCCATCATGTGCGCGGCCGCACACCGGACACCGACGCGGCAATCCGATAGCCGGCGCCGCGCACCGCCGTCACCAGCGGCACCTCGTCGGGCAGATCGATCTTGCGACGCAGCCGGCTGACGTAGACGTCGATCACATTGCTGAACGGATCGTAGTTCTCGTCCCAGGCGCTGGCGCTGAGGGTCTCGCGGGTCACCACCTCGCCCGCATGTCGCAGCAACACCTCGAGCACGGCGAACTCCTTCGTCGTGAGCTCGATGCGTCGCGTGCCGCGCCTGGCCGTGCGCGTTCGCGTGTCCAGCTCGAGGTCGTCCGCCATCAGGACCGTCCCGACCGCGCTCGACGGACGTCTGAGCAGCGCACGGATGCGCGCTGTCAGCTCGGCCATGGCGTACGGCTTGACCAGATAGTCGTCAGCGCCGAGATCCAGCCCCTCGATCCGATCCTCGACCGCGTCGCGCGCCGTCGCCATCAGGACCCGCGTCTGCAGTCCCATCAGGCGCAGCTGCCGACAGATCTCGAAGCCGCTGATGTCCGGCAGGCGCACATCGAGCACGACGACGTCGTACGGATTCAGCCGCAGCGCCCGGAGCGCCGATGCACCATCGTGGACGGCGTCCACGGCATACCCGGTCCGTCTGAGGTACTCGGCCGCCGTGCGGGACATCTCGGGATCATCCTCAACCAGGAGCAGGCGCATCGGGAGGAGAATAGGCCGCGGGGATGAATTCACCATGAATGCGGCGGGCAGCGGCGCCAACCCGGAGGGGAAATCGGCAGCTCGAAGTGGGCGCGGTTAGGTCTCCTCACACCGCCGACTTGCCCCCGTCCCCGTGACACCAGGAACTCCGTCCCCATGGCACCGGGAACTCCGTCCCCATGGCAAGCGCCCGGTGCGTTCGGGGGATAGGATCAACGTGGTCACCGTCAACCGCATCCCTCCGAGCGCCCGTATGCCTGACACCCGCCATTTCCGCACCTGCACCCTGTGTGAAGCGATGTGCGGAATCGTCGTGACCACGGACGGGCCGCGGGTGACCGAGATCCGCGGCGATCCGGATGATCCGTTCAGCAAGGGACACATCTGCCCGAAGGCCGTCGCCCTGCAGGACGTGCACGACGACCCCGATCGCCTCCGGAGGCCCTTGCGCCGGAATGGCGATACCTGGGCCGAGGTGTCGTGGGACGAAGCGCTGCACGAGGTGGCGGCTCGGCTGAAGCAGGTTCAGGCCCGGCACGGACACGATGCCGTGGCCACCTACTTCGGCAATCCCACCGTGCACTCCTCCGGAGCCATGCTGTTCGCGCCCGACCTGGCGCGTGCGCTCCGGACCAAGAACCGCTACTCGGCCACCTCCGTCGATCAGCTGCCGCACCACGTGGCCGCCATGCTGATGTTCGGCCATGCGCTGCTGATCCCGATTCCGGATATCGATCACACGCAGTACCTGCTGCTGTTCGGCGCCAACCCTGCCGCGTCGAATGGCAGCCTGATGACGGCGCCCGGCATCGCCGGTCGCATCAGTGCCATTCGTGAGCGTGGAGGCCGGGTGGTGCTGATCGATCCGCGCCGCACCGAGACGGCGGGGCTGGTGGACGCGCACCACTTCATCCGACCCGGCACCGATGCGTTGCTGCTGCTGGCGCTGCTGCAGGTGATTTTCACCGACGGGATGGCACGGGTCGAACGGTACGCAGCATTCCTGAGCGGCTTCGACGAGCTGCGCGCCGTGGCACTGCGGTTTCCACCGGAACGCGTCGCGAGCAGCACGGGCATCGATGCAGAAGTGATCCGTGCCCTGGCGCGTGATTTCGCCAGCGCCCCGTCGGCCGTCGCCTACGGCCGGGTTGGAGTGTCGATGCAGGAATTCGGCGGGCTGGCCTGCTGGCTGATCTCGGCGCTGAACGTCGTCACCGGGCGGCTCGACGTGACCGGCGGGGCGATGTTCACGCGGCCGGCCATCGACATTCTGAAGGCCGACCAGCGCGCACCGGACGGCGTGCGATTCGGCCGGTGGACGAGCCGAGTGCGCAAGTTGCCGGAGTTTGCCGGTGAGCTCCCGGTGGCTGCCCTGGCGGAGGAAATCGAGACGCCCGGTCGCGGGCAGATTCATGCGCTGCTCACGCATGCCGGCAATCCAGTCCTGTCCACGCCGAACGGCACACGTCTGGCGCAGGCCATCGCCGGCCTGGAGTTCTACGTGGCGATCGACTTCTACCTCAACGAAACCACGCGACACGCGCACATCATCCTCCCGCCAACCTTCGCACTGGAGCGCGATCACTACGATCTCGTCTTTCACACGCTGGCGGTGCGCAACACGGCGAAGTATTCGGCACCGATTTTTCCACGCCCGCCCGGTGCCCGGCACGACTGGCAGATCCTCAACGAGCTCACCTGGCGCATACGCGGCACGGCCGCCGCGCGAGCCAAGGCGGTGGCACTGTCGCTGCTGACGCCGCGCCGCATGCTCGACATCGGGCTGCGACAGGGGCCGTACGGCGCAGGCTTCACACCGTTCGCGCGCGGATTGCGTATGGCGACGCTGGAAGCCCAGCCGCACGGCGTTGACCTTGGCCCACTGCAGCCCGCGCTGCCGGCGCGGCTGCGCACGGCCGACCGCCGGCTGCATCTGGCGCCGGAGTCGTTCATCACCGATGTCGCACGGCTCGAGGCGACACTCAGCGCGACCAGCATCCCGCCCGACACCCTCTCGCTGATCGGCCGCCGGGCGCTGCGATCGAACAACTCATGGATGCACAACAGCGAACGCCTGGTGCGCGGGAAGGCTCGATGTACACTGCTGATGCATCCGGGAGACGCGGCCGCACGGACACTGACGGATGGTGATCCCGTCCGCGTGGCGTCGCGGGTCGGGTCGGTGATCGTGCCGGTGGAAATCACCAACAGCATGATGCCCGGCGTGGTGAGTTTGCCGCACGGCTGGGGGCACGGCAAGCGCGGTACCCGCCTCGGTGTTGCCAACGCACATGCCGGCGTGAGCATCAACGATCTGACGGATGATCAGCGCATCGATGTGCTCACGGGCAACGCCGGTTTCAGCGGGGTGCCGGTGCAGGTGACACGAGCCGCAGGTCAGCACTGATCAGGAGGGGGGGGCCGGCGGTTCAGGGTGGTTCGGATCAGCCGCCATCATCGTGCGGAACTCTCGCGTGTGCATCGTGGCGAAGGTTTCGGTGGGTTGCAGCACGGTCTGGCGCATCGACTCGATCACCACGTCAGCCTCATCGTCGGTGCGTCCGAGGGTCTGCAGCGTGAAGTGTGCCAGACTCAACGCCGCTTCACGCTCGGCATAGATAGCGCGCCCTGGTGCATCGGCGGTGTGCAGCACCTCTTCGAAGAACGCCTGTTCGGTGGCACTGTGTGTCCGTACCGCGACGGCGATCTGCGGATGTGCCTGACGCGCGATCTCGACCACGCGCCGCGCACGGATCGGCTCGGGGGCGGTGACGACGATCAACCGTGCATGCTCGATGCCGGCGCGGTGCAGCACGTCGGCACGCGTGGCATCACCGAACACGGCGCGCTCGCCACGGGTGCGCAGCCCGGCCACCGTCCGCTCCTGTTCTTCCACGATTACATAACGCGCCGAGTCGCGCTGCAGCGCCTCGGTCACCGTGGATCCCATGCGACCGTGACCAACGACGATGACATGATCGCGGAATCGCGAGAAGTCGAACGGGTCGTCCACGTCCTCGATCGCGGCCCGCGTCGCCCGGGCACTCGCCGGCACGCCGCCTGGCGTAGCGCCGCCGGTCCGGTATTCGGTGGACTCCGGCATCTGGTCACGCGCCGCGCGGGCATCCGCGCGACGCTGGAACAGACGCACGCCCGCCAGCAGCGGCTGATTGATCGTGATGGCGATCATCGCCGCCGCCACGATCAGGGCCTGCAGGTCGCGTGTGACCAGTCCGAGCGTCACGCCGAGTCCGGCGACGATGAACGAGAACTCGCCGATCTGGGCCAGGCTCGCACCAAGCGTCAGTGCGGCACGCACCGGCTGCTTCAACAGGCGCATCAGGGTGAACGACACCAGCGACTTCCCGAGCACGATCACCGCCACCAGCGTCAACACCTGCAGTGGCGACTGCACCACCACCATCGGATTGAACAGGATCCCGATCGACAGGAAGAACAACACCGCAAAGGCGTCCTGCAGCGGCAACGCGTCGGTGGCAGCCCGGTGACTGAGTTCGGACTCACTGACCACCGCGCCCGCAAAGAAGGCGCCCAGTGCAAACGACACACCGAAGACCTGCGCCGCCAGCACGGCGATCCCGAGGGCCGTGGCCAGCACCGCCAGCGTGAACAGCTCACGCGAACCGAGTCGGGCAACATGTTCCAGCAGCCATGGCACGGCGCGTCGACCCACGACCAGCATGAGCACCGCGAACGCCGCCACTTTGGCGAGTGCGATCACGAGGGCCAGCGCGAGCGCACTGGCGGGCGCCGTCAAGCCGTCGCCGCCACCAGCGAGTATCGGTGCGATGGCGGGCAGCAGCACCAGCACCAGTACCATCGTCAGATCTTCCACCACCAGCCAGCCGACGGCCAGGCGCCCGTCGGGCGAATCGAGTCGGTCCTGGGCCTCGAGTCCCTTGAGCAGCACCACGGTGCTGGCCACAGCGAGCGATATCCCAAGCACCAACGCGGCGCCCAAACTCAGCCCCCACACGCGTCCAATCATCAGGCCCACACTGCCGGTCACCAGCAACTGGAGCACCGCGCCGGGAATCGCCACGCGACGCACGGCCATCAGGTCACCCAGCGAGAAGTGCATCCCGACGCCGAACATGAGGAGAATCACCCCGAGCTCCGCTGCCTGCGCAACGATGCCACCATCCACTGCGTCTCCGGGTGCGAACGGCCCCACGGCAACACCTGCGAGGAGATAGCCGACGATCGGCGGAAGCCGCAGGCGCGCCGCCACCATTCCGAACAGGAAGGCGACGCCGAGACTGGCGGCAACTGTGACGATCAAGGCGGTGTGCGGGGGCATGCGGTCGGAGCGAGGAAAATGAAAATCCGCTCGAAGCGGTGGTCAGCTCCGAGCGGATGATACACCGGCCAGGAAAGGCCAGACTGTTTCAGTCGGTCATTGATGCAGGCACCTTGCCGCCGTTGGCGGCGAACTGCCGCATCACTTCCTTGTGCAACCACATGTTCATGGTTGCAGTGTCCTGCTTGTCGCCGGTGAATCCGAGTTCATCGGCCAGCTCGCGACGTTCAGAGAGGCTGCTCTCCATGCCGAGCAACTTCATGAGATCAACGATGGAAGTCTGCCAGTTCAGCTTCTGCTTGTTCTGCGTCGCCATGAACGTGAGCACCGCTTCGACGTCCAGCAGCGGAATCACGGGCGCCGGCGCATCGGGTGCGGCAGGCACGGCGGCGGCCACCGGTGCAGCGGGTGCGACAGGAGCTTCGGGCGTCTTGGCGCCGAAAAGTTTTTCCTTCAGGCGGCTGAAAATGCTCATGGTGTCTTCCCGAGTGTGACGTGGACGTGGTGACGCCTCGCAACGTGCCGCGCGCGGTGCACAGGAAGCTTAGATGATTGTAATCAGAATGAGAAAGGGGGTCGCTGGCATCGGACGCGTCACGTCTCCGATACCAGCGACCCCATCGTTCGACCGAAACCGTCCGGTCGTTTGACCTCGATGTTACGGCTTGGCAGCACCCGGCATCTGGATCATCGGAATGGCGGAGCCACTCACCTGCGGCATGACGCCGTTCCATTTCTTCGCCATTTCGTACTGCACCAGGCTGCCCGAGATGCTCTTGGCGAGCAGTTCGTTCGCCTGTGCCTGCGCCTGCGCTTCGGCAAGGATTGCCTTTGCGCGGCCCACCGCCTTGATGCTGTCACCCTGCGCCTGATAGGTGTTCTTCTGCAGCTCGTTCTGCGCGGTGAGCGCCTGCTGCTGCATCACGTTCTTGGCGTTGATCGCTGCCATCACGGCCTGCGGCGCGCGGATCTCGTTGATCGAGAACTGCTTCACCTCGATGCCGTACTGCTCGAGCGCCTTCGCCAGCTTGGCTTGCGTCTTCGCGACCGTCTCGGCCTTCTTGGGTCCGAGAATGTTCGCGATCTCTTCCTGACCAGCCACTTCCTGCAGCGCCTGCCGGATCGTCTGCCGCAGGTAGCCCCGCTGGATGGCGTCGATATCGGTGCGGAAGGTCGAGTAGAGAAACGGCACCTTGTCCTGCCGCAATTCGAAACTCATCGAGATATCCAGCGAAATCGGCTGCCCCTCGATCGAGTTCACGTTGATCTCGTCGTTATTGACCGAGCCTTCGTTCGCAGCTTGTGTGAGCACCAGCGTCTGCATGAACGTCGGGTACTCCTTGATGCCGGTGGTCAGCGGGTTGCGCAGGTGCAGCCCCGGGCCTAGCGGCACCGGGTCCACGCCGCCGCTGGTGCGCCGGATGATGATGCCGACGTGGCCGGGTTCGATGTACGTGACCATCGACGACGAGAGCCAGAGTGCGCCGATGAGGATGCCGATGGCAAGGACGGCCTTCCGGGCGCCGCCACCGCCTCCGGCCGCCGCAGCGCCCATCTGCGAGAGGCGATCACCGATCGAGCTGCCCATATAGAGTCTCCTGGTAGCACTTTGAACAGAGCGGCTCTCCGCTGGGGAGCCGTACGAGAGAGTCAGGCGCCTGCCACCCATGAATGGGGCAGGTGAGTGCGGCGCGCTCGTCGATCAGGCGGCGGTTCTCCGTCTGTCGGAAGCGGGTGCCGAGCGGCGTGAACGCCTTGACTCCCCAAACGAAAAAGGCGGTGCACGCCGCGATTGCCGCGACGAACAACACGCCTTCGAGAAGAATTACGAACACTGGTTCAGGCTCCGTCCGGGCTCGGGAACGCGCGATGGCGCGACCTGCCCGGTATCACAAGACTGACGACGTGGTGACTCAAAAAGTTTCAGGTCTGCCGCGCGCGCTGGCGATTCGAACAAACGCCGGCGTTGAGGTTACGAATGAGCGTGCATGAAGTCTATGCTGCGCGGCACCACTGATGCCGGATGGGTGCCAGTACGTTCCTCTCAGGAGTCTCTCATGGTTTCGCTCTCGCGCCTTCGGTTCACCCCGATTGCCGCTGCGCTCGGTGCCCTCGTCGCCTGCAGCGACCCTCTGGCACCGTTCCAGCCAGAGGTGTCCAACGCCACCGATTCGTTCGCGTTGCAGGCGACCGGCGTCAGCGGGCTGAGCAGCACAAAGTCGTACTCCTGGACCAACACCGGAACACGCGCGACGATCAACCACTCGACGACGACCACTGCGGGCACTGTGCAGCTGACTGTCCGTGACGCGTCAGGCGCGGTCGTCTATGATCGAGGGCTGGTCCCAAGCCTGAACGAACCGACGACCGCAGGCACGGCCGGCTCCTGGACGGTACAGCTGCGGATGACCGGGTACTCAGGGACTGTGAACTTCCGCGCCCAGAAGCTCTAGGCTTCGCCTCAAACCGCGTCAGCGCCCGAGTTCGAAACGGAGTGCGGACTCCAAGAGTGGGTGCTGGAACTCGAAACCCGCGAGCTGAAGCCGAACCGGCAGCACCCGCTGACCATCCAGGATGGTGGCCTGCGCCATCTCGCCAAACAGAGCGCGCAGCGCGAAAGCCGGCACCGGCAGCACTGCAGGTCGATTGAGCACTGACCCAAGGGTCGATACGAACTCGCTGTTGGGAACTGGCGCCGGCGCGGTCAGATTGTAGACACCAGATGCTGTCGGGTTCATGAGCAGATGATGAATCGCTCCTACCTGATCATCGAGTGAAATCCAGCTCATCCACTGCGTGCCCGTGCCCAGCGGTCCACCGAGGCCCAGCTGGAAGGCGGGGAGCATCTTGGCCAAGGCGCCTCCAGCGGCAGAGAGGACAACGCCGGTTCGGGCGATTGCGACCCGAATGCCCGCCTCGCTGGCCGGCCTGGTTTCGTTCTCCCAGAGGTTGCACACATCGGCGAGGAATCCGGAGCCATTTTTCGAATTCTCGTCGATCAGTATCAAGCCAGTATCGCCGTAGTAACCCACCGCTGACGAAGAAACGAGTACTTCAGGCGGTCGTTTCATCTGAAGCATCGCCGCCACCAGCGTCTTCGTACCGAGCATACGACTGGCAACGATCCGGCGCTTGTGCTCCATGGTCCAGCGCTCGCCCACGTTGGCGCCGGCCAGATGCACCACCACGTCCACCCCCTCCATCGCCGCCGGATCGAGCTCCTGCGTTTCCGGATTCCAGCCGATGTCGCCACGGGTCACATCCGGCGTCCGGGTGATCCAGCGCACCGTGTGACCGCCGGTCCGCAGGAACCAGGTGAGCGCCGAGCCGATCATCCCGGTGCCACCGGTGATCGCGATCGTGCGGCGCGGCTGCTCCGCAAAGACCAGATGTCGCTCGAGATCGGCGCGGGTGCGGGCGTGCCGGAAGTCGAAGAGCTGCTCGAGTTGCCGACGAACGAACCAGCCGCCGCCGATGTCGCCAAGCGGACCCATCGGGAGTTCGTAGTCGATCTGGTCAACGAGTACGCTGGTGCCGTCAGCGACCGGCTCCATGATGTGCGCGTGCGACCAGCGGGCGAATGGCCCGTCGACCTGCACGTCGGTGAACCGTTCACCGGCGACGTAGTCCCGATGTTCCATCAGCAGCCGCTGGTGCAGCAGGCCGCCTGCCAGCGGTACCTCGACTTCGACGCGGCTGCCGTCGGTAATGCCACCCGTCCGGGACACGACCCGCGTGCGCTGCCAGCCTGGCGTCAGACGCTCAAAGGCACCGGGGTGCTCGTGCCAGTCGAAGAGGGCGCGTGCCGACACTGGCATGGGGCTGCGACGGACGAACTGCGGCACGAAGGTCCCGTGAGAAAGACGGACAGCTGAGCGCGAGTACGCCGCGCCGGCATTTACTCCTGAACGCCCGAGGCGACCGTTTCGGGTTCAGCCGTGGCGGCCGCGGCGTCGCTCGCTGACGTGGCGTCGGGTGTCCCGGCGGATGTCGAGGCCTGTGCACCCGAGGCGCCGTCAGGCGACGAGGAAACCCTGCCGTCACCCGGCACCTCGGCGGGGCCCTCGGCAGCCGTCTCCGCGACGACCTCGCCTGGGATCGGTGGCAGCACCAATCCGGCGCGTGCCGCCAGCCGCTCCCGCTCCTCGCGATCGGCCAGCGATCGCAGCATGGCGTCGACCACGGGGCTCTGCAGGTACCGCCCCTTTTCCCATCCCTCGACGATGCCCTTCGGCAGCCCGTGCAGCAGTTCGCCGAGCTGGGCAGTGGTGAGCCCGATCGATTCGCGGAAGTGCTTGATCTCCTTGCCCGTCAGCAACGAGTGCTGGGTGCGCATGGTGAGGATGGCTTCACGCTCCGCCTCCTCACGCTGCTCCACGGTGTGCTGCTTGTCGCCGCACTTGTTGCACCTGTACATGCTGCGATCCACGCGTGCGGTCATGCCGCTCAGTCGGATCGTGACGTCTTCGACGGCAAGGGCGTAGTGCCCGCCGCACCGGCGGTGCAGGTGACCTTCGAGGGAGAGATCGGACATCTGCCCAATCTACACGGCCCTGGTCAGACCGTGGCCAGCTTGTGCTGGGCGACGGCGTTCTGCAGCGCATCCGCGATGTCGTGCAGCGGCAGGACCTCGACGGCCGCCCCCGCCTTGATCGCTTCTCTCGGCATCCCGAACACGACACATGACGCTTCGTCCTGCGCGATGGTATGGGCGCCGGCCTCACGCATCTGCAGCAAACCCCTGGCACCATCGGCACCCATGCCGGTGAAGATCGCGCCGATGGCGTTCCGGCCAGCGTGCCTGGCGACGCTGGAAAAGAGAATATCGACGGCAGGCCGCTGATGATGCACACGGGGACCGTCCTTCACGCGCACCTGGTACTGCGCCCCCGACAATGTCAGCATCATGTGGAAGTTGCCAGGCGCGATGAGGGCGACGCCAGGCACTACTGCGTCACCATCCTTGGCCTCGCGAACGTCCAGCGCGCACACGCTGTTCAGCCGCTGCGCGAACGAGGCCGTGAACTTCTCCGGCATGTGCTGGCAGATCACGATGCCGGGCATCGCGGGGGGCAGGCGTGTCAACACCGCCTCGAGCGCCTGCGTGCCGCCGGTGGATGCACCCAGCGCGATGATCTTGTGCGTCATGGAGAGCCCGGCCAGCCCCGTCACCGGTCGCGCCGGCGTCAGACCACCGGCGACCGGTTCCACACGCTTCTGCAGCTTGGCACGCGAGGCAGCGCGGATGCTCTGCACCAGCTGGCGCGAGATGTCTGGCACCGACGTCGCCGAGCCGGGCTTGCCGATGACATCCACCGCGCCGAGCGAGAGCGCACGAATCGCCGCGTCACTGTTGGTGGGCGTCAGTGAGCTGACGATGATCACTGGCACGGGATAGTGCTTCATCAGCTTGACGAGGAACGACAGGCCATCCATCCTCGGCATCTCGACATCGAGCGTGATCACGTCCGGCTTGAGCGCAATGATCTTCTCACGCGCTGCATACGGATCGACGGCCGTTCCCACCACGGTGATGTCGTCGTAGCGCGACAACTCCTCCGTCAGCAGCTTCCGCACCAGTGCGGAGTCGTCGACCACCAGGACCCTGATCACGCGCCGGCCGCGGCCGCAGCGGGAACGGCCGACGGCGCCGCCGCGTCGTCGTGACTGAAGAGTGCCAGCAGCGCTTCCCCTTCATCCATCTGCAGACGGGTGAAGGCCCGTCGGACTTCGCCGTCGCGGGCGCCGAACGGTGCGTTGCCGGCGTCGATCGGTGCATCGAGCCGGTAGACGGCCGTGGCACCGTTGATCAGCGGCAGCACGTTGCCTGTGACCACGTTGGCCAGTTCACCGAGGGCGTCGCGCTGCACCTGGGCGTCGGGGGCCGCCGCAGCGCCGAGCATGTTTTCGGCGAGCGCGGGCAGGATCCCGGCGGTCACACCCACCACCACCCGCCCCGCCCCAGCACCGCGATACGTCACGCTGACGGTGGCGGCCAGCGGCAGGAATTCGGCCCCCTCGACGTTGCCCTGTTCCGGGAACAGGAGGGCCAGCGACTCAAAAGTCGAAGTCGCCGCTTGGAACAGCGATGTCGTTGCTTGCTGCGGCATGCGTCAGTCCGGTGACCTGAAGGATGGTGTTGCGAAGCTGCTCGGGAGTAAACGGCTTGTGGACGATCTCGACCCCATGGGCGCGCAGCCGCGCCAGTCGGGTGTCACTGCTTTCGGTACTGACGATGATGACGGCCAGGGCGCGCCACTCTTCACTGGCGCGGATCCGGGTCAGCAGCTCTTCACCGTCCATCACCGGCATGTTCACGTCCAGCAGCGCGAGATCGACCCAGTGCTCGCCAAGCTGCTCGAGCGCTTCCACGCCATTGGCGGCCTCGTACACCTCACCCAGCGGAATTCCGCACAACGAGAGCGTGCGACGGATCATCGCCCGCATCACTCCGCTATCGTCGACGATCAGCACATTCAGTGTCATACCCTACCTCAGAGAAGCGACGGCAGGCGCGGCCGACAATGCCAGCGCCTCAGGCGAAAGCACGCGCAACATGCCGTTGGTGCGCAGCTGGACCAGTCCACTGGCGACATTCACCGACATGGTGCGCGACTGGCCCATGCCACCGGTGTCATCAGCGTGAATCAGCACCCCATTCTTCCAGAGCAGCTTGCGCAGGGTGAGCATGTTGCGCTTGCCGATCTGGAACGTGTCCTCGGCGTCGGCGCGACCGGAGAATGACCCGCCTGCGACACTGACGGTCATTCGTTCCTTTCGCGCGCCGAGCCGGTAGCACTCCTTGAAGAGCAACGGCACACCGGAGTCCACGAACATCGCCGGTTGCGCCTTGGCCTTGCTTTCATCGATCTGTGAGCTGGGCAGCATGACATGCAGCAGGCCGGCCACCTTTGCCACTGGATCGTGCACCACGATGCCGAGACAGCTGCCCAGTGCATAGGTGATGAGCGAGTCCTCCGGCTTGTCGGAGACCTTCATGTCCGCCATGCCGATGATCACGGGACGCCCTGCAACGAGTGTGTCGACGATGCTCATTTCGCGTACACCGCCGGCTGGACGTACCGGTACTGATGCTCGATCGCCGTCAGGCTCTCGGAGTGGCCGATGAAGAGATGACCACCGGGGGCCAGCAGCTGCCGGAACCGGTCGACCAGGCGCGTGACGGTGGGCTTGTCGAAGTAGATCATCACATTGCGGCAGAGAATGAGATCGAACGGTCCCTGCATCGGCCAGTCGGCCATCAGGTTCAGCAGGGCGAAACTGATCGGCGTCCGCAACTCCGGCACGACCGAGCCGCCCCCGTCAGGTGTCGGGACGAACCAGCGCCTGCGCCGCGCCTCCGATACATCGGCGAGTTGCTGCGCGCTGTAGGTGCCCGCCTTGGCCGCGGCAACGACCGTGGTGCAGATGTCGGTCGCAAGGATGCGCACGTCGTAGCGCGGTGGCAGTGATTCCCGCAGCAGCATCGACAGCGTGTACGGTTCTTCGCCGCTCGAGCAGCCGGCGCTCCAGATCCGCAGCGGCTTGCCGGCGGCAACCACCGCCGGCAGGATGCGCTCGAGCAGAAAATCGAAGTGGGCCGGCTCCCGGAAGAAATCCGTCTTGTTGGTCGTCAGCAGGTCGATCAGGCGCACCATCTCGTCACCGTCCGCGTCCTCCTCGACGGTGTCGAGATAGTCGCTGAAACTTGCGATGCGCCGATCCCGCAGCCGCTTCGAGACGCGCGAACGCACCAGGCCTTCCTTGCCGACCGGAATCGCGAGCCCCGCCCGCTCGTACGCAATGCGCCGCACGCGCCGGAAGTCGTCGGGCGAGAGGTCAGGTGCGCCGGAGAGCGAGTCGGTACTGGGGAGCGACGGCATTGAGCGGACGGAGCGAGAAGCGGAAGACGGAGCAGGGGTGGCCGACCGCGCAAGGCGGTATCGCGCCGGCGGCCAGTACGATCGTGGTCAGGCGCCGCACGGCGACGCCTTGACCCCACCGCGGGCGATCAGGCGCCCTGCGCGAGCGCTGGCAGCGCGGTGATGGCGGCCACTTCATCGGTCGAGAGCACACGCTCGATGTCCAGCAGCAGCCGCAGGCGGCCGTTCGACTTGCCAAGGCCGAGCAGGAATTCGGTGTGAAAGTCGGCGCCGAAATCCGGCGTGGGATCGATGTCCTCGGAGGCGATACTCGCCACTTCGGAGACCTTGTCCGCCACCACACCGATCTGCACGCCGTCCACCTGGACGACGATCATCACCTGCTCTGGTTCGGTGGCCGGCGGCATACCGAACTTCTCGCGCAGATCCATGATCGGGATGACCTTGCCGCGGAGATTGATCACGCCCCGGATGTACGGTGGCGTACGCGGCACGCGCGTCACCGGCATCATGCTGATGATTTCCTGCACGCGCAGGATCTCGACGCCATATTCCTCGCCGGCGAGAAAAAACGTCAGGTACTTGCCGCCAAGTGACGCGGCGCGATCAGCGATGCTGGCCATACAGTCTCCGGAAAAATCTGGGTGCGGACGGTCGGAGGTGTCAGACCGTCTCAGTGAGTATCGTCGGCGGCGTCAGGCCGCTGAAGTGTGCGTCAGGCCGCGTGCGACAGGCCGATCGGGCGTGCGTCGCCGACGCGCGCGAGCAGGGTCATGCGCGCCACATCGATGATCAACCCCACGCGGCCGTCACTGAGAATCGCACCGCCGGAAATGCCGGGCACCTCGCCCACGCCCTCGCCGAGTGCCTTGGCCACCACCTGCTGCTGGCCGAGGAGCTGGTCGACCAGCAGGGCGACGCGGTGTTCGCCGTCACCCACGATCATCAGGATCGCCTCACTGGGATTCGTGACCGCATCGGGAATGCCGAACAGCTGGTGGAGTCGCACCACGGGCAGTACCTCGCCGCGCAGCATCACCACTTCGCCGCCGGGCGGAATCGTCGACAGCATGCCGGGTTCGGGCCGGAAGCTCAGCGAAATGCTCGTCAACGGCACGATATAGCGCTCATCACCCACGCGGACGAGCATGCCATCCGTGACGGCCAGGGTCAGCGGCAGGCGAATCTGGAACGTCGTGCCCTGGCCGAGCACAGAGTGGATATCAATGCGCCCGCGAATCGATTCGATGTTGCGCCGCACCACGTCCATGCCGACACCACGGCCGGAGATGTCGGTCAGCGTTTCGGCGGTGCTGAAGCCCGGGGCGAAAATGAGGCCGTTGATTTCCGAGTCAGACAGTGACTGATTCGGCGAGACGAGCCCCTTTTCGATGGCCTTGGCCAGGATGCGATCGCGATTCAACCCGCGGCCGTCATCGCGCAGTTCGACGATCACGCTCCCGCCCTGCTGGAAGGCGGCCAGCTGCACCCGGCCGGCGCGTGGCTTGCCGGCCCGCTCACGATCCGCAGGGCCTTCGACGCCATGGTCGACCGCATTGCGCACCATGTGCACGAGGGGATCGGCGATGGCGTCGACCATGTTGCGATCGAGTTCCGTTTCTTCACCATCGGTCACCAGCTCGACCACCTTGCCGGCCTTGAGCGCCACGTCGCGCACCAGTCGCGTCAACTTCTGGAAGGTCGACTTCAGCGGCACCATCCGCATCGACATGCTCAGATCCTGCAACTCGCGCATGATCTTGCCGGCGTGCGACACCTTCTTCACCAGCTCGTGCTGCCCGCTCTCGGCGACCGCGGGGTCAGCGGCGATCATCGACTGCGCGATGACCAGCTCTCCGACCATGTCGATCAGCCGATCGAGGCGATCGGTACGGACACGGACGGACAGATCGGCGTCGGCCTTCGTGCCAGCGCGGGCGGCGGGGCCGCTGCGTGCGCCAGGGTCACTTGATGCGTCCAGCGTCATGGTGCGTGGTGCCGCCTCGAGTGCGGTATCCCGCACCACCGCGACCGGTACCGACACGCGCGTCTCGACGCCGGCCAACACCGCATCGACGTTCAGCAGATCGTGCATCAGCGCGGGGTAGTCTGCCGGCAGCGCAATCGGCTGCTGCGTCTGGACGGAGGCCTCGACCGCCGACAGGAACTCGCCGAGTACGTCGTTCGATCGCAGGGAGAGATTGGCAACGGCTTGTGTGTACGGCAGCTCCCGATCGCGCACGCGGCTCAGCAGCGACTCGGCATGATGTGCGAACTCCGCCAGTCGATCGAGCCCCATGAAGGCGGCGGTGCCCTTGACGGTGTGGAAGGCCCGGAACACCGTGTTGACGGCTTCGATGTCGTCCGGATTGGCCTCCAGCTCGAGCAACGCGGCTTCGGCGCCGGACACCGACTCGCGGCTTTCGGCGATGAAGTCACCGAGCAGCGACAGATCGACATCGTCTGGTACCATACCGCCATCGGCGACGGCCGGGGGCACGATGAGCGCAGGGACGACGGGTGGAGCGACACTCACGATCGCCGGTGCAGCGACGGGTGTGCGGGCGCGCGCGGTGCGCGCTGGTGGCGTCGCGGGCGACACCGGCGCCGGCGGCGAGTCCATCGCGGCGTGCAGCGCGCTGGCATCCCCGGCATCGTGTACGATGGCGATCAAGTCCGTGTGAGTGATGCGTGGCTCTCCGCGTGATGCGGACTCTGCAGTCCTGATCGCGGCATCGATCGCCTCACTGGCCTGCGTCAGGAGCGCGGCCTCGTCGGCCGACCCGCCCAGCAGGATCAGATTGAGGGCGGTTGCTGCCTGCTGTGCATACGCGCGCACCTGTGTCGACGCGGTGGCGTCGAACACGGCAAAATGACGCAGCGTGTCGCGCAGCGCCTTGATGTCGTCACGTTCGTCCGGTTGCAGCTGAATGACGATGAACGCGGCATCATTGAGTTCTGCCGGGATCATCGCGCGCTGACCATCATGGGGACCCTGCAATTCGAGTCAGGCACTGGCAGCGCCGCGCCCGACCAGCGAATCAGCGAGGGCCTGACGCGAGTCGGCGTCGGCCAGCGTGGCATTCGGATCGAACGAGTGGGCATCCTTCTGGGTCCGGGCGGCCACCACGTTGTTTTTCGCGCCGCTGCCCGTTTCGCCCGCCTCATTGTCGAACAGATTCGCGATCTCGGTGAGACGGCCCTCCATCTCGGCCAGCAACGACTGGACGTGCATGATCTGCTGTGACGTGATGTCCTGGAACTGCATGTGGCCCATCACCGCGAACAGTTCATCGCGCAGATCGCCGCGGATGCCGGCCGCCTTGGCGGCATCGGCCAGCACGTCCTCCGTTTCGAGATCATCGACCTTGGCGATCGCGCGATCGAGCGCGTCCATGATGTCGAGCGCCGCCTTGCCGGTGGCCGACGACACTTCGTCGAGTTTTTCGTTGGTATGGGCGAGCCGTTCGGTGGTGGCGGCCCGGATGTTCTCGCGGCCGGTCCGGATGGAGGCCAGCATGGCCTGCACTTCACCCATCGCCCGCACGAAGAGGGCCGGGAGCAGCGGCAGCACGCGCTCGGTACCCGCGAGTGACGCCGCCGTGGCGGCGTCCGTCGGTCGCCGCGGGGCCAGTTCGCCCAGCTCGGCATCGAGCAATCGCAAGGTGGAAGCCGTGTCGTAGAGCAGTTCGGACGCCCGTTCGTTTGCCATGGTCACGCCGCCGGTGCGACGATGAGACTATCGATCTTTTCCTTCAGCACCTGGGGCGTGAACGGCTTGACGATGTAGTTGTTGACGCCCGCTTCGAGGGCAGTGATGATGTCTTCCCGCACACTGCGCGCGGTGACCATCAGCACCGGCACCGTGCGACCATCCTCGCGCTGCCGCAACGCCTGCACCAACTCGGTGCCCGACATGTTCGGCATGTTCCAGTCAGTGATCACGAAGGCGATCGAGCTGTCGAATCGCGCCAGCGCCTCGACACCATCGGCGGCTTCGACGCAGTTCGTGAACCCGATCCGCTGGAGCGAGTTGACCACGATGCGGCGCATCGTTGCTGAATCATCCACAACCAGGAACTTCATCGTCGCGTCTCTGCCGTTGGCGAGTGGAGGACGCACGCGGCACCGCGTGCATCCCGGGCGGGAGAACGGCAGTGGTGCCGCTCTCTGTACGGAGTGGAAAGGCTCTTCCCGCGTACTAGTGTCGTCCGCTGTGCCCGTCTCTTGAGCGCGATGCTGTTGCCCTGCGCGATCCGACCGCGCGTGACACCGGCACGCCGCGGCAGAGTGCCACGCACACCGGCGTCATGTCGCGTCAGATCACCGACGCGCTGTTGCAGCGCGCATGATCACGCCACGCGGCAACGCAGCGCGGAGATGCCTCGAGCAACGCGGAACGGTCGTGCGGCACCTGCCACACGACCGTTCCCATTGCGTTTGTTGTTGCCTGCCGGGCGCTGACGCCCGTGCAGTGACGATCAGAGCTCGCCGCGATCCAGAATGCGTTTTGCCACTTCGCCGGCCATCTGCGCGGTGTTGTACGCACCCATCAGAATCCGCTGCTTCACATCCTCGACCCGTTCCGCGCTGCTGGCGGCCCGTGTCGACGATCCGCCCGCCAGCGCCCGCGCCTCATCGCTGAACGTGACCGTATCCTGCGTGACACGCTCCCGGGCGGCCGACTCGGTCTCGGCTCGACGCGCGGACGTGGTGCGCTCACTGGTGCCGGGCGTGCCGATGCTCAGCGCGTTCGGATCGATCCTGCCCTTTCCATTGATCTGCATAGTTGTCTACCTCCGGATGGAGGGTATCGGCGGAAACGGATGAAACTTTAATAATCTGTCGCCGATGCGGGGGAAACCGCCGTGGCTCCCGCCTGCTGGCCGGGCAGATCCTCGATTTCCTGCGGGACGCTCAGCGGCGTCGGCCCCTTCATCGGCACCGGCCGCATCGGCCGCGGCGTCAGCCGGCGCGGCAGGTCAGCCCGCGGTACCGGCGCCATTGGCACCGCCTGATCGCGCAGCGCGGCGAGCAGTGACAGCCCGGCGGCAATGAGCGAGATCGTGTCCTCGCGCCTGGCTTCCGCACGCACGTCGATCGCGCGGGTCCAGCGGGGCGTCAGCATATGGCTGGAAAGCTGTGTGGTCTGTGACATCATGGTCTCGACGCGCGAGCCGCCCGGGAGCAACATCGGCTGCGCCATCAGCAGCAGTGGCAGTCCTGATCGGCGCGAGACGGCGGATGGCCAGCGCCCGGCGTGCACGACACCAGGGTCAGAGCACCACGTTGATGGCGCGATGGGCAGGCTCCTGCTGATACTCGTGCGAGGCCGACTGGCGCGCCTCGAGCTGCGAGAGTTCGGTGGCTACCGCATCTCGCGCACGGGTGGCCACCGCGCGCCCCTCGTCGCCGATGCGCAGGCTGACCTTCACCGCGGCCGCAACACGCGCGAGCACCTCGGGCGGAGCCGCAGCCGCGGCCGCCTGCCAGGCTGCGATCGTCGCCTCGACCACGCGGCTGCGCTGGTCGAGCACGGCCGCCAATTCGGCGTCATCGCCGCGCTCGATTGCCTGCACCGCTTCCGCCGCCAGGTCATTCACCCGGGCGAGCAAGTCGAGCACCACGACGTCGGGCCCGGCGGCCTCGTATCGCATCGGCCGCTTACGCCGACGCAGCGAGCGCGGGCGTCTGTTCCTCGTCCAGCTGCTTGGCAGCAAGCGCGAAGGCGGTGCTGAGCGTGTTCACGATGCCGATCAGGCGGCCCAGGCGCACGCCATCGCGGCGGATGCCGACATCCACCAGTTCGGCCAGCACGAAACCGTAGAGCATCGACAGATCGATGGCGATGTCGCCACCACGATCGATGTCCAGCGTGCCGAGCAGTTCGCTGAGGATCTCGCGCGCCCGGCCGAGATTCGCCACGCGCTGCTCGATCTGGTCATTGCGGATGGCCGTCTGAGCGCGTCGCATGACCACTTCGAGGTGTTCGAACAGGAGCACGGTCAGGCGCGCCGGCGACGCGGACAGGACCTGCATTTCCCGGTACTGCGTGGCGCGTGATGGGTAGGTCACGGTGGTCAAGTGCTGTAGGGGTGGTTGCCAGCGAAATCAGCGGGAACGGCTGCCCGCGATTGCCGATTGGAGCGAATTGCCTTGCGCCTGGAAACGACTGATGGCCAGTTCCATCGAGGTGAATCGTGCGATCAGCGCCTCGCGGCGGGCGTCGACGCGCGCCTGCATGTCGCGCACGCGCTTGTTCAATCGCAGGTTCGAGTCGGTGATGGTGGTGACGGCATTGGTGATGGTGCCGTCGACGGCCCGCGACGCCGCCCCGGTGGCGCCGACCATCGCGTTGCCGATGCCCTCGGCGCCGAACAGGGCCTGAATGCCGGACAGGTTGGCACCAAGCGCGGTGCGGAACGTCGTATCACTCACCTCGATCGACCCGCTGCGGGTGAGCGTGAAGCCTGCCAGCGCGCCCTTGCTGTAGTCACCGCCGGCCGGCACCTCGGTGCGCAGCGCCTGCGTGAAGGAGTTCAGCAGTCGACGCAGCGTGCTGCTGCTCTGCAGCGGCTGGCCCGACAACTGCTGGCCGCTGGCGAATGACACGATGTCGTTGTAGGCCTTGGCAAAGTCCTTCACACCCTTCACCGCGGCTTCGAGGTCGCGGGTGACGGTGAGATCGACTTCGGTGCCGACTTCCGATTGCAGCAGGTTCAACGTCACGCCATCGAGCGCATCGCTGATCGTGTTCGACGTACGGGTCAGCAGCACGCCGTCCACGCGAACCTGGGCATCGCTGCCCCGGACCATCGCGCGCGAGCGACCGATGGTCTCGGCGCTGAAGGCGCCCAGCAGCGCTGCGGGGGCACCGCCGGCCGCCGGTGCCAGCGTCATCGACAGACGGAGGCGGGAATCGCCGCCGGTGCCGTCATTCAGCCGCAGCTTGCCATCACCGTCGATCGACGCCGACGCCGGACGCGTACCGCTGCCGAAGCCGGTGGTGCCGTCATTCAGTTTCGACAACAGCGTCTGCAGGGTATCGGCACCGCCGACGACGAACGATGTCGTCACCGCCGTGCCGTCACCACGCAGCCCATTGAACGTGAGGGTGTCGCCGACATTGACGCCGAGCGACACGCCGCCGGCACGCAGATCCGTCAGTCGCGTGGTGCCATCGGCCACGTTGTTGGTGGCGTTCTGGAACGCCAGGCCCGACGCCAGCACCTGCTGCACGCTCGATTGCGCGCCGGCCGCAAAGCCCAGCGCTGCAATCGTGTCGGCACTGGCCGGATCGCCGGATGCGGTGACGTTGCCGCCGACGCTCAGCCGGTAGGATGCCACACCACCGACGCTCTCCTGTTGTACTTCTGCCTGACCACCGGCCGCACGAATCTTGGCCACGATCGAGGCGATCGAATCCACCGACAGATCGACGCTGATGGTCCGTCCACCAACGCGAATGCTGCTCGGTGGCGGCACCGTCACACCCAGTGCGGCGGCGACCGCCAGCCCCGACGACGGCACCGCGCGCGACCGCGAATCGATGAAGCCCAGGTCGCGCAGCACCCCTTCGCTGCCGTCGGTCAGTCCTGTCCCGGTGCTCCCCACCGCGTCGGCCGACAACACCAGCCGCTTCTGGCCGGCGGCACTGGAAAGAATCGATGCCGACACCCTGGTGGCCGTGGCACCGGTATTGAGCGCATTGATCTTGTCACGCACGCCGTCGAGGGTATCGGTGGGCGCGAGCGTGACGGTTTGTCCGGCAACGGCAAACGAGCCACTGAGGCCGAGTGCGATGGTTGAATCGCTGACGACGGCGCCGCTGAGCTTTTCCGCGCGGGCGAGTTCCACTACCTCGACGCGATAGGAGCCCGGACGGGCAGCCGCGTTCGCCGACGTCGAAAGCAGGGTGCGGTTGGTTTGTGCGCTGGGTGAGGCGGATGCGAGAAAATTGGTGAACGCGGTGCCGAGTTTGAGGGCATTGCCCGCATCCTGCAGCTTCGTCACCAGCCCCGCGAGATCGTTCCACGCCGTCTTCCGCTTTTCCGCCGCAGTGATCTGCGTCTGAAGCGGTGTCACCGTCCGCGCCGTATCGGCGGCCGACAGCTGGTCCACCAGGTCGCGCCACTGTACGCCTGACGCCAACCCTCCGACGTTGATGCTCGTCCCCATGCGATCGCTCCTCCCCAGTGCGCGGGCCGGCCGTGACGTGCGATACGTTACGGCCGGCCAGCGTTACTCACGGTCCATCAGGTTTAGCGCAGGAGGCTCAGAACGCTCTGCGAGCTCTGGTTCGCCTGCGACAGCATGGCCTGTGCTGCCTGGGTGAGGATGTTGTTCTTGGTGTAGTTGGCCATTTCCTCAGCCATGTCGACATCGCGGATCGTCGACTCGGCGGCCTTCACGTTCACGACCGCGGACTTCAGGTTCTGCACCGTGTAGTCGAGGCGGTTCTGACCGGCACCGATCTTCGCCAGCACGGCGTTGATGTTGTCGAGTGCCGAATCGACGTTGGCGATCGACGCGGTGCTGGCGAGCGTCACCGACGAGGCGGTCAGCGCTGCATCCACGGACACTGATCCACCTGCCGTGCCATCGCTCACCTGGAACGCCAGCGTGGTGAACACCGACGACCCCTGGAAGTTGGTCGAAGAGATGATGCGCTCCACTTCCGAACTCAGGGTGCTGATTTCCGTGTTCAGCGTGCCGGTCACCGAGCTGTTGTTGCCCGTCGATTCGCGCTGGATGATCAGTTCCTTCTGACGCTCGAGGATCTTCTGGATCGTCTGCGCCGACCCTTCCGCGATCTGCAGCATCGCGTTGCCCTGCTCGGCGTTCGCCGCCGCCACCGTCAGCGAGCGGCTCTGTGCGCGCAGCTTGTTGGCGATGGAGAGACCGGCGGCGTCATCGGCGGCGCGGCTGATCCGCAGGCCGGATGACAACTTCCGCATCGAACTGTCGGTCGCCATGGTGTTGACGAACGCGTTCTTGACTGAGTTCAGAGCACCAACGTTGGTGTTGATACGCATGGGACATAATCTCCGTGATTGACTGTGGAGCATCCGTGCTCCAAACCGGCACCGCGAATCGGTATCGGCTCCCCCACCAGTCTCGGCACGGACCGTACAGACTTGAGTGAATGGCCGGGCTTGCTTCAGCGGCATCTGTTTGCCTGCCGATCTTCTGCCTGACATGCCCACGCTTCCGCACCGTCGACAGCTCATCCGGCCTGACAGCACCGCGCCGCGCGATCGCGCCCTGCGCGAATGCCTCGCGGGTGCGCACGCACTCAAGGCGGGCAAGACCAGCATCGCAATGCGGCGATATGCCGCAGCGACCGCGCTGGCGCCGCAGGATGCGGACATCGCCGCCCTGCACGGTGTCGCATTGCGTGACGCTGGTCGCATGGCGGACTCGCAGCGCGAGCTGATTCGCGCCATCGCACTCGATGCCCACCGCGCTGACAGCTACACACAACTGGCGCAGACGTATGTCGTGGTGGGTGATCGGGCGCAGGCCGCCGAGGCCCGGTTCGCAGCAGCAGTGCTGCAACCCGCTCACGCCATCGCCTGGCGCGACGCAGCCGAGGCGTTTCGCCTCTGCGGTCGCGTGGCGGACGGGCTCCACGCAGCGCGTCACGCGGCCGCGCTGGCACCAGCCGACGCGTCGATCGCCAACTCCTTCGCGCTGCTGCTCCATCGCAGCAATCAGCTGCCCGAGGCGCTGGCACTCTGTGAATCCGCGCGGCAGCAGACACCAGACGACCTGCACCTGTCGCTCACGCATGCGATGCTGCTGCGCACCGTCGGCGAATATCCGCGCGGCTGGGCGCTGCACGAACGGCGCCTCGAGCTGCCCGAACTGATGCAGCGCCCCCATACCCCAACCACGCCGCGATGGAGCGGCGCGCCACTGACGGGCCATCACATTCTGGTGCGTGCCGAACAGGGGCTGGGTGATCAGGTGCAGTTCGTCCGCTGGGCCAGCACGCTGCGCGAGCGCGGTGCCGCACGAGTGACGGTGCAGGCTGCGGCTCCACTGGTGCGCCTGCTGCGCACGGCGCCGTTCCTTGATGATGTCGTGGCCGCCGACCGTCCGGCTCCGCCGCACGACGTGCATGTGGACATCATGTCGCTGCCACATCTGCTGCGTACAGGCGGCGACATGCTGGCCGGCATGGTGCCGTACCTGCGTGCGCCCGGCGACACACCCGCAGTCGTCAGCGCGATCGCGCCACGCCCGCACGGCGCAACGCGGATCGGTATCGTCTGGGGGGGCACACCATTGCACGCTGACGACCGGTCGCGTTCGATGCCGCTGCTCGCGCTCAGGCCAGTGCTGATGCGACGCGACGTGCAGGTGGCACTCCTGCAGCACGGGGCGGTGCGCGAACAGCTCGACGAGCTGCCGTCGGCGCTTCGGGCCGCGATGATCGACGTCACTCCCGCCTGTGCCGACATGGGCGACACCGCGCACGTCATGGCCACCTGCGACATCGTACTCACCGTCGACACCTCCGTCGCACACGTCGCCGGTGCACTGGGCTGCACCACCTGGGTCATGGTGTCCGCACCCGCCGAGTGGCGATGGGGCGTCGATCGGCACGACTCACCGTTCTACCCCACGGTGCGCGTCTTCCGGCAACCACAGGCCGGCGACTGGACGAGTGTGGTGCAGGACGTCTGTCTGGCACTCGATCAGCGTCCTCGTACCGGGGGTTCCGCAGCATGACTCGCACGCAGCCGACCGCGCGTCCGCTTCGGAGCGCGCCACCGACGCGCAGTTACGACAGGCAGGTTTCCGATGCCGACGCGCTGCGACGACAGGGCGCGTACACGGACGCCCTGCGTGCCTTTCATGCGATTGCGATGGCGTACCCGCATCGGAGTGATGCCCAGAACAATCTGGCCGGTATGCTGCAGGCCAGCGGGCACCCGACCCATGCCTTGGCTGTCGTGTCGCGCGCGCTGGAGCTCGATCCAACCAACGTCGCCGCCCTGGTCAACTCGGCTGAGATCCTGAAGGATTTCGGCGACTGGCAGACGGTCGCGCAGACCTACGATGCCGCACTGGCCCTGCAGCCCGCATCACCGGATATCCGATTCGGACGCGCGTTGCATCTGCTGATGCTTGGACACTGGGCGGAAGGGTGGCGTGAGCATGAAGTGCGGCCGCAGGTGCGAGGCCAGCTGTGGCGGCGCACCGCGCTGACATCACCGGTCTGGGATGGGTCGCCCCTCGACGGACGCCGGATTCTGCTGGACCACGAGCAGGGCCTCGGTGACCAGATCATGTGTGCCAGATTTGCCACCAACGTCGCGGCACGCGGCGGTCGGGTGACGATCCGCTGCAGCGCGCCGCTGGCCGCGTTGTTCGCGTCGGTCGAGGGTGTGGAGAAAGTCAGCACCGAAGGCAGTGCCGTGCCGCAGCACGACGTCCACGCCAGTCTGATGTCGCTGCCTGCGCTACTCGGCATCACATCCCCCGACGACATCAGCAGCACGCCATACCTGCGCCCCACCGGCCCCTGTCCGGCGCCGATCAACGCGGCATGTTCGACGACCGCGCTGAACGTCGGACTGGTCTGGGCGGGCAATCCCCAGCATCGCAACGATGCCCGGCGCTCGCTGTCGCCGGCACTCCTTGCCCCTCTGCTCGAGCTGCGGCACGTGCACTTCGTGGCGTTGCAACGTCATGACGGTAGCGCGGTGATGCCGGCACCACTCGCTGGACAGGTCTCCGATCTGGGGGCCGCACTCGACACGCTGAACGACACCGCGCACGCACTGCAGCGGCTCGACCTCCTCGTCACCGTCGATACCGCGGTGGCCCATCTCGCCGGCGCACTCGGCGTGCCTACACTGCTGCTGGTACCGTTTGTCCCCGACTGGCGCTGGATGGTGAACCGCAGCGACACGCCCTGGTATCGATCGGTGCAGCTGATTCGCCAGACGACGCTGTTCGACTGGAGTTCGGTCATCGGTGAGGTACGACGCCGCGTCGCGGCACTTCCCGGACCACAGCCATGATTGTCGCGCTTTCCGACGACACCGAGGCCATCACGATCTGCGCCAACGGCGCGCTGCTGGCCGAAGCCGGCGACACCGCTGGTGCGATCGCGTTGTTCCAGCGCGCGGTCGAGCGTGCCCCGTCGCTGCTGCCACTGCACATCGTGCTCGCCAACGCGCAGCAGTTGCACGGCGAGGTGCTCGAGTCGCGCGCCACACTGCGACGCGCGATCCGTCTCACCGATCGCTCCGACAGCGATGCCGAGTTCACACTCGGCAAGGCACTCGTCGAGGCGGGAGCCGGCGCCGATGCCGTGCCCTGCTTTCGACGCGTCCGCGCGGCACATCCGTCCGATCCTGCCGCCGCCGCGGCACTGGCTGCCGCCCTTCGCGATGCGCAGCAGCCCGACGATGCATGGGTCGAGGTGCAGCGCGCGCTGCAACTGGCACCGCAGGATCCGGTGACGTTGCTGACCGCGGCACTGATTCGGCATGATCTCGGGGACTTTGCCGTGGCGCTATCACTCTGCGACCAGAGCCTCACGGTGCGCCCGGAGTCGGCCGCGGCGCGTGTCACGCGCGGATACCTGCGTCATCTGCTGGGCGACACCCGCGGAGGTTGGAGCGATTTCGAGGCACGCGCCCTGCCGCGCCCCGCCACCGAGGCAGTCCGATGGACCGGCGAATCACTCGCCGGCAAATCGGTGCTGTTGATCGGCGAGCAGGGGGTGGGCGATCAGTTCCAGTTCCTTCGCTATGTGCAGCATCCGCGGGTGCAGGCGGCCCAGCGGGTGGTGATTGCCTGTCAGGCCGACGCCGTGTCGCTGCTGCAGTCCGCGGGGTTCGATGCCGTGGCGCGAGACACGATCGTCGAAACGGATCTGTATGCCCCGCTGTTGTCACTGCCCATGGTGCTGGGGCTGGATGCCACCTGGCGCGCCGCGATCGAACCGTACATCAGCCTTCCAGAGACCGTGCGACGCACGCCACGGCGCGTGCGCCGCGTGGGTGTGGTGTGGTCCGGCAACCCGGCCCATCGCAACGACGCCGTCCGCTCCATCGCGCCGTCGGTGATGCACTCGCTGTTGCACACGCATCCGTCGGTGCAGTTCGTCTGCCTGCAGCATGGGGTTGCCGACGACCTGCTGCCATCCACCACCTGGGAGCGCCCTGCGCCTGGGGACTGGCTCGCCACCGCGCGGGTCCTGACGTCGCTCGACCTGCTGATCACCGTCGATACCGGGATCGCGCATCTGGCGGGCGCGCTGGGGACGCCGGTCTGGATTCTGTTGCCGCATGTGCCGGACTGGCGATGGGGCACCAGCGGGAGCAGCACACCGTGGTATCCGACGGCGCGGCTGTTCCGTCAGGCTGACCGGGGCGAGTGGGGCCGAGTGCTCACCAACGTCAGTGCGGCACTGAGCAGCGCGGTGCTGTAGCGGTCGTGCTGACCGTTGATCTACAGTCACGCACTTACTGACCGGATGATGTGTCTATAACGTCCTTAAACTGGCGGTTTCGTGAGCCACGGGACGCGAATGTCCCGAAGTTCTGACGGCTCCGAGGGGACACACTGGGGCCAGCCGGGTGGGCCTGCCGCGCGTGCCTCAGCGGCGCGCTCAGTCGATGCAGACCGGGTGCTGCATTCCATAGCGCGAATCAGGCAGCACGACCTGACGTCCCTGCCGGCGATGACGGGCGATGATCACCGGGCTCTGCAGGTTGGCGGCCACCGGAACGCCCGCCCCGAGCTGCACCACGACCAGCACCAGTACCGCCTCGGTTTCTTCCGCCGCGCCAAGCGCCGCCAGATCCGACGTGGGGATGTCCACCTCGAACCCTGGAACGATCACAAACGGATCGGCCAGCAGAAAGGTCAGGTCGGGATCGTCGACACTCTGCAGCCACACCAGCTCCTCGCGCTGCGTTTCGACCAGCGCAAAGCGCTGCACGGACCTGAACCCCGGCAACCCGGCGGGAAAGGTGACGATGGTGTCCGGACGGATCTCGAGCGGTCCGAGAAGAATCGACGACAACTGCAGCAGTTCATCCGACGCCATGAGTGCGCTCATCGCAGGTAGTCCAGCACATTGAGGTTCAGCACCTTGTTGGCGGCACTGAGAGCCGCCTGATAGGCGCTCTGGGCCTGCGCGAAATTCGCCGAGGCCGCGGCAATGTCGATGTCGTAGAGCGAAGATCGACGGACTCGTGTGTCGAGTGTCGACTGCAGGCGCTGCGTCTGAATTGTCTCGTATTGATTGACCTTCGCGCCGGTCTCACCCAGCAGCCGACCGATCCGGTCACTGGATGCCTCGAGGGCGGGCAGCGCGGCGGTGATGCCGGGCACATCGTTCGCCGCCAGCGCATTCGAGAGGTCGCGCAGCCCCACCAGCACCCCAGTGTCGATGAACACCTCATGGGCATTGTGGTTCGGTGCGGAGATCACGCTCGCCTCCACCTCGAACTTCGGGTTCGTCAACGGTGCGGCATTGGTGGCATACGGTGGTGTCGAGTTGGGCGTATTGGCCAGCGGCACTTCCGTCACGCGCGACGCGCCGAACAGGTAGCCGGTGTTGAAGCGGGTGTTGCCCAGACCAATCGCCGCTTCGATCAACTGATCCACTTCCGCCTTCGCAATCAGCCGGGTGTTGGCATCGGCGGTCGAGCCGATCTGCTGTGACGCCAGCTCCCGGGCACGCTCCGTGATCAGCTGCACGTTGTTCAGCACCCGATCCTCTTCGCTGGCCCTGGCAATCGCGAGGTTGCCGTTCCGCTCGTACTGCGCGTATGCCGCGAGCGTCCCGTCGGCGCGCAACACGTCGGCCGTTGCGGCAGGGTCCTCCGAACCGCGCTCGAAGCGCCGGCCAGTCGCGGCCTGATCCTGTGCCTTGACCAGCCGCTGCAGGTTGCCCTGGATGTAGTCCAGCTGTGAGCGCTGCGCCTGCGACGTCGTGACCCGCATCGAATCCGTCCCAGATGAATGAGAGCTTTCCAACGAAGGCGCCAGTAACATCCTGCCGACGGCGCCTTGCCCCCGCGAATTGCGGTTCTACTCTTGTGAGGTATCGGACGGAAGCTTTTGCCGCTTGAGCCTGTGTGCCCGAGCCAGTCGCTGGTCGTCCGGGCGACGTCCGTGCACGCGTCGTCGCCTTCCCATCCCGCCGCTCCCCTGCATGGCTACGATCCTGTACGTCGATGATGAGCCCAGTGTCGGCCTGATTCTCGAGGATACGCTCGAACAGGCCGGACACACGCCGATCGGTGCGCGCAACGTGCCCGAGGCGTTGCAGGTGCTGGCCCGCGGCGACATCGACCTCGTCATCTCCGATTACCGCATGCCGGGGCTCTCGGGCCTCGAGTTTCTCTCGCTGCTGCGGCGCGAGGGCTACGACGTGCCGTTGATCATGCTGACCGGCTACGCCTCGATCGAACATGCCGTGGCCAGCATCAAGGCGGGCGCGGTGGACTACATCACCAAACCGGTGCGGCCGCAGCAGCTGGAGCTGGCGGTGGAGCAGGCGCTGGAGCTGGTGCGGCTGCGGCGCGAGAACGACGCACTGCGCCGCGAGGTGATGGAGTTCCGGAACGAGCGGCAGATCATCGGCGATTCCCAGGTGATGCGTCGCCTGATGCAGACGGTTGCCATGGCGGCACCGACCCGCGCCACGGTGCTGTTGCAGGGCGAATCGGGTACCGGCAAGGAGTTGCTGGCGCGTGCGCTGCACGATCAGAGCGAACGACGCGACAAGCCGTTCATTCAGCTCAACTGCGCCGCTCTGCCGGAAGGGCTGATCGAGAGTGCACTCTTCGGGCACGAGAAGGGTGCATTCACCGGTGCGCTCAAGCGCGTCGAAGGGGCGTTCGAGCGCGCACACCGCGGCACGCTGCTGCTCGACGAAGTGAGCGAGATGCGACTCGATCTGCAGGCCAAGCTGTTGCGGGTGCTGCAGGAGCAGGAATTCGAGCGTGTCGGTGGCACGAGCCCGATCCGCGTCGACGTGCGCATCATCGCCACGACCAACCGCAAGCTGCAGGCGGATGCCGCCAACGGCACGTTCCGGCAGGACCTGTACTACCGGCTGAGCACCATTCCGATCCTGATCGCACCGCTGCGTGAACGGCCGGAAGACATACCGCTGCTCGCCTATCGCTTCGTGATGCGCACCGCCGCAGACATCAAGAAGGACGTGAAGGGCATCACGCCGGAGGCGATCGCGATGCTGCAGCGCTATCCGTGGCCCGGCAACGTGCGTGAACTGCAGCACGCCGTGGAGCGCGCCGTGATTCTGTCGAACGAGAGCATGCTCTCGCCCGACGCCTTCGATGCGGTGCGCTACGGGCTCGATGTGGCCAGCAGCGTGATGTCGCCAACGCCGCGCGGCGGCGCACCGGTGGTGCGACCCACGCTCACCCCAACCGGCTCGGCCCCGATTGCCGCCGGTGCCGATGGCGTGTGGCTTGGCACGCTGAACGTGAATGAAGCCGAGACGGCGCTGATTCAGCGTGCGCTGGAAGCAGCGGGCAACAATCGCACGCGCGCGGCCGAGCTGCTGGGCATCAGCGTGCGCACGCTGCGGAACAAGCTGAATGGGCCTGGCCGCTCGGGTGAACATGAGGCAGTGGACGACGAGCTGGACGCGTAGGCGCCACCGCCTTGCCTCACCGTAGCTGACAGGCGAGCGGACGGCTACGGCGTCGGCTTCGCTTTCACGGGTGTTCGCCGTCCGCGCGCCGCCGGCCGCCGGTTGCGGGCGGCGGCGATCGTCGAGTCCATGACCACACAGTTCAGCGGCACCGGCCCGGCGGTCCCCTTCTTCACCGCCACCGCCGGCCCACGGCAGACCACATCCTCGGCGCGGACTTCACGCGTCGGGATCGCACCCTTGCGCGGGGCCGGCTTCACACCGACCGACGCATACAGCGAGTCGGGGATGTACAGCACGCCGCCCTTCATCACCAGCTCCGCGCGACGCAGATCGCGCATGCGCTGTGATGGATCGCCATCGACCAGCACCAGATCGGCGAGCTTCCCCGCCTCGATGCTGCCCCACTGCGCGTCGTGCTTCATCACGCGTGCGGCACCCAGCGTGGCGATGTAGAGAATGTCGGTGTTGGGAATACCGGCCTCGGCGTACAGCTCGAGCTCGCGGTGCAGTGAAAACCCTGCCGACGCATCG
This sequence comes from Gemmatimonadaceae bacterium, assembly GCA_031374935.1. Lineage (GTDB taxonomy): Bacteria > Gemmatimonadota > Gemmatimonadetes > Gemmatimonadales > Gemmatimonadaceae > JACMLX01. The sequence continues at coordinate 36,424 of JANMHB010000093.1, read as the reverse complement.
GTACCAGCCACCAGCCGCACACCGGCCAGATGGAGCTTCTTCAACAGGCGTTCCATCGCGATGAAGCTCGTGCGATAGACCGGCTCGAGCGCTGGAGTCGTCGGCAAGCCACCCGTGAGCAGACCGCGCCGCGCGACCGGCGGCAGGCGCGTTGCCACCGGAAGTGACGCCTGATCGAGCGACCCCGCGCGCGCGGTGAACATCTGCTCGAAGACGTTCAGCGTCGGGTCGACGACGACATCGCGTTCCTTGAGCAGCGCGATGAAGCGATCCACGCGTTCGCTCTTGAGATCCACCGTGGCCGCGCCGCGGGCGACGGCGGTGAAACGCGCCGGCGTGCGGGTGTCGATGCTCGAATCGGTGAGGAAATTCAGGAAGAGAAAGTTCGCGTGCTGCAGTTCGTCCGCACCGGCTCGCACCATCTGCTCTGCAGTCATGCCGTGAGGCACGTGCCCGCTGACGCGCAGCCCCTTGTCGTGCGCGGCGCGTACGATCGTCGGAAACAGTTGCGGATCGAGCGAGGAGTAGACCTTGATCTGTTCATAGCCCTGCGCCGCATAGGCGTCGACCGCTGCACGCGCCGCGTCACGCGTCGACACCAGCACCTTCGACGGGCCGGCAAACGGGCCGGGGCCATCGATGAACCCTGCCGCGAGCACCCGGGGCCCGAGCAGCGTACCGTCATCGAAGCGCTTCCGGCGCGCCAGCAGCTCGTCGGTATCGTTGGCCAGGTCGCGCACCGTCGTCACACCGGCGGCCAGATGCAGCAGGCCGTCGTCGTCCTGTACATGCACATGCATGTCCCACAACCCGGGCAGGAGCGCCTTGTTGCCGGCGTCGATGATCTCGGCGTCGGCCGGCAAGGGAATCGCGCCGTCGTCACCCACCGCGATGATCCGGTCGCCTCGGATGATCACCGTTTGCGCCGGCTTCATCTGGCGGCTGGCGGCATCGAAGAGGTGTGCGTGAATGATCGCGACCGCGCCGCGCGGGGTGCGGGCCAGCGTGTGGGCAGCGACCGAATCGCGGCCGCGTGACGCCGCGGTCTGGGCGGCGATCAGGTCCCCCTGCACCGACTCGAAGCCGCGACGGATGACCATCTGCCACGAGCCGCCACTGGCGAAGAATCGCCCGTCGGCGTCGAGCCAGATGACCTCGGGCGTCAGCCCCAGCCCACTGATCTCATGCGGTGTGACTCGAAGTGCGCGCTCACCGGCCGTCACGGTGCGCGCGGTGCCGCTGGTGATCGAGGCGCGACCTTCCGGCAGCAGTGCGGTCGACTTGCCCTTCGTCAGCAGCATCGCCCTGGCGAGCGAGGCGACATCGGTGGGCAGCGTTTCGATCGGGAGATAGAACCCCGCGCCCGGCGTGGTGCGGCCCGCCGCCGACTCGTTCCGCCAGGTGAGCAGTGGGCCGGCCAGCTGCACCATCTCGCGCACGGGAACCTTGAGGTAGTTCACGCCCGAGAGCTGCATGCCGGCGGGCAGGCCGGCCTTGTCGACCTTGAGCGTCTGGGTCAGCGACGGCCCGCGCCCGCGGTCGTTGTAGGTGTAACTCGTGGTGACGGTGCCACCACTGTCGGGCCACTGCCTCAGTCTGCCCGCCGCGCGGCCGGCCATCAGCACCGAATATTCCAGCGTGTCACCGGTGCTGGGCGCTTCCGACGTCGCGGTGACGACCGGGGCCGAAGGCAGGGCGGCCGGGGTTGAACGGATACGTCCGGCCTCGGTGGTCTGCACCGTGCCCGCGCCCTGTGAGCGACAGGCGGCGAGGGCAACGCCCAGCAGGGCGATCGAGCGGCGCACCGGCAACGGCATGGTCGGTCGGATGGACTGGGCGTGACAGATCGGGGACGGACGGAGCACCAGCCGCCGACATCGGCGGTGTGACACCACCTCAATCTGTAGCAGCTTCCGGGCCGTTCGGAACGGCACCACCCCAGCAATGCTCCGGCCCAGCCACCGCGGCCCATCGCGAGCGCGCGCTGACGACAGCTTCCGTCGGCGACGGCGAGGCCAACTAGGGCGTGATCGTCCCCGCCGCGCGCCCGATCAGGAATGTGCTGCCATCCGTCGGCACCACGATGCCGGTCTGCGCTCCCGTATACAGGCGTCGCGTGGTGCTGAAGATGAATCGCGTATCGAAGTAGTCGAGGATCGGACCACCTCCGCTCACCCACCAGTTCGTCGTATCGCCGGGGCGGATGTTCCAGTTCGTATCCCAGCCGAACACCTGTGTCAGGTCCGGCATCCGCACATCGTACGTGCCGGTCCCACCGAGATATCCGCGCGTGGAATTCACGGTCGCGAAGCGAGCCAACGCGCCGGTGGATTTCACATCCAGCGTGACACCGCTGTTGTACTCGGTAGGGACGGTGCCCTGCGCGCGGATCATCCCGGCGCCGGTCACCGACACCGCCGTCACACTTGGCGCGGGCAGCACCGGACCGAACGACAGACTGCGGTCACCAATGGTGCGCGAGTATGCGATGATCTGCCGGGACGCACGCCGCTGCGCGAGCGTTCCGATCGTCAGCACGACCTGGTGCAGGTCACCGGCAACGGTCTTCGCCAACGGAATGCCGAAGATCGTGCGCGTGGTCGGAGGCCGGTCGGGGCCAGGCGTGCCACTCAGCGCGCCATTGGTTCCACCCGCGGACGTGAATGACGTCGACACGCCGAACGACTCGCCGCCTGCATTCCCCACACTCCACGTCGCGGGTGCCAGCGCAAAGGCCTCCGCCGAGTTGAAGTCGAGCAAGGTGTTGCTCCCGCCCGACGCCGGATCGAGGCCGCGCCTGATGATGGCGCGATCGGGGATCACTTCGCCGGTCAGGTCACCCGCCGCGCGCGCCGCCACCAGATCGAGCGCGCCTGATGGCAGATTGAGCAGCGTGTAGTTGGACACCGCGCCCCCGCCCGGATTGATCGTCGACAGCGACCACCAGCCCATGCTCACCAGCGACTGCTGGCTGTTCGTGAGCCCGGTGACCGTGCCGATGGCCGTGCGCGAACTGCCGTTGGCGTAGAGCGTGCAGTCACTCGCCGCCAGCGCAGTGATCTCGGCCTGCGTCGCGTTGTACACCGTCGTGCGTGCGACACCGGAATCGATCGTGACCCACGCCACTGACGCCGTCGGCTGCGTGACGTTGAACGTATAGGAAGTGCCATTGTCACCGGGAATCACGCGCGTCCACGCTGCGTTGCCATCCTTCACCGCCACGAACCAGGCTGGATAACGCGGCGCGCTGGAGCAGATACGCCAGGTCACGTTGCCCGTCGTCGCCGGCCCGACGAGGATCTGCACCGGCGCCGTCCGCTCGCCCCCGCCACCGGCACCTACGGCGCGAATGGTCGCGGTGTACGTGCCGCTCGGCGCGCCGGCGTTGAGAATCGGGATCGAGACGGAATTCCCCGTGGTCGTGGCTGGCGTCACACCGAGCACCAGGGTCGGCGGAAGTCCGCTCACCGTGAACGTGATGGCGCCGGTGTAGCCGGCGTCACGTGTGATCGCGACGGTGGGGATGTGCACCAGTGTCGCCGCGGGTGGCGTGATGAAGCCGCTCACGCTGGGCGTGATTGAAAAGCTGGCCGGTCCTGAATTCGGTACCGCGACCGTGAACTGCAGACCCGCCGACTGATTCCCGAGTCCGCTGGCCGAACCGGTGACAGTGATCGCCGTCGTCGCTGCAACGGCGGTGGCTCCAGCCGCCAGAGTGAGGGTGCTGGTGGTGCCACCGGCCAAGACCGTGGCCGGTGCGAATGTCGCCGTGACCCCCGCGGGCAGCGGTGCTGCGGCCAGCACGACGGCACCCGAGAACCCGCCGGTGCGCGTCACGGTCACGATCAGCGTCTGAGTCGCGCCGGGCGCGAGGGTCAGGGTCGGCGAAGAGATCGTGACGAGGAATGAGCCGGTCACGCCAACCGGCGGAGGTGTCACTCCGTTGCCACCGCCGCCGCAGGCGGCGAGGGTCACAGCGGTCAGGAGAGCGACGACGGCACGCAGAACATGGATGAGCATGGTCGGATAACCGGTGAGGGTCAGCGAGTTGACGATCGGTGGCGCCGAGGCAGAGTCGCTATCCGTCATTGCGCCGCGCCGGACTCAGAACCGTCATCCGTCGCCCACGAACACATGCCGCGCACCCTGAAGCGCGGCGCGATTCACGCCGCGCCAGCGAATGCCCGGGCGCGGCAACGCGCGTCCAGTGCGTGCCGCGCCGAATGCAACGACGACAGGCCGCACAGCCATCGTGGCGGTACGCCCCCGCGCGCGCTGCACCGTATCAGCGCGTATCCGTCGCAACGGCCCGTGGTGTCCGGTGGCGCACCGGAGCTTGCGCGGTGGGAGACCGCGGCCTAAGCTCGCCCCACTCCGATCGAGTTTCCTGTCCCGCGACCTACTGCGCCGATCCCAAGGAGCGCCTGGTCGCCCTGATCTGCACGAACGTCCTCGACTCCGCTGTCGGACTCGGTAACCAGGTCACGGTGCTGGTCTGCTCCGCACTGCGATCAGTAACGCGCTCCGCACTGCGACACGTCACTTACCACAACCATCGAGGTCCGTCGTGCTCCGTCATACGATGTCACGTATCGCTTCAGCGGCGGTCGCGCTGTCGCTCGCCTCACACACGTTGCAGGCACAGCCCTCCGCGCGCTCCGTCGCGAGATTCACCCTCGACGAGGTCATGAGCGCACCCTACGCTTCCAACCTCACGGCCTCGGTCACTGGCGAGCGGCTTGCCTGGACGTTGAACGAGCGTGGGTTGCGCAACATCTGGGTGGCCGAAGGGCCAGCGTTCACCGCCCGACGCCTGACCGGCTACGACGCTGATGACGGGCAGGAACTCAATGAGGTGCAGATTTCGCGCGACGGCCAGCGCGTGGTCTACATGCGCGGCGGTGACTTCGGCTCGAACCGGGATGACGAACTCCCGGTCAATCCAACCGCTGCCACCAATCCCGCCAGGACCACCATCTGGTCCGTGCCCTTCGCGGGCGGCCCCCCGGTGTCATTGGGCGAAGGCGTCAATCCCGTCATCTCGCCGCGCAGCGACGTGGTCGTCTTCGAGCGCGCACGACAGCTCTGGCAGGTCCCGATCGATGGGTCGACACCGGCGAGCAAACTGTTCGAACAGCGTGGCAGTGCCAGCGAGGCGCAGTTCTCGCCCGATGGATCACGCATCGCGTTCGTCTCGTCACGCGGCGATCACGCCTTCATCGCGATCTACACCGATGACAAGACGCCGCTGCTGTATGTGTCGCCATCCACCACACGTGACTGGTCGCCGCGCTGGTCCAGCGACGGCACGCGAATCGTCTTCGCGCGACGCCCTGGCGCCGGCGGACCACCGGCTCGGACACTCGAACGGCAGGCGTCGCCGTGGAGCCTCTGGATCGCCGATGCCAGCACGGGGATCGCCGCGCAGCGCTGGGCAAGCGACACCACCGTGAAGGCCAGTGTGCCCTCGTCCGACGGCGGCGTGAACCTTCACTGGGCGGCAGCGGACCGCATTGTATTCCTGTCCTATCACGACGGCTGGCCGCACCTCTACTCGATGTCGGCTGACGGGCGCGAAGCGCCGATGCTGCTCACCCCCGGTGACCACCTGGCGGAGCACGTCAGCCTCAGCGCCGACAAGCGGTACGCCCTGTACGCGGGTAACCTCGGCACGACACCGGGCGATCTCGATCGCCGGCACATCGTGCGCGTGCCGATCGACAAGGCAGCGCCAACCGTGCTGACGCCGGGAACCGGCCTTGAGTGGATGCCCGTATCCCTCGCGACCGGTCGTATCGCCGGCATCGGTGGCGGTGCACAGCGTGCACCGGTCCCATTCGTCGTGGACGGTGAGCCCGCGGCAGCGCGCCGCTACATCGGTGAGTCGCTGGTTCCGTCGTCGTTTCCAGCGACGCAGCTCGTGACACCGAAGCAGATCATCTACACGGCCAGCGACGGGCAGCGCGTGCACGCACAGCTGTTCGAACCGCCGGCCGGCGGGCCCGCGCGGAAAGCGGCGGTGGTATATGTCCACGGCGGTCCGCAACGACAGATGCTGCTTGGCTGGCACTACGGCGACTACTACTGGAACGCATACGCGATGAACCAGTATCTCGCGAGTCGAGGCTTCGTGGTCCTCTCGATCAACTATCGACTGGGCATCGGCTACGGGCACGACTTCCACTGGCCGGCGCGCGGTGGAGCCGCTGGTGCGTCGGAGTATCTCGACGTCGAAGCGGCCGGCCACTGGTTGCGGCAGCAGTCGAACGTGGATCCGGCACGCATCGGGATCTACGGCGGCAGCTACGGCGGCTACCTCACCGCGCTCGCACTGGGTCGCAACTCGAACATCTTCGCGGCCGGTGTGGACATCCATGGCGTGCACGACATGACCGCCGACGCGGGGGCCCGATTCGGCGGCACATCATGGCGCTTCGAGCGGACGGCGGCGGAACTCGATGAGCTGGCGCGCACCGCGTGGAACGCGTCGCCGGTGAGCGCCGTGGCGACGTGGAAATCACCAGTCCTGCTGATCCACGCTGACGATGATCGCAACGTCCGCTTCGGCCAGACGGTCGATCTGGTGCAACGGCTGCGCGCGCAGGGGGTGTCGTTCGAAGAAATCACCATCGTCGACGATACGCATCACTTCATGATGCACGCCAATCAGAAGCGCGTGAACACCGCCATCGCCGAGTATCTGGAGCGCAAGCTGATGCCGGCGCGCGCACCGCTGCCGTAGCCGCCCGAGCAATTCGGCCGGCGCGGCGGTTCGACGAGCGTCGCACGTCGCTGCGCCGCCACCCGCTCGAGCACGCCGAGCTGCATGTCATTCTTCCCGTGGGGGACGGAGTGCTGGAGACTCGACTTGCCCAGACCGGTCGCCTTCGACGGCTGCAACGGCGAGGCGCCATCGGAGCCAGCAGGTCGGACTGCTCCCATCAGGCGGTCGTCGTCGTCGTCGCGCGAAAGCAGGACAAGGGGGATACACGTGGTCAGCGGGTTGTAGCATCAGGCGCAGACCACGATCGCAGCGCGAAATCCGCGCGGCGGCCCGTGCATGGCGATCGCTGCATTGACACGCCGTGCCGTTGCGCGGCGGGAGACCTCGACCTCAGCTCGGCACCACTGCGATCGAGTTTCCTGTCCCGACCCGCGACGCCATCTGCGCCCCGGTCAGCGGTAATGTGCACGGCGCACACTTCGCACACTCCGACAGCGTCGCATGGCGTCCCGCGCACTGCGGCGACCGAGAGAGCACCATGGTGGGCACGCCACGTTGCGCGGGGGTGTCGTACGTGACGCACGCGGTGAACCGAAACCGTGACCGATGGTTTCATCGAGCGCGTGGTGAACGCCAGACCATGGACCGATCCGGCCCGAACCGACGCGACGAACGCTGCCGGCGTGCACTGGCTCACCACGGTGCCTGCCTCCGCGGCTGGGGGGGGCGCAGGCCCGATACCGGATGCGTCTTGGCGTTCGCCCGATCAAACCATGTCGGGCGCGTCAATCATCGCCCTGATGCAGGCGGAGGCGGCGCTTGGGTGTTCGCGGTTCCTCGTTGTCGCCGGCTTCGTTCTCCCACAGGAAGGATTTCCCCATGGCGTTCTTCGGCAAGTCGGACATCAGGGAACTCGCGGATCACTCAGGCCAGACCGTTTTCAATGTCAGCGACCGGCTCTACCTGTTCAAAGCGCACGACGACTCACGGACGTGCATCTTTCGGCCCATGGTGGCCGCGAGAAGAAGAATGCGAGCGTCTTTCGCGTCCCGGCGGACACCGTCATGCGGTTCTACTCGGAGGACACATTCTGTGTGCTCGATCCCGGCTTCAAGAACGTCTACTACAATGAGGCCGTGCCGCGCGAGATCCTGAGTGAAGGCGACGAGTGTTTCGACTACTGCCTCAGCAAGTACCAGGGCCGCCACAGCTCGGCAGGCGAGACGTATTCGTTGATCGCGCAGACCATCGCAAGATCCTTCGCGGCGCGAGAAACGAGCGCCGCGCAGCTTAAGAAGGCGACCGAGCAGGGCAACGACAGAGCCAAGCGGAGCCTCGCCAGGGCCGTGGCGGCCAACAAGACACCGGCTGTGGTCACGGTGCGCAATCGCCTCTTCAAGGCGGACCTGCCCCTCACTCAGGTGATGGGGCTGGTGAAGGAGGTATCGCCGGACCTGACGGTCTTCGACTGTTCCTGTTGCCGGTAGGTGTCGGGCGGCGGCTCGCAAGAAGTGACGCTCATCGCGCGGTAGTGGTTCGTCACTGACCAAGAGCGGCCTGCGGCCACGCTCCTGATCGGCCAACAGCGGTCGGGAGATCGCAGTCCGCGCACGTCAGAGCGACGGCCGCTGGCGGGGCGCGCGGAGACCGGGATTCAGGGCGTCGTCGTTAGCGTGACGGCGCGAGCGACAAGGCACGATGGTCGACGCGAACACCGGGATACGGCGTCGGGGGGTCCGTCCCCATCGGGTCGGGGGGTCCGTCCCCATCGCGTCGGAGAGTCCGTCCCCATCGCGTCGGGGAGTCCGTCCCCATCGCGTCGGGGGGTCCGTCCCCATCGCGGCTGTCAACCAACGCGGCCGTCGGGCGTCGTCCGGCCGGTCACGTCAGACGAACGCCCCGTGCCCGGTCAGCGCCCGACCCACGATCAGGGTGTTGATCTCGTTCGACCCTTCGTACGAGTAAATGGCCTCGGCGTCGGCGAAGAACCGCGCCACGGAATGGTCCAGGAGAATACCATTGCCCCCCATGGACTCCCGGGCCAGCGCCACCACCTCGCGACATTGGGCGGCGCAGAACTGCTTGGCGAGCGCGGAATGGTGCTCCTCGCACCGACCCGCGTTCTGCAGCCGGCTCACCTGCAGCGCCATCGCCTGCATCGAGGAGAGCTTGCCAACCATCTTGGCCAGCATCGACTGGATCAGCTGGAAGCTGCCCAGTGGACGGCCGAACTGGGTCCGGCGCTGGGTATAGGCCAGCGCACGTTCGTAGGCGCCAGCCGCGCAGCCGACGGCAATCCATGCCACGCCAACCCGGGTCATGCCCAGCACCCGCGCCACATCCTTGAAGCCGTTGGCCCGCTGCAGCCGATGCTGCTCGCTGACGCGCACATGGTCCAGCGTGATGTGCCCGTTCTGCAGCGTCCGCTGCGCAATCTTTCCTTCCATCTTCCTGACCGAGTAGCCAGGTGTGCTGGTCTCGACGATGAAGCCCTTGACCTGCTGATCAGCCACGTCACGGGCCCAGACGACGACGAAATCGCCGAAGGTCGAGTTGCCGATCCATCGCTTCTCGCCGTCAATGATCCACGAGTCACCATCGCGCCGGCATGTTGTCGTAATGCCGCCAGCAACGCCTGATCCAACATCCGGCTCCGTCAACCCGAACGCGCCAAGGGTCTCCCAGCGACGCATCTTCGGAAGCCACTCCTCCTGCTGCTCCTTCGAGCCACACAGCAGAATTGACCCGAAGGCCAGCCCGCCATGCACACCCAGAAAGGTCGCGAACGAGCAGTCCACACGGGCCAGCTCCATCGTCAGAACCCCTTCCGCCACCGAATCATGCCGGACTGATCCATCGTCGGCGATCGGGAAAATCGACGCCAGCAAATCGAGCGATGCGAACTCGGGAATCAGGTGGTACGGAAACTCCGCCCGCTCCCAGTAGTCGTTTGCGATCGGTTCGACCTCCCGCTCCATGAACTCCCGCGCGCGCAGGCGCGCCGATTCCAGGTCGGCGGGCAGTTCGCGCAACAGGCGAAGGAAATCGATGTCGATCTCCGGCGCCGCGGGTGCAGCAACCTTCGCCTTGACGAGTGAGCGCTTGGCGCGGGCCAGCGCCGGGCCATCGAGCGCCAGCAACTGCTCGAGCAGCGGGGCCAGCTCAGGCCGATCCGACAGCCGCGCGACGACGGAGGCAACGCGTGGGTCGAGCTGCGTCAGGAGTTCGCTCTGTGACAGGATCTCGGTAGCCATGTTCTGCAATCCTGCGGCAGCGCAGGCGGGAAACGAGGAGGCGGGAACAGCGGAAACGGGTTCGGGACACACGCCACGCCAGAAGACTGCCGCAGCTGCACCTCGTCACGCACCGCCGAAGCTTATCGGATGCACGAGTCAGACGTACAACCGCCATGACGCCACCTGGTTCCAATCGCGCCGACCACCGTGCGCCCGACGGGCGGCAAGACGCGCCATACCACACTCGGCACAACTTGCCGGAACAGCCAGCTCTGCCGCGCCATCGCGCCGTCCGACTCGGCGCAGCGTAACGGCCACGCGGTACTGCAACATGTTCTGAAACAACACGTTCCACTGCTGAGTCTGACACCAGGCTCGCCACGACCTCGACTGGCACCGGCCGTGCTTTCTCATGATCCCGACGCGTGTCCCTTCACCTCGGTTCCGGATCATGGCGCTCTTCAACTTCATCAATCGGGTCTCCTCGGCCGGCTCCATCAGGGAAGCCATGGACCAGAGCGCTCTCCGGCATCGTCAGATCGCCGATCGGGTCGCCAACGCCACCGTGGTAAACAAGGACGGGTTCGCGCTGCCGGCCGGAAGCACAGCGGCGGCGGCCGTCTCGGGTGAACGCGGACCAGTGGACACCGAGCAGGAAATGGCGGCGCTGGCAAACGAACAGCTCTACTTCGAAACCGCCGCCACCCGCCTGAAGGGCACCTACGACTCGATCCGCCGCGCGCTGCGGGATCGCTGAAACCGATGCCGAAACTCCCTGGTTTGCTCCCGTTCGTGGGTGGCCCCGCGATCAAGCCGATGTTCCGTGCGCTTGGCATCGCCGCCAGCGGCATGTCCGCGCAGCGCACACGCATCGAAGTCGCCGCCAGCAATCTCGCCAACGCCGACGTCACGCGCGGTGCCGACGGCAAGGCCTACAGTCGCCGAGTGGTGCAGCTGCGCACCGCCACCAGCGCCGAACACGAAGCGAGCTTTCGCTTCCCGAATCAATTGCCGTTCACGACGGCACCATTCGGTACATCGCAGTTCGACGTGCCTGCCGGCGCCGCGCCATCTTCGCCGCGGTCGGTGGACGATCCGAACTACGGCGTGGTGGTCGACAGCATCCAGGAAGACACGACACCGGGCGCCCGTGTGCACATGCCCGGTCATCCCGATGCGGATACGGAAGGCTACGTCACGCTGTCGAACGTCAGTCGCACCACCGAACTCGTCGACCTGCTCGATGCGCGACGGGTGTTCGAAGCCAACGCCACCGTCTTTCAGTCGGTGAAGCAGCTGCTGCGCAAGTCGCTGGAGCTCTGAGCATGTCGATCTCTTCGCTCACCGCCCAGCTGCCCGCCACGGCCGGCGCGCTCCCGGATCTGTTCCGCCGCGGCGACGGCCTGACCGCTCGCGGCGACGACACGCCGACATCGCCCACCGCCGGTGACCCGACCAGTGCGCGCGACGAACAGCATAGCCTTGCGGCACGCGTCTCCGACGACATCACCCGACAGCTGGCGCGTCGCGCCGCACTGGGTCCGCTGACGTACGGCACTCGCATGCCGTCGTCCGACGACCGTACCGCCGCGCCGATTGGCATGCGCGGCGCCCATCTCGACGTTCGAGGCTGAACATGACGATCGATCGTTTCGGCGCGTTCGCACAGCGCGTCGCAGAATTCGGCCTGCCCGGTGAGGGTGGCAAGTCGGTGCCGGTGCTGCCCGAGCCCACCGGTGGTGGCGCGTTCGGCGATGTGCTGACACGCGCCGTCAACGAAGTCAGCGCCGCTCAGGACATCAGCGGCGAGACGACGCGCCGGTTCCTGAATGGCGAACAGGTGGAGTTGCACCAGGTGATGGCGGCGTCCAGCGAAGCCGGCATCGCGCTCGACACCCTGATCGAACTGCGCAACAAGGTCATTGAGGCCTATCGGACCGTCATCACCATGCAGAACTGATCACGATGCCTCCCGCACTTGAACAACTGTTCGACCGCATCGGTGGCATCCGCCGTGTGGCGATGCTGGGTGTCGGCGTCATCGCGCTGGTCGCGATTCTTGGTGTCTCGCGCTGGGCGACCACGCCAGACCTCGTGCCGGCGTTCAGTGGCGTGCCACTGGAGAGCGTCGGCAAGATGACCGATGCGCTCGATGCCGCCGGCGTGACGTATCAGCTCGAGCGGGGCGGCACCGACATCATGGTCGCCGCCACCGATCTGGCCCGCGCGCGGGTGGTGCTTGCCTCGTCGGGATTGCCGGCGCAGGGTCGCCCTGGCATGGAGCTGTTCGACCAGCCCAGCTGGGGCATGACCGACTTCGCACAGAAGATCAACTATCGTCGCGCACTGGAAGGAGAGCTGGAGCGCACGATCAGCACGATGAAGGGCATCGAGCGCGCGCAGGTCCACCTGGCGATCAAGGAAACGCAGGCCTTCCGTCGTGCGGGTGATGCGCCGGCCGAAGCCAGCGTGGTGGTGAAGCTGCGCAATGGTCAGCGGCCCGACGCCGACGTGGTGCGCGGCATCTCACAGCTGGTCGCCAGCAGCATCGACAATCTCGAGGCGCAACGGGTGGCGGTACTGGACGATGGCGGTCGCCTGCTGTCGCGCATGCTCGACGCCAACGACCCCGCCTCACTCAGCAGCGCGCAACTCGAACAGCAGCGCGCCGTGGAAGATCATCTGGCCGAGAAGGCGAGTGCGATGGTCAACCAGATCGTGGGCAATGGCAATGCCACCGTGACCGTCGCTGCCGACCTGCTCTTCGACCAGGTCGAGCGCATGTCGCAGGTGATCGATCCGGAAAAGCAGGCGCTCAGCACCGAGCAGAAGGCGGAGATCACGCCAGGCACCGACGGCGGTGCCGGGTCGACCAACGTCGCCAGCAGCTACGACAACTCGCGCACGGTGGAAACCATCAAGTCCGCCACCGGCGTGGTGAAGCGCCTCACGGTGGCGGTGCTGGTCAAGGATCGCATGGATGCCAAGGGCGTGAGCACCACGCGTCCGCAGGCCGAGCTGGATCAGATCACGGCACTGGTGCGCAATGCGGTCGGTTTCGACTCGACCCGCGGCGACCTGGTGAAGGTCGTCAGTACCCCGTTCGAAGGCATCACCGCCATTCCCGCCGAAACGACCGGCGAGAAGGCGATGCGCACGATTCAGCAGGTGCAGCGGCCGGCGCTCGGGCTGGTCGGGCTGGCACTGGCGGTACTGATCGCGCTGACCGTGATGAAGAACCTCAAGTCGCAATCGGCTGACGCGCGCGCGATGGCGATTGCCGCGTCACGGGCCCCCCAGTTGAACAGCGCCGGTCAGCCGATGGGACAACTCGCCGAGCGATCGGACGAGGGTGACGACAACTCGCCGACGTATCAGCCGCTGCGCATGCCGGTGAACCCGTTGAAGGAACGCGTCGTCGCGACGGCGGAAGCCTATCCCGACGTGTCAGCCAAGATCCTCCGGAACTGGATGCGGAATGCCTAGCGCCATCGCACGGATGCCCAGAGAAATCAGCTTCGAGTCGCTCAACGGGCGGCAGAAGGCGGCCCTGCTCTGCCTGGCGCTGGGCACCGATGCCGCCGCCAAGGTGACGCAGAAGCTGTCCACCGACGAAGTGGACATGCTCTCGTACGAGATCGCCCGGATGGACGATGTCGCCGGTCCGGTGATCGATCAGGTGCTCGAGGAGTGGATCGAGTCGGCGATCGGCATCGGGTCATTGTCGAATGGCGGCGTGGAATACGCCAAGGAAGTGCTGGAGAAGGCATTTGGGCCCCAGAAGGCCGCCAGCATCCTGCGCCGTGTGCAGGGACAGCTGGCCGATACCGCCGGCCTCACGCGACTGCGTCGCGCCGACCCGCAGCAGCTGGGCAACACCCTGCGCAACGAACATCCGCAGACCATCGCGCTGGTGCTGGCGCATCTCGATCCGCAGCAGACCGCGAGCATTCTCAAGGAGATCCCGTCGTCGAAAGGCGGCGAGGTGGTGTTCCGCATGGCCGGCATGGAAAAGGTGCAGCCGGAGATGCTGATGCTGATCGAGAAGCACATCGGCTCCGAAGCGTCGTCGATCATGGCGGAAGGCACGGTCTCCGGTGGCCCGAAGGCGGTGGCCGAAGTGATGAACTTCATCTCCGGTGCGCTCGAGAAGGAGCTGCTCGAAGGCGTGGAGGAGCGCGATCCGGAACTCTGCGAAGTGATCAAGAACCTGATGTTCGTCTTCGAGGATCTGAATTCCCTCGAGGACAAGGCGATCCAGCGCGTGCTGCGCGAAGTCGAAGCGAAGAGCCTGGCCCTGGCCCTCAAGGCCGCGAGCCCGGAACTCAAGGCGAAGATCCTCGGCTGCATGTCGCAACGCGCGGTGGCGGCGCTGCAGGAAGAGATGGAGATGATGGGCCCGGCCCGCATGAAGGATGTCGAAGCCGCGCAGACGGCCTTCGTGGCGCAGGTGCGTCGCCTGGAGGAGATGGGCGAGATCGTGATCGGTGGCAAGGGAGGCGACGATGTCCTCATTTGAGCCGCTCTTCACGTCCGCGCAGCGCACCCGGATCACGCCGCGGATGGTGGTCACCGTGGCAGCCACTGAAAGCTGGATGCCGAGTCAGTTCGGAAGCGATGCGCGGCGCGTCACGTCGGCCTTCGACGAGGATCTCGACGAGCGTCCCAACAGCCGGGTGACGATGGCGGCGGCGGAGCTGGCGGCCGCGGAACTGGCGGCATCGCAGGCACGACAGGCGGATCTCGATGCCGCCTACCTGCGCGGCGTGGCGGACGGACGCGAACAGGGTGAGCTGGCAGAACAGGCGCGGTTGCGCGGTGCCAGAATGGCCGCCGAAAGCGCGCTGGACGACATCCGTATCGGCGAGGCACGCTGGCTGGCCAACATCGAAGAGAACATTGCGGCAATCGCCGTCGCCGTCGCACACCAGATCGTCACTCGCGAGGTCACCATCGCCTCCGACACCGTCGTCGAACTCGTCACGCGCGGTGTGCAGGAGTTCGGCCTCGACCAGGCGCTGTCGATCCGCGTCAATCCCGCCGACCTGGAAGCACTGTACGCAGCCGAGCGTGACGGAGACATGGCGACGATGATCACACGCGGACGCGAAGTGCGCTGGGTGAGTGATGCACGCATCGAACAGGGTGGCTGCGTGGTGGAAGGACGCGAACGCATCGTGGACGGCCGCGTGGACACCGGCCTCGAACGTCTCTACCGCCGGCTGACGTACACCAATGCCTGAGACACTGGTCGCGCGCGAAATGACGCGCCGCATTACCGACGTGCCACGCACACACACCTTTGGGCGTGTGGCGCGCGTGGTGGGGCTGGCGATCGAAGTCAGTGGCCTTGAAATGGGCCTCGGCGAACTGGCGCGGATCACCAACACCAACGATGCCCGCTCGGTGCTGGCCGAAGTGGTGGGATTCCACCAGAACGGCGTGCTGTTGATGCCGCTCGGGGAACTGGATGGCATCGCGCCTGGCGCGAGTGTCGTGGCACTGGGTCGTTCATTCGGCGTCGATGTGGGGCCCGGTCTGCTCGGTCGCATTCTCAACGGTCTCGGACATCCGATCGACGACAAGGGCAAGCTGGATGTCGAAGAGCGCGCACCGCTGCTGGCCGAGCCGCCGAATCCGCTGCATCGCGAAGTGATCGGCAGCACCATGGCCACCGGCGTGCGCGCCATCGACGGCTTGCTCACCATCGGACATGGGCAGCGCATCGGCATCTTCTCCGGCAGCGGCGTGGGCAAGAGCACGCTGCTCGGCATGGTGGCGCGGCAGGCACAGGCCGATGTGAATGTGATCGCGCTGCTCGGCGAGCGGGGTCGTGAAGTGCGCGAGTTCGTCGAGAACTCGCTGGGTGAAGAAGGGCTCAAGCGCAGCGTGATCATCGTCGCCACTGGCGACCAGGCCGCGCTGGTGCGCGCCCGCGGTGCGCTGGTGGCTACGGCAATTGCCGAGTACTTCCGCGATCAGGGCAAGCAGGTGCTGCTGATGGTGGACTCGATCACGCGGGTCGCGATGGCCTGGCGCGAGATCGGTCTGGCAGTCGGTGAACCGCCAACCACGAAAGGTTATCCGCCGTCCGTGTTCGCGGCGTTGCCACGGCTGCTCGAACGCGCCGGCAACGCCCGCGTCGGGGGCATCACCGGTGTGTACACGGTGCTGGTGGATGGCGACGACTTCAACGAACCGATCGCCGACGCCGCACGATCGATCCTCGATGGACACATCGTGTTGACGCGCAAGCTGGCCAGTGCCGGCCATTTTCCCGCCATCGACGTGCTCGACTCGAAGAGCCGGGTGCGCGACCTGCTGATCACCGACACACATCGCCACGCTGCCAACCTGCTGCTGCGCCTCGAGGCGTCGTGGCGTGACAAGGAAGACCTGATTCTCGTCGGTGCCTACCAGAAGGGTTCCGATCCGCTGGTGGACGCGGCGATCGGGCTGCGCGATCAGCTGCTGGCCTTTCTGCGCCAGCCGCCAAGCGAAAGCACGGGCCTCGATGACAGCGTTGCGCGGCTCAAGCAGCTGCAGGCGCGGTACGATCACCTGTTGCAGCAGCGCGGCATGCCATGAGCCGCTTCAAGTTCCGCCTGCAGCGGGTGCTGGAACTTCGCGAGGAAGCGGAGCGGGCGCGGGCGACGGCGCTCAACACGGCCGAAGCAGAGGCAACTGCGGCCCGCGCGCTGCGCGGGGCCATTGACGACGCGCGCACCGCGGGACATGCGTCGCTCACCGTCGCCAGCAACAGCGGCAGCAGTGTAGGCGCCCTGCAGCAACTGCAGTACGTCCTCGGGGCACTCGACATCCGACTGCAGCTGGCCACCACCAGTGTCATCACGGCCGAGAGTCTGGTGCGGCGCGCACAGGATGAGCTGCGGCAGGCGTTCCAGGCGCGGCACGCGCTGGGCACGTTGCGCGAGAAGCAGGCCGAGGCACATCGCGCAGCCGAGTTGACGGCCGACCGCGTGGCGATGGACGAAATCGCGCTCACGCGCTTCCACCACGCCGACACCACTCCACCCGATCCGGAGCGCACGACCAATGGGTAAGCTCATTCTGCCACTGATCCTCGGCCTGCTGATGGGCGTCAGTGGCGGCGGGTTCTATTCCGTGTATCAGGCGGGCAAGGCGCACGCCAGCGCCGTCGCCGACGCACAACGGCGCGGACTCAAGCCCGTCGGTGACTCGACACGCGCGGCCGGCGACAGTGCCGGCACCGGCGACACGACATCACACGCTCCAGGTGAACACGCTGCAGGTGACATGCCTGTTGCGACAACGGCTGCAGCGCCCGCAGCGGCCCACACGGTGAAACCGGATGCTGGTCATGCGGATGCCGGCCATGCGTCAGCCACTCCCGCTGTCACGAAGCCCGTCCCCGCGGTGACGAAGCCCAACGTGCCTGTCGTCATCGCACCAGTCGCCGCCACCGCACCCGCCGCCGCGCCCGACGATGGCGCCGCCACCGCTGCCGCCACGCAGGCACACCAGCGCCGGCTGGCCAAGATCTTCGCCACCATGGGCGCGAAAGACGCGGCACGTGTGCTCGGTCAGATGAACGATCACGACGTCGGGATCATCCTCGGTTTGCTCAGCGATCGGCAGACCGCCGCCATTCTCACCAACCTGCCGGCACCACGTGCCGCCGCGTTGAGCTCCGTCCAACCACGCCGCGCCGGGGGTGACAAATGAGCAGCCTGCTACCAGTCGTGACGCAGGCGCTGCGCCCACGAGCCGACGCGGTGCCGGAACGTCGGGGCAGCGACACACCGCGTGAATCCTTTGCGAAGTCGCTGGCGTCGGCGCGTGTCGATGACGAAGCGTGCGCCACGCCCAACGCGGCGGCGAAGGCGCGGCTGGCTGCGCAGCAGCGGGCGGACCTCCGCGCACTGATGCTCACCGGCGCGATGAAGTTCGCGATCACGAAACATGATGCACCCCCAACGTCGATGGCGTTGCCTGGCAGTGCGGCGTCACTCCCCGCAACGCCTGCAACCGACGGCGACGGCGGTGTGGCGTCGGATGGCACAGCGATCATCGTGATGTCGCCGATGGCCGTGCCGGAGGCGGAGGTCGGTGATGTGCCTGTCGACGGGATGGCGCAGGCCGGTATCGCGCCGGCGCCGCACCCTGTCTCGCCGTCGCAGGATGCCATCGCCGTGTCGCTGCCTGACAGTGCTGCGATCGAGTCGCTGCCAGACGTACCACTGTCGACCGAGACGCTACTCACGGCACCGAGCGACATCTGGCCGGCGATTGACCCGAGCGCGGCGAGCGCTGCCGCCATGCAATTGGTGGCATCGTTGCCGCTGCCGCCTCCGCCGGTGTCGCTCCCCGACATGCCGGACAATACGTCGAGCGAATCCGACGTGGTGAACGATGGCCTCACGACCATGCGGCTCGACCGGTTCACCGCGTCGCTGCCGGACCGGCCGTCAACGGATGACACACCGGTGCTGGTGGATGACCACTTCGATGCGCCGGCGTCCGTGCTCGAAGACGCACCGCTCAGCCGCGGCACAACGCCGGTGTCCATCACGGATCGCCGTACTGAAGTGTCGGCGCGCGAGAACGCGAACACCGTGGTCGCTTCGCCCTCGGCAGGCGAGACGTCGGGCGCACCGACTGTCGCAGCCCTGCCCGACCGCACCCGCACCGACCGCGGCGGCGCGGCGCTCGATCCCGCGTTCCGCGAGCGGCTCGAGCGCGTGATGGAGCGTATGCAGCGCGAGTTCGGTCACGAGGTCACCGTCGTCGAAACGGTGCGATCGCAGGCGCGACAGAATGCGTTGTACGCGCAGGGTCGCACTGCACCCGGCCCGATCGTGACGTGGACACGCACCTCGAAGCATGCGCAGGGCCGCGCGGCGGACCTGATGGTTGACGGTGCATGGGAGAACCCGCTCGGTTACGCACATCTGGCGGAGGTCGCAAAACAGGAAGGGCTGCGGACGCTCGGCGCCCGTGATCCGGGTCATGTCGAACTGCCGGGCGAGGGCGGGGTGTCGGGCGATACGCTCGCCGCGCTGATGCACGATCTGCAGGGAGAGCAGAGCGAAGGCACGTCGCAGTACCGGGCCAGCGTCGGCCCACGTGCCAACGAGGACTCGCACACGGCGACGATGGCGCGTGTCGCGAACGTGGCACAGGTGGCGCGCGTGGCCACGGTGGCAGCGGTGGCCAGAGTGGCGACCGTCGCGCGGCCCGGTGAATCCGGCCGCGACGCTCGCCCGGGGAGCGAGACCACGTCGCCGCTCGCAGTGAGTGGCATGGTACCAGCCGCCGGTGCGACGGATCTGGCGGGTTCGGTGCGCATCGCTGCACCACCATCATCACTGAGCATGGCCGATCGCATCAGTCACCTGATGGATCTGCAGGCGACACAATCCGCCAGGCCGCTGAGCAGCGTGATGCTGCGAATGGAGAACGCCGGCGGCCTGGAGGATCAGATTCGCATCGATACCCGCGGCACGTCGGTTGATGCGCGGCTCGGGCTGGGGAATGCACAGCAGGCGGCGGCGCTGACCGATCGCCTGGGCGAATTGCGCGAGGCACTGGAGCGACGCGGGCTGACCGCCGACGGTGTTCGCGTCCAGTCAACCTCCGCGATCCGCGCCACCGACAGCGCGACGTTCTCGCGCACGGCGGCCCCCGTCATCGAACTGGCCGCCATGCGCGCCGCGTCCGACAGTCAGGCGCAGGGCAACCTTCGCGACCAATCCACACGCGACCAGCAGCAGCGCGAGGCATTCGCGCGCGATTCGTCGCGTCACACTCCGCGGCCGTCGTCCGACGATCCGCGTCACCGCTCGCGTCGCGAGCAGCCGGAGGATCGTCGATGACAACGGTCGCATCACCCATCAAGATCGGGCCCGCGGTTCGTGAACCGGGCACGCCGGGCGCACCACCCGCTCGCAAGGCGCAGGGCGCGCTGGGCAAGGATGACTTTCTCAAGCTGCTGGTGGCTCAGCTGAAGAATCAGGATCCGCAAAGCCCCGCCAACGCCGACCAGATGGCCGCGCAACTGGCGCAGTTCTCGAGCGTCGAGCAGCTGACGAACATTTCCAAGACGCTGGAGACGCAGGGCGCCGCGCAGTCGGCGCTGGCGAACGAAGTGGCGGCAGGCACCGCGGTGAACAACATCGGGCGCACGATCACCGCAGCCAGCGATCTGATCGAACTGAATGGCAGCGGCACCGAAGTCCTGACCGTCACCGGCGCCGGCGGACCGTCCCAGCTGAACGTCTTCGACGCCCGCAGCGGACGGCAGATCGCGACCAAGGCGATGGGCTATCTGTCCAGCGGCACCAGCGACGTCGTGGTCGGGCAGGCCCTGCGCGAGCTGCCACCCGGTGTGTATCGCGTCTCGGTCACAGCCGTCGACACCGACAATCCCGTCACCTGGTCGACCGCGGTCCGTGGGTTGGTCACGGGGCTCGAATCCAGCGCCAATGGCCTGCAGTACACCATGGGCAGCCTCCGCATCCCGCTCAATGCCGTCACCGGCATCAGCAGCCGCTGACGAAACGCCGCAACCCGCGACATCCCCAGTTGAATCCCGGCGCGTTCGCGCCGCCTGAAGGCTCTCGTGCAGGTCGCAGTTCACCTCCAATCCCACCTTTCCCATGCTTCGCTCTCTCTTTGCCGGCGTCTCTGGTCTTCGGAACCACCAGTTCCGCATGGACGTCATCGGCAACAACATCGCAAACGTCAACACGGTCGGCTTCAAGGGCGGTCGCGTGGCCTTCAAGGAAGGCTTCGCGCAGCTGCTGCAGGGCGCCAGTCGGCCACCGGGTGATCAGGGTGGCGTGAACCCGGTGCAGATCGGCCTGGGGTCGCTGATCGGATCGGTGGACCAGCTGTTCACACAGGGCAACGTGGAAACAACCGGTGTGAGCACCGACATCGCGATGCAGGGTGACGCGTTCTTCGTCGTACGGAAAGGCACCGAGACGTACTACACGCGCTCCGGCAACTTCCAGCTCGACGCCGAGGGGCGCATGGTCTCGCCGACGAACGGCTTCATCGTGCAGGGCCGCATGGCGCAGGACGGTGTGCTGAACGACACCATCACCGACATCACGCTGCCTTTCGGCCAGAAGGTCGCCGCGCGCGCGACGACCAAGGTGACCGTGGCCGGCAACCTCAACTCGTCGGCTGGCATCTTCAACGCGGCTGACCCGGATGGCGCCGGCCCGTTGCTCGGTGGTTTCGGACCCGACACGCGTGCGGTGTCTGCCAACACCGGCACGTTCACCAACGGCACGATCGGGATGTTCGACGCCCTCGGCAACAAGGTCGATGTGAAGATGTGGATGTGGAAGACGGCGCAGAATCAGTGGGACTGGCAGATCGACGCATCGACGCTGCCCGCAGGTTACACCCTCGATGCTGGCACGCCAGGCGCACCAATCACCGGCGGCGGCACCGTCACGGGTCGCTTCACCTTCGATCCGTCGACGGCGCTGCTCACGCAGTCGGCGATCATCGGCGGCCCCGACGCCGGTACCGGCGTCTCCAGCCCGACGCTGGCCATCAACGGCCCGGGTGGCGCCTCGATGTCGGTCACGATGAACCTCGGCGCCGAAGTGAGCGGTGGCGGCGTGGCCGGTACACTCGGCGGCATCACACAGTTCGCCGGCAATGGCACCGCCGTGCTGCGCGATCAGGACGGCTACACCAGCGGCCAGCTGCAGAACTTCAGCATCGATCGCATCGGCATCATCAGCGGCGCATTCACCAATGGCGTCAACCAGACGCTCGGGCAGATCGTGCTGGCTGACTTCAACAACCCGGCCGGTCTGCTGCGCACGGGTGACAACATGTACGCCTTGAGCGGCAACTCCGGCGGCGCGGTGCTCGGCTACGCGCTGGAGGGCAGCCAGAGCTTCGTGACCAGCGGTGCACTCGAAATGTCGAACGTCGATCTGGCGCAGGAATTCACCAACCTGATCGTCGCCCAGCGCGGGTTCCAGGCCAACAGCCGGGTGATCACCACCAGCGACTCGATGCTCGAGGAGTTGGTGAACCTGAAGCGATAATCGCCTGAGGAGAGTCGGCGGCGCACCGCAGGGTGGCCGCCGACTCACCGTCGCGCCCGGCAACAATGGGCTGTCGGTCGGCGGCAGGAGTTGCCGACCAGTCGCTTTCTCCGCCTGCTGGACCTGCCGAGAGAAACGCGTAAGTCATTATTTGACAGGTACTTCGGTACCGTCACCGGCCGCTCGGGGCTTTGGCATGGCCACTGCTTTGAACAGGGACAGACGCACTCCGTCCCCACGTTCATCAGGATCGATCCATGGCCGAAGAAGAGACTGTTCCCGAGGAAGGCACCGAGAAGAAAAAGCGGAGTCTGCCGCCATTCGTGCTGCCCCTGGTCCTCGGATTGGTTGGGGTGGGCGGGGGTGGAGTGGTGGGCGCCAAGGTCGTCGGGCCGAAGCTGATGGCAAGCATCGTCGGCAACCTCGTTCCAGCCGAACTCGCTGCGCACACACCGCCCAAGGCCGGCGACGGCGAGCACGTTTCGGCCGACGGCGAACATGCCGACAGCGCGGGCGCGGACGGTGAGCACGAGCCGTCCGGACCGCCCCCGCTCTACACGATCAGCGATCTGGTGCTCAATCCCGCCGGCTCCGGTGGGACGCGCTTTCTCATGCTGTCGGTCGCCTTCGACATGAAGGATTCGGCCGCAGTCGACGTCCTCAAGCAGCGCGACGCCGAGATCAAGGACGCCGTCCTCGCGCTGGTTGGTGCGAAGACGGTCGAACAGCTGGCCGAGGTCGCCGCGCGCGAGCCGCTGAAGGCCGAGATCAACGCACTGGTCTCGACCATCGTGAAGCAGAAGAAGCTGATCAAGCGCGTCAGCTTTCCGCAGTTCGTCATCCAGTGATGCACTGACGATGGCGAACGACACCCTCAATCAGAGCGAGATCGACCGACTGCTCGGCGGTACCGGTGGCAGCGCGCTCGATCTGGCGGCGTCGGGACGGAAGCCCGCCGTGGTGCAGCACGAAGCGCAGCGCTACGATTTCCGCCGGCCGCACCGCATCTCGAAGGAACGCCTCCGCACCATCGAGGCGATGTACGAGCGGATGGTGAAGAGCCTGGAGAGCTACCTGATGTCGCGCGTGCGTGGCCAGATCGAAGTGCGCCTGCAGAGTGTCGAGCAGTTCAGCTTCGGCGAATTCACGCTCTCGCTGCCGACACCCTGCTGCAGCTACATCGTCGACATCAACGGCAAGGACGGCTTGCAGGGTGTCGTCGATTTCGGCAGCGACTTTGCCTTCTTCCTGGTCGATCGCCTGTTCGGCGGCGGCAGCGCACCCACCATGATGGCGCGGCCCCTGACCGCGCTGGAACAGGACGCCGTGCGCATCGTCGCCGATCGCACCGCGTCCATCGTGCGCGACACCTGGCATGAAGTGATCCCGATCGAACTCGCCATCAGCGGCTTCGAGGCCGCGCCCGAGATCCTGCAGGTCAGCGCGCGGGAAGATCCCGTGCTGGTGGCGAACATCGAGGTGAGCGCCATGAACGTGAGTTCCCTGATCATGATCTGCCTGCCGTTCGCCTCGCTCGAAGACTACTTCACCAGCGCCGATACGCGGCGCGTGTCGAGCACTGCCAAGAGCAAGGAAGAGCTGCGCACGCAGCGCAAGCAGACCGAGCGTTCCTTGCGCAGGACCAGTGTGCCGGTGGCGGCGCGGCTACCGGAGTTCCGGCTCACCATGAAGGACCTGACGCAGCTGGCTCCCGGATCGGTGATCAACACCGGCTTGAGCGCCAACTCGCTGCTCAACGTCACGGTCTCGGGCCAGCCCAGACTGGTGGCGACGGCCGGCCGCAGCGGCGGAAAACTCGCCGCACGCATTACCGACGGTCGAATCTCTGACAATCGCATCATCGGCACGCTCACGCCCGCAGACCAGGACACGCCATGAACCAGGACGAAATCGCAGCACTGATCGCTGCCAAGAACGCCGGCCTTCCCCTGCAGGACGCCGGCACCGAAACCGGCACCGATGATCTGGGCGGCGACTTCTCCGACCTCGATGCGACCATCGGCGCCAACGGCGAGGTGCCGCTCGGCATGCTGATGGATCTGACGCTGCCGGTTGCCATTGAACTCGGGCGGACGACGATGTCGGTGCAGGAGATCCTGCAGCTCGGGCGCGGCTCGGTGGTCCAGCTGGAGCGACTGGCTGGTGAACCGATCGACATCTATGTCGGGGATCGACGGTTTGCGGAAGGCGAAGTGGTGGTGCTCGGCGAGAACTTCGGTGTGCGTGTCACGCGCATCATCAGTCGCACGAGCGGAGCGGAGCTGGTCGGATGACCGGTGCGGGTTACGCCGGCATGATCGGAACGCTCGCCTTCGTGCTGGGTCTGATCATGCTGGTGGCACGGCTTGCGAAACGATTCCTGCCAGGCGCGGTGCAGGCCAGCGGCGGCGACGCGTTCAGTGTCATTCAACGGATTCCACTCGGCCAGCGGCAAGGGATTGCGATCGTGCAGCGTGGTGATCTGCTGATCGGTGTCAGCGTGGGCGATGGTGGCGTCCGCACCCTGTTCACGCTTCCGCAGTCGGCACCGACACCACACGCCGGGCTCGTGCCGGGTCCGGAGCATGCGCCGCTCGAGCAGTTGACGTCCGTCACGGCCACCGGCGCGCTGCACTTTCCCGGCATCGCCGCCGCGGCGCCATCCGACGTGCCGCACGATCTCGCCAGCGCCTCCAGTTTTCGGAAGGTGCTGGGCGACGCGATCCGTGGATCGGTGCGCCGCGGCCTGATCGTGATGCTGGGGGCTCTTGGCGCGACGTCGTTGTTTGCGCAGGCTGCCGCACCGGCACGGCCGGCACCAGCGCCAGCGGCCGCGGCGCCGGCGCGCACCGGCGCACCGGCCACCGCGCCCGGCGGGTTGCGCACGTTGCCGCCACCCGCATTGCAGCCCGGCCCGCGCGATCTGCCCGCGCGAAGCGATCCACAGGTCACGGCACCACGCCCGTCCAGACCCGCGGCCACCGGCTCACGCTCCGGTGGTGACGCCACGATTGCGCCGCTGATGCCCGCTCCTCAGGCTCGCGATATCGCGGCACTGCAAAAACGTGCCGAGGGCACCGCACCGCTGACGACGGCGGAAGCGCAACGCATCTCCGGGCGCGCCGACAGCATCATCTCGAAACTCGCGCCACAGATGGAACTGAAGGTCGGCGGCGGCGTGGCCGGCGAAGGGCTCCGCATGAGCGGCACCGTTGGTGTCGTGATCATGATGGGGCTGTTGTCGATGCTGCCGATCCTGCTGCTGATGATGACGGGATTCACGCGCATCCTCATCGTGCTGCATTTTCTCAAGCAGGCACTCGGCACACAATCGGCGCCGCCGGGGCAACTGCTGGCGGCACTGGCCCTGCTGCTGAGCGGCTTCGTGATGACACCGACGCTCAAAGAGATCAATTCCAACGCGCTCGAACCGTGGATGGATGGCAAGATCGAGCAGGTGGAGATGATGTCGCGCGCCGTGGTGCCGTTCAAGGCGTTCATGCTGCGACAGGTTCGTGATCAGGATCTGCAGACGTTCGTCGACCTGGCGGAGGTGCCGCAGCCGGAGTCGCGCGAGGCGGTGCCACTCACGATCCTGATGAGTGCCTTCGTCACCAGCGAATTGCGCACGGCGTTCCAGATCGGATTCGCTCTCTTTCTGCCCTTCATCGTGATCGACGTCGTCGTCGGATCGGTGCTGATGAGCATGGGCATGGTGATGCTGCCTCCAGCGATGATTTCACTGCCGTTCAAGCTGCTGCTCTTCGTGCTGGTCGATGGGTGGGGCCTGGTGGTGACAGGCCTGGTCCAGAGCTTCCGGTGATCCTTGCCGGGTCGGACGCCCTTCCCGATCTGCTGACGAGCGCCGGCGCATCGACGTTCGTTCTGCTGGCCGCACGGATCGGAGGATTGATCATGATCGCACCGGTGTTCTCATCGAAAGCGGTGCCGATGAAGCTGCGCACTGCGGCAATGATCATCTTCACACTGGTGCTGGTGCCAGTGGCGCGGGCGCACGCACAGGCGCAGCCGATTCTGACGCCGTTGACGCTGCTCAGTGAGACGATCATCGGATTCGGCCTCGGCTTGGGCACGGCCATTGTCCTCGGTGCCGCGTCGGCCGCCGGCGACCTGATGTCGGTGCAGATGGGCCTGGCCGGTGCCAGTGTGCTGGACCCGATGACCAACATTCAGGTGCCGGTGCTGGGCCAATTCATGACGGCATTCGTCACGCTGCTGCTCTTCTCGAGTGGTGGCCATCTGGTCATGATCGACAGCCTCGGCTCGTCGCTCGATCTGCTGCCGGTGGGGACCGTGCCGGATCTGAGCGCCGGGATGCTGGCAATGTCGAAGCTTGGTGGACACCTGATCTCACTCGGCGTCATGTTTTCGGCGCCGGTGATGGCGTCCACGATGCTGACCAACGTGTCGCTCGCCATTCTGACGCGCGCCGCGCCGCAGCTGCAGATCATCACGGTCGCCTTTCCGCTGCAGATCGTGGCCGGATTGTTCACACTGGCCGCCGCACTCGGGCTCACGTCGGTCTGGGCGACCGGCTGGCCGTCCTACCACGATGGCCTGATGCACCGGATCCTCGGTCCGATGCTGTCGTCGGTTCGATAGGCGCACCGCATGGCCGACGAGGCGGACAAGACCGAAGACCCGACTGCCAAACGTCTCGAGGACGAACGACAGAAAGGCAACATCCCGCGCAGCACCGAGCTGACGACCGCCGCGATGCTCTTCGGCGCGGCGGTGATCTTCACCAATGTTGCGCCGGTGATGGGACGGTACCTCACCGACACGATGTCTGCATCGCTCTACAATGCCGGCGCCAACTTGCGCGAACCGCAGGACCTGCTCGTCGATGTGATTGCCCTCGGCTGGCGAACGCTCGGCCAGGTGTCGGTGCTGCTGGGTGCGTTCGCCGCCATCGCATTCATTGCGACGGCGGTTCAGGCGCGCGGAATTCTCAGCTTCAAGCCACTCGAGCCATCGTTCGCGAAGCTCAATCCGCTGACGAACCTGAAGCGAGTGCTCGGCACGCAGGGGCTCGCCGATCTCGTCAAGAGCATCGTCAAGCTCATCATCATCGGCAGCATGGTGTACAGTGCGGTCGATGCGATGTGGCGCGATGTGCTGGGGCTGGCGCAGCAGGGGCCCATGGGTGTCGCGGTCCTGTTTCAGAAGCACGCCATCGGCCTGCTGCGCACCACCGGCATCGCGTTTGTCGCGCTGGCCGGCGCCGACTATGGCTTTCAGTGGTGGCGGTGGCACAAGTCGCTCAAGATGAGCAAGCAGGAGATCAAGGACGAAGCGCGCAGCGCCGACGGCGATCCGATGATCAAGCAGCGCATCCGCAGCGCGCAGCGCGCCCTGACGCGCAAGCGCATGATGTCGGCGGTGCCAACGGCCGACGTGGTGATCGTGAACCCGATTCACATCGCGGTGGCGATCAAGTACGACCCGATGGTGGCGCCGGCCCCGATCATCGTGGCGATCGGCCAGCGGAAGATCGCCGAGAAGATCAAGCAGCTGGCGTTCGAGCACGGGGTGCCGGTGGTGGAAAACATCACCGTGGCCCGGGCACTGCTGGCGAGCAAGGCGGTGCCCGGCACACAGATCCCGATCGAGATGTATGTCGCGGTCGCGGAAGTGCTGGCGTTCGTGATGCGGCAGAAGGCCAAGTTCGGTCGCAGCTGGGCCGGCACGCACACCATCGACGACTGATCCGGCCGCGATCGGCGCCAGCGGCAATCCGCGCCGCCCCATCGCTCGGCAATCCCTGCCGCCTGGGGGCGAAAGGCGCATAAGCAAGCCCGACAATACAGTCCAGTAAGTCGTTTGTATGCAACGACTTAACCTGCATGGGCAACCAGCGCCAACCGTGGCACCCCCCGTGCTTCTGCATGAGACCGTCCCGAACCCACCTGACACATGTCTCACGCGCAGATCGTCGACCTCGCCCGAAACGCCATCCTGCTCTCGCTGCTGGTCTCGGCTCCGATGCTCGCCGTTTCCCTCGGCATTGGTCTGGCCGTCTCGATCTTCCAGAGCGTCACCCAGATCCAGGAACAGACGCTGGCGTTCCTGCCGAAGCTGGTCGGTGTCTCGGCGATCTTTCTCGTCGCATTGCCGTGGATGGTGCAGCTCCTGGTGAAGTTCACCAGCGAGCTGTTTCGCGGTTTGCCCCAGTTCGCGGCCTGAGGATCACGTCATGGCCGCTTCGCACACGATCCTCCGCCCGGGCTACGGCGCACAACCCGCCGACGGACACACCCGTCGCTACGACGCCCCCGCCCCGCGCAGCATCACCCGCTACGACGCCCCGACCAACGGTGCCACGCGCCGCCTCGACATGCCGGCCGCGCGCACCACGCAGTATCGCGCGCCATCGAACCATGTCGGCAATCGCTATGACACACCGCGCGCCAATACGCGCACCGGAGTCCGCGCGTGAGCGCTGTGGCAGCCGCGCTGCCATCGGGCGCCGACAAGCCGGCACGCACCGCCGAAGTCGCGCTCGCCATCGGCGTCGTGGCGATCATCTCGCTGCTCGTCGTTCCGCTGCCCGCCGTCATCCTCGACCTGCTGCTCGCCGCCAGCATCGCCAGCGCGCTGGTCGTGCTGCTGGTGGCTCTGTCCACCAAGGATCCGCTGGAGTTCTCGTCGTTTCCGGCGGTGCTGTTCATCCTCACGCTGTTCCGGCTCGGCCTGAACGTGAGCTCGACCCGGCTGATCCTCGGTGAAGGACATGCCGGCAACATCATCCAGGCATTCGGCACGTTCATCCTCCGCGGCAATTACGTCGTCGGCATCGTCGTCTTCCTGATCCTGCTGGCGATCAACTTCGTCGTCATCACCAAGGGTGCCGGACGCGTCGCCGAAGTCGCCGCGCGCTTCACGCTCGATGCCATGCCCGGCAAGCAGATGGCGATCGACGCCGATCTGTCGGCCGGCCTGATCGACGAGCAGGCGGCCCGCACGCGCCGCGAACGCGTGTCGCAGCAGGCCGACTTCTTCGGGTCGATGGATGGTGCCTCGAAATTCGTGAAGGGTGATGCCATCGCGGCACTGCTCATCACCGGCATCAACATCATCGGTGGCATCGTGATCGGTGTGATGCAGAAAGGACTGCCGCTGGCCGCCGCCGCCAACAAGTACGTGATGCTGACCGTGGGTGAAGGGCTCGTCAGCCAGATTCCGGCACTGATCATCTCCGTTGCCGCCGGCCTGATGGTCACGAATTCCGCCAACAACGGCAACGGCATGGGTGATGTGATCACCGGTCAGCTCGCCCGCCAGCCGCGTGCGATGTGGATCGCCGCCGGCGTGCTGGGCAGCTTCGGCCTGATGCCCGGCTTGCCCGCGTTTCCGTTCTTTGCGCTGGCCGGCACGATGGCCTTCATCGCACGCAGCGCCAGCGCCATGGAAGTGCGCACCGAAGCCGCGCAGCTGATTGCCGACATGCCGAAGCCGGCGCTGCCGGCCACCACCGATCCGATGCAGGATCTGCTGCAGATCGATCCGATCGAATTGGAAGTCGGGTATGCCGTCATTCCCCTGATCGACGAAAAGCAGGGCGGGGATCTGCTCGAGCGCATCTCGCTGCTCCGCAAGCAGGGCGCGCAGGAACTGGGCATCCTGGTGCCGGCCATTCGCATCCGCGACGACATCCGGCTGCCGGCCAACGAGTACATCGTCAAGATTCGCGGCGCCGAAGTGGCGCGCAGCGAAGTGATGCCACGCTTCCTGCTGGCGCTCAACACCGGCGGCGTGATGCAGGACATCGATGGCATGGACACCGTCGATCCCAGCTTCGGCATGCCAGCCAAGTGGATCACGGTGCAGTCGCGTGTCGAAGCCGAAGCGGCGGGATGGGTGGTGGTCGAACCATCGACGGTGATTGCCACGCACCTGATGGAAACCCTGAAGACCCACGCGGCCGATCTGCTCGGTCGTCAGGATGTGCAGGAGATGGTCGACGCGCTCAAGAAGAGTCACCCGGCGCTGGTGGAAGAGATCATTCCGGGCCGCATCAATCTTGGCACGTTGCATCGTGTGCTTCAGCGCCTGTTGCGCGAGCGGGTGCCGATCCGCGACCTCGTCTCCATTCTCGAGTCGCTTGGCGACGCCGCCGATCAGACCAAGGATCCGGAGCAGCTCACCGAAGTGGTGCGACGCTCGCTGGCCAATCCGATCAGCCGCCTGTTCCTCGACATGACCGGCAGTGTGCGCGGTGTCACGATCGGCCCTCGCCTCGAAGCGTCACTGATGGGGCTCTTCAGCCCGCGTGGCACGCAGCAGGGCATGTCACTGCTCAATCCGGACACCCTCGCCACGCTGCTGCGCGAATTGAACAGCATCGCAACCATGCACGCCATCGAAGGTCGTCCACTGCCGCTGATCACCCCGCCCACGCTGCGCGTCGGCGTGCGCCGCCTGATCGAACCGGTGCTCCCGAACGTGCCTGTCATCAGCCTCGCCGAACTGCCGGCGTCCGTCAATCTCACCTCCGTCGCCACCTGGGAATTGCCACATGCGTCTTGAATCATTCCGTGCGCGTGACCTCGCCTCGGTGGCGCGCAGCGCGGAAGCACTGTTCGGCGATGAAGCGGTGGTGCTGCATACGCGTACCGTTCGCGATGGCACCGAGCAGGTGGTGGAAGTCGTGGCCGCCGCGGCGTCGGATGTCGATGCATTCCGCGCGCAGCTCACGCCGACGCACCTGCCGAATCCCACCCAGCGACGCGGCAATCGCCCCTACGTCGTGGCGCTGGTTGGCCCCACCGGCGCCGGCAAGACGACCACCATCGCCAAGCTGGCCGCCAACGTCCACGCCTTCGGCACCTGGCGGGTCGGCATGCTCACCCTCGACACCTTCCGCGTCGCCGGCCTGGAACAGATCGCGACCTATGCCGAGATCACCGGCTGTCCGCTGGAAGTGGCGTACGATGCGACCGATGCGGTGCGGGCGATCGCACAGCTCAACACCCGTGACGTGATCCTCGTCGATACACCCGGTCGCAGCCCCAAGGCCGGTGCACGCGATGAAGCCTGGTGGCCGATCCTCCGCGCGCTGCAGCCTGACGAGATCCACTTCGTGGTGCCAGCCGGCCTCCGTCCCGACGTGGTATCGCGCGCCTTCGACACACACCACGCGATGCGGCCGACGCACCAGTTGCTGACCAAGCTGGATGACGTGCCCGACGACACCGGCGTGGCTGACCTCGCCGCAGTACTCGCTCTTCCCACGCGCTGGCTGACGGATGGACTCGATGTCCCCGCCGATCTCAAGCCTGCCCCGCAGCGCATCCTCGCTTCTCTCGGCCTCATGGCCGCACAGGTGGCCGCATGACGCCCGCTCGCACTCAACGCCCCCGGATCACGGTGTCACAGCCTGTGATCGAAGCCGCCGCCAACGCCGTGCTGCCCCTCATGCGACCCGCTGCCATCCCTGCTGTCGTCACGCGGTCTCCGCGTGCAACGCTCACCACCACCACCCGCACCGGTGGTGTGACGACCACTACGCGCAAGGAGCCAACGATGGATCCGCAGGTTTCGCTCTGGCACGCCATGGCCGCCGGCGATACGATCGCCCGCGAACAGCTGCTGAAGGAGCACCTCGGGCTGGTTCACCACGTGGCACGCCAGATGTCCAGGACGCTGGCCGTCAAGGCGGACTTCGATGAGCTGGTGAGTTCAGGCAGCATCGGACTGATGTCGGCACTGGAAGCGTTCGATGTGTCGCGGGGACTGGCATTCAGCACCTTCGCTGCCCCACGCATTCGCGGCGCCATTCTCGATGAGCTGCGTCGGCAGGATCACGTACCCCGCTCGATCCGCCGCAAGACGCGTGAGATCAGCCAGGCGCGCGAGGCCCTCGGCCGCGTACTCGGTCGCGCGGCGAGTGACAAGGAAGTGGCGGATCATCTGGGCGTCGACCTCCCCACGCTCTGGAAGTGGCGCTCCGACGTCGAAGGCGCACATCACGTTCCGCTGGACCGAAGCCCGAGCGAAAGCGAAACGCTGGCGCCGACACCGATCGAAGTGCTCGCCGACGATAATAACGACTCGGTCGATGATGTCCTGACCCGCGAACAGGAAGTGCATCATCTGCGCGATGCGATCCTGCGGTTGAAGGAGCAGGAACGCACGGTCCTCAGCCTCTACTACTTCGAGGAGATGAAGCTGCACGAAATCGCCGACATCCTGCAGCTCACCGAGAGTCGCGTGTCGCAGATCCGCTCCAAGGCGTTGCAGAAGCTCCGCACCGAACTGCGCCCGCTGCGCGAGGAAGTGGCGTGATGAACACGATCAGCGCGGAGCAGCTCCGCACGCAGGCAATCGCAACGCTCGAGCGCGTGGCCGGCAATCCGGACCTGGACATCTACATCGTCGGTTCGCTGCTGCTGGCGGTGATGGCCATGGCACTGCTGACGATCTGGCGCGGTCGTGCCCGCGCCGCGGTGCCGGCCGCCGCACCGTCCAGCGCCAGTGGATTCCGTCGGTGGCTGACACCACCGGGCATGCGGTCGATTCCGGCCGAACCGGGCGCCGTTGCGCGCGCGCCGCGCGTCTCCGGATCGAACAAGTCCATTCGCGTGTCGACGCCGGTCTCCAGGGTGCCGGCGCGGGCACTGCGGGCGAAGAACGCCGATCCGCTGGAGATCGCGCGGCGCACCGGGCTGGCGCGCGATGCGGTGGTGATGATGATGGCCAATGCCGACCCGAAGGCGCACGCGGCACGGACCTCGGCGCCGAAGACCGCGCCGCCGCCGGCGGCCAAGCCGGCGGCAGCGGAGCGCGCGATGACGGCGCCCGGTGCCTACGCCGCGGCGCCGCGGGCCAAGCCGGCG
The DNA here is from genome assembly GCA_031374935.1 of Gemmatimonadaceae bacterium. GTDB lineage: Bacteria > Gemmatimonadota > Gemmatimonadetes > Gemmatimonadales > Gemmatimonadaceae > JACMLX01. The sequence continues at coordinate 3,549 of JANMHB010000093.1, read as the reverse complement.
CAGGGTGGCCGGACGCTGGGGACGCAGTTCAACGCGCGGCTGGGGTGACGAATAGGAGATGTGACGCATCCCCCAAAAAACGCGACCTGGCATTACAAGGTGCGATACGAAGAATGAGAGGGACCAAGGTCCAGCTTGATGCGAAATACGCATCGATCCGGACTTTTGTCGTCAAGGCGGTCAAAGCGCATCCCCCCCCACGATGGGGCGCTATGTTCCCTCGGGCGCTATTGGAGCTCATCTTTTGTCTCGCGCCTCGACTGCCGACCGGATGGTCGGCGCAATGCCAGGCCTCCAGACACGCAGGACAAGTTGGACAAGAAATCCCACTCCGAACGCGACGTCTGCACGAAACTGATCGTCCCCGCCCTGCAGGGTGCAGGCTGGGACATCCAGAAGCAGGTGCGCGAGGAGGTGACGTTCACCAAGGGTCGGGTGATCGTCCGCGGAAAGCTGTATACGCGGGGGAAGGCCCGCCGGGCAGATTTCGTCCTGTACCACAGCCCTAACCGCCCCATCGCCGTCATCGAGGCGAAGGACAACCACCACGGTCCGGGCGAGGGGATGCAGCAAGCCCAGGGCCTGCCGTGTGAGGCGCCCACCGGCAGTGGCGAGCCGCGACATTCCGGCCCGTTATTCTCCTAATCGCCGGAAAACAACGGCGTTCGATTCGCTAAACGCCACCAAAGCAACGACTTATGGCAAGCGTTGTTGTCCGTCAACGCCGCGAACCGTCCGGCACGCCGCATTGTAGCTCACGCCGTCGCGCCCAGCAGCCGCACATACGCGGCCAATCGCTCCGCCTCCTCGCCGGTCAAATCGGCTGGAATATTGGCAATCGTCACCACATGGCCGCGCCGGATTGGAAATGCCGAGGAAAACGCGCCGGGCATTTGGAGGGCCTCTACCGAACGTACGGCCGACGGCGCCGGAGCGGCGGGCATTGGCCCACTTCCTGATTCGGCCGAGGGACGATCGACGCGCTCCGCGCCCTTCCGGGCGGCCGTGGTCCGCGTCTTCGGTGTGAAGTTGGCCGGATCGCTCTTCCAGTCTGAAAACAGATTCCACGCCCGTTGTACACGGCGCGCATATTCCTTCAGCGAGGAGGGATTGAAGTCGCGTGCTCGTTTGTTGGAGAATCGGCTCACGAGCCTGCTGAGGTCCACGTTCCTCAGGTCCTCAGCCTCCCCTGGCTCGAGAATTTCGAACACCGTCCGGCACGCGACCGCCAGCGCGCTGGCCGTCGCCGCCGGCAGCATTCCGCGCTCACCGGCGTGCGCCAGGAAATCCAGCACGGCAGCGGATCCATATTCCATTTGCATACTCCTACGAAAACGTTATACTGACTCCGTGATGTCAATATACAGTTCTTGTCTGGACATGCAACCGTGATTCACTACCGTCGGGCGCTGGAAGCAACACTTCCTGATGACCTCGCCATATACCCCGTGGTCGCGCTGGTCGGCGCGCGACAGGTCGGAAAGAGCACGCTCGCCCGACAGATCGCTGACGCACGCGGCATGACCTACTTCACGCTCGACGAGCGAGCGTTCCTGCAGGAAGCGAAGGAGAACCCGAAGCGCTTGCTGGAGCGGAGCGGCCCGGGCGGCATCTGCATCGACGAGGCGCAGCGCGCGGCAGAACTGTTTCTCGCCGTCAAGCAGCTGGTCGACATCGACCAGCGCCCGGGACGAATCATCCTCACCGGCTCCAACCAGCCGGCACTCGGCGCGTCCGTCGGAGATTCGCTCCTTGGTCGAGCTGCTTACCGAACCCTCCGACCACTCAGCCAGAGCGAAATCCGCCTCAGCGAGTCGCATGACGGCTGGTCCGCGCTCTTCGACGAACCTGACCCGAATGTGCTCCTTGGCCTGCTCGAGGAGCGCGCCACGCTGAACGCGACCGCTGACTGGCGCGAGACCGTGCGAGTGGGCGGATACCCCCGAGCTCTCGCCGCCCCGCCGGCAGCAGCTGGTCGCGTCCTCGACGACTACATCGAGACCTTCGTCCGGCGCGACGTCCGCGAGGTGCTGAACATCGAGTCGCCGGAACGCTTCGAGGCCTTCCTGCGACTGGCCTACGCCAGGACGGGGCAAGAGCTCAACTACTCCGGCATGTCCCGCGATCTGGGCACACCCGTCAGTACCCTGCGGAAATGGGGCGACGCCCTCGAGCGTAGTTACATGGTGGAACTTGTGCCTGCCTATACAAGGAATGCCGGCGAGCGGGTCATCAAGTCGCCAAAACTCTATGCCGTCGACGTCGGACTCGCGATTGCCGGGGCACGGGAGACCGATCCGACCGGATTCCATCTCGAAACGCTCATCGCCAGCGACCTGCTCCGGTGGCGGGACGCTGCAGCAGGCCGCTTGGTCTCACACTGGCGACTCGAGACGGGGCAGGAAGTGGACTTCATTGTCCAGCAGCACTCGCGACACCTGGCCGTCGAAGTCAAAGCAACAGCCGCTGTCAGCAACGACGATGCTCGCCACCTGAGGACCTTCATGGATCGCGCCGGAGCCGAAGTTCGCACAATTGTGCTCAGCACCGATCCCGAAGTCCGGACACTCGGGCGGGGAGTGCTGGCCGCGCCATGGTGGAGCGTCGTCTGAGCCACGACAGCCGCATCGCCCGCCACGCGCTCACCACCGACAGATAGGCAGTCCATACCGCGCCCGGCACCTATTGCCGACGCAGCAATCGCGGCGACGAACAGAGCTAAACCCTTAAGCTGTTATCACGTAACGACTTGGCCGAAAATAACGACTGGCCCCCCGCTTGCGCATGGACTCGGCAGACCCCTGCCCCACCGCCATGCCCCCCATCCTCAAGAACTCCGGTCTGACCAGCGCCGCCGCCGCCCTCCAGTTCTACGAGCGGCGGCAGCAGGCGATCGCCAACAACCTGGCCAACGTCAACACCACCGGCTTCAAGAAGGAACAGATCTTCGGCCGCATGGTGGACGACGCCGTCGCCGCCGCCGACTCGATGACCGACCGCTCGCAGGGCGACATCACGCCCACCGGCAACGCGCTCGACGTGGCGGTACAGAGTGATGCCTTCCTGGTGGTCCAGACGCCCGACGGGGAACGACTCTCCCGAGGCGGCTCGCTGCGCCTCGATGATCGGCGGCGCCTCGTCACCCAGCAGGGGCATCTGGTGCTCGGTCAGGACGGGCCGATCTCGCTGCCCAACGGTGACATCGGCATCGGCAGCAACGGCGTGATCACCGTGCAGCCACCCTCAACCGGCAGTGATCGCACAAGCAAGACGGCCATTGCCAATCGCCTCAACGCCGCCGTGCTGCGCATCGAGACGGTGCCCGCCAACGCGGTGCTGCAACACGCGGGCGGCGGACTGTTCATGCCCGATGCGTCGCGCAAGCCGGCCGTGGAAAGTGAACGCAAAGTGATGCAGGGCGCACTCGAATCCAGCAACGTCAACGCCATCGAGACGATGACGGAAATGATCGATACCGTGCGCGCCTATGCCGACGTGCAGAAGTCCATCTCGGTGATGGACGATATCCGCGGCATTGCCGCCAACCAG
>JANMHB010000048.1:0-25677 GCA_031374935.1 Gemmatimonadaceae bacterium | reverse complement strand
TGTGTCTATGGCGCGGCAATTGGTCCTACGTGGAATCTCTGGCAGATCAACATCGCCCCACCCGACCTGAGCTACGGGCTGGGCATGGCACCACTGCGCGAGGGTGGACTCTGGCAGATCATTACCATGTGCGCCACTGTGGCCTTCGTGGCCTGGGTGGCACGACAGGCTGAAATCAGCCGCAAGCTCGGCATGGGCTACCATGTCCCCGTGGCGTACTCCGTCGCGGTGTTCGCGTACATCACGCTGGTGATCATCCGCCCGGTACTGCTGGGTGCGTGGGGCCATGGGTTCCCGTATGGCATTCTCAGTCATCTCGACTGGGTGTCAAACGTGGGATACCAGTTCCAGCACTTCCATTACAATCCGGCGCACATGATCGCCATCACGTTCTTCTTCACCAACAATCTTGCCCTTGCGATGCATGGGTCACTGATCCTCTCCGTGACCAGCCCGCCCAAAGGTGAGGCCGTGAAGACGAGCGAGCATGAAAACTCGTTCTTTCGCGACGCCGTGGGTTACTCCATCGGCGCAATCGGGATTCACCGTCTTGGCCTCTTCCTTGCGCTCAACGCGGGATTCTGGAGCGCCGTCTGCATTCTCATCAGCGGTCCGTTCTGGACCCGCGGATGGCAGGATTGGTGGAACTGGTGGCTCTACCTGCCCTTCTGGGCGCCGAGGTGATGACGAATGATTGAATACCAGAACCTCTGGACCCGTGTGCAGGTGCACGCGCCGGTCGACGAAGGGGTCCCGCTTCGCGGCGGCACGTGGGGCCGCGACGGCAAACCCTTCCTGTTCTACTGGGCTGGCAAGATCGGTGACGCACAGATCGGACCGATCTATCTGGGCACCACCGGCGTCTTCTCGCTGATCTTCGGCTTCCTCGCCTTCGAGATCATCGGCCTCAACATGTGGCGATCGGTGGACTGGAGTCTGGTCCAGTTCATCCGGCAGCTGCCATGGCTCTCACTCGAGCCGCCAGCCCCCAGGTTCGGGCTGCAGATCCCGCCATTGAACCAGGGTGGCTGGTGGTTGCTCGCGGGCTTCTTTCTGACGCTGTCGATCCTGCTCTGGTGGGTTCGCATGTACCAGCGCGCCCGGGCCCTCGGTATGGGTTCCCACATCGTCTGGGCGTTTGCCTCGGCGATCTGGCTATACCTGGTGCTCGGCTTCATCCGGCCGATCATGGTCGGCAGCTGGTCGGAAGCCGTGCCGTTCGGAATTTTTCCGCACCTCGACTGGACGGCATCATTTTCCATCCGGTACGGGAATCTGTTCTACAATCCGTTCCACATGCTGTCGATCGTGTTCCTCTACGGTTCCGCCCTGCTCTTCGCGATGCATGCGGCGACCGTCCTCGCCTGCAGTCGCTACGGCGCTGAGCGCGAGATCGAACAGGTCACAGACCGCGGGACGGCCGGCGAGCGGATGGGACTCTTCTGGCGCTGGACCATGGGGTTCAACGCAACGACCGAATCCATCCATCGCTGGGCGTTCTGGTTTGCGACGCTCACCACGCTGACGGGCGGTATCGGCATTCTCCTCACGGGGACGGCCGTCGACAACTGGTTCCTGTGGGCGCAGAAGCACGGTGTGGCCCCGAGTTACCCCGTGCAGTATGCGGTCAAGGCCGAACAGGCACCGTACCTGCGTGGTCAGTACTATGGCACGTCTCCTGACTCGTTCCCGCAGATGACGCGAGACGCACAGGGCAACCTCGTGCCACAGCAGTTGCCGATTCCACAGGGTGCGCAGTTGAGCGGCGACGTCGAGGTCTACAACAAGCCGGTGCTCACCGCTGACAACATGCGTGACTCGTTGAACCTCGACGGGTTGTTCATCATGAGCGCGGTGTACTTCGACACATCCAAGGATGCGTTGCGCGGTGAGTCGGATGCAGAGCTGGCCAATCTGGCAGCGCTACTGACGACATATCCAGCACTCAAGATCGAGGTGCAGGGTCACACCGACAACGTCGGCGATCCGACGGCGAATCTGACGCTCAGTCAGGGACGCGCCGACCGGGTCCGAGACATGCTGACCACCAAGTACGGTGTTGCCGCCGACCGGATCCGGTCGCGTGGGTTCGGGCAGACCAAGCCTGCTGCGTCGAATGAGACGCCGGCCGGTCGTCGCCTGAACCGGCGCGTCGAGATCGCGAGCGAAGGCAGAGTCGTGCTGCCAGCGCCGGGGGCCACACCATGATCAGGCGTCAGACAGTGCGTCTCGCTGCGGTGCTTTCGTTGGTTGCGCTGGGCGCCTGTAACAAGTTTCCGGATATGTTGAAGCCGGGACCGAAAAAGATCGCACAGCACGGCTACCGTGGCGTGGGCATGGAGACGAATTACGATCCGCAGGATGTGGCGGCGACCGCCGCGTACAACCAGGCGCCGAAAGCTCTCCCGGCCGCACCGCCTGGCCCCCCGGGCCAGTACAAGAACGTGCAGGTGCTCACCAACATCAGCGCCGCCGAGTTCGGGCGGACGATGACGGCGATGAGCTCCTGGGTGGCGGGCGGCGCAGGCAACTGCGCCTACTGCCACAACACGGCGAACTTCGCCACCGATTCGTATCCCGACGGGAGACTCATCTACACGAAGCTGGTGAGTCGCATGATGCTCCGCATGACCCGGCGCGTGAACAGCGACTACACCAACCACGTGGGTGGCACGGGTGTCACGTGTTACACCTGCCATCGCGGCAAGCCGCTGCCGAACGGACTCTGGTTCTACAGCAATGAGAATCAGATCCTCCGGCACTATCTGGATCGCGATGACATCCGGGTGCAGAGTCATACGATTGAACCGCAGCCGGGTAGCGCGTCCAATCGTACGGCCATCCGGCAGACGTACAACACCTACGCCCTCATGATCACCCAGTCGAAGGCGCTCGGTGTGAACTGTACGTATTGCCACAATACCCGTAACTTCGGCGATTGGGAGCAGTCAACGCCGAAGCGCGTGGTGGCGCTCTACGGGACGACGATGCTGCGGGATCTGAACACGAACTACCTGAACCCACTGCAGCCGGTCTATCCCCGCAGTCGCCTCGGCGAACACGGTGACGCTCCCAAGCTGCAGTGCGTCACGTGCCACAACGGCATCTACAAGCCACTCTATGGCGCGAAGATGGTCAAGGATTACCCTGCACTTTGGGGAGCTCCGGGCTGGGACGCCATTTCCGGTCCGCTGGATGGCAGCGGCACGCCGGTTTACGATGGTTCACCACTGACGGCACCAGTGCCGATTCCAAGCGGTGCAAAGCTGAGTGATGCGCTTTCGACGGCGAGTGCAGCCGGGATCAATGTCGCGATGGGAGTCACACCCGCCCCTGCGATGCCCGCAGCGGCTCCGGTGCCCATCCGGCCGACACCGTAACGAGCGCTCTTCCAGACATCGCCGTCGTCGCGCGCCCGGGTCAAGTCATCGATCCGGGCGCGTGGTGCGTTCGGGCTGTGTGCTGGTGCGGCACCCTGCGAACGGTCATGGCGCAACGACCACCTACCGGTGACTTTTACACCATCCCTTCCCGGCATACACCTCATGCCCGTTACGCCCGTCGAACGCCGGATCACACTTCGCGACGGATTCCAGCTCGCGCTTCGAGTCTGGACACCATCGGAGCCGCCGCTTGGCACGGTAGTCATCGCGCATGGCCTCGGCGAGCACGCCGGTCGCTACCAGTATCTCGCGCGCGCGCTGAGTGACGCGAGGTGGGAGGTGCACGCGTCTGACCACCGTGGACATGGCCGTTCCGCCGGCGCGCGGGGCGCCGTTCCGTCGTCCGAAACGATTCGGGATGACATCATCGAGACGCTCAACTTCGCGCGTGCCACGGCCTCGCGCAGTGAGTCTGCCCGGCCGATCATCCTGCTCGGCCACAGCATGGGCGGTGCGTTCGCGGCATGGGCCATCGCACACCGTCGGGATGCGGCTGATGCGCTGATTCTCTCGTCCGCCGCGCTGCGCACCGACCTCTCGTTCATGCAACGCATCATGATGAACACGCTGCGGCACATCGGTCCCGACGTCACGGTCCACAACGGCCTGAACCCCAGGTTCATCTCGCGTGATCCGGCCGTCGTGGCGGCGTACGTCAACGACCCCCTGGTGCATGATCGCGTCTCAGCGAGGCTCGCGCACGGGATTGTGACGGCCGGTGACTCGGCGCGGGCCGCGGCGGCGCGCTGGACCACGCCGACGCTGGTGCTGTACGCCGGGGACGACCGAATCGTGCATCCGCGTGGCTCCGAGGAGTTCGCGGCCTCCCTCCCGGCGCCGGTGGTCACCGTGCGGCGGTTTGATCAGTCCTACCACGAAATCTTCAACGAACCGGATCGACAGGCGGCCGTCGACACCGTCATCAGTTGGCTGCAGAGCCGCGCTGCCTCCTGAACCGACGACGTGTCAGGCCACAGCTGGCTCGCCCGCGACCAGCGCAGCGGGATTGCCCACGCGATACAGCGACAGCATCAGCTTCGTCTTGCGCCGGAACCCGATATGCGCGCGCATCGACACCGTATCGTACTCCGCCTCCTCGATCGCCTCCAGAATGGCGGCGTAGCCAACGGCACAGGCCTGCGCACAGCGCCGTGAATCCGGTGCGAGTAGTTCGATGCCGGGCAGCGCTTCGCGGTACAGCACGCGCGCCTGTGCCACGAAGTGGCGCATCATCGCACGCCACGCCGGCGATCGCACATCCACATCGCGCGCCAGCACCTGCTCGCGCGTCAGGCCGGCGCCGCGCAGCGAGTCATCCGGCAGGTAACAGCGGCCGTTGCCGGCGTCTTCGCCCACGTCACGCAGGATGTTGGTGATCTGCATCGCAACGCCGAGCGTCCTCGCACATACGATCGCACGCTCGCGGTTCGACTCGCCGCCCATGACGCCGAAGACGTGTGTGCACAGTTCACCCACGCTGCTCGCGACCCCCTCACAGTAGGCCTGCAGCGAGGGCCAGTCGCGGTAGTCGGTCGGATCGAGGTCGCATGCGACGCCGTCCACCAGTTCATCCACCGGAGCCAGTGGAATGCCGTAGCGCCGGATCGCCCACGCGGTTTCATGCATCACCGGCCCGGCCAGGCCGCCTGCGAGCGCATCATCCAGCTGCGTGCGCAACTTGCGCAGCGACGCGCGCACGGCGTCGCGGCCGCCGGGGCCTGCGCGATCGACGGCATCGTCAGCCAGGCGGCAGAATGCATACAGCGCATAGGTCGCGCGCCGCTTGGTCAGCGGCAGGAACGCACTCGCCAGCGCGAACGTCCGTGCATGACGTCGCACGATGTTCCCGCACACCAGACTCTCGAATGTCACCATCCCATGGTGCCTCGGGGCCGTGCCACCCTTACGCGGGCGACGGAGTGGTGGTTGCAATGGACTGACGGACGCTGGACGGCACCGTCACAGCACTCGCACCGGCAACCTCGGGTCCATCATGCTGCGCGTAGGCACGCAGCGCACCAACCACCGCGTCAGCCGCGACTTGTGGATTCCGTAGCGCGCGGAACGTCGGGCGCCCGCGAGTGGTGCCGCGCCAGGTCATGTGCGGAAAAAGCAGCAGCCACGGAATCTCATGGTCACCGCTCAGCGTCACCATCAGATCGGCCGATCCATCAGAGCGGCGGCGGAGATCCACGCCCTCGACACTCGAGTACGGGATGTTCGCATCGGCGCGCATCACGATCCCGATATTGAAATAGACCCGCCGGTCCGTGATCACGTATTGCGACGACTTTGCCATCTGCCAGGCCAGCAGGCGAATGCTGACGATCGCGACCAACGCCATGATGACACTGAGCGTCGCCACACCGACCACGCGCGGACCTGCACCTTCGGCGTACTGCATCGATTCGGCGGCGCCGATCGAGAACGAAAACACGACGAAGGCGAGGAACCACCGTTCCCGCAGGAAGTAGCGCGCCAGTGCGCGCTGGTCGGGCTGCCCTGTCCAGAGCACGCGCTCGCCCGCGGGGAGTCGGCTCACCTCCCCATCGGGGCCGACATGTTCGACGATCTCCGACATTACACCAACGGCCCGAAGCGGAGATCCGAATTCCACAGGGAGCCGGCACCGAAATACGCACTGATCTTGTCCTCTTCGAGCAACGTCACGAGATCGGGTGACTTGATCTGCGGAATTCCCGCGAAGTCCGCCGCCTTCAGCACGTCGATCTGCACGTGCGTCGCGGACGGTCCGACACTCATGAACGGCAACCAGTTCGACGGTCGCGGCATGCGCATGAAGGGCACTGGAAACAACCGCGTGCCACCGCCTGCCACACTGACCTCGAGATAGCGCAGGCAGGGCTCGCTGCGGTCGACCCACAGCTCCACCACCTTGCCACCAACCGCGCCATCCATGCCCTTCACATCCAGACCACGCGGATCCGGATCCTCATGGGCGACAAAAAAATCGGTGGCGACGCGCATCGGGACGATCCGCGCGGCTCCTTTGATCGTGAGATCGGGACGATCAGCACGCTCCGCCCATGCGCCCGGCCCGATTCCCGCCGTCAGCGGGTTGCCAATCGGTTCCAGCGGCGCGCCAAAGTTCACGTCAACAGGCCGCGCATTCTTGGGAACGACGACATCTGACATGGACTAGTGCTCCTTGTGGGTGGGAATGAACTCCTTCGGCCCGGGATACGGGGGAAAGCCCTGCACGATGCGGCCCGGTTCATCCGACAGCAGCGGGTACCCTTCCCGCTTGTCCTCGCGGCGCAAGTAGAGAATCAGGCCGAAGAACGCAAACCAGAACACGTACAGCACCATCTGCGTGACATCGATGTACGGCGTGAAATTCCTGAACATGCCTGCTCCTTCCAGCTGAGGGACTGGTGCGAACCGTCGCGACAATTACGCCGGAAACTCGGCAATGCCGAACGGGACGTGACGAATCTCCGAGCGACGATTCGCCGCCAGAGGACCGAGCACAACCAACAACACAAACAAACCGACGATGGCCACCAGGTAGGTGACGACGTACCCGGCGCTTGGCGATGCGGCCGTGCGCCCATCCAGCGCCGATACCACGCCGTCTCGAATCCCGCCAGCAACCGCCATCGCCACCCCGGCGGCCGTTGCCTGGACGGCGCCCCATGCACCCAGCGCAAGGCCATGTTCACCTGCATGCGGCAATGCCATCACACGAAGCAATGTCCCGACGCTGAACAACCCGTTGCCGAAACCGATCAGCAGCGCCCCGCTCATCAGCAGGCCCGACGAGCCAATCGGCGCCGAGAGCACGATCAGTGCAAAACCGAACATCCCTGCCACCGCGCCCGCCCCGCACAGTCGGATCGGATCGGCGCCCAACTGCGCCCGCCGCGCCGCGATCGCGAAACTCATGATCGCTCCCACCGCCATGACACCGGTCAGCAGCGTCGTCGCGGCAACGCCGAGGTGCAGCACCTGCCCTCCAAACGGCTCCAGCAACACGTCCTGCAGTGTGAAGGCGAACGTCCCGACACCGACGGCTGTCAGGAGCCGGATCAGCTGCGGGCACTCCGCAACGAATCGCCGCCAGGCCATCAGAAAGGACGGCCGTGGAACCTCCGGCTTCTTCGTTGGCGCTGAGCCGCGAACCTCCTGTTTCCAGACCGCGAAGATGTTGAGCAGGAGCGTCACTTCCGCCGCCCCTTGAATCACCTGGATCAGGACAACCTTGTTGAAGTTCCGCAGCATCGCACCGTAGCTCAGGCTGGCCACCACCATGCCGACCAGCAGCATCACGTAGAGCAGCGCGACCACGCGCGGCTGATCCTTCGCCGGCGTGATATCGGTCGCCAGCGCCAGCCCCGCGGTCTGCACCATGTGCGAGCCGAGCCCCGTGCACAGGAACGCGAGAAAACTTGCCGCCACACCCACGCCGCGGTGTCCGTGCGTATCGCCGGCAAGTATGAACAGCGCCACCGGCATGATCGCCAGGCCACCGAACTGCATCAGCGTCCCAAACCAGATGTACGGCACGCGACGCCAGCCGAGCACCGACACGTGCGTGTCCGACCGATACCCGATCAGCGCCCTGAACGGTGCGGTCAGCAACGGGATCGCGAGCATCAAGCCGACCACCAGCGCCGGCAGTTTCAACTCGACGATCATCACACGATTGAGTGTGCCCGCCATCAGCGTCGTCGCCAGTGCCACCGTGAACTGCAGCAGCCCAAGTCGCAACAAGCGCGGCAACGGCAACTCGTCCGTCGCAACATCGGCGAACGGCAGGATGCTGGGGCCGAAGCGCGAGACCAGTCGCGAGACCAGCGGCCTCCGCGGAACGCTTGCCATACTCACCGGTTCACCACACCGGTTCCATGCGCACGTTGGCCGGCAGTTCATTGGAAATGACCGGCTGGAAATACAGCTGCACGAACGTCGTCGCGACCGACACCTTGAGCGCTGCGCGGCGCAACGCCGCCCCGATGCCGCCCAGTTTCTTGGTGGCCTCGATCGCCAGGGTCAGCTGGAACATCTTCTCGAACAGTTCCCAGATCTTCGGGCTCTCGAGGTCGAGGCTGACCGGGAACACCTGCTTGCTGATGAGGCTCGTGAGCTTGATCACCTTCCGGTCATAGTCATCCACCGACATGCCCATCGCCCCGAAGAACGATGCCCGAAGATGATCGCGCACGTACATCGTACAGAACACCGCCAGAAGAAAGAACCGGATCCAGTACTTGTTGATGCCCTTGAGGAAATCCGGATTCGCACGCATCAGGACGGCGAACGCCTCACCATGACGGAACTCGTCGTGACACCAGTTGTCGAACCACTTGAAGATCGGGTGCCACCGCTTGTCCGGCTGCTGCTCGAAGTTGCGGAAGATCGTGATGTAGCGAGCGTACCCGATCTTTTCCGACAGGTAGGTCGCGTAGTAGATGAACTTCGGCTTGAAGAACGTGTACTTCTTCGCCCGCGTGAGGAAGCTCAGGTCGACCCGGACGTTGAAGTCGTTGAGCGTGTGGTTGATGAAGCCGGCGTGACGCCCTTCATCGCGACTCATGTAGCCAAACAGCTCCCGCACATCAGGATTCGTGCAGCGCTTCTTGATCTCGGCATACAGGATACAGCCCGAAAACTCCGCGGTGACGGAGCTGATCAGGAAATCCACGAACTCCTGGCGCAGCTTCGGCGGCAGTTTCGAGAAATCCTCGTCGAATTCCGGCGTCCGCTTGAAATGATTCCGGTTCGGGTCCGACTTGAATTCCTGGACCATGGCATCCCACTGCTCCCGCATCGGCGAAAAATCCAGCTTGTTCATTTCGTCGAAGTCCGTCGTATAGAACCGCGGATTGAGCGCGGCGTCCTGCGCGGCAATCGCGGTGCTCTCGGCGGTGCTGTGCGGAGCGTCGATCGTCAGTGCTGCCGGGTCGTTCGTGATGTTGTACATAAGCGTTCAGCCCTCGAAGCCGACTTCATAGAGTTCCGTGATGCGCGTCCGACCCATGACACGCTCCCAGGCCCGGCGTGGCAGGCTGGCCTTCGACACCGTCGCCGTCGCCGCCATCGTGCGCTTTTCGTTGAGCGGGATGAAGCATGGCGCGCCATGCACCAGCACCTCATCCCCTTCATTGATCTCAATCCCATCGAGCACGACATGTGCGTGCAGCTCGCGGTCCGTCGCCTCGAGATCGATGGTGGCCGCCACATCGATGCGCCGGCGATAGAGGAACCACGCCGCCATCGCCAGCAGGGCCGCCCAGAAGATCGTCTCCGCCGTCATGCCGCCCCCACGGGCGCCCGTCGAAACAGTTCGAGCGCCTGCGATGTGTAGAAACCACTCTCGACACGATGCGTGCGCCCGACCCCCCACGCGGAGAGCCGCGCGTCACGGGCCACGCCACGCAGCAACGGGCCCATGGCGACGGGCTCGATGGCCGGCGCCTTGTCACCACGCGGAAACAGGCCGCCGACCGTATGCAGCGTCGCCAGCAGCGGCGTCCGCGGCGCGAACGTCACGGCCATCGAAATGCGCGTTCTCGCGGCGAGCGCCGCATACGCGTCCAGCATATCAGCCATGCGATAGTGAATGAGTGAATCCATTGCCACGACGTAATCGAACGAGCCGAGCTGCGGGTCGAGCATGTCGCCCGACCGCCAGTCAATTGTCCCCCGATCGAATTTCCCCTCGGACCGCGTCTCGGCTAGTCCCACCAGCGTCGGAGACAGGTCGACGGCGACCACCGCGGCCCCACGCCTGGCGAGCTCGACTGCTTGTACGCCCGTTCCGCAGCCCGCGTCCAGCACCCGCAGCCCGGTCAGATCATCCGGCAGGAACCCGCTCAGCGTGTGCCGCATCCGCTCGCGGCCCTGTCGAACCGTCCGGCGAACCCAGCTGACCTCGGAATCCGACGTCAGCGTCGCCCAGGCGGCCGCGGCCGTCCGGTCGAAATACTCGTGCAACCAGGCCCGCCGCTCCGTGTAGGTGCGGCTGCCGGGGGTTCCAGCGTCGGTCGACGGTACGGCCATGGCTCAGTCGTACCCGAGCAGGTCGAAGATCTCCCGATCCTTGAGCGGCTGCACCAGCAGTGGCGGCACCCCATCCAGCAGACGCTGCGCGCAGGCGAGATACTCGTCCTGCACCGCCTTCACTTCCGGATCCGTCGAATCCATCTCGAACATCGTGCACTTCTTCAACCGGCTGCGACGGATCGCATCGAGATCCGGGAACTTCGCGGTCGTCGTCAGGCCGACCCGCTCGTTGTAGCGATCGATCTGGTCGGTGTCCTTGCTCCGGTTGGCGATGACGCCGCCGACGCGCACCTGATAGTTCTTCGACTTCGCCAGCACCGCCGCGATGATGCGGTTCATCGCAAAGATCGAATCGAAATCATTCGCCGTCACGATCATGGCCCGGTGCGCATGCTGCAGCGGGGCCGCGAAACCGCCGCACACCACATCGCCGAGCACGTCGAAGATCACCACGTCGGTGTCTTCCAGGAGATGATGCTCCTTGAGCAGCTTCACCGTCTGCCCGACGACGTAGCCGCCGCAGCCGGTACCGGCTGGCGGGCCACCGGCCTCGACGCACATCACGCCGTTGTACCCTTTGAAGACGAAGTCCTCGGTGCGCAGCTCCTCACTGTGGAAGTCCACCGACTCGAGCGTGTCGATCACCGTCGGCACCATCGACTTCGTCAGCGTGAAGGTCGAATCATGCTTCGGATCGCAGCCGATCTGCAGCACCCGCTGCCCGAGATGCGAGAACGCCGCGGACAGATTGGACGATGTGGTGCTCTTCCCGATGCCACCCTTCCCGTACACCGCGATGCACAGCGCACCGGTGATCTTGTCTTCGGGATTGAGATGCACCTGCAGGCTCCCGTCGCCGTCCTCCCGTCCCAGAATGGGGAGTCGCGTTGCCATTGCCATGCTACTGCTCCTGAACCAGGGAATGATGCTCGGCACGCGCCACCACGCGGGCCGGTCTGACGAACACACACACAGTCGCCTTCATCGGGCCACCACGCCTTCCAGTCGATCCTCCAGCTCCGCTGCCGCGTCACGCAACGCCTCGAGCGTCGCCGCATCCGGGGCCCAGTAGCCCCGATCATTGGCCTCGATCAACTTGGTCGCCATGCCCGCCGCCGCCGATGGATTGAGGCTCGCCAGCCGGTCTCGCATCTCGGCATCGAGGACGAAGGTCTGGGCCATGTCCCCGTACACCCAGCCAGGCACGCTGCCGGTGGTTGACGACCAGCCGACCGTCGTCGCGATGTGCCCTGCAATGTTACGCACACCCTCATATCCGTGCACCAGTTGTCCCTCGAACCACTTGGGGTTCAGGACCCGCGTGCGGGACTCGAGCACCACCTGCTCTTCCAACGTCCTGATCTTGCCGTCCTTGCCGGTATGGTCGCCCATGTAGCAGGCCACCTTCTTCTGCTGCTGCTGCTCGATCACGCGATTCACACCGCCAAGCGCCTCGACGTACTGGTCGATATCCGTGACACCAAGCTCGACGGAGTCGACGTTCTGAAAGCTCAGCGATGCCGTGCCGAGCGCTCGCTTCATCATGCGCTGACCCGCGCGGCACTTGCCATCGGCACCGTACGCGAATCCCTTCCGTTGCACGAACAGATCGGCCAGCTGATCCTCGTCTTCCCAGCGCCCCGTCTCGAGCAGCAGGTTCACGTTCGAACCATACGACCCTTCGGAGTTGCCAAAGACGCGCAACGATGCCGTCTCGAGATCCACGCCGTCCTCACGCATCGCGGCCATCGCGTGCTTGCGGATGAAGTTCTGCTCTTCTGGTTCGTCGACGCTGGCACAGAGCAAGGCCGCTTCGGCCAGCAGCTTCACCTGCAGCGGCAGCAGGTCGCGGAAAATCCCTGACAAGGATGCCACGACATCAACCCGCGGCCTGCCGAGTTGCTGGAGGGTCAGCAGTCGCGCACCGCAGAGCCGCCCGACACCATCGAAGCGCGGCACCACGCCCATCAACGCCAGCACCTGCGCCAGCTGCGTGCCTTCGGACTTCATGTTGTCCGTGCCCCACAGCACGAACGCCACCGTCTCGGGGAACTCGTTGCCGTCCGCCAAATGACGCGCAATCAGCTGCTCGGCACGCGCCGCTCCTTCCTTCAACGCATACGGGCTCGGCACCTTGTACGGGTCAAATCCATACAGATTGCGCCCCGTAGGCAGCACCGCCGTGTTGCGCACCAGATCTGCCGCCGGCGCGGCGGTGACATAGCGGCCGTCCATCGCGCGGAGCATGCCGGGAATCTCGGAGTCCACCGCCAGCATCTGGTCGAGCACGAGGAGTCCACGCAGCGTCGGCTCGAGCGCCATCGGCGCGACGCCGCTGCGGTCTGCCACGCGCAGGCCCGCCGACACATCACCGGCAGCCACGGTCGCCAGCACGATGTCCCGCGCCGCACGGTCGATTTCTTCATCGCTCAGCACCGAGCGGCATGCGGCGCGCAGCGTCTCGCCGAATGGCGCAACGTCCGCCTCCGGCCGCCCGACAGACGCAATCGCGAGCAGCATGTCGGCGCGTTCGTCGAGCGACGGCGTGTTGCCGACAATGTGCAGCCCAACCGGAATCAATGCCTGCTCGACTTCCAGCAGCTTCTGCCGCACCTGTTCGATGACCATCGCGTCCGCCGGCGTCCACTTCGGGGTCGCCGTGGCGAGTTCGAGCGCACACGACTGCTCCTGCAGCAGCGCAACGACGGACAGTCGCTCACCATCGCTCGTACGATCGTCCATGCCACGCCAGCGCTCGAACGTCGCCTTGAGGTCGATCAGCCCCTTGTACAATCCCGCCGCCGACACCGATGGCGTGAGGTAGCTGATGAGCGTCGTCGCGCCGCCGCGGCGCTTGGCCAGCGTGCCCTCGGATGAGTTGTTCGACGCATAGAGATAGACATTCGGCAGATCACCAATCAGGCGATCCGGCCAGCACTGATCCGTCAGCCCTGCCTGCTTGCCGGGCATGAACTCGAGCGCACCGTGGGTGCCGAAATGCAGCGCAACGTGTGCCCCCCAGTCTTCACGCAGCCAGCGATAGAACGCACTGAAGGCATGGGTCGGCGCGAAATTGCCCTCGAACAGCAGGCGCATCGGATCGCCTTCCCACCCGAACGACGGCTGCACGCCAACGAAGAGGTTCCCGAACTCGGCGCCGAGGATCTGGATCCCGTACCCGTCGGCGAACTGCTTCCCAGGGGCAGCACCCCACGCCCCTTCGATCTGCGGCAGGAACTGCTCGCGACGGACATGGTCGTCGGTCGGAATGCGGGTGAACACCGATGCCACCGAGCCATACTGTTCGCGATTGCCCTGAATCACCGCATCGCGCAACGCATCCACCGACTCGGGCACCGTGATGGCATAGCCGCCATCGCGCATCGCGATCATCGTATTGTACAACGAGTGGAAGCAGTCGATGTACGCCGCGCTGCCGGTGTTCCCCGCATTCGGCGGGAAGTTGAAGAGCACGACGGCGACCTTCCGTTCAGCGCGCGGCGTGCGGCGCATGCGGATCATCTTCTCGACGCGGTCTGCCATCGTCTCGACGCGCTCGGTGATCGGCAGCGACTCGGCATTCTCGACACCCTTCGCCGCGCCGACCTTGCCCGCGAACACCGTCGGACCGATCGCGCCGTCCAGTTCCGGAATTGCAACCTGCAGCGTTGCCTGGAGCGGATTGAGCCCGCGCGGGTCGCTCTGCCACTCCGGCGTCGACTGGAACTCGAGCGTCTGCAGGCAGAAGTACGGCACATCGAGCTGGCTCAGCATCGCCTGCGCCGCAATCGAGTCATTATATGCCGGCCCGCCAACCAGCGAGAATCCGGTCAGTGAGACCACCGCGTCAACTCGCGAACGCCCATGCGCATCGCGGAAGTACTTCTCGACCGCCGGCCGGGCATCGAGCGCACTGGCAAACGCCGGAATCGTACGCAGGCCACGCCGCTCGAAGGCGCGCACCACGGCCGCGTAGTGCGCCACGTTATCCGCCAGCAGATAGCTTCGGCCGACCAGCACCCCAACCGTGCCGGCGCTGCCCTTGGTCGGCAACGCCGAAAGTGCCTCGGTAATGCCATGCTCCGCCTTCACGTCCGGATGCCAGACTCCAACCTCCGGATATGTCTTTGGCGCTTCGGACTTCACGCGAGCCCGCAACACCTTCCGCGGCCCGTTGGCGTACTTCTCGACGTGCAGCAGAATCAGATTGGCGATGTTCTCCGCCGTCCCGGCCAGCCAGTACTGTATGCTGAGGAGGTAGACACGCACATCCTGCGCCGGCCCGGGAATGAACCTGAGCAGCTTCGGCATCGTCTTCAGCGCGGTCATCTGGCGTTCGCCGCTCGACTTTCCATCACCGCGACCGCCGCGCAGTTTCTTCAGGATGCTCAGCGGCGACCAGGGGCTCGTCTTCTTCTCTTCCGCGCCACCAAGGTCGAACTTGCCCATCCGTGTGCAGCGCACCAGTTCGGCGGCGGAGACGGCCACCAGCATCGAGTCGCAGTGGTCGCGACGGGCCAGCAGGGCATCGCGGATCGCCGTCACCTGCTCGTCCTGAAAACACTGTGTCACCGCGATGATATCGCCGGTGGCAATGTCGGCCTTGCACCGCTCGAGTGCGGACGGGCTCTCGGGCCAGTCGGACGCCACGTGCACACGGAGGTCGATCGAAGGCAACTGCCGCACCACGAGCGCCGCCGCGTCCGCCACCGCTCCTGCCAGATGGGCATCGAGGGTGATGATGACGAACTTCAGCGGCGGCAGGTGTTCACCGGCCATAGTGCGCCTTCGCCTCGTACAACGTCTCGGTGGTGATGACGGCAATGCCTTGCGAAGCCGCATACTTCTCGGTGTTGCGGCGCGCCTTGCCACGCACGAAGAACGGGATCTTTCCGAGTTCTTTTTCGCCGTCAGCCGACCAGACCGGCGCGCGGGTTTCAGACACCGAGGGTGTACCCGACGCCTCGGCCACAGTGGTGGCCGTGGGCGTCTGCACCGGCGCGAGCGCCGGTTCCGAGGCGGCGGGTGACACCGGAGTCGGATACAACGCCGGTTCCTGTCCTTGCGCTGGCGCGTCTGGCTTCGACGGCGCCACGCTGTGCAGATGCGACGGCGTGGCGCCGTCGCCAAACTCGAAGTCCTCGCGGAACATCTGCAGCAGGTGCTCTTCGAGCCCCATCATGAGCGGATGCACCCAGGCGTCGAAAATCACATTCGCGCCTTCGAATCCCATCTGCGGTGAATAGCGCGCCGGCACATCCTGCACATGAATCGGCGTCGAGATCACGGCACAAGGCACGCCGAGTCGCTTTGCGATGTGCCGTTCCATCTGCGTGCCAAGCACCAGCTCGACCTGCAATTCGGCGACGGTTCGCTCGACATCCAGGTAGTCATCCGTGATCAACGCCGTGACACCGTACTTCTCCGCGCAGGCCTTCACTTCGCGTGCCATTTCGCGACTGTAAGTGCCGAGTCCGACCACCTTGAATCCGAGCTCTTCAGTCGCAATGCGCGCGGCGGCCACGACGTGCGTCCCGTCGCCGAAGACGAAGACGCGCTTGCCGGTCAGGTAGGTCGCATCCACCGAACGCGAGTACCACGGCATCCGTGACTGACTGCTCCCCAGTGACGCCACGCCGGGCGTTTCGCCGTCGAGCACTGCCGACACGTCGATCGACAGGACGCGGCCGACTTCGGCGATGAAATCCCGCGTCGCGCCAACACCGATCGGCACGGTCGTGATCGTCGGCATCTGAAACGTGCGCTGCAACCAACTGCAGGTGCTGAGGGCAATCTCAGGATACAGGCAGACGTTGGCGTCGGCATCCGGCAGCCGTCGAAGATCGTCCGGTTCAGCGCCCAGCGGTGCGCTGACATGCACATCGACGCCGAGGCTGGCGAGCAGTTTCGTGATCTCAGCGATATCGTCGCGACAGCGGAATCCGAGGATCGTGCCGCCGAGCAGATTCACGCGCGGGCGCCGACCGTCACGGCTCGGCCGCGGTTCACGCGCCTTGGAACGTTCCAGCAGCAGCGTGCGCACGAGCTGATAAAACGTCTCGGCGGCGCCCCAGTTCTCCTTCTTCGAGTACGACGGCAACTCCAGTGGCACGATCGGGATCGACAGTCCCATCCCCATCGCCAGACTGCCCGGGTTGTCCTGAATCAGCTCGGCCGTACAACTCTCGCCCACGAGCAGCGCTTTCGGCGCGAACCGGTCGACGGCATCCTGCACGGCTCGCGTCACGATGTTCGCCGTGTCGCCACCCAGATCACGGGCCTGAAACGTCGTGTACGTCACCGGCGGCCGCTTGTCCTGCCGCTCGATCATCGTGAACAGCAGATCGGCATAGGTATCACCCTGCGGCGCATGCAACACATAGTGCACATGCCGCATCGAGGTTGCGATCCGCATCGCGCCGACGTGCGGCGGGCCTTCATAGGTCCAGAGCGTCAGTTGCATGGGGTCACACCGTCAGTCGCGCGCTGCGATCCAGCGGCCGCACGAACAGCTCCGCGAGATCACCCGCCTGGTCATAGCCTTGGATCGGTGAGAACACGAGCTCGATTGACCACTTCGTGCGCACGCCCCGCGCCTCGAGTGGATTGGCGAGTCCGAGGCCACAGACGGTCAGATCCGGCTGCGCCGCTTCGCACCGTGCCAGCTGCTTCTCGACATCCTGACCTTCGCTCAGAAACGTGCCGGCCGGCAGCAGTGCCAGCTCGGTCTCGGTCAGCATGCGGTCAAGGTACGGCGTGCCGACCTCCACCAGCGACATTCCGCACTCGCGGGACAGAAAGCGCGCCAGCGGCAGTTCGAGCTGCGAGTCGGGGAAGAAGAAGATGCGCTTCCCTTCCAGCGCACCACGATATCGCTGCAACGCGACCGTCGCCCGCGCCTGCGACGGCTCGGTCACCTTGCGAAAGTGTTCCGCGGGAACGTCCCAGGCGGCCGCCGCAGCGGCCAGCCAGCGGGTGGTTCCTTCCGCGCCGAGCGGATACGGTGCCTGAAGCAGCGTGGCACCGCGCGCTTGCAGCGCGCGCACCGTTTCGCCAACAAACGGCTGCGCCAGCAGCAGCTGCGTGCCTGGCCCGACCGGTGGCAATTCGGACGCGCGTCGCGCCGGAAAGTACGACACCGGCCCAATGCCAAGCTGCGTGAACAGTCGTGAGAACTGATCCTCGATCACGTCGGCCAACGTGCCGACCACCATCAGGCGCCGCTGACCGTCGTCCGACGCCGGCAGATGCGGCACCATCGACTTGAGGCACTGATCCTCGCCCTGCGTGAAGGTCGTCTCGATGCCGCTGCCGGAATAGCTCAGCACACGCACGCGTGGAAAGTTCTCGCGATTCAGCCGTTGCGCGGCAGTCACGAGATCGAGCTTGATCACCTCGCTCGGGCATGACCCGACCAGGAAGAGCGTCGTGATCTCAGGTCGACGTGCCAGCAGCTCGGCGACGACGCGGTCCAACTCCGCATTGCAATCGGCCATTCCAGCCAGATCACGGTCCTGCAGAATCGCCGTCGCGAATCGCGGCTCGGCAAAGATCATGACGCCGGCGGCAGATTGCAGCAGGTGGGCGCAGGTGCGGGATCCGACGACGAGAAAAAACGCGTCCTGCATCTTGCGATGGAGCCACACGATGCCCGTCAGGCCGCAAAACACTTCACGCTGCCCACGTTCGCGCAAGACCGGCGCATCAGTACAGCCACCTCCGACGGCCGGGTCGGGCACGACGGGAAGTGCGGTGCTCATTGGACGAGAGCGCGCAACGGCGCCTCGCGTGCTTCCTGCAGTCGCGCGGCGCGCAACTTGAGCAGGAACTGCACCGCGTTGACGACGTAGACCGCGTAGGCGCACAACGCCACCGTGAACAGCGCGCCCGTCGAGAGCCGACCCGTCAGCAACCCGCCGAGATACAGCGTGTGCAGCGCAATGACGACGAAACTCACCACATCCTCCCAGAAGAACGCGGGCGCGAACAGGTACTGTCCAAAGACGACTTTCTCCCAGATCGCCCCCGTCACCATGATGGTGTAGAGAACGAGCGTTTTGACGATGATCGAGACATGCGCCGCCGTGACGCCATCGCCGGTGATCAATGATCGGATCACCAGTACCGCGCTGACCGCGAACACCAGAAACTGCACCGGCGCCAGAATCCCCTGCACCAGCGTCCACCGCGTCGCGTCCCGACGACGGCGCTGCTCCGGTGTGTAGAGCGCTGCAACAGGTGCCGTGGGCGCTCTGCCCGTCGCCCGACCGCCCCGGTCTGGGGTCATCGTGAGTTCGCCCTCCATCTCCGCACCAGTCTCCGGGTAACCGTTCCTATCGAGGCTACCCTCGGTAGCCAAAGTGTCAAGTAAAACTGACACTCTGCGGCAAAGCTGACAGTTCCGCAGGCCTGCGGATTTGACAATAGTCTAAGCGCGTGTTGCTTCCTGCTCAGGGCACCTGAGACTCCTGGCGGCGGGGACTGCGCCAGGCCGAAGGTGTACGACCCTTCCGGCGCGTCTCCTTCCAAGGAGGAAGTTGTTGTCCAGTTCGCTGCAGTCTTCCTACGGCCAGTCATCACAACCTGACGGCGAGCCCGGTCGCAAGCGGAGTCTCGGCGCGGGCCGCTCGATGGAGTTCGAGCTGATCCCGAGACTGCTCGCCCACGCGCGCGGGCTGGCGGCTGGCTCCGACTCGTCGCTGCAGCCGAGCTTGGCCGTCGAGCCGGCAGACGTGGACCTGTTCGTCAAGGCGTGCCTCTCGGCAGATGAGGAACAGTGCCCGCGGATCGTGTCGGCCATGATTGACGGCGGGCTGCCCCTCGAGCGGATTTGCCTCGACCTCCTCACCCCCGCCGCGCGGACGCTCGGTGAGATGTGGGAGGAAGACGACGCCGATTTCCTCGAGGTGACCCTCGGGATCGGCCGGATGCAGCGGGTCGTCCGCGATCTCGGGCGACGGGTTGGGGGAGCCACTCTGATGTCTGAGGATGCCGGGCAGGCGTTTCTCTGCGCCATGCCCGAAGAGCAGCATTCGCTTGGTCTGGCGATGCTGGCTGAGTTCTTCGTCGCCGACGGTTGGGGCGTCACCGTCGGCCCGCCGCTCGGCGCGCAGGACGTGCTTGCCGAAATTGGAGCCAACTGGTACGACGTGGTTGGCGTCTCAGCAGGGATCGTCGAGCGCACGCCACAGATTACCGAGCTCGTCAGTCGCATTCGTGCCGGGTCACTCAACAGTGACCTCGCAGTGATCGTCGGGGGCAAGGCATTTGCGGACAATCCGGCGCTCGTACGCGAGGTCGGAGCCGACGCATCGCCGCCCGACGCGGCACAGGGCCCGCTGGTCGGGCGTACATTGGTTCAGGCACGGCGCGCCGCGCGCGGAAGTTCGTCAGCAGAGTCTTCCCAAGCTCCCAAGTGACCATCACCCGCGCAGTCGACGGTGGCCTCGCGGACCTCGATCCTCAGCTCGCGGCGGATCTGGTCGCCAACACTGGCGATCTGGCTGTGATCGTGGATCGCACCGGTGTCGTCCGTGCGGTGGTGGCAACTGACGCGGAGTTGCGCGACGCTGGCATCGACCGGTGGGTGGGGCAGCATTGGGCGCAGACCGTCACCGTCGAAACACGCACCAAGGTCGAGGCCCTGCTCCGGGATGCGAGCAGCAAGTCGCACGGTCGCCGTCGCCAGGTGAATCACGTGCTGCCCGGGGGGAACGATCTCCCCGTGTCGTACACGGTGATGCGCGTGGGCCGGGACGGCGCCTTCGTCGCGGCTGGCCGCGACATGCGCACCGTCTCAGCGCTGCAACAGCGACTGGTCGAAGCGCAACAAGCGATGGAACGCGACTACTGGCGGCTTCGTCACGTCGAGACGCGCTATCGACTCCTGTTCCAGTTCGCGGCCGAGTCAATTCTCGTGGTCGACGGCGCGACGATGAAGGTGATGGATGCAAACGCGGCCGCCGGCAAGCTCTTTGGCGAGCCCCCGGAGAAACTCACCGGCCGAGCCTTCCCGCTCGGAATCGCGCCGGATGACCTGCGAGCCGTGAGCGATGCTCTCAGCAGCGCCCGGTCGGTCGGCAAGAGCCCAGACGTGCATGTCCGCCTCGCCCGCGGCGGGGAGATGTACAGTGTCAGCGCGTCGACCTTCCGGCAGGACAGCAGCACGCTGCTGCTGGTGCGCTTTTCCTCGCTCGAGGGGGATCGGCTCCTGAACGACGGTGGCGAACGGAGTCGTATCGCCGCCCTGCTCGAGCAGTCGCCGGACGCGTTCGTCATCACGGACGTGGGCGGCAACGTGACGTACGCCAACCGTGCGTTTCTCGATCTCGTGCAACTGACCTCGGACGAG
Source organism: Gemmatimonadaceae bacterium (assembly GCA_031374935.1). Taxonomy (GTDB): domain Bacteria; phylum Gemmatimonadota; class Gemmatimonadetes; order Gemmatimonadales; family Gemmatimonadaceae; genus JACMLX01. Next base: position 4,857 of record JANMHB010000048.1, on the reverse strand, counting down.
CAGGTTCGCGGAAAGGACATCGCCGGCTGGATCGGACGGCCGGGCGCGGACTTCGAGGTCTTTCTGACCATGCTGAAGCGGAATGGGGCGGTTCGGCTGGCGCTGACCGGAGCACGAGGGGTGCTTGGTCTCTCGACCGAGGTCGAGGTTTCCGCCGCGTGGCTCCCCGATTCCGATCGGCCCGCCATCGGTTTCATGCTGCGCGATGTGGGCCGGCGCCTGGCGGCGGGTCCCCATGGCGCGCGCGACCTGACTCGGGCCGTCGAGCAGCTGACCTCGCTGGTGGGGCGCGTCTCCCTGCGCGAACTGGTGCGCGATACGACTGATCTGGTCGAGCGGCACTTCATCGAAGCGGCACTGGAGCTGACCGACGACAACCGGACGTCCGCCGCCGAGGTCCTGGGGGTCAGCCGGCAGAGCCTGTACGTCAAGCTTCGTCGGCACCGGCTCCTCGACAGCCCGGACAACCGACTCCCGTCCGCCGAGTAACCGTCGAACAATGTGCCAGACCTTGCGGAGTGTCAGATTTGGCCGCACTGTCAGGAAATGTTGACACTCGATTCCGTCAGCCACGGCTTACAGTCGGCCCCTCGGCGCACGCCGAGTCCAAGCGCCGTGCTGGAGCTCCTGAAGCCGGTGACGTGGTTCCCGCCGATGTGGGCGTTTGCCTGCGGCGTCGTGAGCTCCGGTGTGGACATGCGCGGACGTTGGTGGATGCTGGCGTTGGGCATTGGGCTCACGGGCCCGATTTCCTGTGCCGGCAGTCAAGCCGTGAATGACTGGTTCGATCGCCACGTCGACGCGATCAACGAGCCACATCGCCCCATTCCATCCGGACGCGTCCCCGGTATGTGGGGGCTGATCCTGGCGATCGGCTGGAGTGCCGCAACGCTCGCCGTTGGCGCCATCTTCGGCACCGCTGGGCTGGTTGCGACATGTATCGCGGTGGCGCTGTCATGGGCGTACAGTGCCCCGCCACTCCGGCTGAAGGCGGACGGTTGGTTCGGCAATGCCGCCGTCGGACTCACGTACGAAGGCCTCTCGTGGATCACCGGCGCGGTCGTCATGATCGGCGCGTGGCCGAACGAGCGCATCGTGATGCTCGCACTGCTCTACAGCGTTGGCGCGCATGGCATCATGACGCTCAACGACTTCAAGGCAATCGAGGGTGACCGGCAGTCAGGCGTGGCATCGCTGCCGGTACAGCTTGGCGCCCATCGTGCGGCGAAGCTGGCCTGTATCGTGATGCTCCTGCCGCAGGTGATTGCGCTCGCACTGCTCATTTCCGCCTGGCACCGTCCAGTGCATGCCGCGATCCTGCTGGTTCTGATCGTCGTGCAAACACGCATGATGCCCACCTTTCTCCGTGCGCCGGTGGAGAAAGCTCTCTGGTACAGCGGCTTCGGCGTTCCCATGTCCGTGCTCGGCATGATGGTGTGTGCGCATGCGGTACGGTCCCTCGGGGCCGGGGCATGATGCGCACCGCGGCGGCGCCGATGAGCGATGCGCACTTCGGCTTCATCACGGTGCTGCGGCTGGGTGTCGTTCAGGCATGCCTTGGCGGTTTGATCGTGCTCATCACCGCAACGATGAACCGCGTGATGGTCGTCGAACTCGCGCTGCCTGCGATGATCCCGGGCGCGCTGGTCGCGCTGCACTACGCAGTGCAACTCTGGCTGCGGCCACGCATGGGGCACTTCGCCGATCAACATGGACGGCTGACCCGCTGGATCGTCCTCGGCATGGCGATGCTGGCCGCCGGCGTCGTCGCGATCGCGACGCTCCTGCCCATGCTGCGTTCGATGCCCGCACTCGGCTATCCGTTGATCCTGCTGGCGTTCGTCGTCGTCGGTCTTGGTGTGAGTACCGCCGGGACGTTGTTGCTGACCCTCTTGTCCCTGCGCGTGCCACCCGCACGGCACGCGCGCGCGGCGGCGACGGTCTGGCTGTGCATGATTGCCGGCTTCATTCTGTGTACCGTCGTCGCGAGCAAGCTGCTCACCCCGTTCAGCTTCGAGACGCTGGTGCGCTGCACGGTGATTCTCGGAACGGCAGCCGTCGCGCTGACGGCGCTGGCGCTGGTCGGCCTCGATGGACCGCAATCGACGACCCCGCGGGAACGAGCGGCCTCCACGCCCTTCAAGACGGCGCTGCGCGTCGTCTGGGCGGATCCGATTGCCCGACGTTTCGCGTTCTTCGTCGGCCTTTCCATGCTCGCCTACAGCACACAGGATCTGATTCTGGAGCCGTTTGCGGGGACGGTGTTCGGCCTGACGCCGGGAGAGAGCACCGCGATCAGCGGTGTGCATCAGGCAGGGTCGCTGCTTGGCATGCTGCTCACTGCCGCGCTGTCGACGCGATTCGGGACACTGGCGGGCTGGGCGCGCGGCGGCTGCATCGCCTCGGCGGTCGCGCTGGTCGCCATCGCATTCACACCGGCGCTCGGCAATCTGGTGCTTCTCAAGGCATCGCTCCTCGCGCTTGGCGTCGGCAACGGCGTGTTCGCGATTGGCGCGATCGGCTCGATGATGTCGTTGTCGTCTGCGGCGGATCAATCGCAGACCGGTGTGCGCATGGGCGTCTTTGGCGCCGCGCAGGCGATTGCGATGGCACTCGGCGGCATGCTCGGCGCGGGTGCCAGCGACGTGATGCGTGCGGTGCTCGATTCCGATCGACTGGGTTACGGCAGCGTGTTCCTGATGGAAGCCGCGCTCTTCGTCGGAGCGGCGGCACTGGCGTCGGCCGCGCGACAGGCTGGACGTGCGACGTCGGCAGACGCCGTACTGGCGGCTGCCGGATGACCCCCCCGCCCGCGATGCAGAGGCAGCAGGCAGTTGCAGCAGTCAACACCCGGCGAGCGCTGGGTCAACAGGTGGACGATTCACCGGCTGGAGTGACGGGATGAAGATGTTCGACGTGGTGGTGATTGGCGGCGGGCCGTCCGGCGCAACTGCGGCCAACGACCTGGCGCTGAAGGGGCTGTCCGTCGCGCTGATCGACAAGGCGGGCCGGGTGAAACCCTGTGGCGGTGCGGTCCCTCCACAGGCCATGATCGATTTCGACATTCCCGACGAACTTCTCGTCGCGCGCGTCGGGACGGCACGGATGGTCTCTCCGCACCGTCAGAAGGTCGACATCCCGGTCGGGAAGGGCCACGTTGGCATGGTGGATCGCGGCACGTTCGACGAGTGGCTGCGCGAGCGGGCGGCCTCGAATGGCGCGGAACGGATCACCGGATTTTTTGATCACTTCAGCTATGACACGGACGACAGGCTGCTGATTCACTTCGCGGCAGGCTCGTCGCGCTCGGGGACGCTGGAGACCATCAAGACCCGTCACCTGATCGGCGCCGATGGTGCCCTGTCGGCGGTGGCGAGGCAGGCGATTCCGATCGCCTACGCCGGGGGCAACCGCGTCACGGCGTACCATGAAATCGTGAAGTCACCTGCCGTCGAAACCGACGATTTTCAGGCGCGCCGGGCCGACATCTACTACGACGGTCGCTATTCCCCGGACTTCTATGCCTGGGTCTTTCCGCACGGCGACGTGACCAGCATCGGGACCGGGACGTTCGAACAGGGCTTCGATATGCGCGCCGCGGTCGCCCGCCTCCGGGAGGAGACCGGACTGGCTGGTTGCGAGACGATTCGCAGGGAAGGCGCCCCGATTCCCCTCCGTCCACTCAAGTGGTGGGAGAATGGGAAAGACGTATCAGTTTGCGGAGATGCGGCCGGGGTGGTAGCGCCGGCGTCAGGTGAGGGCATCTTCTACGCTATGACCTGTGGCCGATTTACTGCTGACGCCGTTGCCGAGGCGATCCAGACCGGGAAGGCGAGCAAGCTGCGCGCTGCGCGGCGCCGTTTTCTGTGGGAGCACGGCCAGGTGTTCAAGGTCCTCGACGTCATGCAGAATTTCTGGTACACGACGGATAACCGACGCGAACGCTTCGTCTCGATGTGCCGTGACGAAGACATTCAGAAGCTGACGTTCGATGCGTACATGCGAAAGAAGCTCGTGCGTGGAAAGCCGTTGGCCCACGCGCGCATCTTCTTCAAGAACATTGGACATTTGACAGGCCTGGCGCCGGTTGCGTAATGCTCGGGTATTCGGTCACGGCGATGGCAATCGCCGCTTGCGGAGTGGTAGTCACCGCAGCGGGGGGCGCGTTGGTGACGCAGTTGGGACCGTGGTACTACGGATTGAAGCAGCCGGGCTGGAAACCACCGGACTGGCTCTTCGGCCCGGCTTGGACAACGATTTTTCTGCTGATGGCCTTTGCCTTCGTGATCTCGTGGGAACAGTTGCCGACCACCGGCGGCCGTCTTCGCCTGTATGGCTTGTTCGCACTGAACGCAGGCCTGAACACGTTGTGGAGTTTTCTGTTCTTCGGCCGCCGTCGGCCGGACTGGGCGTTGGTCGAGCTGGTGCCGTTTGCCGGCAGTCTGGTATTGATGATGGTCACGGTCGCCCCACTCGACCGGCGCGCGGTATGGGCGCTGGTGCCGTACCTGTGCTGGGTGTCGTTCGCAAGCGCGCTGAACATCTCCATCGTTCGACGCAACGCTCCCTTCGGACTTCGGTGAACGCATGCTGATCTGTCTCGCGGTCGACTATCGCAGTGCGGACGTTGCGACCCGTGAACGCTTTCACGTCGCGGAGCAGCGGCTGGGTGAGATGTACCCGGCGCTCCTCGGCGGCGGCGTCGCGGAACTCGCGCTGGTCTCGACCTGCAATCGCACCGAGTTGTATGCCTGGACGGAATCGAGCGGGCAGGCGGCCCTCGAAACCGCCGTGGAGCATCTGAGCGGTGTCTGGATGCCCGACGTCACGGAGCGTCAGGCGCTGCTGAAGGCGATC
>JANMHB010000011.1:0-2728 GCA_031374935.1 Gemmatimonadaceae bacterium | reverse complement strand
CGCTCGACTACGCGCACCGGCGCGGCATCATTCATCGCGACATCAAGCCGGAGAACATCCTCCTGCACGATGGGCGCGCGATGGTGATGGACTTCGGCATCGCACTCGCAGTGAGTGCGGCGGCCGGTGGCCGCATGACCGAGACGGGCTTGAGCCTCGGCACGCCGCACTACATGAGCCCCGAGCAGGCGACGGCGGAGAAGGACATCTCCGCGCGCAGCGATGTGTACTCGCTCGGCAGTGTGTTGTTTGAGATGCTCACCGGGCAGCCACCGCATCTCGGCGGCTCGGCGCAGCAGATCATCATGAAGATCATCACCGAGCCCGCGGAGGTGGTGACGAAACATCGCAAGTCGGTGCCGACCAACGTGGCGGCAGCGGTGGCCAAGTCGCTCGAGAAACTCCCCGCCGATCGGTTCGAGAGCGCGAAGGCGTTTGCCGAAGCGCTGGCAAATCCCGCCTATGGCTATGGCGGCGGAACGACCGCGATCGCGGGAGCCCACACCGCAGCACCTCGCAGCCGCCGCGCGAGGGTGGTGACGTGGGCGCTGATGGCGAGCGCGATCGGCGCGGCGGGGGTGGGCGGCTGGATGGTCCGCCAACCGCTGGCGCTGCAGGTCGTCCGCTTTCCGGCGCCGCTCGCCGCCGGCCAGCGGGAGTCGAACGTCGGCGGCATGCCGATCGTACTCTCGCCCGATGGCCACCGCCTCGCCTACGTGGCGGAGGACTCCATCTCCGCGCGGCGCATGGTGTATCTGCGCGCGCTCGATCAGTTCAGCGCCACTGCGATTCCGGGCACCGAAGACGCCAGCACGCTCTTTTTCTCCCCCGACGGTCTCTGGATCGGCTTCCTCACGCGCGCGGGCGACCTCAAGAAAGTCTCGGCGAGTGGCGGCCCCGTGAGTTCGCTGGCCACGGGTGCTGAAGGGAATGGTAGCCCTCCCTCGTGGGGAGACGAGCATGGTATCGTCTTCATGATGGGAGGGGTTCCGACACGCGTCTCCGACGGCGGCGGCGCGCCAACGCCGCTGATCGATTCGACCAAATTGGATGAGAGGGGCGTCGCGCCGTTCGTGCTGCCGGGCGGTCGCGCGATGCTCTGGACGACCAGCATCTATCGAAGCGGCAACGATGGGAATCTCGCCGTGCTGGACGTGAGCTCGGGAAAATCGACGGTGCTCATCCCGGGAGCCACGCGCGGATGGTATCTGCCGAGTGGCCATCTCGTGTATGCCACGAGGCAGGGTGCGCTGTTCGCGGTCACCTTCGATCTGCCGTCGATGAAGGTCACCAGCGCGCCCGTCGCCGTGTTGGACGGCATTCAGGTAAGCGGCCGCTTTGTGCAACCCGCCGTGACCCTGTCGGCCTCTGGCTCCCTCGCGTATCTCCCAGGGAGGGCGATGTCGGCGAGCGACGTCATCATGCAAGTGGACCGCACCGGGCGTGAAGAGATGATCGTCGTGAAGCCTGGCGCGTATCAGACGCCGCGGCTCGCGCCCGATGGCCGGCGCCTCGTGTTCCATGATCGTGATACGAAGGGCGGCTTTCAGATCTGGGTCCACGACCGGGCCTCGGGCACCACACAACAGCTGACCTTCGACGGCATCAGCATTCGCCCCGCGTGGTCGCCCGATGGCCTCCGCGTGGCGTTCTCGACGCAGCGTGGTGGGAACACCTTCCATATCTGGTCCGCCCCGGTCGACGGCTCTGGGCCCGGCGCCCGGGAGGGGGAGGGCCAGGACGTGGTGGGAGCTTCCGCGGTCTCGTGGACCCGCGACGGCAAGTGGATCGTCGTCGATGGCCCTCCGGACGACGGCAAGGGAGCCGGACGGGAAGACGTGTTCGCGATCCCGACCTCGGGGTCGCCACGCACGATGCGCCCCGCCGTGGCGAGTCCGTTCAACGAGCAGAGCGGCGAAGTGTCCCCTGACGGCAAGTGGATCGCCTACGTCTCCGACGAATCCGGCAAATATCAGCTGTATATGCAGCCGTTCCTGGCGCCGGGGGCACGCACCCTGATCTCATCCGGAACCGCATCGGAGCCGGTCTGGGTGTCGAACAGCGAGCTGGCCTACATGAACAATGACGCCGACAGTCTCACGCTGGCGAAGCTCGCGTTCGGCGCGACCACCACGGTTACGCGCACGGCGTTGTTCGATGCCCGGCCGTACACGAAAGGCACCGCGTCGTGGCGCAACTTCGATGTGTCGCGCGACGGCAAGCATTTCATCATGCTCAAGCCGCGGGCGGGCGCGCAGCGGTACGAGCCGCTGGTCGTGCTGAACTGGGCTGAAGAGGTGAAGCGGCTGATGGCGGCGGCGGGGATCAAGTGAGCGGCGCCGTGACCGACCGCCTCAACACCGCCCCCGACGGCCGCTACCGCATCGAGCGCGAACTCGGCGCCGGTGGCATGGCCACGGTCTATCTCGCCTTCGACGAGAAACACGACCGCAAGGTCGCGATCAAGGTGCTCAAGCCCGAACTCGCCGCCGTGCTCGGCGCCGAACGCTTTGTGGTGGAGATCAAGACCACGGCGGCGATGAGTCATCCGCATATTCTGCCGTTGTTCGATTCCGGCGAAGCGGACGGCTTCCTGTACTACGTGATGCCCTACATCGAAGGCGAAACGATTCGCGAGAAGCTCACGCGCGAAACGCAGTTCGGCATCGATGAAGCCGTGCGCATCACGCGCGAGATCGCCGACGCGCTCGACTACGCGCACCGGCGC
>JANMHB010000010.1:0-2126 GCA_031374935.1 Gemmatimonadaceae bacterium | reverse complement strand
GCGGCCGGGAGGAACTCTGCGCCATGGGCGACCGCCGGCACAGTCACCAGTTTTGCCGGCCCGCGGGTGCGGCAACGACGCCCGCACCCGCGCGTCAAGGTTACTTCGCACGCGGCCTCGTTGTCGACGACTGCCAGTTCGTGATCACCATCAGCTGACTCGCCGCACTCGGCTGCAGCATCACGAACCCGCCATCCGGCAGCACGTCGTAGTCGAGCGTGCGGGACTTCAGGAACCCATCCGTGAAGAGCGGCGTGCGCGAGGTCTCGGCAAACGTCGGGGCGAGCTGCACCGCAGCGGCGACCATCTTGGTGGCGTCGCGGTAGAAAATCTCCCGCCCCGAGGGACTCCACGTGGGCTGATCTCCACCGGCCACTGAGATCTGCACCTTGGCGCCAGGGCCAGGGAACGGGCGCACATATACCTCCGTGCGCCCGGACTCTCTGACGTATACGTCATCCATTTGCCATCAGGTGAGATGGCTGGCAGCCGTTCGCGGAACTCGGTGGCGAGGATGGGGCGTGGTGTGCGATCGCCGGTCAACGGCAGCAGCAGAATATCGGTGGTGCCACCCTGGGGTCTGTCGTCAAAGATGATTCCGCTGCCGTCGGGCGCGGCCACGAGAGCGTTTTGCGGACCGGGTCGCGCCAGCTGACGCTCGGCGGAACCGCTACCGTCGGCCAGTTGCCAATAGAGGTCGAGATCGCCGAGGCTGTCAGTCCTTGAGTACACGACGCGTGTGCCATCGACGGTCCACAGGGGGTCCTGCCCGCCGCCGAAGGTCAGACGCTGCAGCGTGCTGGCGCGGCGATCAAACATCCAGAGCTCGGTGTCGCGTCGAGTTGGCCCCAACACTTCGACCACGATGCGTTGCCCATCGGGTGACGGTTTCGGGCGTCGGAACTGGCGGTCCGACGGCATCAGTGGTTGTGCTGCTCCTGAACGACTCACGGCGACCAGCTGGCGTTCGGTGCGGCCTCGCAGATAGACCAGTGTGCGAGTCGCCGAAAGAGCCCAGACAGGGACATTTGTCGTATTCCTGAGCACATCGGTCACGAGCGACGGGCCCTGTGTGCCGACCGATGTGTCACCTTGCGCCACCCTGGCAAAGGACAAGCCGTTCTCACCGTTGGACACCACCACCGTGTCGCGCGACCATGGCGCCGACGGACCGCCCGGCAATGACCGACGCGTCGTCTTGCCGGCCAATGTCGCGGTGGCGAAGCCACCAGCAGCGCTGTTCTCCAAGATGCTGTACGCGACGGTCTCCCCATCGAGGAGGAAGGCCGGAAGGTTGTGTCTACTTTCGCCCCGCGCCGTGTCGACGGTGGTAAGCCGTTGCAGCAACCCCCCATTCGCATTGACGTGATACAGCCCAACGCCGACACCAACCAGGCTGACGACGATGGTCCCGTTGGCGCTCCACGTGCCGTGGGCAAACGCGCTGCCTACGCTGAGGCTCGCAATCTTCTGCGAGGCGCCGCCGGTGCTCGGGATCTTCCGCAGTTCCTTGCCGTCGGCGCCGACGTACGCGATCCAGTCGCCGTCGGGCGAAAAGAAGGGGCGCCAACCGCTGCTCGTGCCCGGCATCTCCCGCACCTCCACGTCGTCGATGCGTCGCGACAGCAGCGTGCCTCGGCCGTTCGCGATGGCCCCGATGACCACCTGTTGGCCGTCGGGTGACACGCTCACGTTCTCGACTTTCACGCTGTCGGGCAGGTCGATGGCAAACTCCACCGATTGCAGCGCGGTGCCCGCGGGGCCGGGGCGTTGCCACCGCCACACGGCGAGCGCGCTGGCGACGACTGCGACCGCCGCCGTGGCCACGAACCATGGCGTCGCAACACCGCGCGTGCGTCCGGATGCGCTCGTGAGCTGCGCCGTCCCGCGCGTGGTGAACGCGGGATTCGCCAGCGCCTCCGCAAACTTGGCCGCGCTCTCAAACCGATCGGCCGGCACTTTCTGTAGCGCCATGTCGAGCGCGGCGGTCATGCGGCCACCGGCCGCCGCACTCACTGCGAGTGCGATGCCGAAGTCCATCACCATCGCGCGCCCATCGTGCAGGAGGATGTTCTCCGGCTTGATGTCGCGATGAATGATGCCGCGCCGGTGCGCGTAGTCGAGCG
>JANMHB010000193.1:0-26841 GCA_031374935.1 Gemmatimonadaceae bacterium | reverse complement strand
TTCCATGACCGTGGCCTTGACGATCTCACCTTCTTCGATCGAGGCCATCGTGCCCTGGTACATCGCGATCATCCGCTCGTAATCTTCCGAGGTGTATTCGTCTTCCTCGTAGAGTTCAGGGCGGCGGTTGGCAAGCGGCCGAAGCTGCGAGCGCTGCAAATCACGCTTCTCGCGGGCGGTCAGGGCCGTGCCGGTTGTGGTATCGTCGAGCAGGGACTCGACTTCAGGTTCGGACATGAAGTATGTGGCTCCAGACTGCGCAGAATGGTGAGCTCGCTGCGCCGAGGCTTAAGGGAGATCGCGCGGCGGTGACTGGCCGACGAAATGAGAACCGTATAAGCTAGGCGAGGCTGGAGTGCCGGTCAATGTCGCCCTCGCGGGCCGACGACCTCGAGCGCATCGGGCACACCTCGCCAGGCCACCACCGGTCTCGCACACGGTCTCTACCCAGCGGCGCCGTCCGACTCCCGTTCCATCGCGGCGCGCGCCAGCGCCACAATGCGCGCAACCTGGTCGGACTGCGTGAGATAGGTGGTGTCGAGCAGAACCGCGTCGCGCGCCTGCACAGTCTGCGTCTGATCCGCCGCATCGCGACGGACCAGCAGCTCGGTCTCTTCGGCGATCTCATCATCAGCCGGGGCGCGCCCGAGCCGCTGCTGCAAGCGGCGCCGGGCGCGCTCCCAGGAGTCGGCGACGAGGAAGATCTTGAGCGTGGCCGAGGGGAACACCACCGTCCCGATGTCGCGACCATCCACGACCACGGCGTGGGCCTGAGCCGCCGCGCAGACCTGCGCATTGACCCAGTCACGTGCTTCCGGGATCGCCGCCACGATTGACACGCCGGCCGTCACGTCGCTGCCGCGCAAGCGCTCGTCGTCACGCGCACCATCGATCAATGCGACGAAGGTGCGTTCGCCAGGCACGAGCGCGATGCGCGCACCGCCGGCCAGCACCAGCGGCGCCGACCATCGGGTCGCGTCGGGCTCCTGTTCGAGTGCGACGGCAGTCAGTGCGCGATACACCGCGCCACTGTCGACGTGGTGGATCCCCAGCTGTTTGGCCACCCACTGCGCGGTGCTGGACTTGCCCGACGCCGCAGGGCCGTCGATGGCAATGACCAGTGGGCGTGGACTCATGGCGGCGACTCCATCCGACTCAGGATCTGCCAGAAGCCGGGAAACGAGACCGAGACGCAGTCCGGGTCATCAATGGTGATCGCATTGCCCGGCACCGTACCGAGCACGCCGAAGGCCATTGCGATGCGATGGTCCCCCTGCGTCACGACAAGTCCGGCCAGTGGTGCCGCGCCACCGCGAATCACCATTCCGTCCGGCGACTCGTCGGCACTGGCGCCGATGGTCCGGAGATTCGTCACCACTGCGCTGATCCGGTCGCTCTCCTTGACCCGCAGTTCCGTCGCGTCCGCGATGCGCGTCTCGCCCACCGCCCGCGCGGCGAGGCACGCGAGCATCGGAATTTCGTCGATCAGCGACGGAATCTCCGTACCATTGATGTCGACGCCCTTCAACCCGGCGCATGGCGCCACGTGCACATCCGCCACGGGCTCGCCACCAACCTCGCGTTCGTTCGCGAATGTGAGCGTCACACCCATCCGCTCCAGCACCGCGAAGGCACCAATCCGGGTGTCGTTGACTCCAACGTTCCGAACTTCCAGCGGTTCGCCGCGCAGCACCGCAACGGCGATCAGGAAAAGCGCGGACGACGGGTCGCCGGGGACATCGAAATCGAGCGGCGCCAGGGCGTGCACCGGGTCGAGCAGCACTGCATCCTCGGTCACGATCACTGGTGCGCCGAGGGCGGCCAACATGCGTTCAGTGTGGTCGCGCGAGCGGGTGGGCTCCTGCACGCGTGCGGCACAACCCGAAACGAGGGCCGCCAGCAGAATGGCACTCTTCACCTGCGCGCTCGACGTCGGGCTGATCCAGTCGATGTCTCGCAGCTCACCGCCCTGAATCGTCATCGGCAGCCCATCGTCCGCCGCAAAGGAGAACGCGGCACCCATCTGCGTGAGTGGCCGCGCGATTCTTCGCATCGGACGGCGGCTGAGACTCGCATCGCCCACCAACCTGGCGCGCATGGGATGCCCCGCAATGACGCCGGCCATCAGCCGTGTTGTCGTCCCGCTGTTCCCGCACTCCAGGTCGACGGCGCTCGGCCGCAGCCCACGCCGGCCGCGCCCGACGATCTCGAGGGTTGCGTCTGCGTTCCACGTCACCGGCAGGTCGACACCAAGTCGCTGCAGCACGCCAGCCGTGTGCATCACGTCTGCAGACGGGAGCACGCCGCGTAACACGCTGCGACCGGTGGCCAGTGCGGCGAACATCAACGCCCGATGGGACAATGATTTGTCACCCGGAACTGACACACTGCGCACGGCACTCACCGAAGCCATGCCTCGAGCGTCGTTGCGAGGTCGGTCTTGTCATCGCGGTACTTGACGATCACTGGCGTCTGCAGACTCAACCCCTCGGCATCAGCGTATGTCCCACGCACGCGACGCGCTCCGGGTACGACGACGGCGTCGGCCGGAATCACCAGCGGAGCGCTTGGCGACCCCCGATACACACGCTCATGCACCAGATCGAATACGGGAGTGCCGCGGGTGAGTACCACCCCCGCACCAAGCACGGCACCGCGTCGAACGACGGTACCCTCATACACGCCACAATTGCCACCGACGATCACATCGTCCTCGATCACCACCGGCGAGGCATTGATGGGCTCGAGCACACCGCCGATCTGGGCGGCCGCGCTGAGATGCACACGGGCACCGATCTGCGCACAACTACCCACCAGCGCGTGCGAATCGATCATGGTTCCCGCGCCCACCCAACTGCCCACATTGACATACATCGGCGGCATGCAGACCACGCCTGGCGCCAGGTAGGCACCGCGCCGCACCATGCTGCCTCCCGGCACCACGCGCACGCCGTCGGCCAGTGTGAACCGACGCGGCGGCATGGTGTCCTTGTCAATGAAGCTGAAGTCGCCGGACGACGTCCCGGGCGAGAGATCGATCAGCTGACCAAGGCGAAACGCGAGCAGGATGCCTTGTTTCACCCATGGCACGGCACGCCACTCACCGTCCTCACCGCACTCCGCCGCACGGATCTCGCCTCGCTCCAGCGCTTCGAGCAGTGCCGCGACCAGATCACGGGCCTGCGCCGGGAGTGCGGTACCGGCCGGCGTCGCGGCCAGATCACGGACGGCATCACCAAGGGACTGCACGGTCATCGAACGAGTGCTCCTGCGGAGACGAGTGCATCGCGTACCGCGTTCAGGTGTTCATCAGCCAACGGCACCAGTGGGAGCCGCAGCACATTCTCCATCCGCCCCATCAGGTGCATCGCCGCCTTGATCGGAATGGGATTCGATTCGACGCCCGATGCGCGGTAGAGCGCATTGAGGGTCCCATCGACCCGATGGGCGGTGTTGGCGTCGCCCGTGAGCATGGCCCGCGTCACGGTACTCATGGCACGCGGTACGGCATTGGCCACGACCGAGATGAGCCCGTTGGCGCCACGCGCCATGAGCTGGACAGTCAACGCATCATCGCCGGACAGCACCGCAAAGCCGTCGGGGCGATTGCGCAGGATCTCTTCGATCTGCGCCAGATTGCCGCTCGCTTCCTTCATGGCGACGATGTTCGGATGCGCCGCGAGGATCAGCGTCGTGGCAGCATCCATGTTGCTCGCCGTTCGCGCCGGCACGTTGTACAGCACGACCGGCCGCGTGGCCGCGTCGGCGATGGCCGTGAAGTGCCGCACGATGCCACGCTGTGGCGGGCGACTGTACATCGGTGACACCTGCAGCAGATGCGTGGCGCCGGCGTCGACGACGGCCTTCGACAACGCGATCGCCTTCTTCGTGTCGTTCGAGGCCGCGCCGGCGATCACCGGCACCCGGCCTGACGCGACTTCTGCCGTGATGGCGACGACGCGCACATGCTCCTGCAGGTCCAGCGTGGCGGCTTCTCCGGTGGAACCGCACGGCACCAGAAAGTCGATTCCCTCGGTGATCTGCCAGTCGACGAGCGCCCGCAAGGCCGGCTCATCCACCTCCCCCGTGCGCGTGAAAGGGGTGACCAGCGCCGTGCCACATCCGAACAGCGGGGTCAGGTGAAAATCGGCCATCATCGTTCTCCGGTAAGATCACGCACGACATCACTCATGGTATGCACACCCGTCCGCCCGAGCATCCATCGCGCGGCGAGCAGCGCGCCGTCCGCGAACACCCGCCGGTCGCGCGCCTCGTGGGTCAGTGTCACCTGCTCAAACGCCGCGTCGAGCACCAGCGTATGTGTCCCAGGCACCTGTCCGACGCGGACACTGGTGACTGGCACCGCGGCGCCGCGGACTCGCAATGCGAGCGCCGCCAGGGACCGCGCGGTGCCGGATGGCGCGTCCCGCTTGAGGACATGATGCGTCTCGACGATGGCGGCATCGAAGCCGAGCGACCGAGCGAAGCGGCGAGCCGCATCGGCGACGGCATCGGCGAACAGGGTCGCTCCGACGCTGAAGTTCGGTGCGATCAACGCGCCGCCCTTCATCTCGCCGACGCGTCGCACGAGCGCGTCGTGCCCGTCATCCCAGCCGGTGACACCGATGACCACCGGCAGGTGCGCGGCCAGACACATCGCAGCATTGTGGCCCACCGCCTCTGCCACGCTGACATCGATTGCCACGTCAGCTGCACAGGCGAGCAGGTCGGCCGACGAGGCAGGATCCGACCGCCCGAAGGTGGCCACCACCGTGGCGTCACGCTCGGCGGCCAACGCGATGATCTCTCGACCGAGACGCCCGACGCCGAACAGCGCGATCCGCATGGTCATGTTGCGACCTGCTCGAACAGCGCCGCGTGCAAGGCGCGCATGGCGTCTGGAACATCCTCGTCGTCGAGCAGGATCGTCAGGTTGATGGCGCTGGCGCTCAGCGACAGCATGTGGATGCGACGGTGTGCGAGGGCACGGAGCACCACACCGATGGCGGCCGCATCGTCCGCGATCCCGGAGCCGACGACACTGACGATCGCGCGGCGGCGCTCGACGGAGACGTCGCCGATCTGTCGCAGGGCACCAACCAGCACATCCAGTGGTGCCGAGTCATCGACGGTGACGGAGACGGAGACCTCGCTGGTTGCCACCACATCCACGGAGACGGCATGTGTATCGAACAGCTCGAACACGCGGCGCAGAAACCCGTGCTGGAAGAGCATCTTGCCGGTGGCGACACGGAGAATGGTCGTCTCACGTTTCGCCGCGATCGCGGTGACGGCGCGGCGCGGGGCGTCGAAGGTGATGCGCGTGCCGTGTCCGGCGGGATTGTGCGAGTTGTAGATCCAGACAGGAATCCCAAGCCGTACGGCGGGCGCAATGGTTGCCGGATGCAGCACCTTGGCGCCAAAGCTCGCGAGTTCGCTTGCCTCGTCGAATCGGATCTGCTCGATCGGACGCGCCGTCGGCACCACGCGTGGATCGGCCGTGAGCATGCCGTCCACATCCGTCCAGATCTCGATCGACTCCGCCTGCAATCCGGCGCCGATCAGCGACGCGCTGTAGTCGGATCCACCGCGACCGAGCGTGGTGGCAATGCCGTCGGTGCTCGATCCGATGTAGCCGCCCATCACCGGCACCTTGCCTTCCTGAACCAGCGGCGCCACGAGGCTGCGCGCCGCCAGCGAGATGGCCTCGGGTTGTGGTTCGGCGCGGCCGAAGTTGGCGTCGGTGATCATCACCTTGCGGGCGTCGACGTGCACCGCGTTGATGCCACGTGCCCGAAATGCGGCGGCCACGAGCATGGACGATGCGCGCTCGCCCATGCCCGCAATGACATCGAGGCTGCGCGCGGTGATGAAACCGAGCACCGACAGCGCCTCGCACAGTGAGGCGAGTTCATCGAAGATCACGCTGATCTCGGCACCGATCTCGGAGTGCTCGTCCGACTGCGACAGCAACGCGTCGACTTCCGCCAGATGGCGCTCGCGGAGGGCCTGCACACTCGACACCGCCGAGATGAAGTTCCCTTCGCTGGCCTGACGGGCGATACTGAGCAGCGCATTGGTGACCCCCGCCAGCGCGGAAACGACCACGATCGGTCGGCGCGGAAGCCGGCCGCGGACAATCTCGGACGTCCGGATGATCGCGGCTGCGTCGGCCACCGACGTGCCGCCGAACTTGCTGATGATCATGCGGGCCGGATGATGCCGCGCGCGGCGAGCAGTTCGGCGTTCTGGATCGAGGCGCCGGCGGCGCCTCGAATCACGTTGTGTCCCATGGCCACCAGCCGCAGGTGAAACTGCGGGTCTGGCCGGATCCGGCCGACGTGAACGCTCATGCCACCATCGCGCTGCACGTCGCGCCGCGGTTGCGGCCGATCCAGCGCGGAGTGCACCACCAGCGGGAGCGCCGGCGACGATGGCAGGCCGTGCGCCGCCGGATCGCCGCGCCAGTCGCGCAGCACGTCGGTGGCCGCGTCCGGTGACACCGCTGCCTCGAACTCGACCGACACGCAGACGGTGTGACCGTGTTCGACCGCGACGCGATTCGTATGCGCGCTGACGACGAACGGCGCGGCTTGCACGGCGCCGTTCGCCAGCACGCCAAGGATCTTCTGGCCTTCCGACTCGAGTTTCGGTTCCTCGTCGCCGATGTACGGAATGACGTTACCAAGGATGTCGAGCGCGGACACGCCGGGATAGCCGGCACCGGACACCGCCTGCATCGTCGACACGAACAGGCGCCTCGCACCGAACGCGGCATGCAGTGGCGCCAGCGCCAGTGCCAGCACGATCGTCGCGCAATTGGCGTTGGTGACGATCGCACCATCCCAACCACGCTGCCGTCGCTGCACGTCGAGCAGCGCGAGGTGCGATGCGTTGATTTCCGGGATCAGCAGCGGCACATCCGGCGCCATGCGGTAACTCTTGGCATTCGACAGCACGATGGCGCCGCGGCGGGCAAAGGCCGGCTCGAGCTCGTTGGCGGGACCGCTGTCGAGCGCGGAGAAGACGACCGACTCAGAGACGACGGCCGGATCACACGGCTGCACGATCAGGTCGCGCACCGCCGCCGGCATTTCACCTTCCAGCCACTTCGTCGCCTCACTGAACGATTTGCCGGCAGATCGCTCGGACGCGGCCACCGTCGTCACACGAAACCACGGATGCTCGGCGAGCAGTCGAATGAAGGTCTGTCCCACCATGCCGGTGGCGCCGAGAATCGCAACCGGCAGGCGTTCTCCATCGAACGGATGGGGGGCGCGCACTTACGACCCCAACAGCGTACGGGTGAGACTCATGTACGTCTCGACACTCGCACGCAGTTCCGTTGCGGAGACGAACTCGTGATCGGTGTGCGCCACGTGGATCGAGCCTGGCCCGAACAGGAGAGGTGTACCCCAGCGCGGCAGCAGCGGAATGTCCGACGTGTACGACACCGGCCGCGCCTCGAAGCCCGGAACCGTGTGGAAGTGTTGCGCCGGGATGTACGACCCCCACTCGAGCGTTGCGACGCCGGCGGCCCACTGTTCGATCGCTGCGCGCAGTGGCGACGGATCACCCACCAGTCGGAACATGAGCTCTGCTTCGCAATGGCCCGGAATGATGTTCGCCTCAGTGCCGCCGCGAATCACACCGATGTTCACGGTGGTTGCGCCGAGAACGGGATCGGTCGGCAGCGGCAGCGTGTGGATGGTAGGCAGCAGCGCGAGCATCGGCTCAATTGCCGACAGGCCCAGCTGAGGATATGCCGAATGCGCCTCACGTCCGCGCGTCCGGACCAGGACGCGCATCGACCCCTTGCACCCGGACGCGAGCATACTCTCGGTTGGCTCGCCGTTGATCAGGAAGCGACTGGTGGCCGGCAGATGATTCGCTGCGCGCGCGCCGTCAGACCCTTTCTCCTCACCGACGACGAAGAGCAGATCGACACGTTCTTCGCCCTCGGCGGCGAGTCGTTCGGCGGCGACCATCATGGCAGCGGCGATGCCCTTCGCATCACACGAGCCTCGGCCGAACAGATTATCGCCCTCGAGACGCGGCGGGATATACGGCGGCACGACGTCGAGATGCGTCGACAGCGTCACCCCTCCACCACGCCGCGACGCCCAGACATTGCCGCGGCCCGCAGAGACTTCCTGAATGTGTACGTTCCAGCCCTTGGCCAGCAGCCAGCGGCTGACGAAATCGATGGCTGGGCCTTCTCCGCCGGACGGCGAATGAATGGCGAGCAGTTCCGAGGCGAGTGCGAGGACGTCGGTCATCCGCGCAAAGTAGTCGAGGCAGCGACCAGATACCCGGGGTGGGAATCGAACCCACATGACCTTGCGGTCAGGGGATTTTAAGTCCCCCGCGTCTCACCATTTCGCCACCCGGGCCACCCGCCTCCGCGCCAGCCTGCTCGCGTCGCAACGTACGGGTGAAGTCGTTGTGATGCAATGTCTTACGAGTCGCATGCCGCGCCCGGCGCCACGTGCCGCGCCTGGCGCCGGTGACGATCGCGCACTGGGGACGACACCGAGCGCCTCGGCAAAAAGCACAACGGCGCGTGCGGACCAAGCCGCGCGCGCCGTCTGCACTTCGAAGCGGGAAACGGGACTCGAACCCGCGACCCCAACCTTGGCAAGGTTGTGCTCTACCAACTGAGCTATTCCCGCACTCGGCAGAGAGTATAGACGGGCCGAGGAATCGCGACAAGCGCTGATGGCCTATCCCCCGCCTGCGCTTGCCGGTCGCGTCACCCAGCAGACCGTGGCCGCAAGCAGGCCGGCGAGGGCCGCGTCGCCGCCGTTCGCTGTCGCGCGGCCATCGGCATCGACGAATTCCGCGGCCAGACCGCCGTCGAGCGGCGCGCGCCGGAGCCACTCGAGCACTGCCACACTGTCTGGACCGCACAAGCGCGCCAACACCGTCGCCAGCGACGTCGTCGGCGTTGCGAGCGCCCGGGCAGCGCGCTTGAACACCGGATCGTCAGCGTCGATGGCGCCGTACATCGGCAGCCACAGCAGAGAGCCAACCGCATCGTCGTCGCGCGATACGGCACCCGCCAGATCGATCGCCGTGCAGAGTGCCTTCTTTCCACCATCGGCGCGCTCGAAGCTGCGTTGCAGTGCCGCACGCACTGCTTCGCCGTCTGGCACATCGCGCGCGGTGTCCTCATCCAGCGTGCGCCGCAGGATGTCGAGAGCGACGGCGGCCACGCCATTGGCGTGGGCCGTGTATGCGAACGGGGGCACGACGCCGGACGGAGTGATCTCCGTCGAATACAGTGCGATCTCGCCGTGCCGTCGTTCGGCAAGTTCGTCGTTCACGAGATAAAGCGTGTCGGCCAGCACCGGATCGTCGACGATTTGCTCGTCCTTCGCCTCGGCGGCATACCGGTCCACTGCCAGGACATAGGCCGCCGCGCCCTCGAGCGAGAACGCCGGCTCGAACATCGTGCCGTCGAAGTAGTGGGTGCCGCGTCCGGGAGCGTACCCATGCAGTTCGCACATGCGCAGCAGCAACTCGCGCGCCAGTCCCGGATCGGCGAGCTGCACCGCGGGCAGCGTCATCATCAGGGCGTCCCAGTCACGCATCGTGACGCCGGCCGCGTGCCACGGCACACGCGTCCGCATCAGGTAGAAGTGTGCGTCATCCAGCGCGCGACCGACGGCGAAGAAGTATGCGAACAACAAGTTCTGATTCACCAGCCTGTCGAGCGAGTCGCTGCCGGTCGACTGCTGCAGCGCCGCCAGCGCATCGCGCGTGGACGACAACAACGATTGCCAACCGCGGCGGCGCATGGCCGCGGAGGTCGCGATGGCGCCGTCGGGTTCCGGCCCTGCCGCGAGATAGAAGGCGAGTTCCTCGCGCGCGCCGGGCGCGATCGTGACGGTGCGGGCGACACGTGACGCACCGCTCGCACTGGCGCTGACGTCTCCCGTGCCGTCCGCGGCGAGCGCGAACGCCGCCAGCCCCGGCGTCACGCCGGGATCCAGGACAACCACGCCATCGGCAACGGCGCCCTGCAGCCGGCCGGCGGCCAGCCGCGCCCGACGCACACGCGGCACGAGTGCCCCACCTTCACCCTCGAGGGCAAGTGCGACCGTTCTCGCCTTGGTGCCCCGGTTCTCGATCGCAAAGGTGTACACGGCGCCCGCCATGTCCGCATCACGACCGAATGGGCAGAACACCATGCCGCGCACGAGCAGTGACCCGACCGTGCAGGTGAAGGTCGGCAGCCAGCCAAGTGCTCGTTCCCACGCCATGCCGCTGGCACCGAGCGCGACCGGCTCGCCATCCACCACCATGCTCGGTCTGAGCAGTGGCGCGTCACTCTCCGATCCCAACTCCGCCGCCACGAACTCCAGCGCAGCGCGCGCCCCGCGATGCAGGACGCTCATCCGGTGAATCGCCCCGGTGGCAGGGTGGATACAGGGGAGCGCCAACCAGTGGTTGCCGGTCAACTGCCATGGGATGTCAGGAAGCGGAATGCGGTCCATGCGGTGAACGAGAGTAAATTGGTCGCTGTGCGTTCGACGGGCTGGCTGGCCACACCGGTGGCACCTCGTTCGAGCGGATCGATCCCCTGGACCGAACCATTGCCCGAGACCTGTCAACTTACGCGACGGAGTGCACGTCTGTGCGCGCTGCTGGCCGCAAGCCTGTTCGGTGCGTCCGTACTCGACGCGCAGGCCGTGCGCGGTCTCGGCGACGACGCGCTGACCACGCCGCGTGGCGCGATTCGTATCCAGTTCAGCACGGCAATCACTGATTTCAGCCAACGGTATGCCAAGGATTCACCTGGTCGCGCCGACGGATCGCTCGAGCCCCTCTTCGCGGACTTCTCCACCGATACGCTCGGCGTCAACCAGTTCCCCTTCCTGACGCCAGTCCAGAATGCGATCAGATCGCTGATCGGGAACCCGGGGTTCACGCTCAGCCTCGGCAAGACGCTCCTGACGTCCAGCGTTCGCGTCCAGACGACGCCGATAGCGCTCGAGGCCGGGCTCTCGAATCGACTCTCGATTGGCGTCATGGTCCCGATCGTGTCCGCGCGTCATCAGGTGCAATTCAACGTGAACCCGGGTACCGCGCGGGGTACAGTCAGCTTCAATCCGGGCCGTGACTTCGACACAGCGGCGTCGCGGAATGCCACGCTGGTGACCCAGCTGACCACGGCTCGGACGCAGCTCGCAGCACTGCTCGCCTCATGCGTGGCGAATCCTGGCTCGAGCGCCGCCTGCCCGGCCGTGATCGCGAACGCGCCGGCGGTGACATCGAATGCGCAGTCGTTCACGGATGGCATCGTCGCAGTGTATGGCACGCGACGCACCGATGGCTCGCCGCTTGTGCCGCTCGCAGGCAGCGCCGCGGACTCGGTAATCCTGAATCGGATCAGCACACTGCGCACACAGTTCCAGCAATTCGGCATCACCGCGCTGGCGCCGACGACCACGGGACCGTCCCGCCCGATTGCCGCCATTACACCGGATGGACTGCAAGGCGTGATTCAGGATTCGACACCGGGTCTGCTGGCCGCGCCGCTCGGGGTCATCACGCGACAGGGCCTCGGCGACATCGAGGTCGCGGCGAAATTACGGCTGTTCGACTCGTTTGGCACCCGACGGGATACGATGCGGTTTCTCCCGCGGGGCCTCAATATTCGGCAGAGTATTGCCGGTGTGTACCGCTTCGCGACGGGGACGATCGACCAGCCCGATGATCTGCTCGACTTCGGCACTGGCGACGGGCAACGCGACGTCGAACTCCGGTCATTCACGGACATCGTCTATGGCCGCACGTTCTTCGCGTCAGTGATCGCGCGCTACACGGTGCAGCTCGCAGACCAGCAAGTGCGCAGGATCACCGATCGCGCGGATGCCGTGTTCGTGCCGTCGTACCGGGAGCGGCTCGTCTCGCGCGACCTGGGCGACCAGCTCGAAGTCGAACTGACCCCACGCTGGATCCTGAGCGACTACTTCTCCGTCGGCGTCCAGTACCTCTTCCGGCGCAAGGCCGAGGACGTTTTCTCGGGGGCCTTTACCGTTCCGGCGAGCGAAACCGGGCTGCCCGCCCCGCTGCCGCTCGACGCCAGTACGCTGCGCTTCGAAACCGCAGCCACCGAGCAGCGCGTGGGCTTCGGCCTGACGTTCTCCAGCTTCGCCGCGCACGCGCGCGGCAAGGCATCGTTGCCGATCGAAGTGCAGTACTTCAACTCGCGGACGATCTCGGGCGTCGGTGGCGCCGTGCCGCGGTTGTCGATCCACCAGTTGCAGGTGCGGCTCTACCCGCGACGCTGAGTGGTGGCCGCGATCAGCGTCGCTTCGCCGTTCGTGCGCCCGCCGCAGGAACGGCAGGCGCATGGCCCCGGAGCAACTCTTCGGCGTGCGCGCGGCCAACCGTGCTGGCAGGATCGCCGCCGAGCATGCGGGCCACCTCGATCGCACGCGCCTCACCCTCGACAACCCGCACGTCCGCGGATGTGACCCCGTCGGCGGTGCCCTTCTCGACCACGATGTGGTGGTGTGCTCGGGCGGCCAACTGCGGCAGGTGCGTGATCGCGAACACCTGATGCCGGTCGGCCAGCTGCCGCAGCGCATCACCCACCTGCTGGCCGACACGGCCACCGATCCCGGCGTCGATCTCGTCGAAGACCAGCGTGGGCACACTGCCATGCGCGGCCTGCGTGCTGGCCAGGGCGAGCATCACGCGCGAGAGCTCACCGCCACTGGCAACCCGCGCCAGCGGCCTGGCGTCGTGGCCCGCGTTCAGCGCGACCCGGAACTCCACATCCTCGTTGCCCGACGGCCCTGGTTCGTCACGCGGCGGCAGCGCAACCTGAAAGCGCCCCTCCGGCAATCCGAGAGCCGGCAGTTGCGCTGAGACAGTCTCAGCCAGCCTGGCCGCGTGCATCCGCCGCAGGCGTGTGAGTGCCGACGCGGCCTCGTTGAACGCCGCCTGTGCAGACTGCAGATCGTCGTGCAGGCGACGCAGGTCACTCTCTGCCTCGTCGACCAGGCGCAACGCATCGCGCGCCGCAGTGGCCTGGGCCATGACGTCGGCCACCGTCGGGCCATACTTCTTGAGCAGCCGAAAGACCACATCGCGGCGACGCTGTGCCTCTGCCAGCCGCTCGGGATCAAGCTCGATGCCCGACGCATAGGCCGCGGCATCCCGCAGCAACTCATCAAGCGCATACGCCGCCTCGTCGGCCAGGCGTTCGAGCTTCTCTGCGCCGCCATCAATGCGACGAAGCTGTGCCAGGAGCCGTTGCACGGCGCTGAGCTGCTGCGCCAGTCCGTTCGCGTCATCGTCGCCGCCATCGAGCCGTCGCACCACCTGATCCGCCAGTGCGCGCAGTTCATCGGCGTGTTCCAGCCGCTGCAACTCCTCATGCAGGCGCTCGTCCTCACCGGTCGACAGCTGGGCGCCTTCGATCTCGTCGGCAACGTGCCGGAGGAAATCGGCGCGCAACTCCGCTTCGCGCTGACGCGCGCGGCGTTCGGCGATGGCGGCACGCGCGGCGCCGACCGCCGCGTGCCGTGCGGCGACGTCTCGGGCGAGGGGCACTGCGTCAGCGGCGGCATCGAGCCACCGGCGCTGCGACGCCACATCGAGCAGGGTGTGCGCTTCGTGCTGCCCGTGCACGGTCACGAGCATGCGACCGATTTCACCAAGCACCGTTGCGGTGACTGGCGTTCCGTTGATCCACGCGCGGGCACGTCCGGGCGCAATCTCGCGCTTCAGCACCACCGTGCCGTCATCGTGCTCGAGACCGCGCGCGTCCAGCGCGTCCAGCACATCCAGCCGGCCGGCAACATCGAACACCCCTTCCACCGTTGCCCGGTCAGCACCGCTGCGCACCAGATCGGCACTTGCCCGATCACCGAGCAGCACCGTCAGCGCACCGACGACGATCGACTTGCCTGCCCCCGTCTCGCCACTGAGAACGTTGAACGCCGGTGCCAGCGGCAGAGTCAGCTGCCGGATGATCGCCAGGTCGCGGATGCGCAGTTCGAGCAGCATGAGACGCGCTAGTCGCGGTCCGCGAGACCGCCCCATCCAAGCTTCTCGCGAAGCTTCGCGAAGAACCCATCCTCCGACGCGTCCACCCGTGCCACCAGGATCGGGTTCGGGGATCGCTGCACATGGAGGGCTTCGCCGGCACCGAACGTCGCGCCCACCTGACCATCGACGGTGATCAGCAGCTCGGTCGCTTCGCGCAACACCTCGAGCATCAGCACCGCAGTCGGCGGCAACACCAGCGGTCTCATCGCGAGGGTGTGCGGCGAGACTGGCGTGAGCAGGATGGATTCGACCGTCGGCACGATGACCGGCCCGCCGGCCGAGAGTGAATAGGCTGTCGAGCCGGTCGGTGTTGCGGCAATCACGCCATCGGCCGCGTACCGGGCCACTTCCCGGCCATCCACCGTCGCGCGCAGCTGGATGACGCGCGCGAATCCACCCTTGTGCAGCACGACATCGTTCACGGCCCGTGAGCGGTACTGCTCGCGACCGCTGGCGTCGGTCACATAGGCGTCCAGCACCATGCGGGGTTCAACGGGATAGTCGCCCCTGGCGATGGCATGCAGGCTGCGCGCGAGATGTTCCCGAGTGCCTGATGTCAGGAAGCCGAGTCGCCCGAGATTGAGTCCCATGATCGGAATCTGGCGACCGCGAAGAAAACGTGCGCCACGCAGAAACGTGCCGTCCCCACCGAGCGTCAGCAACACGTCGAGCGGGCCGTCCTCGCCGAGCGGGTTTGCATCGCGCGCATCATCGAGCAACCCGCGCTCGATGAACAGCGACAGGCCGAGCTCCGGCGCCAGGCGCTGCAACTCGGCGAGTACATCCTGAAGCCCCTCGTAGCCGCGGTGTCCGAGGACGCCGAGTCGAATGCTCACCCTGCGAGGGCTTCGGTTTCGTGCAAGGCGCGCACCTTGTCTGCGATACCTGCTGCGTCGAGACCGCACATGGCCATCTGCCGTTGCCGTGACGCGGCATAGATGAACTGGTCCGGGATGCCGTGCGCCGTCACGCGCACCGACGGATCGATCTTCGAGACTACCTGCGCCATGTAGGCCCCGAATCCGTTCACCACCGTCCCTTCCTCGACCACCAGCAGCTGCTTGTGGTCCGCCAGCAACGCGGCCAGCGTCAGCGTGTCGTACGGCTTGAGGTAGCGACAATTCACCACCGTCACCGGCAGGCCCTCGGCGGCCAGGGTCTCTGCCGCAAGCATCGACTGGCGGACCATCGTGCCGACGGCCAGAATCGCGAACTCGGAGCCCTGACGCAGCACCTCCCAGGTGCCATGCGGCACTGCCGGAATTTCGGCCATCGGCGGCGCGGTGTCGGGTGACGCGTCGCGCGGATATCGCAGGGAGAACGGGCCCACGTTCTGCTCGACGCCCGCACGCAGCAAGCCGAGCATCTCAGTCGAATCCTTGGGCGCCGTCACGGTCATGTACGGCACGCTCAGCATGTACGCGATGTCGTACAGGCCCATGTGGGTTTCGCCGTCTTCACCGACAAATCCGGCCCGATCCATTGCAAACACCACCGGCAGATGCTGAATGGCACAGTCGTGGATGACGTTGTCGTACGCGCGCTGCAGAAACGTCGAGTAAATGGCGACCACCGGCTTCACGCCGCGCGTGGCCAGCCCCGCAGCGAAGGTCACCGCGTGGCCCTCGGCAATCCCGACGTCGAACGTGCGTGACGGATGCGCCTTGGCGACGGTGCCGATGCCCGTGCCGCTGGGCATGGCCGCGGTGATCGCGGCCACGGCTGGCTTCTCCTTCATCAGGTCGGCCAGTCCCTGACCGAAGACCGCCGTGTAGGCGGGATTGGCCGTTGATGCCTTGAGCTGCTTGCCCGTGGCCGGATCGTGGCCGGGCGGCAGCGCGTGCCACTTCTCCGTGTGTTCGCCCGCCGGGAATCCCTTGCCCTTCTGCGTGATCACATGCACCAGGCGCGGCGTCTTCAGGTCGCGAACCGCAGTCAACGTATCCATCAGCGCGTCGATGTCGTGGCCGTCGATCGGACCGAAGTAGCGGAAGCCGAGCTCCTCGAACAACACGCCGGGAGTGAGGAACGTCTTCACACTCTCTTCCCACTTCCGCACCAGCGCACCAATCGGACCGGGGGCCGAGTCGACCAGGTCACCAACGGCGCTGCGCACACGATTGTAGAGCGGATTCCGCTGCACACTGACGAGGTACTTGTGCATCGCACCGACATTCGGTGCGATCGACATCTCGTTGTCGTTGAGGATGATGATGATGTCGCGATCGGAACTGCCGGCGTTGTTCAGCCCTTCGTAGGCGAGTCCGCACGACAGGGCACCATCGCCCAGAATCGCGGCCACCTTGAAGTGTTCACCCTGCAGATCGCGCCCGACCGCCATCCCGAACGCGGCCGACACCGCGGTCGCGGCATGACCGGCACCGAAGCTGTCGTACTCACTCTCACTCCGCTTCAGGAAGCCCGAGAGCCCGTCCTCCTGCCGCAGCGAATCGAATCGCGGGCCGCGTCCCGTCAGCAGCTTGTGCGGATACCCCTGATGTCCAACGTCCCAGACCAGCTGATCTCTGGGCGTGTCGAGCACGGCGTGCAACGCGACCGTCAGCTCCACCACGCCAAGGCCGGCGCCGATGTGGCCGCCGGTCCGCGAACAGTTGTCGATCAGGAACGCCCGCATGTCGGCGGACAACGCCCGCAGTTCGTCACGCGACAACCCTTTCAGGTCGGCAGGAGACTTCACTCGGTCGAGAATGGACATTGCACAACTCCAAAGATGGTGTTCATCGCATTCGCCCGACCTGCCGGTCGGCAATGCGTTCGCATGACAAACGTACGAGACCTAGGACTGCCGGGTGACGAAGAAGCGTGCCAGATGCTCGAGCCGCGGTGTCAGCAGCCCTGCGGTCTGCAGGGCGACGCAGCCTTCTTCGACCAACGCTTCCGCTCGGGAGACTGCTCCCGCGATGCCGAGCAGCGCCGGGTACGTCGATTTCGCCAGGGCAATGTCCCGCCCCGCCGTCTTGCCCAGCTGGTCCGTCGTGGCCGTGACGTCCAGCACATCATCGGCGATCTGAAACGCGAGCCCGATCGCATCGCCGTACTGCGTGAAGGCCGACATCTGTTCCGGTGACGCGGCCGCCGCCATGCCACCCAGGCGCACCGACGACGTGATCAGCGCTCCGGTCTTGAGCCGGTGAATCCGTTCCAGGTCGGTGAGCGCGAGCGGTCGGCCCTCGCCCTCCAAATCGAGAAGTTGCCCTCCGATCATGCCGGCGCCACCCGCCGCGCCCATGAGCTCCCGGACGACGGCGCCAACCGCCTCGTCGCCCAGACCCAGACCACGCGCGGCGGCGGCGGCCGCGCGGGCCGCGAGCGGCACCATCGCCAGGCCCGCGGCGGTCGCCACCGGGACGCCGTAGACGATGTGCGTGGTCGGCCGACCCCGGCGCATGGCGTCGTCGTCCATGCACGGCAGGTCATCGTGGACGAGCGAGTATGCATGGACCACCTCGACGGCAGCCGCCAGCGCGCTGACGTCGCCAGCACCGCCGGCGGCCGTGTACGCCGAGTTCACCAGGACCGCTCGCAGGCGCTTGCCTTCGCCGAGCAGGCTGTATCGGATGGCCGCACCCACCGACCCCGGCGCGTCGACCAGATACTCGTCGCAGAATCCGGTCAGTGCCGCAGCGACCGCCGCACGCTCCGTGCGGAAGGTCAGGTCAGGGGCTTCAGTTTCGCTGGTCAGCAACCGTCAGACTCCCGTCAATGGATTCCACCAATTGCTGCACCCGCGTGTCAGCCTCGGCCAACGCTGCCGTCGCTTCGCGCAAGCGGGCCACGCCTTCCTCGAACAGCGCCAACGCCTGCGCCAGCGGCAACCGATCGCCCTCCAGCTCGCCGACGATTACCTGCAGGCGCTGGACCGACTCCTCATACGTCATGTGCCCCCTCCTCTCGCAATGCTGTCACGGCGTCCAGAGGCGCGCCAGAGCGTCGCGCCACCGTCGTCGCACGGACCGCGCCGTCGACGAGCAATACGTCGAAGGCGGAGCCGGCCATGAAGTCGGTGACGCTCGCCAGTGCACGTCCATCAAGTCCACGCGCCACCGCGTACCCGCGCGCCAGTGTCGCCAGCGGGCTCAGGGCATCGAGCCGGCCGGCCAGGGTCGCCAGTTCCGCGCGCCGCGGCGCAAGATCCGTCACCGCAAATGCGGCGAGTCCCGGACGGAGACCCTCGAGCACCGCCAGGCGCCGGACGAGCGCACGCCTCGAGTGGGTCGCCATCGCCAGACCGAATGCCCGCAGCCGCGCCCGTTCAAGCGCGGCCAGCCCCCGGGCACCGGCGGCAAACCGGCCACCGATCCCGGACACCACCTGGCGTCGACGCTGCACGGCGCGCGCCGTGGCCGACGTCAATCGCCCGCGCAGAGAGACAAGGTCACTCAAGAGCGCCTCACGATCCGGAACCGCAGCCTCTGCCGCCGCCGACGGCGTCGCCGCCCGCAGGTCGGCCACGAGATCCACGACCGTGACGTCGATCTCATGCCCCACGGCAGAGATCACCGGCACTCGGCAGGCCGCGACCGCACGCGCCACGCGCTCATCATTGAAGGCCCACAGGTCCTCACGTGCGCCGCCGCCACGCCCGATGATCACCACGTCGGCACCGCCCCACCGATCGATCAGTGCCATCGCGCGGACCAACTCATCGGCTGTGCCATCGCCCTGCACTTTCGCCGGCACGAGCACCAGTTGCACGCCTCCAAACCGCCGTGACGCGACGGCGCGAATGTCCTGCAGCGCGGCACCGTCCGGACTGGTCACGACCGCCACCACCCGTGGCACACGCGGCAACAGGCGCTTGCGCGACTCGTCCAGCAGCCCGTCAGTCCGCAGCCGTGCCAGTGTCTCTTCGAGCGCCTTCCGCCAGAGACCATCCCCTTCTGCACCAAGTCGCGTCACGCGCAACTGCAGATCACCGCCAGTCGTGTACACGGTCATCTGTCCGAATGCCGTCACCAGCATGCCGTCGGTCGGTTTCGTTGGTGCCCGCTGCACGTCGCCGCGCCACATCACGCAGCGCACCCGTGCCTCGGCATCGCGAAGCGAGAAGTACCAGTGTCCATTGCGATGCGACTTGAAGTCGCTGATCTCGCCGCGCACCCAAAGCGGTGAGAACGCCCCCTCGACCACATCCTTGGCGGCGCGCGTCAACGTGGCGATCGCCAGCGCAGTGTCGGGAGATTCACCCGGATACGCCGTCGGTGCCGCTTCGGCAAACAGCTCGCCCCATGCATCCGTCACGCGACGCGAACCCGTGACGCTGCGACAAGAGTGCTCTTCAGCAGCATGGCGATCGTCAGTGGCCCCACGCCGCCAGGCACCGGCGTCAGGCGACCGGCCACCTCGCGCACGGCAGAGAAATCCACATCGCCGGCCAGGATGTAGCCGTTCTTCGCACGTGGTTCGTCAACGCGATTGATGCCGACATCGATGACCGTCGCCCCTGGCTTCACCATGTCGGCCGTGACGAACTTCGGACGCCCGATGGCCGCGATGAGGATGTCGGCACGACGGGTGTGCCCGGCCAGGTTGCGCGTACGACTGTGGCAGATCGTAACGGTGGCATCAGTGCCCGGCTGAATCAGCAGGCTGGCCATCGGCTTGCCGACAATGTTCGAGCGGCCCACGATGACCACTTCGGCGCCCGCCGTCGCGACACCATACCGGCGCAAGAGTTCGATCACACCCGCTGGTGTACATGGGGCGAACCCATCACGTTCACCGATGATGAGCTTCCCGGCATTGATCGGGTGAAAGCCGTCGACATCCTTGGCCGGATCGATGCGTCGGATCACCTCGTCGGCGTTGCACTGCGCCGGCAATGGCATCTGCACCAGCATGCCGTGAATCGCGGGATCGGCGTTCAGCTGATCCACGACCGCCAGCAGTTCCGCCTGCGAAGCGGTCGATGCAAGCCGGATGGTGACCGAATGCATTCCCGCCTCCTGACAGGCGCGCCCCTTGTTGCGCACGTACACCGTACTGGCGGGATCTTCGCCCACCAATACGACGGCCAAACCGGGAACGACGCCTCGCGCCCGTTCGGCACGCACGGCGACCGCCACCTCGTCCCGGATCGCCCGTGCGACGGCAATACCGTCGAGCAACTCAGCGGGCATAATCCACCGTGCGGGTCTCCCGGATCGCCACAACGCGAATCTGCCCCGGATACTGCAGCTCCGCCTCGATCCGGCGCGCGATCTCCTCGGTCAACGTCTGCATGCGAACATCGTCGATCTGATCCGGCGTGACGATGACGCGCACTTCGCGGCCCGCCTGAATGGCAAACACGCGCTCCACGCCGCGATAGCTCGAGGCAATCTTCTCGATGCCCTCCAGTCGCTTCACGTACGTCTCGAACGCTTCACGGCGCGCCCCCGGACGCGAACCGCTGATGGCGTCGGCTGCCTGCACCAGCACGCTCATTTCCGTTTCGTGCGGCACATCGTCATGATGCGCCGCAATCGCGTTCACCACCATCGGGTTCTCGCCGTAGCGCGTCGCGACTTCGACGCCGAGCTGCACGTGGGTGCCCTCATGCTCATGCGTGAGCACCTTCCCGATGTCATGCAGCAGTGCGGCGCGCTTCGTCATCGTCACGTCCAGCCCGAGCTCGGCCGCCATGATGCCGGCCAGCCAGGCCACCTCGACCGAATGCGAGAGAATGTTCTGCCCGTAGCTCGTCCGCCATTTCATCCGGCCGATGAGCTTGATGATCTCCGGGTGCAATCCGGCCACGCCCGCTTCGTAAGCGGCCGTCTCGCCAGTCTCGACGATCGCGACTTCCACTTCCTTCCGGGATTTGGCGACCACTTCCTCGATGCGACCGGGATGAATCCGGCCGTCGGCCACCAGCTTTTCGAGCGCCAACCGTCCGACTTCGCGGCGTACCGGGTCGAAGCAGCTCACCACGACCGTGTCAGGCGTGTCGTCGATGATGACGTCAACACCCGTCGCCAGCTCGAAGGCACGGATGTTCCGGCCTTCCCGCCCGATGATCCGCCCCTTCATCTCGTCGTTCGGCAGCGACACGGCCGAGACCGTCGTCTCGGCCGTGTGCTCGGCCGCGATCCGCTGAATGGCGAGCGCCACGATCTTCTTCGCTTCGCGATCGGCGTTCCGGCGAGCGGACTCGCGGATCTCGCGGAGCCGGTTGGCGGCATCGGCGTGTGCCTCCTCCTCGAGCCGACGGGTGAGCTCGAGCTTGGCTTCGGCGGCCGTCAGACCGGCGAGGCTCTCGAGGCGCGACCGCTCGCTGGCCAGCAGCTGATCGAGCTCCGTCTGGCGATCGGCCACCAGCTTTTCACGCCGGCCCATCTCGCTGGCCCGCTTCCCGAGCTCGCGATCACGAGTTTCAACGGCCTCGGCGCGGCGCTCGAGCCCGGTCTCGCGTTCCACCAGCTTGCGCTCTTCGCCGACCATTTCATCGCGACGCTTGCGGGCTTCTGCTTCCCACGCTTCGCGCTGCTTCATGATCTCTTCCTTCCCCGACAGCACCGACGCCTTCCGCAACGACTCGGCTTCGCGCTCACCTTCACCGATCAACCGGCGACGCTCGTCCTCGGCCGTACTCTTGGCGGCGGATTGACGGGCAAGCTCAGCCCGGGTTCCCTGTCTGCGGCCCAGCACGAACGACAAACCGGCCGCGACGAGCGCGATGGCGCCCAGTGCGGCCGAGAGAAATGTCTGCGACACGATCTATATCTCCAGCGCGGACGAGCCGCGGTCTTTGGGAGCCCCGTCGACGCCGCACAGCAAAACCGGTCCGCGGTGAGTCGGCGGTGATGTGCCGCAGGCCCGAGGGCGTACGGTGAACACGGCTAACCCAAGCAGGGACAGGCACCTACGTGCGCATCGGGTGACACCGGCAAGGTACCGGGCCGATGCACGGGAGGCAACGTGCCCAGTCCTGACCCGCCGTGCTCTCAGCGCCCGATCGCGCGCTTGGACGGTGGCAACATGCGCCGGATCTCTTCCATCGTCTGCTCGAGACGCTCCGCGCCGTGTTCGGCGTCCATTCTTGAACGGAAGAGCTCGTCAGCAATCTGCAGTGCAGCGAGAATGGCGGCCTTGCCGGTTTCGACCAAGGGCGCCTGCTCCTGAATCCGGCGGATCGACTCATCCACGTGTTGAGCGACCGCCCGGGAATGCTCGGCCGGCTGCTCGGATCGGATGGTGACCTCTTCTCCCGCCACCGTCACCTTCACCGGAGTGACATCGGTCATCGCGA
The DNA here is from genome assembly GCA_031374935.1 of Gemmatimonadaceae bacterium. Lineage (GTDB taxonomy): Bacteria > Gemmatimonadota > Gemmatimonadetes > Gemmatimonadales > Gemmatimonadaceae > JACMLX01. Next base: position 4,523 of record JANMHB010000193.1, on the reverse strand, counting down.
CTCTCCCGCACTTTCGGTCTGCTGCCGCGTGAAGCGGACCCGATCCAGCAGCCCTTCGGTGCGCTCCGTGGCCGACTCGATTCTCGCCAGCAAGGCCTGATTTTCTGCTTCCAGTGCGACGATCCGGCTGCGAAGATCGACCAGATCGGCGCCGCCGGCGGCCTCGAGCTCCTTCACGCGCGCCTCAGCCTTGAGCGCGCGCAGGCGAAACGCAGACAACTCTTCGCCAAGAGCTTTGACCAGGACAGCGACCTCATCAGCCGCGTCAATCACCAGCCCACGCAATTCAGCCACGGACAGTTACCTCCAGTTCACGCTGCAGTGCGGCGACGAGCTTGCTCCGTCGTCCATCGAGTTCCTTGTCCCGCAGGGTGCGTTCAGGGTGCCTGAACTGCAGGCGCCACCCAACACTGCGCATGCCGGCCGGCAATCGGTCGCCACGATATTCGTCGAAGACCTGCAGCGATTCAAGGAGTTCCCCTGCTTCGCTTCGAATGAGACGTTCCACATCGGCGGCACGTACACTCTCCGGCAGCACCAGCGCCAGATCAAAGCCGGACGCGGGAGTCACAGGAATAGTACGATACACGACGTGCGGCACGGATGCCGAATCCATCCGGGCGGCGGTATGTGCATGTTGTCCCTTCGGGGCAACGTCATCGGACGCCATGACACCCAGTGTCAGCTCGACGCCGAAGGCATCGGCCGCCCAGACTGGCTTGTCGAGTGCGAGCCGCTGCACACCGCCGACGTCCACACCATCGACGCGCACCCGCCACATTGCCGCCGTCTCGGATGGGGCGACATCGATCCGCTGGCCCGGAAACGCAACGCGCGCGAGGCCCGTTGCAAGCGACTTCGCGTCCCAGGCGTCGAAGGAGGCCGGATCGGGGTCGGTGAAATGCGGCGGCCGGCACTTGCCGAGCAACAGCGCTCCCACGCGGACTTCTTCGCGGGGAAGTCGTCCGCCTGTCTGCTGGAAGACATGACCGACTTCGAACAGGCGCACATCCCCCTCCATCCGATTCAGGTTGTACTCGGCGCGGCGCGCGAGTGAATCGAGAATGGTGGCGCGCAGATACGGCTCGTCATCAGCCAGCGGATTCAGCACCCGCACGCCCGAGGCTTCATCCTTCGTGAACGGCATCGGTCGCGTTTCGTACAACCCCCGGCCAGCCAGGAAAGCGCGCACCCGCAGCTCTGTCAGGTGCAACGGGTGATCCGGAACCGTGCCAGGTCGAAACGGACGCAACTCGTCAGGCAGCGTGTCAAAGCCGCGCATCCGCACGACCTCTTCGATCAGGTCGATTTCCAGGAGCAGGTCGTGACGCCAGGTGGGCGGCGTGACGTCAAGCGCGTCGGTGGCGGATACGACGACGGTGCATCCAAGCGCGCGGAGGATCCGACAGATCTCATCTGTCGCCACTGAATCGCCGAGCAGCCTGCCGACGCGTGATGGCCGCAGCGATACCGCCGGCCGCGGCGCCGGCCCCGCGCCGACGTCGAGCCGCGCCGTGACACGCCCTCCCGCAACCTGTACGATCAATGCGGCGCAGTGCAGTGCCGCCTCCGGCGACGCCGCATCGTCAATGCCTCGCTCGTATCGGTAGCTGGCATCCGTGACGAGCCCCACTGCGCGTCGCACACGCCGCACGAACCGGGCGTTGAAGTTGGCGACTTCGAGCAGGATCTCGGTCGTGTCCGACGTCACTTCGCTTTCGCGCCCGCCCATCACCCCCGCCAGCGCGACGGGTCGCGCGCCGTCACAGATGACCGTCGTACCGGCGTTCAGCGACCGCTCTGCGCCGTCGAGCGTGACGAGCCGTTCGCCGTCGACGGTGGGCCGCACGATGATCGACTGCGCCGTGAGCTTCGCCAAATCGAACGCGTGCACGGGCTGGCCGAGACCGAGCAGGATGTAGTTCGTGGCGTCGACGATGTTGTTGATCGACCGCGCACCGACGGCCTCGAGGCGTTCCCGCAACCAGGCAGGGCTGGGCCCGACGGCGACACCGCGAATGATGACGGCGTTGTAGCGCGGACAGCTGACTGGATCGTCGAGACGTACCGAGACGCCGTCAGTCGTTGCCTGCCGTGCATCACACACGAGCGGTACCGCCAGCAGTGGCTCGAGCGCCGCGTCGGTCAGGTCGCCGAATGCCATCGGTACACCGAGCATCGCACTCACTTCGCGGGCCACGCCGCGGTGCGACAGCAGGTCCGGACGATTCGGAAGTACGTCGAGATTGAGCTGCCAGTCGCCAACATCAGTCAGGACCTGCAGAATCGGTGTTCCTGGGGCCGCGTCGGTGGTCAGCGCGAGAATCCCGTCATGTTCGTATCCGAGCTTCAGTTCGCGCGCCGAGCAGAGCATGCCGTTCGACGTCAGTCCGCGAATCTTCCGCTTCTCGATCTTCAAGCCGTCGGGCATGGTTGTCCCGCTGCGCGCGAACGGATACTTCACGCCCGCCGTCACATTCGGCGCACCACAGACGACGTCGAGCAGCACGCCGCTGCCGTCGTCCACCTTCGTGATCGACAGGTGGTCGGAATCAGGATGCGGTGCCTGCTCCACCACCAGTCCCACGACGATCGGCGCGATGTCGCGACGCAACGACTCGAGCCCGTCGAGCGTGACGGCATGATCGTTCAGCAGTTCACCGATGTCATCTGCGTTCTTGTCGTGCGGAACGAAACTGCGCAGCCAGGCGTGCGAAACGATCATCGGGCGAACTGCTCCAGGAAGCGAACATCGGAATCGTACAGCAGGCGAATGTCTGGCAGCTTGTGGCGCGACATGGCGATGCGCGCGGGGCCCATGCCGAAGGCCCAGCCGCTGTACTTCTCGCTATCGATGCCGGCGTCTTCCAGCACACGCGGGTGCACCATGCCACAACCAAGGATCTCCACCCATCGGCGACCCTTGCCATCACCGAGATCGACTTCGACGTCCATCTCGGCCCCCGGTTCGACGAACGGGAAGAAACTGGGGCGGAGTCTGACACGACTCGAGCCCGAGTAGAAGCGTCGCGCAAACTCGCTCAAGGTGGCCTTCAGATCGACGCAGCTCACGCCTTCGTCGATGCAGAGCCCTTCGATCTGCATGAAGCTTGGCGCATGCGTGGCGTCGAAGAAATCGCGGCGATACACGTTGCCCGGGCACAGAATGCGCACTGGTGGCGTGTACGTCTGCAATGTGCGCACCTGCACCGGCGAGGTGTGTGTGCGCAGGAGTGTGTCGTCCGTGAGGTACAGCGTATCGTGCGCTTCCATCGCCGGATGATCGGGCGGGAAGTTGAGCGCGCCGAAGTTGTACCATTCGGTCTCGGCTTCCGGCCCGAGCGCGATCGTGAAGCCGAGTTCACGGAAGATCGCGCTGATTTCGTCGATCACCAGCGACACCGGGTGCACCGCACCAGTCCACTGATCGCGGCCCGGCATCGTGAGGTCACGCGGGCGCGCGGCATCGGGTGGCGGCGCGAGCGCCGCTTCGGCCGCTGTGAGTGTCAGCTCGATCGTCTGCTTGGTGGCGTTCAGTGCGGCGCCGGCAGCACGGCGATCCTCGGCCGGCAGCGCCGTCAACTGCGCCATCAGTGTGGTCAGTTGCCCCTGCTTGCGGCCGAGCAGCGCCACCCGGGCGGCATCGAGCGCCTCACCACTGGCGGCGGCAGCGTGGATCAGCGCCGTGCCGTCGCGCGCCAGCGCGTCAACGCGCGAGAGAAATTCAGCGAGAGAGGTCACCGGCGCACAGGTCGAATATGTGGAGATGAAAAAGCGAGCGGCGGCAGCGGACGCGAGGTCGCACTGCCGCCGCACGAAGCAAGCGGATCAGGGTGCCGGGAGCAAACCCGGCAGGCCGTCACGCCGCCGCGAGCGCGGTGCGAACCTGTTCGGCGATCGCTGCAAACGCTGCCGGATCGTTGACGGCCAGCTCTGCGAGAATCTTGCGATCGATCTCGATGCCCGACTTCTCGAGACCGCTGATGAAGACGCTGTACGACATGTCGTGCTGACGGGCAGCGGCGTTGATGCGCATGATCCAGAGGCGACGGAACTCGCGCTTCTTGTTCTTGCGATCGCGGTAGGCATAGCGCCAGCCACGCTCCACCGTCTCCTTGGCCGCCTTCCACGTCTTGCTGCGCGCACCGAAAGCACCGCGCGCGGCCTTCATGATCTGCTTCTTCCGCTTCAGGCGGACCGGATTACTGCGTACGCGAGGCATCGCGGTTCCTCCTTAAGCCTGGATGAGACGTCGCATGCGCTTCGCCTCCCCAATGGTTTCAATGGTCGTGCCCTTGCGGAGGTTGCGCTTCCGCTTCTGGGACTTCTTGGTCAGGATGTGGCTCTTGTACGCTTTCCGGCGCTTCACCTTCCCCGTCCCCGTGACGGAAAAGCGCTTCGCGGCGCCGGTGTGAGTCTTCATCTTCGGCATGGGTCTCCCTGCGTGCCTATCGTGGTGCCAGAATCATCGTCAGCGCCTTGCCTTCCAGCCTGGCGTCCGTCTCGACCTTAGCGATATCGGT
>JANMHB010000151.1:0-8094 GCA_031374935.1 Gemmatimonadaceae bacterium | reverse complement strand
GGTGCAATACGGCTACATGTGGTGGCCGGTGGAGGCGCCGGCCGGAACGGTCAATGCGAACGCCTTTTCGGCGCAGGGCATCTTCGGTCAGTCGATCTACATCAACCCGCGCGAGCAGGTGGTGATCGTGCAGCTGGCGGCTCAGACACGACCCACCGGCGGCGAGGTACTCACGCCCGAAGACTGTTTCGGCGCGATGACCGAACAGGTGCGCTCGCGGTAAGCGGGGACCATTGATTGGTGAGCCGACTGGTGGTTCGACTGGGAATCCGATCTGGCTGCGATTACCGGGCGGTAGGTCTGCGGGCATCTGCCGCAAGCGCGATCGCCAGCCGGATGGGCGGGAGTTTGTGGGGGTGGGCGTGATGCCGACGGAGCGACTCGGGCGGACGGTGCCGGAGCCGCTGACTGGGACGGATGCGGCGGTAAGGGTGGTGTCGCGGAACGACGCGGAAACCGCTCACCTCACGCCCACCAGATTCTTGCGCGGATCGATGATCCGCAGCACCCCGTCGATCCCCGGCTGGTTGAACCCCTTGAACCCATCATTGCGCTCGAGGTTTTCGAGGTGCGATCCGATGGAGCCATGCAACCGAAAATCCTCAGCCTGTTCGGCAGTGATCAATCCCGCCGCTTCGAGTGCATCGACCCGCGCTGGGACCACCGGCCACCACTCGCCTTCCGTCAGCGCCTGGTAGAGGTGCGGAAAGTCCGAGAACGGCTGCATGAACGTCACACCCGCGCCCTCGAGTCCTCGTGAGCAGATCACGTGATCATACATGCACTCGAGGTGATTGAGGCCGGCCTCGAGCATCGACTCGCCGTGCAGCGCGCACCAGAGTCCGGCGCGTTTCATGAAGGTCAGCGGTGCAAGATGCAGATGCGCGAAGTCGATATCCAGTTCGTCCGGCGCGAGATCGATGTCGGCGAAAATCACGCTGCCGAGCACCGGCTGCTCGAGGATCTGTGAACCCCACCCGGCAGCGTGACCGGCGTAGAACAGTTCGCGGCACTCGAAGCCGAGTGCTTCCAGCACGCCTACGCAGCGATGGAAACAGGCACGGGAGCTGTCATAGGTGTGATGATCCTGGTTTGCCCAGCCAATGCCATGCGCGTCCTGCCTCGCCTTCTGCACGCGGCCGGCGTGGTTGCGACGCTCCCAGTACTCACGCTCGGCACGCAACCAGAGCCAGCACGCCCAGTCCTTGCCGAGATCCTTGACGGCGTTCGCGACGATGCGGTCCGTGTAGTCGAATCCATCGTCGATCGCATCGAATTCACGTCGACGCGTGCGGAATGACTGCAAATGGAGCTGCGCTGCGCGAAGTGTGGCTGGCGAGGGGTCGTCCGGAGTAAACAGCATCGAACCGCGCCGCTCGATCGCCCAGAACTCGACACCGTTGGCGGCTGCAAACCGCACGCGACGAAAGGGGGCGTGCAGTGCCCCGTCGATCGGACTAGTCAGCCCCTGCGCAGCGACGAACTCGTGAGCGTACTCGACCTTGAATCCGACCTGCCACGCTGCCTGCTGTATGAGCACGGCGGGAAAGAGACCCGTCGGATTGCGCAGCACCGCGGGGTGGGTGGAATCGGCTTCCCAACCGGCACTCCGGAATTCCTGCGTCAGCGCGGCGTCACTGATTCCGATGTAATCGAGAATGTCCACCAGCCGCACCCCGATATCATTACGCAGACGCGACGCCAGTGCCGCTACTTCGGGCACCAGAGCGAGTGCGTCGTCGAGCACACGGTGCACGATGGCCGCCGCTTGCGGCTGGGTCGTCCATGTCCTGTCGCTTCGCGTCACAACGCCTCCGTCAACGTGGCCGGGCAGCAGCGAGCGCCCGTTCGGCGCGCAGCTCGGCAGCCCGCATGGTGGTGATTCCGTCCCGCTCTGCGTGCACGAACACATCTGTCAGCGTGTCGGCGATGCCATCCACGCGACGCACCATCCCATCATGCGTCTCGCCCAGCAGCGTCACACTCCCACTGATGACTCCGCCGGCGTTGATCACGAAATCGGGGGCGTAGAGAATTCCGCGCTGGGCCACCTGTGCTGCATGGCGGTCCGCTTCCAGTTGGTTGTTCGCGGCGCCGGCGATGATCGCTGCCTGCAACTGGCCGATGGTCATGTCATTCAGGATCGCGCCGAGTGCGCACGGCGCAAAGATGTCGGCTTTCACGCCGTAGATCGCATCGGGCGGGACAACCGTCGCACCGAGTGATTCGGCCAACGCTGAAACACGCGAGGGATTCGTGTCCGACAGGATGAGCGTCGCGCCGGCGGCAGCGAGCGCACGCGCCAGCGCGCCTCCCACATTTCCACAGCCCTGAATGGCAATGGTGCGTTGTGACAGATCGGTGCTCCCCCACCGATGTCGCGCAGACGCCCGAATCCCCGCGAACACGCCGCGCGCGGTCCACGGCGAGGGATCGCCACCCTTGCCGTCGATCCCGGCCACGAACGACGTCTCGCGCGCGGCGACCAGCAGGTCGGCGGGGGCTGTACCGACGTCCTCAGCCGTGATGAACTTTCCCGCGAGACGCTGGATCGCGCGCCCATGAGCAAGAAAGAGCGCCTCACGATCGAAGTCGCCCGGAGGTGCGAGAATCACCGCCTTCCCACCACCGAGCGCCAGGCCTGCGGCGGCATTCTTGTAGGTCATGCCGCGCGAAAGCCGCAGCGCATCTCGCAAGGCGTCGTCAGTGCTTGCGTACGACCACAGCCTGGTGCCCCCGACAGCCACGCCAAGCGCCGTGCTGTGCACCGCGATGATCGCGCGGTACGCCACCACCGGCTCCTGGCAGAAAACCACCTGCTCATGCCCCATCGGGTAGAGCGCTTCCAGAGCGTGCATTCGCGTCATCGAACGGATGGATGGAGCACGAGACGCCGGACACGACCCTGCGGGGGCCCGCGGTTCGGCGGCGCTTCCATTACCGTAACCGCTGTTATGAATACTGGCAAGCCGCTCCACCCTGCGTCAGGCAATTCATGAGCCGACCTCGCGGTGACCACGCCACGCTCCGCGAAGAAGTCGCGCTGGCTGTCGTCGGGTTTGCAGACGTCACGCGCCGCCGGCGCCCCCGAACGCGACACTCGCCGTCAGGAGTCATGTGCCCACCGCTCGAGACTGGCCCTCCCCGCCCGCTCGAGTGTGCAGTTTCGATCGGCGTCGACTGACGCGACATCCCGTGTGTCCGACGTGTGCGGCGCAGCAGCGGCACTTCGATGCGTTCCGGCGCAAGTACAACGACGAACGGCCGCACGAAGCGTTCGGGCCGATGACGACATCGAGGTTCCCGCAGGCGAAGGATTGCCTTTGCGTCGCGCGACTCGCTCCGCGCAGTCACGCATTGCACCACCGGTGACGCGTTCAACGATCCGTCCCCTCGCCCGCGCGGTCGGTCGCACGACGCATCCGCGTCAGAAACCGCCCAGGCTTCGCCCCCGTAATCACCCCAGCACGCAATACGAACATCCCGTTCACCAGCACATGCACCACACCCGCAGCGTAGTGATGCGGGTCAGTGTACTGCGCGCGGTCGGCGATCGTCGCAGGGTTGAACACGACCACATCCGCCACCTTGCCCGGCGCCAGCGTGCCACGATCGGGCTGCGCCAGCCACGCGGCCGGCAGTTGCGTCATGCGATGGACCGCATCCGGCAGCGTGAGCGTCTTGCGCTCGCGCACGTAGCGCGCGAGCACCCGCGGAAACGCGCCGTAGCTGCGAGGATGCGGGTAGCCGGTACCCGGCGACACCAGATCGCCGTCAGTCTCGAACATCGCGCGTGGATGACGGACGAATCGCTCGATGTCGACTTCGTCCATGCCGGTGAACACACCGGTGAAGCCGCCGTCGAGTTGCAGCGCGATGAGTGCCTCAACCGCAGCGGCAATGGTCCGCGACTGCCCGGTACGCGTGAGATGGTCCGCCAGCGTGAGTCCAGCGAGTTCCGGATGCGCCGGCACCTCGCGGAAGCGTATGGTCTCGGGGCCCGGGCCCGTCTGCTTCGGGAAGAGATCCCGCATCTCGCGCACGAGCCGCGATCGCGTCGCCGCATCGGTCGTCCGCCGCGCGAAAGCCGCCGGCCCATCGGCCAGGGCCCACGCGGGAAACATCAGATCGGAGTAGGTGCTGTAGGCGTCATATGGATAAACGTCAAATGCCACCTCCGTGCCCGAGGCAGCCGCGGCGTCGATAAGCTCCAGAATGCGCGAACTCCGTCCCCACTGCGCTGCGCCGGTCACCTTGAGATGGTTGATCTGCACGGGAATGCCGGCCTGTCGCCCCACGTCGAGCGTCTCTTGCACCGACTCCACAACCGCCGCGCCCTCGTCCCGCATGTGCGTGACGTACACGCCACCGTAGGCCGCCGCCCGGCGAGCCAGTGCCACGATCTCGTCTGGATCGGCGTACGCAGCGGGTGTGTATTCGAGCCCCGTGGCGAGACCGAGCGCGCCCTGCTGCATGGACGAATCCACGAGCGCCATCATCCACGCCAGTTCCGCCGCGGTGGGCTTGCGGTTGGCGAGCCCCATGACCCGCTTCCGCATCCATGTGTGCCCCGCAAACATCCCCACGTTCGGCGCCATCCGCACACGCGCCATGTACTCGTCGAGCGGGAAAGGCTGATCCTGACTGTGCTGTGGTGCGAGGATCGTCGTGATCCCTTGGCGGATGAAGTTCTCGGCCAGGGGATGTGAGTCGAGCGTGACCAGGTGGGCGTGATTGTCCCAGAAGCCCGGCGCCACCACGTGGCCGCGTACATCGATTACCGTCGACGTACGGCGTGTGTCGAGTGCCGGGCCGATCGAAACGATCGAATCACCGGCGATGGCGACGTCGGCCACCACGGCTGCGGCACCGGTCCCATCCACCACGGTGCCTCCGCTGAGGACCACGTCGTACACGGGTGCCTGGGTGCACGCACAGAGCAGCAGCGCTGCCACCAGCACACGTGCTCCGCGCGGGTGCGTCATGGTGCCGGCTCCGGCACGATCCGCAGCCCGGTGAGGCCACCCGCTGGCCCGAGCGACACGACCACGCGATAGCGGTCCCGATCGAACCACGCGTAGTATTCCGTCTCCGCGTCGTCCCCCACCGAACGACGTGTCAGGAACTCCATGCGAGTAGGCGTTCCCTTGCCGCGCAACTGGGTCGTGAGCGCCAGCTTCAGGCGCGGAAAGATCGTCTGTCGCACGAAGGCGAAATCCGCGAGCTCCAGTTTGTCGGCGGCGATCTTCGTCAGCATGCGCGTCGCGTAGCTGGTGGCCGCCGGATCCGGATCGGCACTTGGCGCGGTGACTGGCGGTGCGGGCGCCAATGCCGCGTCAAACAGCGCGGCGACGGCCGACGCAAGGATGGGCGGGGCCATGGTGCGACCGTTCGACAGCACCACGACGCTCAGATCACTCGCGGTGTAGCGCGAGTTCTGTGCGACGAAGCCTTGCCACGTGCCCCCATGCTCGTGCAGCGGCGCGCCACCGGCTTCACCGATGAACCAGCCGAAACCATATGGATGGCTCCGGCCGCTGTTGAGCGTCATTGGCGCGAAGATGCGACTCCAGCTTTCCGGCTTCAGCACGGCGCGTGTGCGTACCACTTCGTTCCACGCAATCATGTCGCGCAACGACAGGAGCATGGAGCCATCGGCGGTGGTGTTGAGCTGCGGCGCCACCCACGCCGCATTCTCCCACCCTCCTAGGACGGGGATGTACCCTTTCGCGCGATTGGGTATCACCCCGCTTTCGGTGATGACGCGAATCGTCGGCATTCCGGCCGGCGCGAAGATGCGCTGTCGCAGGAACTCGTGATACGGCATTCCGCTCACGCGGCTCATGAGAATGCCGAGCACTACGTAGCCTGTGTTGGAGTAATTCCAGCGCGCGCCTGGCGTGAACTCCAGCGGCAACGCCGCCGCCAGCCGCAGCAGGTCGGCGTCGGTATAGTCGCGCCGGTAGTCGAATCCGTCGCCGGTGTAGTCGGGCAGTCCGGAACTGTGGCTGAGCAGATGTCGCAAGCGGATCGGCTCCCACGCGGCCGGCGCCTCCGGCAGGTAACGACGCACCGACGCCTCGAGGTCGAGCTTCCCATCTTCCACCAGCGCCATGACACCCGCGCTGGTGAACTGCTTGCCCAGTGAGCCGGACTGGAACATGGTCTCGTCGGTCACCGGTGTACGGTGTTCGAGTTCGGCCACTCCATACCCGCGCGCGAGCAACAACTCCCCGCGGCGCATCACGGCCAACGCCAGCCCGGGAGCGCGCAGTCGCTCCATCGTGCGGCGCACGAGCGTGTCGATCGCGGCAAGTGTGGGCGTGCCTGTGCGGCGCAGTGACCATGGGAGGGTGAGCGGCACCGCTGCAGGCCACACGCGATCCAGGGAACCACCGCGGTAGAGCGTGCCGCCTTTCATCACGTACGCCACAGTGCGCGCATTGCGGATGTCGACCAGCGGGTTGGCGTCCAGCACCACCAGGTCGGCCATCTTCCCCGCCTCGAGGCTTCCCAACTCAGTTTCGAGTCCCAGTGCGTATGCCCCTTCCACGGTGGCCACGCGCAACACCTCATGCGGCCGCATGCCACCGCCGGCAAGCAGCGTCATCTCCCAATGATTCGACAGCCCCTGCACTTCACCATGTCCACCGAGGCCGATGTGTCCGCCCGCACGCAGCACCGCCGCGGCGCCCGCGGCCACCTCACGGTCCTGATAGTCCTCCGGTGGAAACCAGAGCAGCCTACTGGAACTGCGCTGAAAGAGCTGCCCCTCGGGAAACCAACGCTCGACGCGTGCATCCTCATGTGGTCGCTCCTCGGCGAGCAGGCGGTAGATCGGCAGCGCCGCTCCGAAGCTCACCACAACCGTCGGCGTGTTCACGATACCGGTGCGCGCGAACAGCTGAATCATGTCGTCGTGCAGCGGCGCTTCGGGCACCGCGTGCTCCAACCCGCTGAAGCCGTCGATTGCGTGCGTGATGTCTTCCTTGCCATCGGCCCCACCTTCGGTGGTGGGCATCAGCCCCAACTCGCGTGCGGCCTGTATCAGCCACTGTCGCTGCTGCCGGTTGCCGACCTGGTAGGCCTTGATGTACGGCGTGCGAAAAACATCGCGATACCGTGCCAGCGTGCGCCGCAGGTCGTCGAGCGTCAGGTAGTCGATGTTGCCGAAGACCCCGGGGCCAGTGGAGAAGACTCGCGGGCTCGGCACACCGTCGACTTCCACCATGTCGGCCACCGCGAAGATGTCGGGCGACACCTGCGGATCGCGAATCGTGGTAACGCCGAGCGCGAGGTTCGCAAATCCGTTGGTGGACTCCGGCTGCGGCAGGTCGGCTACCGTCAGCGTGCCTTGGCTGGACCCCCAGTGCGCGTGGAGGTCGATATACCCTGGCACGACGTACTTGCCGCGTACATCGATCACTCGTGCACCCGTCGGCAGCACACCACTGTCACGTGGGCCGACGTGCACGAAACGGCCGTCAGTCACGATCACATCGGCGTCGGGCACAATCTCGTCGCCGCGCATGGTGATGGCGGTGGCACCGCGCAATACGATCGTGCCCTGCGACGTCGCACGCGGCAACGCCACGGCGAATGGCGTTGCGACGCTGGTGCCGGCGGGGTTGGCCGTGCGCGGCGTCGGCCCGATCACCCGCACCGCGCCCCCGCTGGCAGGGACTTCGACCTGCTGTGCGTCACCCGGTGCGCCACCCGGAGGCGCCATCAGCGTGGAGGCGAGCGGCGCCATCGTGGCCACGATCGACCGGCCATCCTCGCTCCATCGCGGAGCGTGCCAGAACGCCGAAGTGGTGCTCAACCGCACCGGCGCTTCACGCCCGTCCACACGCGCCTTCCAGAGCGCCCCACCTTCTTCGTTCCACGTCACGTAGGCAATCCAGCGCCCATCCGGTGACCATGCAGGCGTGAATTCCCGCGCCCGCAGCGTAGTCGTCAGCGGTCGAGGTTTCTCGCCATCGGCGCCTGCCACCCAGATGCGACCGAGCGCAGAGAACGCGACGCGGCCGTCGACAGCTTTCGCCACGTGATGCGCCAGACGTGCCCGCACCGCACCGGTATCGAGACGCTGCG
>JANMHB010000136.1:0-57404 GCA_031374935.1 Gemmatimonadaceae bacterium | reverse complement strand
ATCCCGTTGGCGCGCGGCCAGAACCCATACGCGCCGGAAAAAAGGTGGAACGCACCCACGGAGCGGGGTGGATGGGAACCACCGCGTACGCTCCGAGGGCGGGCCGTGATGCGTCGTGCTGTCGGAGCGCACACGACAGAGGAAGGGATCCGGCAGGGGAGTCGCGTGTCTCTCTGCGCGGGACTTCATGTCGTGGCGTCCGTCAACGGTGACGTGCGGCGTGTGTGACGGAACCTGTCGTGTGCCGGTGAGCGCAGATACAAAACGCCCCACCTGGCACTCGGCGCAGGCGGGGCGAGAAACGCTCCTTCTTCAGTCGGTGGCGTGCACTACAGCGTGCACACCTCGATCGTGAAGCCTGCGTGGAACTGGTCATCGCATGCCGGCTGGCACGCAAACGCCGCTCCCTCACCTGACAGCCCGAATCCGCGCTGACTTACGCGCGCACGCGGCACCACAGCGAGACGGCGACAGCCGTCCTGGCTGTTCCTCGGAATGCGGTAGGTGAGTGGTGTCATGCGGAGTCCGTGAAGCGGGATGTGTGAGCCGGAAAACGAAAAATCGCGCCACCGAGGTTCACGCAACGGCATGTGCCGTCGGGTTCGAGCTGGCCTGCGATGCGACGGCATCGGAAAGGTTCAACTCGTGAACATCGGGACGCGACTCCCAGAGAGAGCGATGCTAGCGATGCCTTGAACGTCTGTCAAGTGGGGGACGTCTGCGCAGAGTGCGATCGATCGGTACTCGCTCCCGACCCGTGATGACCTGAGCCATCGCGGAATCGGCATGCATGTATGCAGTGAAGGATGCGAACGAGGTGCGGCACGTGAAAAGAGCGATACGCGCGCGGGCGTGGCGTCCGGCGAACTGCAACCACGTGATGTACAGCCGCATCATCGCAAAGCTCTCTGTCGCGGTCAATCGAAATCGGGCCCGGAGAAGCGCGAATTGGTTTCGCCTGAACGCCACAGCCCGTCACGGCGCCCTGCTGAGGTCGATCGAAATCGGCGATCGCGCTGGCGCGTGATTGGGCGCAGGATAGGTTGTGGAATTGAAGCACAGCACGAGCACAACGCCGCATAGTGCAGTCCGGAGCGACTGATGGCGAATGGGATACTAGGCGTGCTCACACTCGGTTTGGCCCTCGCCTCGGGGGTCTCTGCCGCGCAGGAGGCAGTTCGCGGGCAGGCCTGCGTCACGCTGCTCGACGCCGTCGATCAGCGGGCGGTCTCGGGCGCTCGTGTGACGCTGGCGAACCGGTCACCGGCGGTCGATCGCGTATCCACCACGAGCGCGACAGGTCGCGCCTGTATCAGTGGTGCGGACAGTGCCGGGCTTCAGGTGGATGCCGTCGGATACCTGCCGATCAACCTCGTCATCGGCACCACCGCTGCGCCGCGGATTCTCATCCGGCAAATGCCTGAAGGCACGATGCAGGCAGAGTGGGGCGGCCGGCAGATCGTTGCTGCACTGACGCAGATTCTGGCTCGACCCGAGATCGCGCGCGATTCCGCCTTACAAGCGGTCCTCGCCGAGTTGTTGCGCCGTACGTTGGCGGCTGAGCCGAAGATCACCGTCACGAGCGACTCGCTCGGCGTGCTCGTCCTCGAATACGTTGATCTCACCTCCGACGGGTCCAGCTATGCTGAGGTCCGGATGCGGTACCACCAACCGCAGGCCATCACGTTCGGAGTCACCATGATGCGCTGTGGCGCCGATTGCCGCCGCGAACACGATGTTGCAGTCGCATGGCGTACGCGGGATGGCAGCGGTTGGACGCTCGATTTCCTGGCGGTAAAGGATTCGACCGGGGCCGTGGCTCGCGTTGACGCTGGCGCCACTGCGACTGTGGCGCCCGCCGATACGGCATCGGCTGTGCCAGAGAGCCGTCCGGCGCTGCGCACGACGACGATCCGTGGCGTGATTCAGAGCGACAAGGGCAGACCGCTGGCCGGTATCGATGTGTACACGGCCGATGGTGCTGTGTTTACGGTGACCGATGCGAATGGAGAGTACGCGCTCGCTGTGCCAATGCCACCGGGTGGTGCGCTGATCGCGACCAGGCGACTCGGCTGGGCCCCGCAGTTTCGCAAGGTGTCAGAGAAGGAGATTGCCCCGGTGCAATGGAATCCGCGGCTCAAGTCTGTCACCGTGCTGGCTACCCAGTTTGTGCGCGCTGCCGGTATCCACGAGGCATTGCAGGCATCGCGATACGACGCCTTCCTCGCGCGTCGCGCGCGCGGCGTGGGCCAGTTTTTCATGGCCGAGGAGATCTGGTCGTCGGTTTCACTTGGTGACGTTCTGAATCATGCACGCGGCATCACTGCGCGATTCAGTTTTGGAAGCAACATCAATTCAATCTCGGTCCCGTCGTGTCCGAAAAGTCCTCTCAGCTCGGCGATCGGCGTCTTCGTTGATGGGATCAACCAGACCAGCATGGCCAGCCGTGGCGCGCCTGAGGCCAACCTGCGAGGCGCAAACGAGGCGGAGAGCGTGCTCGCCCGGTACGTCAACAGCGCGATCGTCGGTATGGAGATCTACATCGGTCGCACGCAATTGCCACCGGAGTTCGCGGACCCGCGCTACTGCGCCGTGATCTCGCTCTGGACGCGCTGAGTCGTCACGCGCCACGCCATCGTAGTCACGGATCGTCGACTGCTTTCGCCGCACGATAACTCGCCCCCCACGCGCGCAGCGCTTCGATCGCCGGCAGCGCTGTGCGCCCGAGTGGCGTGATGGCATAGTCGACATGCGGCGGGATCACCGGGTGCACGGTCCGCGTCAGCAGTCCCGCCTCCTCCAACTCGCGTAACTGCTGCGTCAGCATCTTGTGTGACACGCGCCGCAGGTCGCGGTGCAACTCGCTGTAGCGCCACACCCGCTGATTCAACCGCCAGAGGATCGGCATCTTCCACTTGCCGCCGATGGCGTGCAGCGCCAGCTCGACCGGGCTCTGGAAGGTCAGTCCGAACAGCTCGAATTCTGGCATGGCACTCTCTTTGTGGTGAGTATCACCCCGAATGGTGCATACTAGATGTCACGCTCATGGAAACATACGCTTCGGGAGTCCCCAATCACCGGAGCAGTTCGCATGAGCGCCAACATCAACGTCACCAACGCCGCGCGTCCGAAGCGGATCCTGCTGATCGCCGCCAACGCCGCCGTCTCACCAACCACCGGATGGCTGATCGGATTCTGGTGGGCCGAGCTGACCCACCCGTGGTGGGCTTTCTCGGAGGCCGGATATGACGTTGAGATCCGCAGCCCGAACGGCGGCGCGCTGGTTGCCGACGGGTACTCCGACCCCGAGGATGCCAGCGGGTATTCCGCCCACGACCTCATCTCGCTCGGCTTCAAGAAATCGGCGACGCACGCAGCGCTGCTGGCCAGCACGAAGTCCATTGCCGTCGTTGACGTCGCAGCCTATGACGCGATCTTCGTGACGGGTGGTCAGTCGCCGATGGTCACCTTCCGCGGGCACGCGGCAATGCAATCACTTCTCGCGCGATTCTACGAAGCAGGCAAGATCACGGCGCTGGTCTGCCACGGCACCTGCCTGCTGCTCGAGACGCGCCTCACGGATGGCTCACTGCTCGTGAACGGCAAGACATGGACGGGCTTTGCCAACAGCGAAGAACAGTTCGCCGACTCGTTCGTTGGCAAGAGAATCCAGCCGTTCTGGATCGAAGACGAAGCGCGCCGCATCGAGGGGACGAATTTCGTGGTGGATCAGCGCTTCCGCGACTTCGCCCTGCGCGACGGGCGGCTGATCACCGGTCAGCAGCAATTCTCCGGTGCTGCCGCGGCGAAGCTGGTGATCGAAACGCTGGGCCGCTGACCATGCACGCACTTCACTGGTTCGAGATGCCGGCGCGTGACCTCGATCGCGCCGTCGCTTTCTACTCTGACGTACTGGCGGGTCATGTTCGCATGGGCACATTCGGCGGCCCCCGGCTCGGACTCTTCGATGTGCCGTTTCAGGACGGTTCGGCGGTCGGCGGCAGTATCGTGGAGCGTGACGGTATGGAGCCCGCTGCCAGCGGCGCCCTGATCTATCTCAACATCTTCGGTTCGCTCACGGCCGCCGTCGCGCGCGTGGAGCCCGCGGGTGGGCGGGTGCTCGTGCCGAGCATCTCTCTCGGCAGTTTCGGTACCGCGGCGATCATTCTCGACAGCGAGGGTAATCGTGTCGGATTACTCGAACCACCGACGGTATGAGCGACCTGCCACGCCCTGCGCGCGACATGCACCCGACGCAGGAAGCGTTGTCAGCCGACGCGACGAATGTCAGCGCGAACGAACCGGTGACTGTGGTCGTGACGCGTCGAGTGAAACCGGGACGCGAGCAGGACTACGAGGCATGGCTGACTCGTTTGCTGCACGATGCGACGCGACTGACGGGCTACCTTGGCGCCACGGTCCATCGGCCGTCAGCCACAGGGCCTCGTGACTACACGAGTGTCTTCCGGTTCGATTCGGTCGATTCGTTGCGCGCCTTCGAGCAGAGTGAGCTGAGGCGGCGTGCCCTGTCGGAGGTGGGCGCGCTGGTGGAAGCAGATGCCGCGTGGCGCACGCTGACGGGCCTCGAGTTCTGGTTCGCGGCGCCGAGCGGTACCGTCGTTCCCCAGCCCTCGCGCCTTCGCATGGCATTGCTGATGATCGTGGTGGTGTATACGCTGGTCCTGTCACTCGGACAGCTGGTTGCCCTGACGCTGTCATCCGCGCCAGCAGCGGTGCGACTCCTGATCACGATCGTGCTCGAAGTGGCGTTGATGACCTGGGTGATCATGCCGCGCTTGACGCGGCTCCTTGCGCGCTGGATCTATCCAACCGTTCGCGCGACTGCCTGAAGCAGCGCAACACGATTTCCCTCCTCCTGGTATACGCATGCAGATCGCCATCATTGGGGCAGGAAAGGTCGGTACGACACTCGGTCGTGGTTTTGCGCATGCCGGTCACGACGTGGTGTACGGTGTGCGAAACCCCGCCGATCCGAAACACTCGGGCGTGGCCGACCTGCGGCAGACTGTGGAGGCGATTGCGACGGCCGCCTCAGCTGCGGACCTCGTGTTGTTGACGACGTCGTGGGCGGGTGCGCAGGAGGCGCTGACGGCCGCCGGCAACTTGTCGGGCAAAGTGCTGGTGGATGCCACGAACCCGATCGGGCCCGGCATGGTGCTCACCCACGGTACCAGTGACTCCGGCGCCGAGCAGGTGGCGCGATGGGCGCCCGGTGCGATGGTCGTCAAGGCCTTCAACAGCGTCGGGATGGAAGTGATGGCGAATCCGCGCTTTGGTGATGCGCGTGCGTTGCTGTTCATCTGCGGTGATGACGTCGGCGCGTGCGAACGTGCTGCATCATTGGCGCGCGATCTCGGCTTCGATCCGGTGCGCCTCGGCCCACTGGTCCGGGCGCGCATCATCGAGCCGGCAGCGTTGCTCTGGATCACTGCGTCGGCGGTCGTTGGCACGCGCGAATTCGCGTGGGGGCTGTTGCGGCGTGGGTGAGTCGCCGCGCGTGTTCAGCTCTTCGCCTTCCGCGCCGTCACACTGGCCGGCAACGCAAAGCTGAACGTCAGCGTCAGCAGCACCAGCGTGGCCGAAATCCAGAACGGGGCGCCAGGGACCATGTGGTCGAACGCCCAGCCGAGCGCGATCGGAAAGATCACCCGCGAGGCGCCGCCGAACGTCTGCTGCACGCCCATGTAGAGCCCGCGATCCTCGTTCGAAATCACCTTGCTCAGCATCGCTGTGACCGCGGGGAAGGTGAATGCGGTGCCGAGCGGCCAGAAGGCGATGCTCAGCGCCGCCCAACCCACACTCGGTGCAAATGGCAGGGTCAGCGTACCGAAGGCCAGCAGCACCGTGCCCAGTCGTGACAGCCGCGCCTCGCCCAGCCAGTCCACCATCTTGCCCAGCACAAAGACGCGTGTGATGACGCTCATCACGCCGACGTAGGCGAACAGCAGCCCCATCGTCGCTTCATTGGCGTTGAACTTCTTGTTCAGGAAGAGTGCAAGAATAGACGTCAGCCCCTGAAACGCGCCGATCGCGATCGAATAAATCCAGATCAGGCGCGACGGTGCGTCACCAGGATGCGACATGACGCGGGTGACTGCAGCCATGCTGGTGCCACTCTTGCGCGGTGGTCGCGGCTCGCCGTCGGCGGTGACGGCCTTCACGCGCGACTCCGGCAGGTACTTCCAGGCGAAGCCGATATTCAGCAGACAGAGCGCCGCCGCGGCGAGTCCGGGTGCGGCATCGCCGAGCCACTGCGGCCAGTTTGTGGCAGCGACTTGCTGCCTGCCGAGCGTCGCGAAGTACCCGCCGAGGACTGGACCGATCGCGACGCCGAAGTTCGTGGCTGCGGAGAGCCAGCCAAGGGCCTTCGTCCGTTCTTCCGGCTTGGTCGCGTCAGCGACATAGGCCTGAATCACACCAACGGTCCCGCCGCCGGCGCCCTGAACGATACGAGACAGGAAGAGCACCAGCAGCGAGTGGGCGAAGCCGAAGACGGTGAACGAAATCGCGCTGGCGGCCAGCGACACCATGATCACCGGACGACGCCCCCACTTGTCGCTCAGACGCCCCCACATCGGTGCGCTGATCAACTGTGCCAGCGAAAAACTCGATACAAGCAGACCAACCATCAGTCCGCTGGCGCCCAGGCGCTGCGCGAAGAACGGCAGCAGCGGCAGGATCATCAACACGCCGATCATGTCGATCATGGCGGTGATCATCAGGATCACCAGCTCACGCGGCACCTTGCGCAACTGCCAGACGGTGGCGCCAGTCAGCGTGAGGCCGACGGTCCACACGATCCAGAGCGGCACGCCGGCGTCTGAAAAGGAGGGTGCTGTGACTTCGATCAGTGCCAAGACATCATCCTTCGGCGCGCCCGAGCGCTGCCGGTGGCACGGCCCGGCCAACCACGCCAGCCAATGCCACGAGAGTGAGAACGTACGGAATCATCGACACGAACTGTGACGGCAGTACACCGGCACCCTGCACCTGAATCTGGATCGCTTCGGCGAATGCGAACAGCAGGCAGGCGACGCCGGCACGTACCGGCGTCCAGCGCCCGAAGATCACTGCGGCCAAGGCGATGAAGCCACGACCGGCCGTCATCTGATCGGTGAACTGATGCTGATCGAGCGCCAGATAGCACCCGCCGAGTGCCGCCAGCGCTCCGGACGCGATGACGGCACCATACCTGATACGGTTGACCGACACTCCGAGTGTCGCTGCAGCCTCCGGCTTCTCGCCGACGGCCCGCACCCGGAGGCCAAACCGCGTCCGGCCGATCACCCACGCCAGGGCCGGCATGACGATGATGCCCAGCCAGATGAGCGGATTCTCGAAGGTCGCCAGCAACCCCGCACTGCCGTCGCTGCCGAATCCAGCCACACGCGGCGAGTTCGAGGAGCTGTCGAATGCCAGGCGGAGGAAGAATCGTGTCAAGCCAACCACCATCAGGTTGATGGCGACGGCGCTCACGATCTGATCGGCCTTGAAGCGGATGGTGGCGATGGCGTGCAGCGCGCCAAATGCCGCGCCACCGAGCACACCGAAGAGCAGGCCGATCCACGGGCTGTTGAAGTAGAAGCTGCCGAGCGTGGCGCAGAAGGCGCCCGAGAGCATGAACCCTTCCAGCGTCAGGCTGACGATCCCAGCACGCTCCGCCAGCACGCCACCAGATGCTGCGAAGAGATATGGAATCGCAATGCGCAGCGTCTGCAGCAGAAGGAGCAGCGTCGTCTTCATGGCGTCACGCTGCGGCCGGTGCCGTGACGCCCTTCACCGGTCGCGCGCGCAGCAGGCGGCGTACTTCCGGCACGCTCACGGCCACCGCAAGAATCACGATGCCCTCGAGCACCTCGACCATCTGCTTCGGCACCAGCGCGTGAATCGCCAGCCCACCCTGTGAGAGCGTGGCGAAGAACAACGCCGCCAGCAGCACGCCGAACGGATTGTTCCGACCGACCAGCGCAACCGCAATGCCAAGAAAACCAGCGCCGCCGGAGAAGCCATCCTCGAAATAGTTCTTGTAGCCGAGCACGAAGTTCACGCCACCGAGTCCGGCCACGGTCCCGCCGAGCACCATCGCCGTGATCCAGATGCGCGGCACCCGGATCCCGGCGGATTCAGCGGCCAGGGGCTGCAAGCCGACGGCACGGAGTTCGAAGCCGAAACGCGAGCGGAAGAGCAGCCACGCCACGATCACGACGGCGAGCAGCGCGATGAGGATGGTGCCATTCGCGGCCGAACCGTGAAACACCGGGACGTATGCGGCGAGGCGCGGAATCGCGGAACTGGCCACTGCCGGTGTGTGCAACGTCTCCTGCACAGCGAGGCCTGTCGACGAGATGGCCCAGTTGAGGAACGCGAGGACGATGAAATTCAGCATGATCGTCGCGATCACTTCATGGGCACCGAAGCGCGCGCGCAACACGCCGGGAATGAAGCCCACCAGTGCGCCGCCGATCATCGCTGCCAGCAGGCAGAGCGGAATTGCCATCCATGGCGCCATGCCGGTGGGCAGCAGCAGCCCGAGTGCGCCGGCGCAGAATCCGCCAGCCGCCAGCTGGCTCTCGGCGCCGATGTTGAACAGGCCCGCGCGCAGCCCAATGGCCACACTGAGCCCGGTGAAGACGAGCGTGGTTGCCTTGTAGAGCACCTGGCCGATGCCGTACGCGTTGCCCCATGTGCCGCTGAGCATCAGTCGCCATACGTCGCCGGGGGCCTGGCCGTAGGAGAGGATGAGCAGATCACCCGCAACCAGGGCGACCAGCAGCGCCGTGAGCGTCGGCAACACCCCGTCCTCGATGGCGGTTCTGGTCGCGGCGCTCATGACTGCGCGCCTGTCATCCAGGGGCCGAGCACATCCTCGCTGGCCGCGGCGCGTGGCATCTCGGTCACGATCTTCCCACGATACATCACCGCGATGCGATCGCTGAGTGCCAGAATCTCGTGCAGTTCAGCACTCACCAGCAGAATCGCCTTGCCGGCGCGGCGTGCGGCGCGCAGCTGGTCGTGAATGAACTCGATGGCGCCTACGTCGACACCGCGCGTGGGTTGTGCGGCGAGCAGCACGCGAAAGTCGGCGGGCATTTCGCGCGCAACGACGATCTTCTGCTGGTTGCCACCGCTCAGGGCGCGCGCCGGTGCGAAGGGGTCAGCGGGTCGGATGTCAAACGCCTTGATCCGGTCTTCGGCGAAGGCGAGCGTGCGCGCGCGATTGATCGCGCCGCTGCTCGAGAACTGCTTCTGGCGGCCGAGGATCAGGTTGTCGGCGATCGAGTAGTCGAGGACCAGGCCGCGGGTGTGGCGATCCTCGGGAATGTGTGTGATGCCGTGGGCGAGGCGCTTGCCGACGGGGAAGCGCGTGACGTCGGTGCCGTCGACGGTGATGGTACCGCTGGTGACGGGTCGCAGGCCGGCAATGGCTTCGATCAACTCGGTCTGGCCGTTGCCTTCGACGCCGGCCAACCCAAGGATTTCACCCGGGGCGATGGAGAGGGAGATGTCGTCGACGGCTCGGGCGGCGCGGGAGCCGGCGATGGTGATGCCGCTCAGGCGAAGGCGGGGGGCATCGGTGTAGATGGGGGTGGGGCTGGCGGCGGGAATGATGGCGCGGGGCGTGTTTTCGGTGACGTGATCCGGCGCGCGCGAGGCGACCATTTGATCGGGGGGGCCCCCCGCGTCTGAAGTGGTGGCCGAAACACCCGCCGCCAGTGCTTCGGCGTCCGCCCCCACCGGCATCCCATGCGCATCCAACCGCACCGCCCGCCCCACCATCGCCGTCGCAATCGCCGCCGGCGTCGTCTCCGCGGTCACCAGCGTGGCCACCGTCGCACCGTGCCGCATCACCGTGATCCGATCGGTGACGTCCATCAGCTCATCCAGCTTGTGCGTCACCAGCACGATCGTCGCCCCGCCATCACGCACCGTCCGCAAAACCTTCCACAACTCGGTCACCTCCGGCGGTGACAGCACCGCCGTCGGCTCATCGAGAATCAGCAGCTTCGCCCCGCGATACAGCGTCTTCAGAATCTCGACGCGCTGGGCTTCGCCCACGCTCAGCTCCGACACCAGGCGCGACGGCTGGCACGCCAACCCCGTCTGGCGGCTCAGCGTCGACAACGCCTCTTCGGCAAACGTACGATCGTACGTCATCCCCGACATCGGCTCGCGCCCGAGCACCACGTTCTCCGCCACCGTCAGCGTCGGCACCAGCATGAAATGCTGATGCACCATGCCCACGCCAGCGGCAATCGCGTCGGAAGTGGTCCAGCCGGTGACATCCGTGCCAAACACCTCCACCGTGCCACCATCGGGCGAGAACATCCCGCTCAACACGCGCAGCAGCGTGCTCTTCCCGGCGCCGTTTTCGCCGACCACCGCGTGGATTTCGCCGAGGTCTACGTGCAGCGATGCGTCGCGATTGGCCTGAACCGGGCCGAAATGCTTCGACACCCGCGACATGCGCACTGCCGGCTGGCCCGTGGCAGGACGACTCACGAACGCGTGCTCGGCACGGTGATCTTTCCCGACACGATATCGGTTTCCAGCCCGAGCAGTCGGGCGCGCACGCTGTCCGGAATCAGCGCCTTGTTGTTGGCGTCGTACACATAGCCGACGCCTTTCTCCTTCAGCCCGTACGAGAAGACCCCGCCCTGAAACGTGCCATCCTTCACCCGACGGATGGTGTCGTAGACGACGTTGTCGACACCCTTCACCATCGACGTCAGGACGAACCCTGGCGCTTCGCTGAACTGATCCGCATCCACGCCGATGCCATAGTGCCCGCGACCCATGGCGCGCGCTGCTTCGAACATGCCGAGCCCGGTCGATCCGCTGGCGTGAAAGATCACATTCACACCCTGCTGATACTGGCTGAGCGCAAGCTCCTTGCCTTTGCTCGGATTGCGGAACGCCTCCGGTGTCACGCCGGCATACTGCGCAATCACGGTGCATTCCGGGCAGACGTGTTTCACGCCGGCCTTGTATCCGGCTTCAAACTTGTGGATCAGCGGAATGTCCATGCCGCCCAGGAAGCCCAGCTTCTTCGAGCCGCCGACGAGTGCCGCCATCGCACCCACGAGAAAGGCGCCCTCCTCTTCGCGAAACTTGAGCGCCGCGACGTTCGGCGGCGGTGCAATCACGTTGCCCTTGGCGTCGTAGCTCAGTGCGAAGTCGACACCGGCGAAGTTCACGTCGGGATACTCACGCGCCAGCTCGGTCAGGTCATCGCTGAAGATGAAGCCGACGCCGACCACCAGTGCCCGCCGCTCGGAGGCCAGCAGGCGCAGCCCGGCTTCGCGATCCGATCCGTCGCCTGGCTCGATGAATTGCACCCGCGCCGCCAACTCGCGCGTCGCGCTGTCCGCGCCGAGGTAGGCGCCGTCATTGAACGACTTGTCGCCGCGGCCGCCCATGTCGAAGACCACGC
Source organism: Gemmatimonadaceae bacterium (assembly GCA_031374935.1). Lineage (GTDB taxonomy): Bacteria > Gemmatimonadota > Gemmatimonadetes > Gemmatimonadales > Gemmatimonadaceae > JACMLX01. Next base: position 45,952 of record JANMHB010000136.1, on the reverse strand, counting down.
CTACCGATGGGCCGGTGCCGGTTGCCTCGAGCGGCGGCCCGCTGGTGGGTTGAACGAAGAGCAGCCCGCCGTGGACGAGTGAGAGGACGACCAAGGCGGTGAGGAGAGGGCGCATGAACCGCGAAAGGTCGTCACTGCGGATGGGTGCGGCAAGCGAATGCGCGCGATCGTGGGCATCCGTCGACGACACCGCTGCAAGTCACGCGCGGGATGACTGCCCCCTTCACCAAACAGTGAGGAATGGCTCGTCCGTTTGCATTCGTGTGCGCCATACACTATCATCGTGTATGGTTGACACGAACCAGCCCGGACCGTTGCCACCGTCCGCCCTCATCAGAGTCGGCGTCGATGTCGCCGTCTTCACCATCCGGGACGACGCGCTGCACGTTTTGCTCGCGCCGGCTGATTCGGCGTGGCGTCTGCCCAGTGACCTCGTGCGGGCCGACGAACCCCTCGACAGGGCCGCCCGCCGCGCGCTGACCGACGTCGCCGGCGCCAGCCAGGTCTGGCTCGAACAGCTGTTCACCTTCGGCGAAGTCCAGCGGAACCCCGATGCCCGCGTCGTCAGCGTTGCGCACTACGCGCTGGTCGCCGTCGACGCGGTGCGCGAGCTCGGCGAGCGCGACGCCCGGTGGTGGCCGATCGCGGCGCTGCCGCAACTCATCCTCGACCACCGGCGGATCATCGACTACGCCGTGACCAGGCTCCGGAACAAGCTGGAATACACTACCGTGGGGTTCCAGCTGCTGCCGCAGCGATTCTCGCTCAGCGAGCTGCAGCGCGTCTATGAAGTGATTCTGGGCCGCACGCTCGACAAGCGAAATTTTCGACGCAAGGTCGACGTGCTCGGCATCGTCAAGCCGACCCGCGAACAGCGCGTGAGTGTCGCCGGCCGCCCGGCACAGCTGTATCGTTTCGTCGCGGCTGAGGCGCCGGAGGCCGTCGGTAGTCCGGAGACGCTGGTCGCCACGCAACAACCGTCGGTCCAGATCGCCCGCATCGGCCCGGTGCTGCGCCGCCGTGGCCGTGTGGTGCCGGTTGCCCCCGTCGAGGGCGGCCGCTGATGGTCCAGCGGATCACGACTCGCGTGCTCGTCGTTGGCAGCGGCGTCGCAGGACTGTTCACCGCCTGGCGGTGCGCCGAGCAGGGACCGGTGTTGCTGATGACGAAGCGGACGCTCCGCGACTCGAACACGATGTGGGCGCAGGGCGGCATCGCGGCGGCACTCGGTGCGGGCGACAGTCCCGAACTGCACCGCCGCGACACACTCGCCGCCGGTGCCGCACTCTGTGACGTCGACGCGGTTGACGTGCTGGTCAACGAAGGTCCCGACCGGGTTCGCGAACTGGTCGAGGCAGGCGCACAATTCGATCTGAATGCGCGCGGCGACTTCAAGCTGGGCAAGGAAGCGGCGCACTCGCGACGACGCATCGTGCACGCTCGTGGTGATCAGACCGGCGCCGAAGTCTCGCGGACCCTGATCGAACGCGTGCAGGCGTCGCCAAACGTGCAGGTGCTCGAAACGGCGCGGGTGCTCGACCTGATTCTGGTCGACGGCCGTTGCATCGGTGTCCGCGCGGCGGTGGACGGCCGTCCGGTCGAGGTCTACGCAGAAGCGGTGGTGATGGCGACCGGTGGTCTGGGCCAAGTGTATCGCCACACCACCAATCCCACCGTCGCCACGGGCGACGGGTTTGCAATTGCACACCGCGCCGGCGCGCGGATGGCCGACATGGAGTTCGTGCAATTCCATCCGACGGCGCTGGCGACGAGCGAGAATCCCCTCGCGCTGGTGAGTGAGGCGGTGCGCGGTGAAGGTGCGATCCTGCTCGACGGCACGGGCAAGCGCTTCATGCCGGAGAAGCACAAGCTGGCCGAGCTCGCACCGCGCGACATCGTCGCCCGCGAGATCTTCCGCGCGCAGGAGCGGACGGGCGTCGTGCACCTTGATGCGCGGGCGATCACCGGTTTCGACACGCGCTTTCCGGGCATCTTCCACCTCTGTACTGCGCGTGGCGTCGATCCACGCACGGACCTGATCCCGGTGACGCCAGCGGCGCACTACATGATGGGTGGCGTCGTCACCGATCTCGATGGGCGCACGACGATTCCGGGACTGTACGCCTGCGGCGAGGTCGCGTGTACGGGTGTGCATGGTGCCAATCGACTGGCGTCGAACTCGTTGCTCGAAGGGCTGGTGTTCGCCGAGCGCGTGTCGCGGGATGCGGCGAACCTCAAGCCACATGGCATTCCTGAGCCAGCGCCGGCGACATGGGACGTTCCGCTGTTGCTCGACCGTGGCGCGGCGCAGGTGGCGGCCGACGACGTGCGCCGCGTGATGTGGCAATACGCCGGCATCGACCGCACGGCGCGCGGCTTGCGCCTAGCCGTGAAGGAAGTGGATGCCATCGAGGCGCGCCTGCCGGAGGGTGCGACCGAGGAACTGAACATGGTGCAGACAGCCCGCATGATCGTGCAGGCTGCGCTGCTTCGAAAAGAGAGTCGCGGCGGGCACTTCCGCAGCGATTTCCCGCGCGCCAAGCGGAAGTGGCGCGAAACGCACATCGAATGGTGAGGACAGGATGACGGTGCTCGAGACGCACTACGATCAGGCGCTGCACGAGGAGATCCGCGCACTGGCCAAGGCCCGCAACGCGGTGATCCTCGCTCACAATTACGAGCGCCCGGAAATCCAGGACGTGGCCGACTATGTCGGCGACTCCCTCGGCCTCTCGCGCGAAGCGGCCCGGACCGATGCCGACGTGATCGTCTTCTGCGGTGTGCACTTCATGGCCGAAACAGCGGCGATCCTGTCACCACAGAAGACGGTGCTGCTTCCTGATCTCGCGGCAGGATGTTCACTGGCTTCGACGATCAATGCCGACCAGCTTCGCGCGTGGAAGGCGGAGTATCCGGGCGCGGTCGTCGTCAGCTACGTCAATACCACCGCCGAGGTGAAAGCAGAGACGGACTACTGCTGTACGTCGGGCAATGCGGTCGAGGTGATTCAGGCCATTCCCGCCGACAAGACGATCCTGTTCTGCCCCGACATGTTCCTTGGTGCACACGTCAAGCGCGTCACCGGGCGGGAGAACATCGTGGTTTGGATGGGAGAGTGTCATGTTCATGCCGGCATCGATCCGGAGAACATCAACCAGATGCGGGCTGCGCATCCGGCTGCCGAGTTCCTGGTGCATCCCGAGTGTGGCTGCACCACCAGTGTGCTCGATGCCGTGTCGAGCGGCGCGATCTCCAGTCGCCAGCTGCAGGTGCTGAGTACCGAGGGCATGATCAAGCGTCCCGCGCAGAGTGAGGCGACCGAGTTCATCGTCGCGACGGAAATCGGTATCCTGCACCGCCTGCGCAACGAGAACCGTGACAAGACGTTTTACGCGGCGAACGATCGTGCGAGCTGTGCCTACATGAAGGTCACGACCCTGCCGAAGGTGCTGCGCGCGCTGCAGCACATGGAGCACCAGATCAGTGTACCGCCGGCGATCGCCGCGAAGGCGAAGCTGGCGATCGACCGGATGGTGGCCATCGGCGGTACCGTGCCATCCACACCGCCAGGCCCTGGCGTCGATCCCGGCGAATGAGCGGCACGTCCGATGTGATCGACGCGTTCGGGTTTCCGATACACGGTGCCGCACTGAGCACCGTGATCCGGGCAGCGTTGCTGGAGGATCGTGCGTTCGACGATGTCACGACGCTGGCCACGATTCCGGCCGACGCCGTCTCGAGTGCGGTGCTCGCGGCGCGGAAGCCAGGCGTGGTGTGCGGCAGCCCGCTGGCGATCGAGGCGTTCAGTCAGCTGTCATCACACGTTCGTGTGGAGACGGTGCGCGCCGACGGATCGCTGGTGCAACCTGGTGACGCAGTGCTGCGCATCACGGGCCCGTCGCGCGCGCTCTTGCAGGCCGAACGAGTTGCGCTGAACTACATGATGCACCTCTCGGGCGTCGCAACACTGACGCAGACCTTCGTGCAGGCCATCACTGGCACCACCGCGCGGATTCTCGACACGCGCAAGACCACGCCCGGGCTGCGACACCTCGAGAAGTACGCCGTGCGCTGCGGCGGTGGCCGCAATCATCGCATGGACCTGGCCTCGATGGCGATGCTCAAGGACAACCATCTGGCGGCGGTCGGCGGTGACATCCATGCGGCAGTCGCTGCGGTGCGTGCCGCGGCGCCATCGACCCTCTGGGTCGAGGTCGAAGCGGATCGCCGCGAGCAGGTGGAGCGTGCGCTCGCAGCAGGCGCGAACGTGATCATGCTCGACAACATGTCGCTCGAGGTCATGCACGAGTGCGTGCTGCTGGTGAATGGTGCCGCGATCGTCGAAGCCAGCGGTGGCGTGACGCTCGATCGGGTGCGCGCGATTGCCGAGACGGGCGTGGACTGGATCAGCGTGGGGGCGCTGACGCACTCGGCGCCGGCGCTGGATCTGGGGCTGGATTTTCAGGGCTAAGCCAGGCTGCCACCGGTCCCGACGGAGCCCCCGGAACGGTGGCATGAAAGGCACGTGACCCTGAGCCGACGTGAAGCGTCTGATTCCGTCGGTGCGCGGGCAACCTCTGCCCGCTCGTCAGGCTCCACCCTGTCGGCGCCGCAGACCCTGAACCGGATTGCCCCATGCGCCGAATCGCCGCTCTCTCCGCTGCCCTTGCAGTGCTCGCCGCGGCGCAACTCTCCGCGCAGAACCTGCTGGCCGACGGCAGCTTCGAAAACCCGGCGCTGGCAAGTTCCGCGACCTTCACGACGATCATGAATGGCTCGCCGCTCGGCGCCTGGACGATCACCAGCGGTTCGATCGATCTGATTCGGACGCACTGGGCGCCAGCGGACGGCTTCCAGAGCATCGATCTCAATGGGGCATCGCCTGGCACCATCGCGCAGACGATCGCGACCACGTCGGGCAGCAGCTACCGGCTGCGTTTCTCACTTGCGGGCAATCCGGACAACACCCTCAACAAGGTGATGCGAGTCTGGTGGGGCACGCAGGATCTCGGCCTGGTCACCTTCACACAGGCCGGAAGGACGCGAACCAACATGGGTTGGCAGACGGTCACCTTCGCGACCCTGATCGCGAGCGGCCCGGCGACGACGCTGCGATTCGAAGGCCAGGGCGCGAACTACTGGGGCGCAGCGCTCGACAACATCGAGGTCACGCTGAACGTCGTCCCTGAGCCCGCCGCCGCGCTGTTGCTTGCGACGGGGCTGTTCGGCTGCGCGCTGCTGGCGGTGGCGCGTCTCCACTGGAGGCAGGTCCGCAGTGCTGCCACCGTCACGTCACAGCCGCACCGGCCCGGCGCCGACGCTGCGTAGCCGTCAGGCCTGACCGGCCGCCGCCGTTCGTTCAGCGCGCGGCGACTTCCGGTTCCTCGGCCAGACGCATCGGCACCTGCGGCTCTCGCCGCACCTCGAGCGGCACTTCAAGCACCGAGTCGGTCACGAATGCGGCGCCAGCGCTGCGCAAGTCGGCGGCAATCGCGCGACGCGTCGCGTCCTGCGGGCTCTGCAGGTTTTCGCGCTGCTCCTTGAATCGCCGACCACTCTGCACGCAGAACAGATCACAGAGATTCAACTCCCGCTCGATCGTCTCGAGGCCACGCTCGCGAATCATGCGTTGCGAGCGGCTCAGGACACAGGCGCGTGCAAACAGCTCGATCGCCATGTTCGACAGGCGTTCGACCAGCATCTGCCGGTCGATCAGCTGCTTCTTGTGCGCGACGATCGCGGCGTCGGTCGCGCTGCGCAGCTCGGCGACATGCTTCTCGAAGTATTTCCGGTGTGGCTGCAGACGGGCATGCATCGGCGTGTCGACCGTCGCATCGTCACCAACGCGGAGCACGCTCTTCACCTTGCCGACGACGAATTCGCTCAACAGCCCCATGTGCTGCATCGGCGCCTTCAGTGCATCGCCGATCTCCTGCAGCGTCTCGGCCGGCCCCTGCACGCCGTTGAGTGCGATGAACAGCCGCAGAATCTCGTTGGCGCCTTCGAAAATCCGATTGATGCGCACATCACGCAGTTGACGCTCGTACGGCCACGGCTTCGAGAAGCCGCGACCGCCAGCCAGCTGCACCATCTCATCAGCGGCGCGCCAGGCCAGCTCGGAGGCGAAGACCTTCACACACGCCGCCTCCAGCGAGGCATCCACGTCCTCGCGTGACATGAGGGCGGTCAGCATGCCGATCATGCTGTCGGCGGCAAACTGATCGGCCGCCAGATCGGCCATCTTGCGTTGCGTGATCTCGAAGTCTGCCAAGGGCTTGCCGAACTGCACCCGCTCTTCCGCATACTGCACGAACTGTCCGATGATCGCGCGCGTCCCCTGCGCGCAGCCAGCGGCGAGGCTCAGTCGGCCCGCATTCAGCGCGTGCACGGCGACCTTGAAGCCCTTGCCGACCTCGCCAAGGACGTGATCGACGGGGACTTCGAGATTCTCGAAGCGGAGTTCGGCCTGCGTGGACCCCTTGATGCCAAGCTTCCGGAACGTCCGCTCGACGTGGAAGCCCGGCATGTCGGGCCGGATGTTGAACGCCGTGGGGCGCATCACGGTCACACCGTCGCGCACGACGGGCGTCTGCGCGAAGGTTGCCAGCACGCCCGCGCGATGTCCGTTGCCGATCCAGTACTTGCGTCCATTCAGGATCCAGTGCGTTCCCGCGTCGTTCAGCCGCGCGGTGGTGACGATGTGTTGGGCATCGGAGCCGGTTTCCGGCTCGGTCAGCGCGTACGCCGCCAGCGTCTCGCCCCGCGCCAGCATCGGCAGATAGCGCGCCTTCTGCTCCGCATTGCCGAACAGCGCGATCGCCTTGCCGCCCAGCCCACAATGCACACCAACCAGCACGGCCAGTGACGGATCCACCGTCCCCACCGCCGCAAACACGCGGGCATACCCGGCTTGCGAGAGTCCAAGGCCGCCGTACTCCTTCGGAATGCTGATGCCCAGCAAGCCCAGTCGCCCAAAGGCCTCGATGACGGCTTCGGGAATCGTCTCCTCTTCGTCGAACTGCTCGGGGCGGATCAGCGTCCCCACCAGCGCGTTCAGTTCGCGGATCACCCGCGTGACCACCGCCGCCTCGGCAGGGTCGCGATGCTCGAGCGAGTCCGGATACGGGAAGATCAGATCGTCGTGAATCTCACCTGCAAAGAGGCTGCGGGTGAACGAACGGGACTCGTTGCTCATGGGATCGGAAGCGACTGAAGGGACAGGCGTACGCTGAGCCGAAACCTATCGGTACCGTTCGCGACCTGTGAGGGTGCTCACGCCGTGACAAGTCGCACGGCCGTCCGGAGCTGCTGCGCAAGGACGGAGGTGTCGTGTGTTGGCCGTTCACAGGCGCCGCCCCGGCACACAGAGGCTGTCGCTCGTGCGTCGATGGTGGTGCGACCGCGAAGCAGCGCCGGCGCCTCGGCGCCAGACCACGGCCCGTGGCCCAGCACCAGCGTCGGCACGTACATCCGGCGCACCACATCGCGCAGGGCCGCCGTCGACTCGACGCCGGCGACCAGTGCGACTTCCACCGCGCCGTGCACCAGGCGATCGGCAACACCAAGCCAGTGCCCGAAGCCCAGTGGATGTTCGGCCATCAGGCCGGCCACCGCCTCGAGGTGCGCGCGGACGATCTCGCGGTACGCCGGTTCGTCATCCAGGTCGGCGAGCTGCAGCAGCACGTCGCACGCCAGCGCAGCCCCGGACGGCGTGGCGTTGTCGGTCAGGTCCCGCGGTCGGGTGATCAGGGTTTCGTGGTCATGTGCGGTGTCGTGGAAGCTTCTGGTCTCCGGGTCGAGGAAGTCACGCACCATCGCCCGCGCCAGTCTCCGCGCGGTGGTGAGGTACGTCGCGCTGCCGGTTGCCTGGTACAGCGAGAGCAATCCCGCCGACACCGCGGCTTGATCTTCGAGGAATCCCGGCATCTTCCGCACGCCGTCCATCCAGGTGCGCGCCACGCGATCATCGCGCACCAGCTCCGTCGTGAGAAACGCGGCCAGCCGTTCGGCGGCATCGAGCACTGCTCCGTCGGCCAGCGCGTGCGCGCCATCGGCCAGTGCACACAGCATCAATCCGTTCCACGATGCGATGCGCTTGCGATCGGTGGCCGGCGCGGTGCGTTGCGCGCGTGCGTTCAGCAGCAGCGCGCGAATGGCCGCGAGTTCGTCCTCGGCCTCGGACTCATCCATCTCGAGCCTGTGCGCGACGATGCCGATCGGCAGCGGTCGCGTGAGGATCGTCCGTCCGTCGAAATTGCCTGTCGCCGTCACACCATACGCCAGTGTCGCCAGTACGGTTCGCGGCCCGAGCAGCTGCTGCAGCTCCTCGGGCGACCAGGTGTAGTACCGGCCCTCTTCGCCTTCGCTGTCGGCATCGACGCTGGCGAAGACGCCGCCGTCGTCACCCATCATGTCGCGCATCACCCAGGCGAAGACATCGCGCGTGACCCGTTCGATCTCGGCGCTGCCGGTGGATTGCACGAGGTGCACGCCGAGCCGCGCCAGCAGGGCATTGTCGTACAGCATTTTCTCGAAGTGCGGCACGATCCACGCGCGGTCGGTGGCGTAACGCGCGAAACCACCGCCGAGCTGATCGCACAGACCACCGTTGGCCATGGCGAGCCAGGATTCGGTCACGATCCCGAGCAGTGATTCGTCGGCGTGGCGCGTGCCATGTCGCAGCAGGAAATCGAGCGCCATGGTGTGCGGGAACTTCGGGGCAGCGCCGAACCCATGGTGTTGGCTGTCGTACAGGCGACGCAGCACGGCGGCAGCGGCATGCAGAAGGCCCGGCGTCAGCGCGCCCGACGGCGTGAGCGGGGCCGCGGCATTGGCGTAGAGTTCGCGCAGGGTGGCTGTCGTCGCATCGACGGCCTCGCGCCGGGTGCGCCACGCGTTGCTCACGCTGTGCATCAGCCGAGTGAAGCTCGGACTGGCCGGCAGATCCGTTGGCGGGAAGTACGTGCCGCCGTAGAAGGGCTCGCCACCCGGAGTCAGGAAGACGGTCATGGGCCAGCCGCCGCGACCGGTCATCGCCTGGACGGCTTGCATGTAGATGCCGTCGATGTCGGGGCGCTCCTCGCGATCCACCTTCACGTTCACGAACAGTTCGTTCATCACGGCCGCCGTCGCCGGATCTTCGAACGACTCGTGGGCCATCACATGACACCAGTGGCAGGCCGCGTAGCCCACGCTCAGCAGGATCGGCCGGTCCGTTGCACGGGCGGCCGCAAAGGCCTCTGTTCCCCACGGGTACCAGTCGACCGGATTCGCGGCATGCTGCCGGAGATACGGCGACGATTCCTGCTCGAGACGATTGGGCATGCAAGTGGACCTTGCGGAAGGTGTTGCAGGCGGCTCAGCTTGCCGCCTGCAACGTAGCCAACCTGTTCTGTCTCGTGCGCGCCCACGGCATGTCACTGATCACCGCGTGAACGAACAAACACCGAAGTCATTTGGGTCGTCCGTCGCAGGACCGACACGGTGCCATCGCACGCTCTGTCCCGTCACGCGGAGAGCGATGCTGCTGCGGCATCGGCTGCGCGCGCTGTGTGCCCGCGACCTGTTCGTTCCGGTGCTCCTCACGGTCCTGGTGCTGGTGACGGCGCTGTTCGTGCAGTCGCCGCTGCGCGATGCCGCGACGCACGCCGACGCCACCGGGCTGCGTTTACTGGTCGATCGCGAGTTCGCGTTGCTCTCCCCGTTCTGCACACTGCTCGACATGCAGTCGCTGCTGACGATCCCGCAACACCTCGCATTTCTCGCCACGCTGCTGGGGGGATTGCTGGTCTGGCGTTCGGCGGTGTTCATGCGAGGCACGACCTATCCGGTCTGGCGGCAGGAGCTCGGCAACGTCGTGATCCTGCTGGCGGCACTGGTGATGGTGCTGGTCGTCAATGTGCTGGTACCACGACCGATGGCTCGACTGAGTGTCGAGGACCCCGACCTGGTGATTGTGGACGTGCACGCACACACCAGTTCATCGCGCGATGCACGCCACGACTGGACGCCGGCACGCGTGCGTGACTGGCATGCGCGCAGCGGCTTCAACGTCGCATACATCACCGACCACAAGCGATTCGGTGGCGCCATCGACGCCATGGCGACCAACCCGGCGCGCGCCGGCGATGGCGTGGTGCTGCTCTCCGGCCTCGAGCTCTACAGCGGTGGTCAGCATGTGAACGTGCTGTCCATGACGCCGGCGGATTCGATGTACATCGTGGATGGGGATCATCTCACTCGCGGCACACGGCTGTCCGATGGCCGGACGCCGATCATCGTGCAGACCATTCCGTTCCGCATCCCGATGTTCGCGGGGCCTGGGCAGGATTCGTTGTCGTCCACCAACGCGCTGGAACTGAATGATGGCGCGCCGAAAGGTCTCACGATGGGACTTGTTCGGCACGCTGCGCTGCTTCGGCTTGCCGATTCGCTGAACCTGGCGCTGGTCGCCGGCTCGGACAATCATGGCTGGGGCAACACGGCCAGTGGCTGGACGCTGGTGCGCGTGCGCGGATGGCGTGACATGACGCCCATGGCGCTCGCCGTGGCGCTGGAGCGCGAGATGGCGCGCGGACGGAACGCGACGCAGGTGGTGGAACGCCGGACGCCGTTGCTGTTCTCGGCGCCGGAACTGGCGCTGACGGTGCCGGTGATGCTCGTGTCAGTGGCGCGTGCGCTCACCCCCGCCGAACGCCTGAGCTGGATTCTCTGGGCGTGGAGCACACTGCTGGTGCGCCTGGGGATCCGACGTGTGGCCGCCCTCTCACTGGCTCGCGCCCGCCTGGCCCGCCAGCGTCGCCGCCAACGGATCCGGATCGTGCCGATTGCCGTGGGGCAGGGCCTGCGGCGCTGACCGATTCCGGACATATTCGGGTGCACGATGCGGCAGTCCCCGCCGCACGTTTCCACTGCATACACGACCATGTCCTCAGCAGTCGCGTCCGATCTCGATCAGTTCCTCGTCAGCGCGAAGACGCGCATCCACGACGAGTTGTACGACTTTCTCCGCATCCCGAGTGTGAGCGCCCGCAGCGAGCACGCCCCTGACGTGCGATGCGCCGCCGAATGGGTCGCGGCGCAGTGCACCGCGATCGGGCTCACCACCTCAGAGGTGATCGACACACCGGGCCACCCGATCGTGCTGGCCGAGTGGCGCCATGCACCCGGCAAGCCGACCGTGTTGATCTACGGCCACTACGACGTGCAGCCCCCCGAGCCGCTCGAGCTCTGGACGTCACCGGCCTTTGAACCCACCGTGCGCGACGGCAGGCTCTACGCCCGCGGCAGCGTGGACGACAAGGGCCAGCTGTTCCTGCACCTGAAGGCACTCGAAGCGCACCTCGCCGCACGTGGCACGCTGCCCGTCAACGTGATCGTGCTGGCCGAGGGTGAGGAGGAAGTGGGCAGCGAGAACCTGTCGCCGTTCATCGCCGAGCACGCGGCGCGGCTGCAGTGTGATGCGGTGGTCATCTCGGATTCCACGATGTTCGCGCCCGGTCAGCCGTCGATTCTGAGCTCACTGCGCGGGCTGGCCTACTTCGAGATCCGGGTGAAGGGGCCGCAGTCGGATCTGCACAGTGGCATGTACGGTGGCGCCGTGATCAATCCGGCGATGGAACTGGCGCGTATTCTGTCGACGCTGCATCACGTGGACGGACGGATCGCGATTCCCGGCTTCTACGACGCGGTGAAGCCGTTGCCGGACGCCGTCATTGCGCAGATGCGCGGACTCCCGTTCGACGAGGAACACTTCCGTGCCGAAGTGGGCGCACCGGCGCTCGGCGGTGAGTATGGCTACACCGTGCTCGAACGGCTGTGGACGCGGCCGACCTGCGAAGTGAACGGTTTGCTGAGTGGATACACTGGCGAGGGCGCGAAGACCGTCCTGCCCGCACAGGCGATGGCAAAAGTCAGTTGTCGCCTCGTCCCGGATCAGGATCCGGCCGTGATCGAGCAGCTGATGCATGAGCATGTCCACTCGGTGGCCTCGGCCGGCGTGACGGTGGAAGTGGAGCATCTGCACGGCGGAAAGCCATGGCGCGCCGAATTGCACGGGCCGATTTTCGATGCGGCCCGTCGCGCACTCACGGCAGCCTTCGGCAAGGAGCCGGTGATCACCGGCGAAGGCGGTTCGATTCCGGTGGTCGGTGATTTTCAACGGTTGCTGAATGTGCCCGTGCTGCTGGTCGGTTTCGGGCTGCCAGGCGAGAATGCGCATGCGCCGGACGAGTGGATCAGCATCGAGAATTTCGAGCTCGGCATGCGGGCGATGGCGGCTCTCTGGGACGAGCTGGCTGCGACGTGATCCGTGCACGCAGAGCGGCGACGGCGCTGCTCGCTGTGATGTTCATCGGTGCGACCGGGTGTCGTCGGGCGGGCTCGGGTTCGCTGCTCCCGGCAGCGGATCGTGCGTCGATCTACGCCAGCGTGCTCAGCGAGCTGGCGCGTGATTCCCTTGCGCGGCCCGTTGTGCTCGACGCGCTCGTGCCGTCAACCGAGCTCGATGCCGAGCAGCACGACAAGGTGTTGACCGGACTGGCCATCGATCGAAGCCTGCTGCATGCATTCCTGCAGGCGCAGCGGGCGGCCAGCGCCCGCGTCGATCCGCTGGCATTGCCGGATGCACGATGGGTCGCGGTGTCGGCGCGCCACCTCGATTCGTTGCGCACGCGCTCGCGCAGTGCGGCGGCGAACGGCGGCGCGATGCCACCGGCTGCCGCCGCGCCGACCGCGCGGGGACCGGCGTTCTGGCGCGAGTGGTATCGTCTGCATCCCGGATCAGGAGGCTACATCGTGCTGTCGCCAGCGGGCGTGTCGCGTGACGGCACCGCGGCCATCGTGCAGGTCCGGATCGCCTGCGGACCAGTCTGTGGCGAGACTGAGTTGCGGCTGGTCCGGCGCAGCGCTGCCAGTGGGTGGCGTGTGACGGGGCGCATCAGGCTGTCGGAGAGCTGACGGACTCCGCGAAGGCTACCACTTCCATTCGCGCGACAGGAAGAGGCCGAAGTTCTGCAGCGCGTTCGGGTCCTGTACCTGCAACGTCTGGCTCTGCAGCAGGAACCGCGGACCGAAGGTGGTCTCCAACCGGATGTTGCGCGGCAGGCGATACTCGAGGCGGATGCCGACTGGTGAGATGCCGCCCGCTCCGGTGAACCGCGCGGGGTTCAGTGTGACCACCGCGTAACTGTTCGTCCCGAAATAGCGGCCGTACTCGATCTCCGTGGCCAACAGAAACCCTTCCAGCCCGCCAAGGACGGCCTGAAACTCCTGTGAGCTGCCCGTCGATGTGATGTTGAGCACATCGGCACCCAGCGCGCGCGCCGCGTTGCCCTCCACCTGATTGAGGAGCGCATTCAGGCCAAACGCCGTGAACTGTCGGTTCAGGAATCCCGCGGCGTTACCCACCAGTCCACCACCGCTGGCGCTGTTGCCCGCCTGGCTCAACAACGCGCCGCTGGGGTTGCTGAATGCCAGATAGCTGATCAGGTCCGTCTGCGGAATGGGCGGCTGACGATCGCTCTCGAGTGAGAGTCTCGGACGCAGCAGCGTGCCGCCGATGTTCAGTCGGATGGCGAACGCCTGCTGTGACGCAGGGCGGATCTGTACTTCGGCAGACGCCTGCAACAGCGGGTTCAGATCCGACGTGCCCAGAAAGGTGGCCGACCCTCGCACGATGTTGAATCGCTTGAAGTATTCGTACTGCCCGCGCTCGGTCGCCACGATGCCATCGAGCGTGACGGCACCCGTCAGTGGATTGAGTGCCACCTGCAATTCGCCATCGGTGAAGATCTCCACGTTGGCTTCCTTGCTCCGCACCCAGACGTTGCGATCGATGCGCGCGACCACCCGTGTCGTGAGGCCGCGCACGAAGTCGGACGGTGGTACGACCAGCCCACGTTCACGCGCCTCGGTGCTGTCCACTGCACTCAGCAGCGCCGGGTCGTTGGCATTCAGCACCGTCGTCACCCGGCGCTCCTCGTTCAACCGGTAGACGCCTTCGCGCACGCGCAGGCTGCCTTCGAGCGTGGCGCCGGTGTAGGGACCGGTGAGCGTCAGGTCGGCCAGGGCACTGATACGTCCCTGTGAACCGTCCAGCACACGGGCATTGCGGGCCACCAGCTTGAGGTCGAATTCAGGGTTGGTGGCGCGACGGAGGCCGACACCACCGGTCATGCGAATGGTGCCGTCTCCACTGCGCGCGAGAATCGAATCCACCACCATCGTGTCGCCGCGGAAATGCAGGTCGCCCACGATTCCGCGAATCGGCAGCTCGGCCGCGACGATGAATGCCTCGCCGTCGCGTAGCTGCAGGCTGCCGTCGAAGGTGAGATTGTCAGGCAAGGTGCCCCGCACCTGCACCCGCCCGACGGTCTGTCCCTTCACATCGGTCACGGCCGCGCTCAACGCCGGGATGATGTCGAGCGGCAGTGAGTCGAGCTGGATGTCGCCGACGAAGGGCAGCTCCAGCAACCGCTTCGGCTTGCCGCTCAGTGCGAGGTCCACCGGAATGGTCGCGTTCGCACGAGCATTCGGCTGCTGGTCCGGACGCCGCACTTCGGCGTAGGCGACCGCCTTCTTGTCCGCATAGTTCATGCGGGCGCGAAACTCCGGCAGCGGCAGGCTGTCATACACCACGTCGCGAACGGCGCCGAGGAACGTGATCTTCGGATTGGCTGCCGTGCCGTCCACATACAGGTCGGCCGACACACGGCCATCCAGCGGCGACACCGTCTGTGCCAGATCGGCGAGGTCCAGCAGCTGCGTGTTGCGGATCGCCAGCGTGACGTTGGTGGCGCCCGCCGTGTCGACGACGGCGTCGAGTTGCAAGCGTGCATCACCGTCCGTCTGCAGCGCAAGCGAATCAACACGGAACGTGCCCTGCGACCACGACGCGCGCCACGGATATGGTGTGGACCATCGTGATGCTGGCAGCGTGAGCGATGTACTGTCGACCCGCGCGGCATAGCTGGCCGAGTCGAGGACGAGTGCTCCCCTGAACGCGATGCCGGTTGAGTCGATCAGGTGGACATCGACGGCGAGTTCGCCAGTGCCCGTGGCGAGTTTCCCGCCGCGCCAGCCATAGGCGGCGGCGACACCCGCCGAGTCAACCCGAAAGCCCGAAACACTCATGCCGCGCAGATCACCACGCAACGCCGCAGTCGAGCTGTCGGTGAGCAGATGACTCCACGTCGGGCGGAGTGCCACTTGACGGGCATTGTTCCCGTTGATGAACAGCTCTGCACCGTCGATTGCTCCTTCACCACTGATGTCCTTCAGCCAGCCGCGCAACGTCACGACGGCCGTGGCCGCGCCAGACAGCGAGTCGCCGGGTAACGCCGTCGGCGGCACGATCTTGAGCGCGATCGGCGCCAGGCCGCGCGCAGCGCGCTCCACCTCGGTACGGCGTGCGAGAGCAATCGAATCCGCACGCTGCCGCAGGATCGAACGGGCGATCGCTGCCTGTGTTGGCGCAATCAGCGCGGTGTCGCCCGGGAGATACGGGCGCAGGCGCTGCAGTGAATCGATGGAAAGGGCCAGCGTAAGCGTGCCCGTGCGACCTTCGCGCAAGCCGAAGGTGCCGGACGCGGTCCCGGTGGTGCCGCCCAGGCGCAGCAGCAAGGTGTCCACCGACAGCATGCCGTCCCGCGCATCCGCCCGCATCGTCAGCGTGTCGACGCGCAACCGGTCAACCTGCGAGCCCCGCAGGTCCACAATCAGCGTGCCTTCCAGCGTCTCTAGTGACGTGCCGCGTCCGTTCAGTTGCGCCGTGCCCACCAGGCGTGTGGCCAGCGCCGTGGGAACGAGCCGTCGCAGGTCGAGTGAATCGGCAGTGAGAATGACATCCGCAAACGACGGCCCACGCGCCGGCACACCAAATCGGCCCGCCACCTGCAGCCCGCCGGCACTGTCAACGCGTACTGCCGACGTGATCGCCATGTCCGACAGCAGGCCGTTCAGCGTCAACGTCCCCTGCGCATTGCCACGCAGGTCGAGCGCCGGCGCAAACCGGCCCATCGCCTTGAGCGACAGCGGATCGAACAACAGCGTGGCATTCACGCGCGGCTCGACACCAGTCAGGTTGACGCGTGCGTTGCCGGTGATGCGTGATGACAACCCCTCCACGCGGTGCACCAGTGCCAGGCGGGTATCCAGCCAGCCGTCGGTGCGGCCGTTCACCGTGACCAGACCGCCCACACGTCCACCGAGCGGCGCCAGCGCCTCGCTGGCCAGCGTCACCGGCAGCGGCGCGATATCGAGGCGCAGGTTCTTCGTCAGGACCCCGTCACCCACGCTGCCGGCCACGCCACGTGCGCGCACCAGCAGCGGCCCGGCCTTGCGATCATCGAAGCGCACATCGGCATCGATCGTCGCGCCGGTGAGCGGACCGCGCGCCAGCAAGGTGCCGCTCAGCACACCGTCTCGCGCAATTTCAGTGTCGGGGAGCAGCTTCCGGATCAATCGCGTGTCGAGTGCGTCGAGGCGGACGTCCACATCATCGAAACGTGTATCGTCCTTGTCGAAGCCGAAATCGAGCCGACCCTTCAGGCGCGCGGATTCGAGCGCGAGCGAGAGACCACCCAGCTTCACGTCGCTCGACGCGCCGCGCAGCACGTACCTCACATCGCCGATGGAGCCGGTACCACCGTTCGGCAGCAGCGGTACCAGCCAACGCCAATCGTCAGTGAGCAGCGTTGACGATGCCGCAACGATCGCCGCATCACCGCTGATCAGGTTGTACTGCCCCGACAGCGCCGCCCGTGAGTTCGGCAATTGCGCCTCGACGTTTCGGAACCACACCGAATCCCGGTCCACGAACACGGTGCCCGACACGTCTCGCAGATCGAGTGAGGGCGGATGGAACGGCTTGATGATCCCCGATCCGCGGGCAATCTCGAAGCGCTGAATGCGCTCGCCAGGATACTTGATGCGAGCGTAGGGCGCGCTGAGCGTGACGTGTTCGAGCACGGTCACACGCTGATAGCCGCCGGGCACCGCCTGCACCACCGGGCGCAGTTTGCCCGCCAGCGCCAATGCCAGCACCGAATCGCGCGCCTTTGGCATCCGCCACGCTTCCACCACGTACGGGCTGCGCGCCGTGAGTGTCGCATCGATCAGCTGCACGTTGCGCAGCTCGACCCAGTCACCGAACTGCGGCTTCGGCCCGTGCGGTCGCGAGGTGGTGTCGGGAAAGAGGATCGCATCCCAGTTCCAGCGTTTCCCCGGCAACCGATCCAGCACGATCACCGGCCGCTCGGCGCGAACATCACTCAGGATCACCCGGCGATTCCAGAGATCACGCAGTGACCACGTGCCGCGGACCAGCGGTGCCTTGACGAACGGCTTACCGGCCGAGTCGGTGATGACGACGTCATGCACCGTGGCCGTGGTCCAACTCGGCAACTCGACGCGGCCGACCGAGACCTTGCCGGCGAATTGATTGTTCAACGCATCCTGCACCGCGGTGCGCAACTTTTCACGCCCCCACGCGGAGCGTGGCAGGTACACCACAGCGGTCACCGCCAGCAGTACCGCGCTGCCAAGGCAGAGAACAACCGCCGCCGCGATCTTCGCGCGCCGCGTCAGAACGCCTCGCCGATGGACAGGTGGAGCGTCATCCGGTTGAAGAATCCACCCAGTCCGGTGCCAGTGGCCGGATTGAAACTCCGTCGTGAGTCGATCGGAAAGAGGCCCGTGCGATTGGCGAAGGCGTCCAGCGCGTCGCCGGTCAGCCCCTGCTGGGCGCCGAGGGCCCGCAGCCATCCCGCATCGCGCGGCTGACTGAGCTCGGTGATCACGATCAGTCGTTCGTCCGCCTTCGGGTTGTAGCCGAGGTCCACACGAATCGGGCCGACGGGGCTCAGATACCGGACGCCGATGCCGGGCGTGAAGACTGTCGCGGTCCCACCGAATCGCGCGCCGACGGAACCTGCATCGACGAAGGCCGCCAGCGTCACCGCACCGGCGACGCGATAGCGTGCTTCCAGCGATGCTTCAAACAGCGTGGATGCGCCGAGCGGCTTGGGCGTGAAGTCACCGTCTTCGAAGTTGGACGTCGGCCGGCCCGCAAGCAGTGGTGCGCCAGTGCTCTCAGTCAGGCAATTCGGCAGCGTCACCGTCAGGCTGCACGGCAGGCGACCGTCATTCAGCGTCGGATCGGCCAGCAGGCTGTCGAATCGCTGCGCGGTCGGCTGGAACTGCGCCCGCGAAATGACCAGCACCCGCGGCCCGAGCTGGTTCTCGCCGTAGCCGCGCACCGAGCGTGCACCACCCGCATAGAACCGCTTGCGTGGCAGGATGATCGGCAGGCTGTCGCCGTTTGCACGCTGCCCACGCACATACCCGGCGTGGAATCGCATCGCGACGGTGAGCTTCTCGCTGCTGTGGAAGTACTTCGATCCGTCCACTTCGACACGGGCGTACCCGAACTGCGAGCCGCTCCAGCGGTTGGCCACCTCGAGGTCCGCGCGCCAGGTGAAGCCACGGGTGGGGCCGAGCGGGTCGTCACGACGGTCCGTCGACGCCGACAGCGTCAGCGGCGCGAGTCGTTGCGTGCGACGGAGCACACCGAGTGACACCTCATCACACACGCCGAAGTTCACGCAGTAGTAGGTATCCGCCGCGGTGACCTTGGTGAACTCCAGTCGATACTGAAAGCTCAATGGAACCGTACGGGTGATATTGCGCGTGAAGCTCGCGCCCGCGCCGCCGCCCTGATCCACGAACACGCCCGGCGAAGAACGCCGGTACCCGAACAGGCTCAACCCGGTCTGGTTGCGGCTGTCGCTCAGCCAGCGCCGGCGGACTTCCGCATTCAGCTGAAAGGTGGGCTGCAGGTAGGCCGGATCTGACGTGCCGAGATTGTCCGGCAGCACGTTCTGGAACGGCAGGTTCCCGTTCAGTTGTGGCGCGAGGAGATTTCCCAGCGTGCCCTGCATCGTCAGCCGGCCGGCGTTGTTGCGAAAGTTGGCATTCAGGTACCGCGCATCAACTTGAAAGAAATCCACCGTGCTCACACCCGCCGTGGTACGGAACGAGTGTGTGGGCAACTCTTCGACCAGCGCGATCAGTTTCTTCAGGGAATCGGTGCGGCCGGTGTCCACCCGCACGAACGCCCGTTTGAAGTAGCCCGCTTCGTACAGCGCCCGCTGGCTCTCCGCCACGCCGATGCGCGTGTAGCGATCGCCGGCTTTCACGCCCATCGTGTTGGCCACCACCCGTGGATCATACTTCTCGGTGCCCTCCACGCGCACCGACTCGATGCGCGTTTCGTACAATCGCGTCACCCCCATGGTGACCCGGGCCCGCGGACTGCTGGTGTCGACCGTGGCCACCGGGTTCAACAGCACATCACCGTAGCCTTCTTCGTCCAGATGCCGCACGATGCGTACGGCCACTGAATCGAGGCGGATCAGGTCGAGCGGCTGCCCCACGCGCACATCGACCAGCCGCCGCATGCCGTGCACCTTGAGCAGGCTGTCGACCGCCCCCAGCTCGATGCTGCCGATCACCGTCGGCGGGCCTTCCACCACCTTGAGCGCGATCGCGATCGTCCGGTTGCTGAGTGGCGTGATGACCGGCGTGATCTGTGCCGCGCGCCAGCCGCGTTTCCAGTACAACACGCGCAGGCGCAGCAGGTCGCGCTCCAGCTCTGCGCGATCGAGTTTCACTTTGGCCTTGGGCCAGAAGATCAGCGGCACACCAAACGGCCGGTAATACCGCGAGGCAACCGTCACCATCGCGGCTTTCAGCTCGGTGGTGCTGATGTTGACGTTACCGTCGATCTTCAACCGGTCGATGACCGGTTGTGCCACCACCGGCCGTGCCGACTGCGCCCGCGCCGAGGTCCCGGTCACACCACTGCCGAGCAGCACAACACCCGCCGCTGCCAGGCAGCGACAGGCGTTGATCCTGATGCCCTTCAGAACACTCAAAGCCCAGCCAGCAACGCGTCGTTGTTGACTGTCGCCGAAATGCGCTTGATCAACCACTCCATCGCGCCTGTCGGGGGCATCTGCTGCAGTCCGCGGCGCAGCATGTAGATCGATTGCACCTGCTCGGGCTTGTAGAGCTTCTCTTCGCGACGCGTGCCGCTGGCCGGAATGTCGATGGCCGGAAAGATCCGCCGCTCGGCCAACCCGCGATCGAGCTTGATCTCGCAGTTGCCGGTGCCCTTGAACTCCTCGAAGATCACGTCGTCCATGCGCGAGCCCGTTTCCACCAGCGCCGTGGCGATGATCGTCAGGCTGCCGCCGCCATCCTCCGGCGACACGTTGCGTGCGGACCCGAAGAACGCCTTCGGCTTCGCCATTGCATTCGCATCCAGACCGCCCGACATCGTGCGCCCAGTCCCGCGATTGGCGGTGTTGAACGCCCGCCCCATGCGCGTGATCGAGTCCAGCACGATCACGACGTCCTTGCCCATCTCCACCAGACGATGAGCGCGCTCGGTGACGATTTCCGTCACATCCACATGCCGCTGCGCCGGCTGATCGAAGCTCGAGGCCACCACCTCACCCACGTTCCACGAAATGGCTTCGCTCACTTCCTCCGGCCGTTCATCCACCAGCAGCAGCATCAAAATCGCGTTCGGGTGATTGTGGTGCACCCCTTCCGTGATCGCCTGCAGCAACGTGGTCTTGCCGGCGCGGGCCGGCGCCACGATCAGGGCGCGCTGACCATACCCGATCGGCGCGATGAGATCGATCGCGCGACGCGTGATCTCATGGCCGACCTTGGCCGGACGCCCTGTCTCGAGCGTCAACCGCTTGTCGGGGTACGACGCGGTGAGACTCTTGAAATCCTTCCGGCGCACATTCGGATCGGGCGCTATTTCGTTGAGGGTCGTGATCTCGCAGACCGTCGGACGCCGCCGCTGGTCGTGGCCCCACGACCCCGTGATCAGATCCGCGCGGCGCAGCTGAAACTGGCGCGCCATCCAACCTGGAATGAACGGGTCACCCGGCTGCGGCAGATAGCTGGCCGAGGCGCGACGAATGAATCCACCATCACCACGTGCCGGATCGTACCAGCCCGTGATGGTGGCCTCGGGCGTGACGACGTTCGATCCCTGGACCTCGACCCGCTCCTGCCGGTCGTTGTTGCGGTCGGTGTTGCGGTCGGTGTTGCGATCCACTCGCTCCGGCCGCGGCCCGCGCTCATGCCGCTCATGCCGCGGCGGCCGATCGGTGCGTTCCGGCCGTGGCCCACGTTCGTGGCGCGGCGCAGGGTTCTGCGGTGCGGCATCAGCGTTCGCACCCCCACCCTCGACGGCGCCATCACGGAACTTGTTCCGCCCGCGACCCCGACGGCGCTGAAAGCGTCCACGTCGCCCTTCGCGATCCTGATTACGCTCCCCACCGTTCCGATCCGCGGCACTCCGGTCCCCCGCGGCGCGATCGACACTGTTGCGATCACCGGCGTTGCGATCGCTCCCGTTCCGATCCACCGGCGTCCGATCGACCGGCGTCCGATCGACCGGATGACGATCGCTGGCATTCCGCTCCTGCGGCGGACGCTCCGACGTCCGATCACCATCGAGTGGCGGCCCGTTGCGGTGACTGCCACCATCGCGCGCCGGCTCACTCGGGGTCGCGGCAGGCCGTGGTGCGGGCGGCGGCGGCGATGACGTGACACTGACGACCGCAGGGCTCGGCGCGGCGGCGATCCGCGGTGCGCTCACCGATGCGTCGTCGGCGGCCGCTTCCTTGCGCGGCCGGCCCCGCGGCTTCTTCTCGACCGCGGCATCAGCGACCGGTGCGGACTTCTCGACCGCGACCTTGGCAGATGCGACCTTGGCAGATGCGACCTTGGCGAGCGCCGCCTTGGCGACCACCACCTTCGCTGCCGCCGACTTCGTCGCGGCTGTCCGCGCGATTGGCGCTGCGGGTTCGGCCGTCTTGGGCGAAGCGGCCTTCGCCGCCGCTGGCTTTGTCACCGTCGTCTTGGGCGAGGTGGACTTCCGTGCGGTCACAACCGCTGCCGGCGCATCGCTGCTGTCCTTGTACGGGTTCGGCTCGTCACCCTGCGCAGATTTACGCGGGGAACGCGGACCGCGCCCCGAAGAGGGGCGGCGGGGTTCGGTCATGTCATCCATGTGCGACGTGGTTTACTGGGCACGGCACGGTGCGAAATCACCGGCGCGCAAAGGTGCACGCGACGCGCGACACCCCTTCGGAACACTCGGGACCTTCACGCACCGCGCGATCTGGAACGATGCGGGGGCAGGACTCGATCACGAGGAAAAATCTGGTCGGGCTGCGACCCGGGATACGGCAGAACGGCACTCAAACGCGGCGACGACACGTCAGACAGACGAGCGTGGACAGACGGAACCAACCGCGACGGAACCGACACACTGCGATTGGTAGGGGCATTCAGGAGGGCGGGCAATCGGCCACACCGTCCTCGGATGCGCACGTTCGGGGGAGGGACCCGCGTGGACTCGCAGGGCTTCCAGCTCTCAAACGCTTGAACCAGAGTATCGTCACAGTGTGCCGCGAGCGCAAGCCATGTCATTGCAGTTGCCGAAAATTCACCCCACCTCGGCCGCCCGGCGCACTTGGGGACGGAGTACTTTTCTCTCGATGACCACGCACAGTGATCCCCGGATGGCCGTCTCGCAGGCCGTCACCGAGTATCAGGCCACCGCCGATACCGGCGCCCTCTTCGCCACACTCGACCGCATCGCGGCATCCGTCATGCCCGACGCGCTGATCGAGGCCGCCGAACCGTACCGCACCATCCCCGAAGTCGCGGGACCACTGTACGAAAAGGTCGTCGCGGCACAGCCCACCAACGCGCGGGCCCTCGTGATCCTGGCCAACGCCTACTGGCTCAGTGGCCGCGGGCCCGTCGTGGTCGGTGAACTCGCGGAGCGCGCCATCGCCGCCGATCCATCCAATCGCGGCGGATGGCACATGTGGGCCCTCAGTGAAAGTGATCCCCGTGACCGTACCACCCGCTGGAAGCAGATCGTGGACCGATTCCCCGAGGATGAACTGGCGATGGCGAATCTCGCAGACAACGCCGCCGCGCTGGCCGGTGCCGAAAAGGACTACGACGCGCTGGACCTCGCCGTGTACACGTACGAACAGCTGCTCGAGCGCGCCACGCTGCCCGAGCAGCGCGAGGCACTGGATACGGCACTGCGATCCCTGCGTGGATGGAAATTCTGACCGCGATGCATTCCAGTCGTGCGACCATCGCGGTGGCGCACGGTTTCCTTGCGCCCCACGTGACGGCGTGACCGTCCCGCACATCCCCCTCCGGATTCCCGCATGACGCAGCCCGACTCGACACCGCCCACCCCGGAGGAGACCTTCGCCTTCTGGTCCCCCCGTCTTCGCGGTGGCGTCACGGTCGTCGCGGGCACCTTGGCCTACGTCGCGCTCGGCTCCGCGTTCGGCACCGAGGCCGGGATCGGCAGCGCGCTCGTAGGCATGCTCGGCTCACTGGCCGCGATGCGTGTCGTGTGGTGGCTCGAGGCCCGACGCGCGGCCAGGCAGCGTGCGGAAACGATGGCCGCCGCTCAGCGCGGCGCAGGCACCACGTAACCGGTGTTGGTGCGCTCCAGGCGCGCGACCAGCGAATCGACGGAGTCGAAGAACACGTTGAATCGCTTGATCGTGCGCGCATTGAACGCGGGATCGAACGGACTCAGGCTCGGCCCACCGGCCACCTCGAGGATCGCGTCGTAGTCGTAGCGCGTGACCACACCGCTTTTCGGATCGCGCCACTCGCCACGCTGCGCCAGTGCGCGGTTCTTCGGCCACACGCCAAGCGGCAGTGCGAAGGTCCGTACCTTGTAGCCGGGCACCGCTGAGTCGATCGCCAGCTGACCACGCGCAATCTGTTCCTGCACGAACGGCTCCGGGTACTTCGCCAGATTGGCGTGCCAGAGCGTGTGATTGCACAGCTCGAAACCCTGATCCCGCAGGAACTGCACCTTCCGGAAGCGCCACTCGGTCTTCTGGCCTTCGATGTTCTTGTTGCCGAAGAAGCTCCGTCCTGCCTCGGCGCCGCTCAGCATGCAGAACGTTGCGCGCGGCTTCCAGTCCCGATGCCTGCGCGAAAACGCCAGCCAGATCCCAATTGCACTCTCGGGGTCAATCTCGAGCTGGCCGTTCTTCTCGATGTAGCGGAACTGCGAGGCCGACGCGTCATCGAAGGTGAAGACCACCGGGCGCTTGCCCGCTGGCACATCGATGCGCTTGTCGATCAGCTGCGCGACGGTGATCGGCCGGTAGTCATGCGCATAGAGCGTCTCGAGCGTCTGGCGAAATCGCGCCTTGGTGATCGTCCAGACGGCGTCGGTGTCGGCCACCAGATGCACCATCAGCACCGGGACCTTGCCCAGCGATGCGGCGCTGGCCTGCGTCACCGCGCCAACGGTGCTGTCCGCCGCGACGGCGGCAGTCGATGAATCACGCCCTGCGGGTGCGGCGGTTGTGTCGGAGGTCGCGGGAGACGATCCACAGCCAGCCAGAATCAGTCCGGTGGCAAGAAGCTGAACGATGCGCGAAGCAGGCACGAGAACATGACAGTGATGAGCGATGAGCCGACACATCGGCGTGACGGCTCGACGTCAAGGTACCTGTCATGGCAAGCGATGGCGGCGTCAGACGCCCGCGCCGCCCGCCGCCGCCCGGGTGCCGCGCAGCACACGCAGCCACGACGCGGGCGGTGCGGCATACCCGGGGAACACCCGTGCCAGCTCCTGACCGCCGAGGTGCGTGCTCACGATCTCGCTGAACACTGACCGAAAGTCGGTGGTGAGCGCCAGATCACGTCCTTCGTTGAGCTGCTCCGGCGCCACGCCCGGCCAGCGGCCATGCACCTCGCGCCCCTTGACGTCACCCCCGATCACGAACATCGAGCCTGCATGGCCATGATCCGTTCCGCCGTTGCCATTTTCGCGTGCGGTCCGGCCGAACTCGGTCATCGTCAGAATCACCACGTCGTCCATCCGGTCACCGAGATCCGTCACCAGTGCCGCGACGCCGTCGCCAAACTCACGGAGTCGATTGGCCAGCTGACCGGTCGCTCCCCCCTGATTGACGTGGGTGTCCCAGCCACCGATATCGGCAAACGCCACCTCGAGCCCCACGTCGGACTTGATGAGCTGCGCAATCTGCCGCAGCCGGCGGCCGAAATCGGTGACCGGGTACCGTGCACCGTTGGCGGCAGCATACTGCTGGGGGTTGGCAGTCCGCAGCATCTTCACCGCGTCGAACGTGTCACTGCCGGTCGCGTGAATCACATCGGCGCGGCCCGTGCGGTAGAGCGCTTCCAGCCGGTCGGCCTGCGTGCCGGTCGCACGCACCGTGAATTCCTCGAGTGAATTCATCGCGACGACAGGACTCGGCCCTTCCAGTATTCGCGGCATTTGCGGCGTCAGCGCCACCGCCTTGAATGGGGTCGGCGTACAGGTCGCGCCGGCCTCGCAGGTGCCGGAGACGGCCAGATATCGGTTGAGCCAGCCATCGGTGGTGCCCTTCCGGTCGGGCGTGCCGCTTTCCATGTAGTCCTGCGCATCGAAGTGCGAGCGCGTGTTGCTCGGGCTTCCAACGGCGATGATCGGCGACAGCAGGCCGCGATCGTACAGTGGCTTGAGCGAACGGAGCGCCGGATGCAGGCCGAACTGTCCATCCAGTTCGAGCGCCCCGGCAGCACCGGCCGCCAGCGACGGCCGCGCGATCGCGATGTTGGGCCGCAGCCGGTAGTAATTCGGATCACCATGCGGCACCACGACGTTCAGTGCATCGGCGGCGCCGCGCTGAAAGAGACAGATCAATACCTTGCCCTTGGCGGCCTTCGGCAACGCCATGCCGAATGTCGTGCGACGCAGGAACGAGGGGTTCAGGCCCATCGTCACCAGCGCCATGGCGCCCGAGCGCATGAAGACGCGTCGATCCATTCCTGCTCCAGCGAAAAAAGTGTCCGACGTCAGCGACGCTGAAATTCGGGCGATCCGATGGCGAGGCCGATGATCTGCGCCAATCCCTGCGGCGCACCAGCGCCGGTGAAGCGCACTCCGGGGCCCATGCCACGTGCGAGTCTGGTGCTGCGGTCGGTGATGATGGTCGTCGCGGTGCCGGCGCGTGGCGCACCCGACGTCATCGCGTTCCGCCGATCCGCGCCCATCGCCGCGGCCGGCATCGCGGCGGGTGCAGCGCTCGAGTCGGCCGCCGTATCCGCCTGTGCCATCGCGCGCTCGAGCATCGGATGATCACCACTCAGCAGAATGCTTCGCATGTCGGCGCTCACCGCACCGCCCAGCAGCGCGCGAACCACGCTGTCCACCTGTTGCTCGCGAGGCAACGGATCGAGACGCACGAACAGCGGCCAGTTGCGCACCCGCACACCCGGCACGCTGCCCCCGGCCAGCGCCATGCCGAAATTGATCCGATTCAGAATCGCGCCGGTGTTGATCCATCCGTCTCCCGTCTCCGGCCAGCCGTTCGGCGCCTGATGCTGATAGATCGGCTGACCGAGCCGCGCAACGATCGCGGCGGTGCGGGCGGTGGTGTCGACATCGGCGTCCATGGCGCGCAGCGCACTCACCACCACCTCGAACGGCGATTTCACCTTCGCACGCCACGCAGCCTGCGAGAAGAATTCCTCGCTCGTGACGATGGTCCGGACCACTTCACGCAGGTCGCCATCGGTGCGCCGGAACGTCTCGGCGGCGCGCGCGACCAGTGCTGCTGGCGGCGTATCGCTCACGAATCGCTGTGCCAGACGGGTCGCGATGAATCGTGCCGTCGAGGGATGGCGCGCCAGCAGGTCGAGCAACCGCTCACCCTCGGCAACCCCCTGGCCGGCTGGAAACGCCGAGCCGAGCACCAGCTTCGACCCCGCATCGTGCTGTATGGGATTGAACCGGAACGCCGCGGTCTCGTTCGGCCGCTCGATGCTCCACCCGGTCAGTACCCGTGCTGCCTCGGTCACGTCCTGCTGCGTGTATCCGCCATCGACGCCCAGTGTGTGCAGCTCCATCAACTCGCGGGCGTAGTTCTCGTTCAGGCCGCGGCGGCGCTGCTGCACCCTGCTCAACACACTGTCGCGCTGCTCCGGTGACAGCCCCGCCAGCTGCGGCGCACGCTGCGCGAACCGGCGTTGCGCCGCGCGCGCCACGCGCTGCGGAACCAGTGTCGGGCGGGTGCTGTCGGCAGCGCTCTGCCAGTTATCGAGATACACCAGCATCGCCGGACTGTGTGCCACCGCACCCAGCATCGTCCTGAACTTCCCCAGTACGTTCGGTCGAATGGCATCGCGCTCGTACGACACCAGATAGTGGCGCATCGCGGCGCTCTTGCCAGCGAACACGTTGAAATGGTTGAGCCAGAAGTCGGTCAGCACCTCCTCCAGCTGGCGCTCGCTCACCACTGCCCGCGCCACCCGTGCCGATGTCAGTTCCTGGCCAATCACCGCCGCGCGGCGGCGCGCCTGCAGGTACTCCACCGAATCGTCGCGTGAGACGCGCATCGAGTCACGGCCTGCACCACCGGCGGTCTGCCGGAGCAATCTCCGCAGCACCGGATTCGGGGGATACTCGTCCAGCAAAGCGGGCAGCGGCATCCCGAGGGTCTGGTACCGCGCCAGCATTGCGGTCGCAGCAGTATCGCGGCGCGGCGCTAGCTGGTCAGCGATCCAGCGATCGACACCGCGTTCGCGTACCAGCGGCACATCCCCGGGGCGCGCGCCAAAGGCCAGCCGGTTGAGGGCGTGCAGCACCTGTTGGTCCGCGGTCTGTTCGCGCGACGCCACGCTCGAGGCGGATGGCAGCACGGCCGCAGCGTTATCGGCACGCTCACTCTGGCGTATGCTCCCGCCACTGGCACAGGCGGCGCAGCTCAGCAGCACAAGAAAAGTCAGGTCACGGCTCGAACGCACACGCAGCTCCGGCAAGAGTGGTTTCCGTTGAACGGACGGGCCAAGTATCGCGCTGTTAAGCCCATGTGACACTTCACCCGCCGCAGGCGTCTTCTGCCTGTTCACTCTGGCGCTGTGTGCATGCTGACTATCGGCTTAGTATCCACGAACCCGGGCCGGTGTCTGCGCTGCTCCGGCCGGACATCCGTCCCGCGACACCCGAGCCATTGCTGAACGATCAGCCCGTCGATGACCTGACCGGACTGCCACTGCGTGGCGCCTTCGTGACTGCCGCAGCGGCGGCGATCACGCACGCACGCACGACGCAGGGCGAATGTGCCCTGCTCGTCATTGACGTGGACCAGTTCAAGATCATCAACGATCGCCACGGTGCCGCGCGTGGCGATGCCGTGTTGGTGCTGGTGGGAGAATTGCTGCGCCGGACGCTGCGTGCCGGCGACCTGGCCGCTCGCTGGGGTGGCGATGAATTCGTCGCGCTGCTTCCGGGCGCCCCCATCGCCCGCGCCCGCGACGTGGCGGAGCGCCTCGGCGCCGCCATCCGCGGCCACGCCGGCCTGACCGACGCTGCCGGCCTGCCGATCCCCGTCTCGGTCAGCGTCGGCGTGGCGTCGTTCCCAGCGCATGGCAACGACCCGGAAGCCCTGTTCGCGGCCGGTGATCGCGCCATGTACCAGGTCAAGCGCCGCGGCCGCGACGGGGTAGCAGTCGCGGGAGCAGCCCAGGGCTCGGCCGTGCTGCCCGCACTCGATCGGTTCGTCGGTCGCGCCGAGGAACTCCGCGGACTGATCCGGCTTCTCGATGACGCCGTCGCTGGTCAGCCTCGCACGGTCGCGGTGCTGGGCGAGTCCGGCGTTGGCAAAACGACCCTCCTGCGGCAGCTCGAACCGGAGATCAGACTTCGTGGTGGCTCGATGGTGGTGGGTAAAGCTGTTGATGCTGTAATGGTACAGCCGCCCTATGCGCCGTGGATTCAGATCGTTGAGGCGCTCGAACGCCAGAAGGAATCCCCGCCGGACAAACGGCCGAACCTCTCCACCGGCGCAGCCGGTGAGCGCCAGCCGGTATCGCCACCGGGTGGCGAGGCCGGCGCCCCGAACGCACCATCGCTGGCGACGCTCTTCGCCCGGGGTGCCACGCCACCGCTTGGCATTCGCCTGCCGGGCACGCCGCCGCCGCCGCGGGTTCCTGTGGCAATCGGTGGCGCGCGCTGGCCGGAACTCTCCCGCATCGTCCCCGGTCTCGCGCATCGTGGCGTTGCCGTCCCGACGCCGACCGGCAGCAAGTTCGCGCTGCTGGCTGAGCTGGCCACCTACATCTCCGACGCCGCCACCCGGCGCCCGCTGGTGATCGTGCTGGATGACATGCAGTCGGCCGATTCCGCCACTTGGGACGCCTTCGAACATGTGGTCACGCAGCTCGACCGCGAGCCGATCCTCCTCTGCCTCACGCTGCGGATGGAGGACGTGACGCCGGAGATGCACGAACGCATGCGGCGGCTGGTGGTCAACCGCAGGATTCATGAGCAGGCGCTCGCCCGCCTGACGCGTGACGAGCTGCGACGCTGGGTCGACGCGGTCTTCTCCGGTCAGGAGGTGGAACGCGAATTCCTCGCCTACCTCTACCGCCAGACCGAGGGCAATCCGCTGCTGGTCGTGCAGACGCTGCGGACCCTCGTCGACGAAGGGGACATCTGGTGGGAGCAGGATCGCTGGCACTGGCATCCGGTGTCCGAACTACGCCTGCCGAGTGGCGTGCTCGAACTGATGGGTCGCCGACTGGCGAAACTGAGCGCCGAGGATCGCGACGTGCTGACGGTGGCGGCGGTGGTCGGACGCGAGTTCGACCTCGGCGTGGTGCAGGATGCGGCGCGGGTCACGCCGCAGACCCTCGCGTCGGCCATCGAACGTGGTGTGCGCGCGAGTGTCATCCAGCCGGCGCACGGGCGCGGCAGTGATCGGTATGTCTTTGCGCATACGCTGCTGATCGAGGCGCTCTGCAAACCACTTGACGCGCGGCGTCTGCAGCGCACGCATGATCGGGTGGCGCAGGCGCTCCGGAAGCGGACGCCTGACGCGGTGGCCGAAATCGCCATGCACTTCGACCGTGCCGACGATGCGGTGCAGGCGCACGCCTTTGCCCTGGCCGCGAGTGAGCGGGCGCGGCGCGTGTATGCGCACGAGGAGGCCGATGAGTTCCTGCGCATCGCCGAACGTCATGCTCCCGATCCCGCGTCGGTGGCCGAGGTGCGCGTGGCAATGGCCGAAGTGGCGGAGCTGCTCGGACGGTATGCGGAAGCCGAGGAAACCTGCGCGCTGGCGCTGGACTGGTATGCCGCTCGCGCCGATCACCGGCACACGCTTCGGTTGAAGCGCATGCGCGAACGCCTGCGTGCGCTGCTCGGCGAGCCGGCGATCAAGACTCTGCGGGCGTGTGAGGCACTGGTCCAGTCGTCAGCGGATCTTGGTGCCGATGATGAACGGGTCGCCCTGCTGGGGATGCTGGCGGCCACCCATCTGCGGCTTGGCGATCGCGCCGCGGCAGTTGCTGCCGCCCGCGACGCGGTGCAGCTGGCAGGTAGCCTCGGTGACGACAGCCTGCTGGCTGATGCGCTGGTTCGCCTCGGCCTCTCACTCGATGCCGACGAGGCGCCAGAAGCGGAGAAGAGCTATCGCCGTGCGCTGGCGCTCTACGAGCACCTGCACGACGCACGCGGCCAGGCGCGATGCTGGGATCGCATCGGTGTCGTGGCGGCCCAGCGTGAGCAATGGGACGACGCGCGTGCGGCATTGGGGCGGGCAATCGATCTCGCGCGCACCGCCGGCACCCCCGACGAGTGGGGCGTGGCGGCGCTCGACCTCGGTGTGGTCGCGCGCCGCACCGGCGATCTGGAGCAGGCGCGTCGGCTCTTCGGCGATGCGTTGGCGCTCTTCGCCGCCGTCCATAACAGCGAGCGGCAACTCCTGGCTTTGTTCCATCTCGCACATCTGGATCGGGAACGTGGCGAGCTGGCCGCGGCGGCGGATCTCTACGACGTGGCGGCGTCGCTGGCGGAGCGGGTCGGGCAGCACGATGTGGAGGTTGGCGCGGTCTCGGGTGCAGGGCTCTGCCGACTGCGGCTTGGCGACCTGCCGCGCGCCACGCAGAGCCTGGCGAAGGCCGACGCCGTTTCGGGCGCCGGCCTCACCTGGTTTCCCGGTCGTGAATTGCAGGATGCGCTGGCCGTGGAGCTGCTTGCCCTGAGTGGCGATACGGTCGCCGTGGCCGAACGCCTGACCGATGGATGGCGGCGCGCGCAGTCCGCCGATCCGTGGGCGGCAAGCTGGCTCCTCACCGAAGTGACGGCCACGCTCACGGCGCGAGCGCCTGCCGTGCTCGCCACGCTCCATGCCGAACGCGGCGCGCCTCGGACCGTGGAAGTGCAGACCAGCGGCCGCAGTGCGCCGCCGCCGTGACGATGCGCTGACGCCGCGACGGCGATCCGGGTCAGGCGGTCACGCTCAGGCGGTCACGCTCAGGCGCGGAGCATGTAGCCGGTACCGCGCACGGTATGCAGCAGCTGTGGGCCGTTGGCGCCGTCGATCTTCTTGCGCAGATAGTTGATGTACACGTCGACGATGTTGGTGGACGGATCGAATTCCGTCTTCCAGACATGTTCCGCGATCTGTTCGCGCGTCACGGCGCGACCCGAGTGCCGCATCAGGTACTCGAGCAGTGCGTATTCCTTTTGCGTCAGGGAGATCTGCGCACCGTCGCGGGTCACTTCGCGTGACACGGTGTCGAGGTGCAGCGTCCCGACCCGCAGCAGCAGTTCCTCGTCGCGCAGTGCGGACCGACGGAGCAGGGCACGCACGCGCGCCACCAGTTCATCCACGTCGAACGGCTTGACCAGATAGTCGTCGGCGCCGGCATCGAGCCCGGCCACGCGGTCGCCGATCGTGACCCGGGCGGTGAGCATGAGCACCGGCGCGCGAAAGCCACGCTCGCGGAGTTCGCGTGCCACGTCGAGGCCGTTTGCTTTTGGGAGCCCGATGTCAAGAATGATCAGGTCCGGGGCCTGATCAATCGCAATCGCGAGGCCCGACTCGCCGTCCTGGGCGGTCAGCACGGCGTAGCCACTTTCCAGCAGCGTTCGGGAGACCACCTCGAGTACTTCGGCGCGATCCTCGACCACCAGGATCGTCGCTCGCCCCTGCTCGCTGGTCGTTGTCATATCAGGCAAGCTAGGGCTCGACGGGCGTCCGGCAAGCCATCCCAGGGGCGAGGAAGCGAGGCTGACCATTTGCTGAAACGATCGTCTGATACAAAGACGTATCGGTCGTCGGCAGCACTCTGGTGACGGAATCGAACCCGGTGCAGTATCTGAGATGGTACGACGCTTGCCAGCGTAGATCAGGCGGGAACCTGAGCGCGTTCGTGTGCGCTCGCCTGACTGGCGATGGGTTGTGTCGCGGAGCGGAATTGGCCGCACCGATGCCGTGTGTCCCACGGGAGGGGGGATGTCGATGATCGATGTGTTTGTCCGCATGGCCGCGACGCCGGTGATGGCTGGCGTGGTAGCCGAATCGGTGCGATGGGCAGCCGGCGCGGATCCGGCGGCACCGCGTCACCAAGTCGTTACGCTCTACGGCGATCCGTCGGTGACCCATCTGGCGTGGGCGCTGGCTGCGGCCAATCGTGGCCGGCCAGATGCCGTCTGGCGTATTGCCGCCGATGGCAGTGCGGTGGCGGCTGAACTGTCGCTGGCCACCTCAGTGCTGGCGGAAGATGCGGCGGTACTGATTCACAGCAACGGTGCGCAGTTCCGTACGGCCATCGCGCATCTGGCCAATGTCAAGGGTCAGGATCAGCACAGTGCCGCGATCCGTGTGCCGATCAATGTGGACTCGAATGCGGAGCTGGACGAAGACGCGATGCTGGCTTCGCTGCGAGAAGCCGAAGGTGACATCGACGGTGACGTGCAGGAGGATGACATCGCAGCGTGACCTGTCTGTCGTGCGGCGGACTGTTCCGCTGCACCTGAATGAGACGAGGGCCGGGATGCACGTGCATCGCCGGCCCTCGTGCGTTTCCCGTCACCGCGTCAGTCGCTGCACTTCGGCGCTGGCGCCAACCGCGCAGTGTGCCGGCGGCGCTACTGCGACTTTGCCGTCTCGCGCTGCGCCATCTTCACCGCCTCGTAGGCGTTGACGATGCCTCCCGAGACGGACAGCGACGCGAACGGCACCCGCTCCGTTTCGCTGCCCGGCCGAAACACCTGCAGCGTCGGAAATGGCGTCACCGTCGCCATCAGGATCCGCTTCACATCGGCGGCGGTCAGCGTGGGAAAGTGGGACATCAGCAGCGCAGCGACACCACTCACGACCGGCGCGGCGAGACTCGTCCCATCCTCGCGCGCATACGCATTGCCGAGTGCCGCTGAGAAGATGGAAAGCCCTGGCGCAAAGAGGTCGACCAGCGTGCGGCCGTAGTTGCTGAAGTCGGCGGCCAGTCGCTCATTGGGCCGCCAGCTCGAGGCGCCCACGTCAATCCAGGTCGTGGCGCGACCGCCCGCAGGACTGGCGTACTTCGACGTGGGGAACGTCGGCACCGTGTCCACATCCGCGCTCTCATTGCCCGACGCATGCACCAGCAGAACGCCACGCGACACCGCGAATTGCACGGCGCTGTCGACGGCGGCCTTGCCGGGCGAATATGGCTTGCCGAAGGACATGTTGATGATCTGCGCCCCCGATTCGACGGCGTAGCGAATGCCATTCGCCACATCCTTGTCGTACTCGTCGCCGTTCGGCACCACCCGCACGGGCAGGATGCGCACGCCCGGTGCGACCCCGACGAATCCGCTGTCGCCGCTGACGGCACCGATCACGCTGGCCACCGCCGTACCGTGCGAGGCGTCGGGGCCGGTGACATTCGCGTTCCCGTAGTGGCGCCCCATCGCTGGCGTGTCGCCCACCACCGTGCGGCCGTCAAAGGCCAGATTGAGCCCGAAACTCAGGCGCCCTTCCACCTGACGACGTGCGGCCCGCGACACATTCGGCGTCAGCCCGTTGGCGGCGAACCCCTGCACCTGCAGCAGCGCAACCCGGCTGGCCGGCGTCTTCGGCTCCATGCGCGGCAACGTGGCGTCGGTAATGGCGGACTTCTCCACGCCGTTGTCCTTCGCGATCACCGACAACAGTGAGTCGTATCGTGCGAGCACAGGCCGCATGCCGGCCCACTGCGTCGTCGCCTCGGCACGAGCTGACGCGTACGCCCGCTCGAGCTCGACGCAGGTCGCGGCCACTGGGCTCTGGCCGCCGTTCGCGCGACAGCCGGCCACCAGCCGCGTCAGCTCGAGCCGGTCGTCGTCGATGTTGCCACTGGCGCCACCGATGAAGTTCCAGCCGCGGGCGTCATCGATGTAGCCGTTGCCGTCGTCGTCCTTTCCGTTGGCCGGCGTCTCGCGGGCGTTGAGCAGCAGCGTGCCGCGCAGGGAGACGTGCGAGGTGTCCACACCACCGTCGATCACGGCGACGGTGATGACCCGTTTCGGCGCCGCGTTACCAAGCAACTCCGTCAGTGCGCGCCGCGCGCCGACACCCGCGACGCCGTCATTGGCCGGGTCCAGCAGGTGCCAGTCGGGCGGCGCGGTGCGATAGGTGACGCGCGGCGTGTCAGCGGGCGCCGCGGGAGTCGCCCTCGCCACCGGTGCCGTCGTCGCAGGGGCCGGCGTTGGAGCCGTTGCTGGCCGCTGCGGTGCGCAGGCGGCAACCAGCAGCACACAGGTCCAGACTGCCGGCGTTCCGGCACGAGCTCGTTCCATTGTGCTGCCTCTCAGACTTTGTGGAAGCCGATCCGCGCTGCCTCGCGGCGATCCTCGGCCGTGTAGATCTCAAAATCGCTGAAGAACGCCGGCGCCTCGACCTGCAGCAGCCGCAGCGTCGCCACGGCCATGCGCCGGATTTCGAGTTCTGCCGCTTCGCTCGAGCGCAGTTCGAGCATCGTCCGCCAGGCACGGGCGTTGGCGGTCACCACCACCTTCGTTTCGGTGGAATTCGGCAATACACCGCGCGCGGCTTCGCGAGCCATCTTCCGGCGGTGGACCTTGTCGGCCACCCAGCCGTACCGCTGCATCAGTTCGTCCACGAGGTGGATGTAGGCGGCCTGCGCCGAATCGATCTGGGCGCGCCATGCCTTCTCGAGCGCGTCATCACCCACCATCGCCGGCGGCACGACGAACGCCGCGTCACTTTCATCGACGTACCGTTGGCTCAGCTGCGAGTAGGCGAACCCGGCGCGATGCCGTACCAGTTCGTGCGTGAGCGAGCGGCTCACGCCCTCGAACAGCACGGAATAGTTGGCGTGCTCCAGCACGCTGCCATGCCCCTGTTTCTTGATGTTCTCCAGATATTCCCGCGTGGACCGGCCAGCCGGATTCCGCTGGCTCATGTAGCAGAGCCGTCCGGCAAACTCCGCCAGCTTTTCGCCATCCGTGGCCTCGCCCAGCCATGCCACACCGAGATGCTCCGGCTCGAGGAACTGGGGGCGCGAGAGGAGCGTGAGGCGGGGGGCGGTGAAGAACTCGGGCACGGGGCGGGGCGGTGAGTGGGGAGTGGACGGCTGTGAGCTGCTCCCAAGATATCCACCGCTTGCCGGCCGCGGGCTGGCTAGGCCTGCGTCGAGTCACTTCTCATCCGCGAAGGGCCGGACTCGTCAGGCGACTCGCGACCCACCCGGAACGCACCCTGGCCGTGACGTCAGCGTGCCCAGTCGCGCGTCCGGAGACCGAGCGTGACGAGAGGCGTGAATCCGACGCCGCCGCGTCGATCGGAGTTGGAGGTCCATAACCCGCCGCCCGTGCCGGCCATTGCCACGCCGCCGGTCAAGAACCAGGTGGTGCCGATGAAGCCGCGGTGTTCGACGCCAGCTTCGAGTCGGCCGCCCAGTGCCTGCGTCTGCGAGACCGTCACCAGGCCTCCCGTCGGCGTCGCCCCGAGTTGCCGCTCGACCGTGGTGCGGCCGAGCGATTGCAGGAAGACACTGCTCGAGATCAGTCCGCGGAACTGCGCTCCCACCTCCGGGAGCGCCAGCTCCACCCGCAATCCGCCGGTGTAGCGGGTGAAGTCCCGCGCCGTCGTCGCATTGCTGGGCCTCGCAACTGATGTCGTCGCGATTTCGTAGAAGCCCGAAACTTCGACCTTGCGGATCATCACGCCCGCCGCTGCTCCGACGCCAGCGCCTGCCTGAATACCACCCGAGGGGGCGTAGGCGTCGGCCACTGCGCTCGCCAACGGCGGACGGCTGAAGGTTGCAAAGATCTCGAAGAGTGGTTCGATCCTCCGTGATTGCGCTGACAGTGCGAGTGGCACCGTGATCAGGCCCAGGAACGCCACCGTGCCAAGGCTTCGCATTGCGGCGAGTGGTGCGGCCGTGACGGATCGAATCATGATGCGCTCCAAGTATCTTTGAGGACCGGCTCTGCTGGTTGGTGCGGTATCAGGACCCCGGAGGTCGATGACTGTTTCCCCGTTGAGTCGGTACAATCTGCTGCATCGCGCGCTGACTATCAGCGCGGTACTGCGGATCGCGAAAAACGTGACAAATACAGGGGAATCTTGCCGCGCTCCGATGGTGTTCTGAGAGATTACCTCCGTTCGTGCAGGCAGTTTTCCCGCAATCACCCACGATGTCTCTCGATCTGCATGTATTCGTGTTGCGCGCTGCGCGATTCGTTCTCTGTGTCGTCCTCGCCTCCACGTCGATGCTCGCGCAGCGTGCTTCCTCCACCGTGGTACGTATCGGCGTTGTCGATTCCCGACAGCTGCTTCAGGACATGCCCGGCCGCGCGCAGGCCGAGTCCGAGTTCGCGCTCGACATGGCGAAGGCTCGTGAAATGGTGCACACCGCCACCGACTCGATGAAGGCGGCAGTCGACGAGTTGTCGCGCCATGAAGCCGATCTCCGCCCGCAGCAGCGCGAAGCGGCGATGATGATGCTGCGCGCCAGGGAACTCGCGCTCGAGGATATGGTCGCGCAACTGAATGCGATCACCGGCACGCGATTGTCGCAGTTGCAGCAGCCGCTGCTCGAGCAGATGCGCCGCGCGGTCAAGGCCGTGCGGGAGCGCGAACGACTGACGCTGGTTTTCGACATTGGCGCCGATGGTGCGCCGATCGCCTTCGACGACGCGGTGAACATCACACCGCTGGTGCTCGAGGAACTGCGCCGTCAGCCCAAAGTGGTGAAACCGGCACGCTGACGGCGCGCCTCGACCTACTCGCCGAGCAGGTCGAGGCGGAAGTGGCCGTACCCGCGTGTCTCAGCCACGCGGTCCAACGCACGACGTGCGGCCGATGTGAGTGGCGGCAGCGCCGCGTCGTACTTGATGTCGGTCAGGGGCGTCTGACCAGGCAGCGCCACCTTCACGCCGGGATTCAGGATCCCGCGCGGATCGAAGCAGCGCTTGACGAGCTCGAACAGCACGATGGCATCATTGGCCCAGAGCCGCGACATGAACGGCGTGCGCAGGCGCCCGTCGCCATGTTCACCGGCCAGCGTGCCACCGAGCACCGCGGTCAGTGTCACGACTTCGTCCAGCGCCGCGTCGACGTGCGCGCGCCAGTCGGGCTGCGACATGTCGACCAGCGGATTCACATGCACGTTCGCGTCACCGGCATGGCCGAAGATCACGCCGGTGAAGCCGTGATGCTCCATGATGCTGCGGATGCCACGCACGTACTCCGGCAGCGCCTGTGGTGGCACCGCGCCATCCTCGATGAACTGCATCGACGTGCCAACGTCGGTCATCGTCGCCAGCAGCGGGCTGGCGGCGTGCCGGATGCGCCAGAGCGTCGCGATTTCTTCGGCTGATCGGGCCCGCGTCAGACCGGTGGCGCCAAACGCTTCGAATGCTGACGTGATCGCAGCCGCCAGCGTCTCGGCCTCCTCTTGCGAGGCGGCCTCGGCGTCCAGGAGCAGCAACGCTTCGACATCCGACGGAACGCTGCCGGGCTCGACGCTGTCGCGGACGACGTCCAAAAATGTGCGGTCGAGCAGTTCACAGGTCGCGGCGCCCAGTCCGACGGCCTTCGCAGACGCATCGACCGCTGCTTCCAGCGTGGAGAACCCGGCGCAGATCGACACGCGGCCCTGCGGCAGTTCAGTCAGCTGCAGCTCCACGCCGACGGTCAGCGCCAGCGTCCCTTCACTGCCGACAAAGAGATCGACGAGATCGCCTGACTTCGCGAAGTCCACCAGGGCGTATCCGGACGACTCCTTTCGGACACCCGCGTGGCGGATCTTTGCGATCGGTTCGGCCATTGCGGTGGTGAAGATCGTGCTCATCGCCTGGGTCGAGAACCGGCGGATCGCGGCCACCGTCTTCGCTTGCGTCGGTAGCTCGGCACCGCGGCGGATCATGGCCCTGGAGCCATCGTCGAAGACGCACTCCAGCGCCGTCACCCAGTGCCGCATGGCACCGTACTTCAGGCTGTGCGGGCCGGCGGCGTTGGTGGCCACCATGCCGCCGATGGTCGCCCAGGCTCCACTGGAAGGATCGACCGGGAACCACAAGCCGTGGGTTCTGGCCGCCGCATCCACGGCGTCGCGGGTTGCGCCCGGGCCAACCCAGAGGCGCTTCGTCAGCGGATCGACCGGTCCGATGCTCGAGAGGCGGGTGAGGTCGACGATCACGCCGTCCCCGATCGCCCCGCCGGCCATCGATGATCCTGCCCCACGCGGCACCAACGGTGTCTGGCTCATCTGGGCCCAGTGCGTGAGCACGGTCACATCTTCGGCGTCAACGGGCACCGCGACGGCCCGCGGGAGGATGCGTGCGATGCCTGCCGCCTCAGCGTACACGCCGCGCGCATCGTCGTCATCGCGGAAGGTGCCGCGGAATCCTGGAGGTGTCGTCACGCCGATAGATGTAGCAACCGACCCTGCATGGATAGAGGGGCGCGCCGATCGTGCGTGGCGTCCCGAGACAATCACGACCATATATTGACTGTGCCTTCTGACGAGAAACCGGGGCCGTCGGACGCCGATCGTCCGCCAGCCGACCTGCCAGCCTTCGTGCAGCGCCCACTCACCCGCGAGGTGGAGCGCTGGTGCCGCGACACTCTGCCGCAGGTGTCCCGAACGTTCGCACTCAGTGTGCGGGTCCTGCCGGGCGAGCTGGGTCGCGCCGTACTTGCCGCCTATCTGCTCTGCCGCATCGCCGACACGATCGAAGATGCGCCGCATCTGGACGCGCACTTGAAGGCGGCGACGCTCGACCGCTTCCTGCACTGTTTTGACGATCCAGCGACGGCGACGGCACTGGCTGACGACCTGGCACACTGGCCAGGTGACGCAGCACATGTCGCGCTGAGCGGTGGCAGCGATCGGGTGTTCGCGCTCTTCCGCTCGCTGCCGGTGCCGACGCAGCGACATGTGCATCGGTGGGTGGCCGAGATGGGGCGCGGCATGCGGAAGTTCGTGCTTCTCTACCCGAACGGCATCCGCATCCAGACCCTCGAGGAATACAAGGAGTACTGCTACTACGTCGCCGGGACGGTGGGGTACATGCTCACCGATCTCTGGCACGAGCACTCACATGCCGTGAGCGAGTCGGTCTACCGCAAACTCCGCGAGAAGAGCCGCCAGTTCGGCGAGGCGCTGCAGACGGTCAACATCCTGAAGGACGTTGCCACCGACGCCGAGCATGAGAACTCGATCTACATCCCCGAGAACGCGCTCCGCGCCCACGGTAGCGCCCACGCCACGATTCTCTCGCTGGCGCACTCCGACGGCAACCATGCGGCCCTGACCGATCTGGTGAAACTCGCGTGGGCCGATCTCGAGGATGCCGTGCGGTACCTGCTGATGGTGCCGCGGCGGGCCTGGAGCATCCGCACCTTCTGTGTGTGGCCGCTGCTGTTTGCGTTTGCCACGCTGCGTGATCTGACGCAGACGCGTGCGATGCTGCAGCACGGCGGTGTGGTGAAGATCACACGCGCGGAGGTGAAGTCGCTGTTGTTCCTGGCGCCGCTGCTGGTGGGCAGCAATCGGGCGGTGCGCTGGCTGGTGGAGCGGGTGAAGCTGCGGGCGTTCGTGCTGGCCGGGGCGTAGCAGCGGCCTGACTGATCTCGGGGGTTGGTGACCATCGAATCTCGATTCGGAACCTGCGATGCCGCACTGCCCCGGCGCTGGATCAGGATCCCAATGGCCCAGTGGCTCCGTGGCGCGACGTCGGCTGACCACCGTCCGGTCCGGTTCGCCCCGCGACGCTGCGTCCTGCCACAAAGCCGAGCGCAAGACGCACATCGCCCGCGAGACTGCGAGGTCGGTCGCACACTCGGTGCGACCGCTGCCTCCAGCGCTCTTCACCAATGCCTGCTTCGCGCGCGCTCCTGCTCTTCGCGGCACTGCTCTCTCTCCCATTTCGCGTCGTCGCCGCACAGCGGCCGGCAGCGCCCCCGGCCAACGCGCTGGTCGACGCCGCCATTAGCGCCATGGGCGGAGACAGCCTCCTGGGAACCCTGCGCACGTCGCGCGTCGACGGGGTGTTTCACGAGTACATCCTCGGCAACGCCGAGCGGAACGAAGGCCCATTCCGCACGCGATACGGCCGGTTCAGCGAATTACGCGACGCAGGCAATCATCGGCTCCGCCGTACCGAACTTCCGGTCACGAACGCCGCCGCACCGCCGACGCCGTTGGCGTACATCATCGCCGACTCGCTGCTGGTGATCCGCGTTGGTGCACGCGAAATCGGCGGTCAACCGATCCTGTACGATGACTTCGCCGACCAGGCGGCAACCACGCCTGAACACGCAGTGATGACTGCCCGTTCGGCGGCGGGGCTGCGCAGTGAAGGCGCCGCGGTGCGATACGGTGTGACGCACGATGTCGTGTCGTGGCCATACTCCGACGGACGCCTCCGGATGGAACTCGACCGCGACTCACATCTGCCCACGCGGATCAGTGTCACCCGGACGTACCCTCGTGACTTCCGGCGCGCGCAACTCGGCGATGTCACGGTCAGCTACGAGTTCACGAACTGGACGCAGGAGGCCGGAGGACTGGTGTATCCGCGACAGATCATCTCGCGGGTGAACGGCGAACCCCTGCGCGACGTGACGATCAGCACCATTGCCGGCACGGCGGCGGCACCCCCCGATTCGTTCGCCTACAGCGACTCGGCGCGCGTGCAGTGGACCCGCAACGTGGCATCGAGTCCGCCACAGTTTCAATTCGGCAGTAACGGCACCCTGCCGGATGTGGTCGACGGCGTGGCGCGCGTCAAGGAGTTCTGGTCCACCACTCTCGTCCGGCAGGACGACGGTGTGCTGATCTTCGAAGCGCATCTCAGCGGCCAGCATCTGCGCGAAGTGATTGCCGAGTCGGCGCGTCGCTGGCCCGGCGCCAAGGTGAAGGGCTTGGTGATGTCCAGCGATCCGTGGGCTCACCTGGGCGGGGTGCGTGAAGCCGTCGCACTCGGCATTCCGATCTACGTGAGCGGGCGCAGCATCCCGGCGTTGACGGCGCTGCTCAAGACGCCACACACGCTCGCCCCCGATGCCCTCGCGCGGACTCCACGTGCGCCACGGTTCGTCCCGGTCGATGCAAAACTCATGGTCGGAACAGGTGCGAATCGCGTCGAGCTGTATCCGGTGCGGGGCGCCTATGCGGAACGGATGACGATGGTGTACTTCCCTGCGCACAAGCTGCTCTATGGCGCCGACCTGGTGTTCGCCGCACGGCCACCCGGCAGCGGATACGCTCGGACAGCGGCGATCGATTTGCTGCGGGCGGTGGCGCGCGAGGGCCTCGCCGTGGATTCACTGTTCTGCGTGCAGCCGTCGCCGGTGATCGCCTGGAAGGACTTCGTTGCGGCGCCGAAGTGACTCGCTGCCGCATGACTCGGCGGCGATAGGTTTCGGCGGTGCAGCGCCATCGTCAGTGGTCCCTCGTGCTCGCCGCGTGGTCGGTGCCGGGCGTCATTTCGGCGCTCAGCGCCGTGGCGTTCATGCCGTCTGCCGAGCGAGGCAAGGCGCTGCTGCCGGTGCTCGGCATCTCGCTCGCCGGCTGGTGGACGTGGGCGCTGCTGACGCCAGGAATTCTCTGGATGCAGCGGCGCTACCCGATCGAACGTGGATCAGTGCTGCGCGTGGCGCCGGCACACGCGGTGGGTGCGACGATCGCCTCACTGATCTACGTCGGCGCATCGCTGGGCACGGCGCTGCTGATGTTCGCGCCGGTGCGCTCGGAGCCGCTCGCGATCCTGACACGCAGCTATGTGACCTCGCGCCTGCCGATCGGGGTGCTGCTCTACGCCGCGGTGATCGGTATCGGCACCGCTGTGGCCGAACGTCGTCAGCGCCTGCAACGGGAGGTGCAGTCGGCCCAGCTTCGGGAAGAACTCGCGCTGGCCCAGGCGCGCGCGCTGCAGGCGCAACTGCAGCCGCACTTCCTCTTCAACACCCTGCACACGATCGGACTGCTGGTGGCGGAAAATCCGGCCACCGCGCAGCGAACACTCCTTCGGCTCGGCGACCTGTTGCGCCGAACGCTCGCCCTGTCGGAGACGCCGAGCATTGCCTTGCGGGATGAACTCGCCGTGCTGCACGAGTATCTCGCAATCGAGACGACGCGATTCGGTGATCGCTTGCATGTGGTGGTCGATGTCCCCGAAGCATTGCTCGGCCGGCGTGTGCCGAGCCTGATCCTGCAACCACTGGTGGAGAATGCGTTGCGGCATGGTATCGCACGCCTGATGTCGGGGGGCGTTCTGCGCCTTGCGGCTGACGAAGTGGGTGATCGACTGCTGCTGATCGTGGAGGACAACGGCCCTGGTCTCGCCGCCGAGCCGGCGCCTGCGGGGGGCCATGGCCTGGCCGCCACGCGCCGCCGGTTGGCGGTGCTCCACGGCACTGCCGCAGCACTCGAGATCAGTCGCCGGCCTGATGGCGGCACACGGGTCTGCATCGAACTGCCAGTGTCCGATGCCTGAGCGTGCCCTCAGGATCGTCATCGCCGATGACGAACCGATCGCACTGCGGGGCCATGAGCGGCTGGTGCGCAATCTGAGCGGATGGGAACTGGTGGCGGCGTGCCGCAATGGTGATGATGCCTTGTCCGCGATCGTGACGCACACGCCTGACGTGGCGCTGCTCGACGTGGTGATGCCTGGGCGCAGCGGACTCGATGTCGTCCGCGCCCTGCCTGCGGAAAGCCGACCGGCGATCATCTTTGCCACCGCGTTCGACGTGCATGCCGTGGCGGCGTTCGACTTGCATGCGGTCGACTATCTGCTCAAGCCGTTCGATGCCGAACGTTTTGAGCAGGCGCTCACGCGCGCCCGTCAGCGGTTGACCGAACGCGGCCGCGCGGCGGGCCTGGATGGTGTGCTGGCGTCTCTTGCGCCCGAGCCGTCGTCCTTCGCCCGCATTGCCGTGCGCGTCGGCGATCGCCTCGTACTGGTGGCGCTGGATGACCTGGACTGGTGCGAAGCGGCGGACAACTACGTGCGCCTGCATGTGAAGGGAAAGCGGATGCTCATTCGCGAGACGATGCAGACGCTCGAGCGACGTCTCGATCCGCGTCGATTCGTGCGGGTGCACCGCTCCGCGATCGTGAACCTGACGCGCGTGGTCGAAGTGCGACCGCTCTTTCACGGTGATCAGGAGCTGCTGTTGACCGATGGCAGTCGGTTGACGCTCAGTCGGACGTATCGGAGCGCGGTGCTGGGGCGGCTGGGGGCGGGGTAGGGCTTCGGTCGGATGGGACGCCTGGCGGGAGCGCAGTCGCACGGACGATGCTCCGGCAGCCGGCGATGAGCACCCCAGTCGCACGCAGCATCAGCTCACCGCGTTCCCCGCTTTGCCGCGGTCGCATC
Organism: Gemmatimonadaceae bacterium; assembly: GCA_031374935.1. Lineage (GTDB taxonomy): Bacteria > Gemmatimonadota > Gemmatimonadetes > Gemmatimonadales > Gemmatimonadaceae > JACMLX01. The sequence goes on along the minus strand of JANMHB010000136.1, from coordinate 2,196 downwards.
CTGCACTGCCTTCGCCACCTCACGCACTCCCGTCGCCACCGCATTGAGCGTCTCCGTCAGCAGTGGCGTTGAACCACCAGGCAACGCCTGCCTCGGCAGCGCCCCATGCTCCAGGCGGTCCAGCAGCTGCTCGAGCGCCAGCTGCGCACGCTCGGCCTGCTTGCGATGGCCCTTGATGATCGCCCAGCCCGCCACGCCCAGCCCGAGCACTGGAATCGTCGCAAAACCGAGGAACAGCGGCAGCATCGTCAGCGGCGCCAGCACCGAGCCAAGAACCACCGGCACCATGCCCAGCCCCACGCCAACGGCCGCGGTGATCATGCCACTGATACGTCGCGACGTGCGCAGCTGCGAGATGTCGGCGTCGAGGCGCACGGCAGTGCGCCCGTCACCGATGGCACTCACCGTCGCGGCAACTTCGCTGGCGCGCGAGAGTGTCGTCGCGGCCTGATTGCCGCGCAGGCTGCGATCGAGCTCCGCGAACACGCCGGTGCGCTGCTCCCAGGTGCGACGGTTGCCGAACCGGCGCTTGGCCGGCATGCGATACTCGCTGCGCATCCATTCCTCGAGCGCGGCCAGTACCACCTCCGGCGCATGCGGCACCGCGCGTGTCACGCTCACCGCTGCCGGCCCCATCACCCGCGCCTCGAGCCCGGTCTCCTCCGCCAGCACGACGCGGGTGCGCTCCTCGGCCAACGCCTGCTGCAGCGCGGTTGGCGAGAGGCCGACTTCCTTGCCGATCTCGATCAGCTGCGCCTCGGTCATGCCATCGGGTGCGTCGGCTGAGGTGGCCGCGAGTTCTGACGCACGCGCCAGAACGCGCTCCATGGCGCCACGATCAAGTGGTGTCGGTGAAGTATTTGGGGCCTGCGACTCGGTGTCAGCCACGTCTCACTGTCCTGAAAGAGGAACTGCGTCTCACACGCCTGCCTCGACCGTCGTGACGATCAAGACGCGCTTCCGGCAGGCAACAACCGCACATTGCCACCCTACGTCGTTCGTGCGCCAGCGGTGTCAGCCGGAACACCCGCTGGCAGTCGAGTCGTCGCTCGTCAGCTCAACGACTCCAGCACGACGGCAATGCCCTGACCACCACCGATGCAGGCGGACCCAAGGGCGTACTTCTTGCCCAGTGTACGCAATGCGTACGTGAGATGCGCGGCAATCCGGGCACCGCTGGCACCGAGCGGATGCCCGATCGCGATCGCCCCGCCATGGAGGTTGAACTTGTCCATTGGAATGCCCAGCTCCTTCTGCACCGCCAGCGCCTGCGTTGCGAATGCTTCGTTGACCTCGATCAGATCCATCTGCTCGAGCGTCAACTGCGCACGCGACAGCGCCGCGCGCGCGGCCGTCACTGGCCCGATGCCCATGATGCGCGGCTCGACGCCGCTCACCCCCCAGCTGACGAGTCGCGCCAGCGGCGCGATGCCGCGCGACTTTGCCCACTCGGCGCGCGCGATCACCAGCGCACCGGCACCGTCGTTGAGCCCCGACGCGTTCCCCGCCGTGACGACGCCGTCGGGCTTGAACACCGGACGAAGTTTCGCGAGTGATTCAATCGTGCTGTCGGGACGTGCATGCTCATCACGCGCGAAGTCCACCAGCTGCTTCGTTTTCCTGTCCGGTACCGGCACCGGGACGATCTCGTCGCGAATCAGTCCGTTCGCCCACGCATCACGCGTGTTCTGCTGCGAGCGCAACGCAAATTCGTCAGCTGCCGCCCGCCCCAGATGGTAGACGGCCTCGAGGTTTTCTGCCGTGACCCCCATCGGCGTCTGACAATACGAGTCTGTCAGCCCGTCGAAGAGCAGGTCTTCGAGCTTCGGTGCGGTGCCATACGACAAGCCCCAGCGCAGCCCGCGCGCCGCGTGTGGCACGGTCGACATGCTCTCGCCACCACCAACCAGACAGACCTCGGCATCACCGGACATGATCTCGTGCGCACCATTGACGATCGCCTGAAACCCCGAGCCGCAGAGGCGATTCACCGTCAGCCCCGGCACCTCGATCGGACAACCGGCCTTCAGTCCTACATGCCTCGCGAAGTACACCGTGTCGGTCGTGCTCTGGATCACGTTGCCAAAGATCGCGTGCCCGACCTCCTTCGGCTCGATCCCCGCGCGCTCCATCGCTGCTTTCGCCGCCACCACCGTCAGATCGACGGCGGAGATGTCGCGAAACGTGCCGCCAAAG
>JANMHB010000100.1:0-41037 GCA_031374935.1 Gemmatimonadaceae bacterium | reverse complement strand
CACTCATCCTGCAGGATGAGTGCACTGTCACCGCAATACCCCACCGCAATACCCGCTGTCGCTGTCGGCGCCCCGCGTGCTGTCCATCGACACGCAGCGATCGCTGCGCAATGGCGAACTACTTCTTGCCCTTCTTGGCGGCCTTCTTGGCGACCTTCTTCGTCACCTTCTTGGCGGCCTTCTTCGGCTTGGTGGCGGCCGTCTTGCCATTCACGAAGGCCTTCAGGCTGGCGCCGGCCTTGAACTTCGGGGCCTTGCTGGCGGCGATCTTCACCTTCTCGCCGGTCTGCGGATTGCGGCCCACGCGTGCGTTGCGCTTGCCGACGCTGAACGTGCCGAAGCCGGTGATGCCGACCTTCTCGCCCTTCTTCAGCGCCTTCGCAATGACGCCTTCGCTGGCGTCGAACAGCTCCTTCAGGACGGCGTTCGCGTGCTTCTTGGACAGACCGACGTTATCCACCAGCGCATTCACGATAGCGATTCTGCTCATGATTCCCTTCTCCCAGATGACGGTTGACACGTGATTCCGCGCCAGTGGCGCACGGGGAAACTGATAGCCACCCCGAATTTCTGCAAGCGGGGTAAGGGTTTTTCGGAGTTCGCGCGGCGTCGGGACCGGAAGCACAACCGCCACGATGTGGCGGAAACCCTTACCGGCACTGGGCTGCGCCCGAAACACGAGACCGCTGCCGGCCCCATATGTGCGGCACACTGCGCACACCACCGGGTATCATCGCCGCTGTGCATTCCAGCCGTTCGTATGCATCTCCCGTCTGTGCCGCCGGCACTCCGGCGCACCTGCACACCACTTTCCGGAGCATTGCACCATGCAGAAGATCCGTCGCGCGTCGAAGGCGTCATCCCTGCTGCTCAGCGCGCTGATTGCGAGCTCGCTGGCGGCACAGGCGTCGTCCGCGCCGCCCGCACCACCGACCATCGAAGTCGGCGGCAGCGGCGAGGCCAAGGTCACCCCCGATCGCGCACTGATCTACCTCGGTGTGCAGGTCAAGGGACGCACGGCGGCGCTGGCCGGACAGGAGAATGCACGGTTGGCGACCGCCATTCTGGACGCCGTGCGCGCGGCGGGCATTCCACGCGACCAGATCAGCACGATGAACTACTCGGTGAACCCGTCGTACCGGTACTTTCCGGATGGACGCAAGCCCGAGCTGACCGGCTATGACGCCAGCAACACGATCCGAGTGGAGGTCCGATCGCTCGACCTCGTCGGCAAGGTGATCGATGCCTCGCTCGGTGCCGGCGCCAACAACATCAGCGGGCTCTCGTACTACGCCTCGCAGCTGGATGCGACGAAGCGCGACGCACTTGGCAGCGCCAGCACCAACGCGCGGCTGAGCGCCGAGGTGATGGCGAAGGCCGCTGGCGGGACACTCGGGCCGCTGGTGTCGCTCAGCAGCCAGATGATGGAGTCACCGCAGCCGATGCCGGTGATGGCCATGTCGATGCGGGCGAAGGTGGCCGATGAATCGACGCCGGTGATGGCACCCACCGAACAGACCGTGACGGCAACGGTGGTCGGACGGTGGCAGTTCATCCCTGGGGCGCCGCGTTGACGCGTCATGCAGGCGGGGCAGGCGCCAGGATCCCGGACTGAGCAGGACTGCCCGACGTGCTGCTCGCGGGCGAGCATCGATGACAGGACGTGTGGGTGCCCCGTCATCTGCACCACGATGGTCCTGCCAGATTGCGTTCACCGAGCGGAACAGTGGAGGGTGCATCCGGGAACAGTCTGGCGACGAACTCCCTTCGCAGTGTGGAGCCGATGCGCGGAGCTCACCGTGCCGGTTCGCGAATCTGAATTCCAGGATGATTTGACCGATGAAGCGTTTCATGACCGCAGTGGCGCTGGTTGGCGCCGTAGTGCTCGCGCCGGTTTCGGCCCGCGCACAGGCAGCTGAGAAGGATATCGTCGAGACCGCAGTGGCAGCGGGTACGTTCAACACGCTGGCGAAGGCACTGACGGTGGCCGGCCTGGTCGAGACCCTGAAGGGCACGGGTCCGTTCACCGTGTTCGCGCCGACCGATGCCGCGTTCGCCAAGATCCCGCCGGCAGCGCTGCAGGCCCTGCTGGCCGACAAGGCCAAGCTGACGGCCGTCCTGACGTATCACGTCGTCGCCGGCTCGGTGATGGCCGCGCAGGTCGTCGGTCTGTCGGAAGCCGTCACGGTGCAGGGCAGCAAGGTTGCGATCAAGGTTGTGGGCGGCAAGGTGATGCTGAATGGCAACACCACCGTCACGGCGACCGACATCAAGGCGAAGAACGGCGTGATTCACGTCATCGACACCGTCCTGATGCCGCCGGCTTCGATGAGCGGAATGAAGCACTAGTTGTGGTATTCATTCCGGCGCATGCCGGGATGATTGCAGGTGACGGCCCCGCTGGATCCGGCATGGATCCGCGGGGCCGTCTTTCGTTGGCGGTCGCGGAATGGGCATCAGCGCGGTAGCGTAGGCGCGAGTCAATGGCCCCGACGCCAGATGGTCACCACGCCCACCCCGCCCTCCGTGCAGTCATTCCGAATCACCGGTTCAGCGCTGCTCTGCGCGATCGCACTGCCACTGGCGGCACAGTCGCCCGCGGCGCGCACCGCGCCGGCACGCGCGGAACTCATCATCACCAACGCGCGCATCTACACCGCGGATGAAACGCAGCCGATGGCGGAGGCGATGGCCGTCAGCGGCGGGCGCCTGCAATTCGTGGGGAGCGGAGTGGAGGCGCTGGCGCTGCGCGGGCCAACGACGACCGTCGTGAATGCCGGCGGCAAGACCATCATTCCTGGAATGACCGATGCCCACGCGCATCTGTACGGGCTGGGCGTCACCCTTCGGCAGGTGGATCTGACGGGAACGAAATCCTACGCGGAGGTGATTGCGAGGGTCGTGGCCAAAGCGGCCACGCTGCCCAAAGGCACACCGGTGCTGGGGCGCGGCTGGGACCAGAACGACTGGAGCGACACGCGGCTGCCCGACCATCAGGCGTTGAGCACCGCCACGCCGGACCATCCCGTGCTGCTCGAGCGGGTGGACGGCCACGCTACGCTGGCCAACATGATGGCGATGCGAACGGCCGGCATCACGGCCGAGACCAAAGATCCGCAGGGTGGTCGCGTGCTGAGGAACACGAGCGGCGCGGCGACGGGGGTGTTCGTCGACAATGCACAGAACCTGCTGGCTGCGGCCGAAAAAGGGGGTGAAGCCGCGAACCCTCGCGATGTATTGAGGAGTGCCGTTCGCGAGGCGAATCGTTGGGGGCTGACGGGCATCCATGAGATGGGCGTGTCGCCGGCAATCGTCGGCACGTACGAGCAGGCGGCGCAGGCAGGCGAAATGACGCTGCGCGCGTACGTGCTGGTGAGCGGCGACAGCGCGAGCGTCGCCTGGGCCTTTGCCAAGGGGCCGCGCAGTGCCCTGTTCGATGGCCGGCTCTGGGTTCGCAGCATCAAGCTGTATGGCGATGGCGCGCTTGGCTCGCGCGGGGCGGCGCTCCTCGATCCGTATGCGGACGATGCGCAGAACAACGGCCTGCTCGTGCAGCAGCCGGCGTGGATTCAGAGTGTCGGTGAACGCGCCCTGCGCAGCGGCTGGCAGGTGGCCACGCACGCCATCGGTGATCGGGCCAACCGCCTGGTGCTCGACGCCTACGACGCCGCATTCAAGGCCGTGCCAACCGCCGACCATCGCTTCCGGATCGAGCACTCGCAGATCATCCACCACGCCGACATCCCCCGCTTTGCGGCGCTCGGCGTGATCCCGAGCATGCAGGCCAGCCATCAGACGAGTGATATGTACTGGGCGGCCAACCGGCTTGGCACGGAGCGGCTGCGCGGTGCCTATGCCTGGCGTTCGCTGCTCGCAGCCGGGGTGATCATCCCGAACGGCAGCGACTTTCCGGTGGAGATGGTCAATCCGCTGATCAGCTTCCACGCCGCCATTGCCCGGCAGGATGCGGACGATTTTCCGGCCGGTGGCTGGTACCCCGAGCAACGGATGACGCGTGAGGAAGCGCTGCGCTCGATGACGATCTGGCCGGCGAAGGCCGCGTTCCAGGAGCAGGTACTCGGGTCGCTGACGGCGGGGAAGTATGCGGATTTCGTGGTGCTGGATCAGGACATCATGCGTGTCGCGCCCGAACTCGTCCTGCGAACGACGGTGCTGCAGACCTGGGTTGCTGGCACGCAGGTGTACGAGCGCACTGCGCGTTGAGCGGACGCCGCCGGGCGCCAGGTTCGGAGGGTTTCGCGCGGGGGGATGTAACCCTGAGGCGGTCAATTAGTCTTCTATCATGCTCAACGAATCCTCAATCGCCTTTCTGAAGACGCTGCTCGACACGCCCGGCCCCTCCGGCTTCGAGTCTGCACCGGCCAAAGTCTGGCGCACCGAAGCCGCGACGTTTGCCTCGGTCCGCTCCGACGTCATCGGCAACTCGATCGCCGAAGTGCCCGGCAGCGGCGGTCCGACCATTCTGCTCGCGGGGCACATCGATGAAATCGGTGTGATTGTGACCTGGATCGACGACAACGGCTTTGCCTACATCGAAGGCATCGGCGGCTGGGACACGCAGGTGCTGGTGGGCCAGCGCATCCGGTTCATCGGGCGCAGCGGGGAGGTCTACGGTGTGGTGGGCAAGAAGCCGATTCACCTGATGAAGCCGGACGAGCGCGAGAAGGTGACGAAGTTCGCCGACATGTGGGTGGACATCGGCGCGCAGAACCGGGCCGAAGCCTCGGAGCGGCTGTCGGTGGGCGATTGTGGTGTGCTGGATGCGAAGGTCACCGACATGCCGAACAACCGGATCGTGTCGCGGAGCATCGACGACCGCATCGGCGCGTTCATCGTGCTCGAAGCGTTGCGACGCTACGCCGCCAAGCCGGGTTCGGCTCGCGTGGTGGCCGTCGCCACCTGTCAGGAGGAGATCGGCTACTCCGGCGGCGGCGCCCGTGTGGCCGCGCAGGCACTCGGCCCGCAGATGGCGATCGCCGTCGACGTGACCTTTGCCACGGATCATCCCAGCATCGAGAAGAAGGAAGTGGGCGAGCACAAACTCGGCGGCGGTCCTGTGCTGAGCCGCGGCAGCGTGATCAGTCCGGTGGTCTTCCGGCTGTTGCGCGACACGGCGGAATCGCTCGAGATGCCGTACTCGCTGCACGCGGCGGGTCGGGCGACGAGTACGGATGCGGACGCGATTCAGCTGGCGCGCGATGGCGTCGCGACCGCGCTGGTCTCGATCCCGAATCGCTACATGCACTCGCCGAACGAGATGGTCAGTCTCGACGATCTCGATCACGCCGCGACGCTGATTGCCGAAGTCTGCCGTCGGGTGGACTCGACCACGGACTTCACGGACCGGTGACGAACACCGCCGGTGTGCCAAGGCACGCCGGCGGCGAACATCGGGCCTGACCGACATGCCGCTGCACTGCTGGTCGTCTCCGCGGTATGCGATCACGCTGCCGGACGGCCACCGCTTTCCGATGGTGAAGTACGCGCTGCTGCGCGAGGGGGCGCTGGCCGCAGGGCTGGTCACGGCCTCCACGCTGCACGAGCCGCCGCGTGCAGACCACGCAGACCTGCTGCGGGTGCACACGCCAGCGTACGTCGATGGCGTGGAGCACGGCACACTCGACCCCGCCCATCAGCGTCGGATCGGGCTGCCGTGGAGCGAGGCCTTCGTGGAACGCGCGTTCCGGGTGGTGCGCGGCACCATCGAATCAAGCGAGCGCGCCGTGTCGCACGGCATCGCGATGAATCTCGCAGGCGGCACACATCACGCCTTTCCCGATCGCGGCGAAGGCTTCTGTGTCTTCAACGACGTGGCGATCGCGATCCGTCGCCTGCAGGCCGTGGGCCACATCCGTCGCGCCTGCATCATCGACCTCGATGTCCATCAGGGGAACGGCACCAACGCCGTGTTCGCAGGTGACGAGAGCGTGTACACCTTCAACATGCATGGCGCGAAGAACTTCCCGTTCCACAAGGTGAACGGCAGCCGCGACGAAGCGCTCGACGACGGCATCGGTGACGATGAGTACCTCGCCCGGCTGCGCGACGCCCTACCCGACGTGCTGCACGCGGCACGCGCCGATCTGGTGGTCTATCTCGCGGGCGCCGACCCGCACGAAGGGGATCGGTTGGGCCGCCTCAAGCTGTCGTTCGAAGGCCTGGCCCAGCGCGACGACCTGGTGATTCGGACGTGCCGAGAGGTGGGGCTGCCGGTGTGTGTCACCATCGCTGGCGGCTACGGCGTCGACATCGCGACCACCGTGCAGGTGCACCTGCAGACGGTCGCGACAGCAGCGCGATACGCGTAGCCCGGGCACGCGGGACAGGCACGCGGGATCGTCAGACCTGTTCACGCGGAGGCGTGGAGGGGATGGGGTCACGTCCACCACTGCAAAGCCGTCGGCCCGACCTGCACCACCACCACCGCACTCGCGGTTGGGCCTGTCACCGAGTCTCACGCTCATCGGTGCGGCGCAGACTGTCGTGCCGGGTTCGCCGAGGTAGCTTCGGGGGTAAGGATTCACTCTCCCCGCCCGTCCGATGACCGATCCACTTCGCGACACGCTGCAGGCTTCGCTGGGGGCGGCGTTCACGCTCAAGTCCGAGCTCGGTGGGGGCGGGATGTCGCGCGTGTTCGTTGCGCGCGAGGAGGCGCTGGGCCGCGATGTGGTGGTCAAGGTGCTTGCCCCCGAGCTGGCCGAGGGGCTGAGCGTCGAACGATTCCAGCGAGAGATCCGGCTGGCGGCGGCGCTGCAGGAACCGCACATCGTGCCGCTCCTGACGGCCGGTGTGACGTCGGCCGGGATACCGTACTACACCATGCCACTGGTGCGCGGGGCCTCGTTGCGGCAACGGCTCGATCAGGGGCCGATGACGGTGGACGAAGCGAGCCACCTGCTGCGAGATGTGGCCCAGGCGCTCGTGCATGCGCACGCACAGCACATCGTGCATCGCGACATCAAGCCGGAGAACATCTTGCTCTCCGGCGGTACGGCGGTCGTGACCGACTTCGGTATCGCGAAAGCGCTGCATGCGTCTCGTACCGAGGATGCCGACGCTGCCGGGCGAACCCGCATCACGCGCACGGGCATCTCCCTTGGCACACCGGCGTACATGGCGCCGGAACAAGCGGCCGGAGATCCCGACACCGATCAGCGCGCCGATCTGTATGCATGGGGAGTCGTCGCCTACGAGATCCTGAGCGGCCGGCATCCCTTCGCCAGCAGTACATCGCCACAGCACTTGCTGACGGCGCACATGGTCGAGATTCCAACACCGTTGGCGACACTGACGGATGCGCCAGAAACGATCACTGCATTGGTGATGCAGTGCCTGGCGAAGGATCCCGAGGATCGACCCGCGTCAGCGACGGCGCTCCTGCAGCGGCTGAGCGGTGCTCGGACGGATGGGCGAGCCAGCGCCGACGCGCAGCGCGTGAAGCGGACGTTCGGCACCGCGGCGCCGTGGCGGCCGGCAGTGGCGGGAGTTGCGGTGCTTCTGGTCGCGGCAGCGGCAGCGTGGTGGCGTGGGAGGACTCGCGACACGCTCGGCGGGCGTGAATCCACGGCGTCGCCGGCGACGGTCATGATGGCCGTGTTGCCGTTCGAACATGCCGGGCCGGCGGATCAGCTGCCGTTCACGGAAGGGCTGACGGATGCGATCACGGCCAAGCTCGGAGCCCTCTCGTCACTGATGGTCATCGATCGACGGAGTGCGGCACAGTATCGCGGCACGACGAAGTCGACGCAGCAGATCGGGACGGAGCTTGGCGTGAGGTACCTGCTCGAAGGCGTGGTGCGCTGGGCCAGGGACGGGGCAGGAACGTGGCGCGCACGGGTGACGCCGACGTTGGTCGACGCGAAGTCCGGTGCCATCAGGTGGACGGGAGAAACCACGGATGTCACGCTCGATGATCCGTTCACCGCGCAGGGAAGCATCGCGACGGATGTGGCGCAGGCCCTGCAGGTGAACATCCTGCCGACGGAACGGGTCGCACTGAAGCGACGCTTCACGGACAACCCGCAGGCGTACGCAGCGTACCAGGCCGGGCGGAGGATCTTTGCCGACGGCGTGGCGAACGGCGATGGTGGAGAGCCGGCGCTGCGCGAACGTGCACTCCGCGAGATCGAGCTCGCGATCTCGCTCGATTCGAACTTCTCTGCGGCGTGGGGCATGCTGGTGATGCATCACGTGAACCTGGCGCTGGGTGCGCCGCAGGATCGGGGTGCAGAAGTGCGCGCTCGCCGAACGCTCGCGGCCGCGCGCACGCGGGCGCCCCTGGAGCCCTACACACTGCTGGCCGGGGCGAAACTCACGCGATCTTTCGACCATGACAGCGTCGGAGCGCGAGCGCTGGTCAGCCAGGCCGTGAAGGCAGCGCCCAATGATGCGGAGATCCTCAGCTGGGCAGGGTCTCAATTCATCGCCGTGGATCCTGACAGTGCGCTGCTGCTTGCAACCCGTGCGGTCGCTCTCGACCCACGATCGACGCTCAACCTCGTATTTGCGGCGTATATCGCACTCCGGACCCATCAGCTGGGCACGTCGCTCGCGTTCGCTGATCGGCTCGTGGCACTCGATTCGTCCGCAGAAAGCGGATGGCGTGCACGCATTTCCGTCGCAGCGATGCGGGGTGATTCGATCGCGTTGCAGCGCGCCCACGAACAGATGCTCGAGCACATCCGCGAACCGAGCCTCGAAGCGCTCACGTACGTCCCATATGCCGGCGCCCGGCTGAGTCGCTGGTTCCTTGATCGGCCGCCCGGGCAGCTTCGACTTCGCACGCTCCATGACAGCTTGTGGTACTTCGACAACAAGGTGGACGCCGCCCTGATGCTCGGAAATGAGCGACAGGCAATGCAGCTCGCGGACACGATGCTCCTGATCGCGAAAGGCGGGACCGCACCGGGTTTCGATGATCTCGAACGGGACTATCTCGCGTACGCGCTCGCGTTGACCGGGAAGACGGAGGCAGCGCAACGCGAGGTCGACAGGTTGTTGCTGGAAGCGCGGAAACTTGCCGGTCGAAACTTTCCCTTGGATCATGTCGATCCGCGATCCATCGCCGCCATCTATTCGGGCATCGGCAACGAGCCGGAGGCCGCCCTCTGGCTCGAGACGGCCATCGAGCATTCGCAGTACACGCTGCAGTGGTTCACGATCGATCCGCGATTCCGCGCGTTTCGGCAGACACCGGCGTGGAACCGGATCCGCCGCGCGCAGCCAGCGCCTGCGCGCGGCGTGCAGTGACGATGCAAATCGTCACTGCGCGACATCCCGTCATCAACCGGAACGCCGTCGCGGACGGCTCGCGATCGACCGGCTGAGGGGATCAGATTCGCGGGGCACTCGTCACTGCGTGAACGCCGCGCAGCGACGCTGAGACGAGCCTCGGCCCGCCGGTCAGCCGCCAGCGGTGGAGAACGCCGCGCGCGGTGCGAGTTCGATGGCCGTGCCGACCATCGTCGGGACCACGCGCCCCGAGCCCTCGGTCGGCGCCTTCGCTTTCCGGCCGCACGCGCTCAGCAGCAGCAGGGTGACGGTCAGGCAGGGGAGGAGACGGCGCATGGGGTATCCCTCGGGCTGGGGTGGTGTGCCGGACTGATGCCCCGGAAAGATGTCGACTGCAACCTTCGCAAGCCATGTCGACGTTCCGCAACCGGGTGGATTCGCGACGTGACTACAGTTCGCCATGCCGATCCCGATCCCTGCGCCGCGCGCGAGCGGCATGACGACCACGACGTCAGTGCCGCTGTACTGGTGCCGCTACGGTCAGGAAGGTGCGCCGCCACTGATCGTGTTGCACGGCGGGCCAGGGGCGCACCACGACTATCTGCTGCCGCAGCTGCTGTCGCTCGCCACGCTCGGGTCCGGATTCGAGCTGGTGTTCCACGACCAGCGGGGCGGCGGGCGCTCGAAGACCGATGATCCCACCCCGATCACCGTCGCGACACACGTCGCTGATTTCGCAGCAGTGAGCGACGAGCTCGGCGTGGTCGGGGCGCCGATCATCGGCTATTCATGGGGAGCTCTGCTGGCGCTGCACGTACTGGTCGCTTCGCGCGCGGCGACCGGAGCGCTCCCTCCGTGGTTCGCGCTGATCTCCCCTGCCCCATTTCTGCCGGCCGATCGCGCCGCCTTCGACGCGGAGCTGCAGCGCCGGCAGCTGGCACCGGAGGTCGCCGCGTTGCGGTCAGCGCTGCAGGCGTCGGGGCTCCGCGAGCGTGATCCGGCGGCCTATCGGCAGCGCGCCTTCGAACTGAGCGTGGCAGGCTACTTCGCGCATCCAGAGCGGTCGGCGAACCTGACCCCGTTCCGCGTCACTGGCCGGGTACAGCAGTCCACGTGGGCCAGCGTCAACGGCCCGGCGCTGCTGGCGGCGCTGCCGTCGGTCCAGCTTCCCTCCGTGGTCGTCCACGGGGATCGCGACCCGATCCCGCTCCCCAGCGCACGCGCTACCGCAGCGGCGCTCGGTGCGACGATGGTCGAACTGGCAGACTGCGGGCACGTGCCGTACGTCGAGCAGCCGGAGGCCTTGCATCGGGCTCTGGACGGGTTCGTCGAGGCGCAATCCGAGTGATTCGGACCGACGCGCTGCAGCAGTAGATTGACACCCATGGACTCCCGCGCCGCCGCCCACGTACTGGCTGAAATCGCTACGCTCCGCGAGTTGCGCGGTGCGGATGCGGCCGGAACGGCGGCGTTCCTCTCGGCGTCGAAACGGCTTGGGGCGCAGCCCACCCGTCAACTGGTCGAGACGCGCCGCGCCGAGGCCTTTGCCGACGAGATCCGTGCCGTGCTGGATGAGCTGGTGCGCGATGGCGACTCGACGCTGCTCGACGACCTGCGCGAGGATACCCCGGAAGGGCTCCAGGAAATGCTGCGTGTCCCCGGACTCGGCCCGGCGACCATCCACCGCGTGAATGCAGCACTCGGCATCGAAACGCTGCAGGGGCTCGAGGATGCCGTGCGCGACGGACGGCTCGAGGCACTGCCACGGTTCGGACCACGACTGGTCGAACGGGTGCGCAACGGCATCGCGCAGCTCCGCTCGACTGGCGCCTCGGTCCTGCTGCCGCACGCCGACGCCGAGGCGGCGCGGCTGCTGCATGAAATCGCATCGCATGACGGTGTGTCGAGAGTCGCGGTCAGCGGTATGGTGCGCCGTCGGCTCGAGACGGTGAGTGAGCTGGTGATGGTGGTGGAGTGCGCGACCCAGCCGATCGCCGTCGCTGCGGCCATGGCGCACATCCGGGGCGTGCAGCGCGTGGTGGGCGGTGGCACGCGCGTGATTTCACTCCACTTCGCCGATGCGACCACCGCCACGTTGCACTGCGTGCGACCGACGCAATTCTCGCTGACCCTGCTGCGCACGACCGGGAACCCGGAGCATGTCCGCGAGGTGCTGCAGCGCCTCGCCGACCGTCGGTACCGCGTGGTGGATGACGAAGTGCGCGACGCCGATGGTGCCGTGGTGCCGCTGCCTGATGAAGCGGCCGTCTACGCGCTGGCGGACCTGGCATTCATCGCGCCTGAACTGCGTGAGTCGATGGGCGAGGTGCGCGCCGCCCAGGACCGGGCGCTGCCGAGGCTCGTCGACGTCGGCGACATCCGCGGCGTGCTGCACTGCCACTCGCTCTACTCGGACGGCGGCTTCGGCATCACCGATCTGGCACAGGCCGCGATGGCCCGCGGCTGGAGCTACCTTGGCATCAGCGACCACTCGCGGTCGGCGCTCAATGCGCACGGCATGTCAGCCGACGCCGTGCGGCGGCAACATGACGAGATCGACGCGGTGAACGCGGCACTGGCGGGCCGTTTCCGTGTCCTCAAAGGGGTGGAAGCGGATATCCTACCCTGCGGCACTGTCGACTTCGGGGCGCCGTTGCTGGACCGCTTCGATTACGTCATCGCGTCGGTGCACACCCGGTTCGGCATGAACAGCACCCAGATGACCGACCGGGTGCTGAAGGCAATGGAGGATCCGCACGTCACGATCATCGGCCACCCGACCGGTCGGCTGCTGCTGACGCGCGAGCCCTACGCCATCGACCTGGCGGCGATCCTGGCTCGTGCCGCGCAGCGTGGCGTGGCAATCGAGCTCAACGCCGACCCGCACCGGCTGGATCTGGACTGGCGCTGGTGTCGCGCGGCCCGGGACGCGGGGGTGCAGGTCGAGCTCGGGCCAGATGCCCATTCGATCGCTGGGCTCGACCATGTCGCACTGGGCGTGTCCATCGCCCGGAAGGGATGGCTGGGGCCCGCGGACGTGCTCAACACCCGCGGCGTCGACGAAGTACTGGCTTTCGCCCGTCGGCGGCGAGATGCTGCGCTGATGACGGCTTGATGACGAGAAGCTTGGCGACCACAAAGGCCGAAGTCCGCGCGCCGAAGGCATCGAAACGATCATCGGCTGCGAAGCCACGAGCGTCGGCACCGGACAGGTCGAGCCCGGCGCGTAGCCTGAAGATCGTGCTGCGGACGCGGTTCGCGCGGCTCAAGGGCTCGGCCCTCAAGGCGCACGCGGCGGCAGTGTATGCGGAGCTCGAGCGGCTGTATCCCGGCGCGCACTGCGAACTGCACTACCGGAATCCATATGAACTCACGGTGGCGACCATCCTCAGTGCACAGTGCACCGACAAGCGGGTCAACATGGTCACGCCGGCGCTCTTCGCCGCCTTCCCGAATGCGGCCGCGCTGGCCGCTGCACCGATCGATGTGGTGGAGCAACTGATCAAGAGCACCGGGTTCTTTCGGGCCAAGGCGAAGAGTCTGGTGGGGATGGCGCAGGCCGTCGTGGCGGAACACGCCGGGGAGATCCCGGCCGCCATGGATTCACTGGTGCAGCTGCCGGGGGTCGGCCGCAAGACGGCGAACGTGGTGCTGGGTAATGCGTTCGGCCTCAACGAGGGGGTTGTGGTGGACACCCACGTCGGCCGCCTGGCGGCACGCCTGGGCCTGACCCGGGGCACCGACGCGGTCAGGATCGAGGCGGCGTTGATTCCGCTCTTCCCGCGCGAACACTGGACGATGCTCTCGCACCTGCTCATCTGGCACGGCCGGCAGGTCTGCGACGCGCGATCGCCGCGGTGCGGCAGTTGCTCGCTCCGACCGCGGTGCCCGTCGGCGCCGCCGCCCGCCGCTGGACCCGGCTGACCCACACGTCTGGCGGCCGTTGGTAGATTAGGGTTTGTGCGCCTCGGCTCTGGCCGGAGGCCGCCATCAGATCACTACTACCGCATTTGGAGATTCCGTGGCCAAGACCGTCACGTTCGAGACCAACAAGGGCACGATCATCGCCGAGCTGTTCGAGGCTGAAGCGCCCCTCGCCGCCGGTAACTTCGAGAAGCTGGCGAACGAGAAGTTTTACGATGGCGTGAAGTTCCACCGTGTGATTCCCGACTTCGTCGTGCAGGGTGGCGATCCGCTGTCACGCGACCTGCCGAACGGCGATCGGCGCATCGGCACCGGGGGACCGGGCTGGACGATCAAGTGCGAGACCGAGGGCAATCCGCACAAGCACAAGCCGGGTGCACTCTCGATGGCGCACGCGGGAAAGAACACCGGCGGCAGCCAGTTCTTCATCGTGCTGAGCGAAGCGAACACGCGCCACCTGAATGGCGTGCACACCGTGTTCGGCCAGGTCACGGAAGGGATGGATGTGGTGAATTCCATCGCAGGGAATGATGTCATGAACACCGTGCGGGTTTCGTAACTGCGATTCATCAGTGCGCGGTGCGGTGTGGAACCGCACTACGCACGTCCCTTTCTCTGGACTCCGATCATGAGCGCCTCACATACAGAAGCTCCAAGCGACCGCAAGGCCGCGTTCACCGGGCTGATCATCGGTGCCGTTGTGGTGTTTGTGATTCTGTTTGCGGTGGTGAAGGCCACCAACGCCAGCTTTGCCGGCGAGCACGCGGAGAAAGCCGCTCCCGAGGCCGGCAAGTAGAGGTCGCGACCGTGGTTCGGGCCACCCGGTGGCGCGCCGATGGCGCGGTCCTGCAACCCAGCCACAACGCTGGGAGCCCTGGGTGCGTACGATGGGCAACTCCTTCCAGTTGCCATGCCCCCTCGTCGTGCACTGACGCTCGTCCCGAACGCTCCCGCACTCGCCGCTCCGGCGCGACGGCTCATGCCGCGTAAGGCCGTGCGCGGGGTGCCGTCCAGTGGACTGGATGCCAAGGCGGCGGCCGAAGCCCTCGCCGCGAGCCGCGAGCAGGAGCGTCAGTACGTGTTGGCGGCTCAGGCGGGCGACACCGGCGCATTTACGCAGCTGGTGCGCCGGCATCAGCAGCGGGCGTATGCCGTGGCCCGTGCGGTGCTCTTGTCGCATGAGGATGCCGAGGACGCCGTGCAGGAGGGGTTTCTGCATGCGCACCGGGCATTGAGCCGCTTTCGTCCCGATCAGCCGTTCGGGGCGTGGCTGCACCGGATCATCAGCAACGCGGCGCTCGATCTGGCGCGACGCCGCAAGGTGCGGGATACCGACGAACTGGTCGATACTCACGCCAGTCCGTTCCGTGATCCGGCTGAAGCGGATGAGCTGCTCGATCGTCTTCGCAGTGCGCTGACGCAGTTGCCAGACCGGCAGCGGTCGGTGCTCGTGTTACATGATGTTGAGGGCTACAAGCATGCCGAGATAGGCGCCATGCTCGGGATTCCCGAGGGTACGGCGCGGTCCGACCTGCACCATGCCAGAGCAGCGATGCGAACCATCCTCGGTTCGCTCCGGCGACTGGCCTGAAAGACGACACTGCCATGCATTCCGACGACTTCGACCGCGATCCCGCGGTGACACTGCAACTCCGCGCGCTGCTCCGTCCTCCCGCCGATGCGGCCTACTGGGATGGGCTGGAATCGCGCATCATGGACCGGATTCTCGCCGACGGGACTCCGTCGGACCTGACCACCTCGGTGACCGGGAGTCTGGCCGCCATCACGGGCTGGTGGGTGCCGTTTTCGCGGTGGCGGCGCATAGGCGGGGTTGCGGCCGTCGCGGCGCTGGTGCTGGTGGTGTGGGGGCTATGGGAGACCTCGGGTACGGAGGATCGGCTGGCGTACGAGGCGGCGGTCGAAGCCCTCTCGACCCCGCTGGATTCGGTGGGCCGTCCGCTCAGCGACGCGCCGCGTGAAAAGACCGTCCCTGATCTCTTCAGGTACTGATGTCCGGCATGATCGAACGTACCAAAGCGCAGGCGATTTTCTTCCTCCTTGGTGCGGTGCTGGTCGGCGGGGCACTGGGCTTCACGGCCAACCGTGCGATGACCCATCGGGACGGCCCCAAGGACCAGAAGAGCTCCCGGGATCAACTCGCGGACCGGCTGGAGCTCGATTCGGCGCAGCGGCTGATGCTGGACTCGGTTCTCGACGCCCGAAACGAGCAGATGAAGGCGCTGCTGGCACCGGTGCGCCCACAGCTGGATTCCGTGCGCTTTGCCGCCCGCGCGGTGATCCGCGCCCGCCTCTCGTCCGGCCAGCAGGCGCTCTGGGATCAGGTGCTGCGGGAGATGGCGCGCGACACCGTGCGGTCCGACGGGCGCTGAGCGGCGGCCACTACCCCGCTGGACCGGTGCATATAGCTTCCATCGTGACAGACCGTTCGTTGTATCCTGACGCCGCCTGAGCCGTCTGAAGGGCGGCGTCACTTGTTGGGGTGGAAGGCTGCGACCGCAGCCCGACGCCATTTCCGTTTCGCTGCGCGTCGCTCTGGCAATGCGTGGCATTCCGTATGATTGAACCGCAGCCTTCATCTCCGGCGTCGCCGGCATCGGATTCATCCGGCGCCGCAGCAGACCCAGTAGTGTCCGACCCGCCCGACGTCTCTGGTCAATCGTCGGCCGCTCCCGCGCCACCCGCGGCGGCGGCGCCCGCGGCTCGCACTGCCACGGGTACTCAGTCAGTGATTGCCGACAGCAACCAGCACCATGTCGGTGAGCCGGCAACGGGCAAGAAGCTGGCACTGCTCACATTGACAGCCCTCGGCGTGGTGTACGGCGACATCGGCACCAGCCCACTCTATGCGTTGAAGGAGTGCTTCAACGGGATTCACGGCGTCGAACCGACGCCGGCGAATGTGGTGGGGGTGCTGTCCATGATCGTCTGGTCGTTGATCAGCGTCGTGAGCGTGAAGTACATCGGATTCATTCTTCGCGCGGACAACCGTGGTGAGGGCGGCATTCTGGCGCTGCTCGCGCTGCTGCTCCAGAAGACGGGCGGCGTGCTGGGAGACGAAAAGAAGAAGAAGCGCGTCATCGCGCTGGCGCTCATCGGCGCCGCCTTGTTGTATGGCGATGGCATCATCACGCCAGCCGTCTCGGTGCTGGGTGCGGTGGAAGGAGTGAGTGTGATCGCACCGGGGCTGCAAAACGTGGTGGTGCCGGTGACCATCGTTCTCTTGCTGGGCGTGTTCGGCGCGCAACGTTTCGGGACGGATCGGGTGGGCAAGCTCTTCGGCCCGATCATGCTGACCTGGTTCGTGAGCATTGCAGCGCTGGGGGTTCCACACATCATCGCGCATCCCACCGTGCTGCGTTCGCTGAGCCCGTGGTACGCGCTGACGTTCATGGCGACACACGGCTGGCACGCCTTCGTGCTGCTGGGCGCGGTCGTGCTGTCGGTGACCGGGGCCGAAGCGCTGTATGCCGACATGGGGCATTTCGGCAAGCGTCCGATCCGGCTGGCGTGGGGGCTGCTCGTCTTTCCCTGCCTGCTACTGAACTATTTCGGTCAGGGCGCGGTGCTGATCAGCGATGCCGGCGCACGCGCGAACCCGTTTTACTCGCTGGCGCCGGACCTGCTGCAGATCCCGTTGCTGCTGCTGGCCACGATGGCGGCCATCATTGCCAGTCAGGCGCTGATTTCCGGGGCGTTCTCACTGACGCAGCAGAGCGTGCAGCTGGGGTACACGCCACGGGTGACGATCATTCACACCTCCGAGCAGCAGTCGGGCCAGATCTACATCCCCGAGATCAACACGCTGCTGGCGATCGGCACGATCTTCGTGGTGCTCGGGTTCAAGTCATCGACCGCACTGGCGGCGGCGTACGGCATCGCCGTGACAGGTACGATGGCCATCACCACGCTGCTGTACTACGAACTGTGCATCGTCCGCCTGAAGTGGCCGCGGTGGCAGGCGCTCGGGCTGGCGGGCTTTTTCCTGACGATCGACGTCGCCTTCCTGGGTGCGAACGTGCTGAAAGTGCTCGATGGCGGCTGGGTACCGCTGGCGGTTGCAGCCGGGCTCTACACGCTGATGTCGACCTGGAAACGCGGGCGCGAAGCTCTCGGTCAGATGCTGCGCCGCAGCACCCTGCCGACCGACCTCTTTCTGGCCGACATCAAGCGCAAGGAACCGTTTCGTGTGCAGGGGACTGCGGTCTTCATGACGTCGGATGCCGATGGGATTCCCCCCGTGCTGCTGCACCATCTCCAGCACAACAAGGTGCTGCACGAGCAGGTGGTGCTGTTGAGCGTGGTGTCGAAGCCGGTGCCGTACATGGATGCCGGCCAGCGGGTGGAAGTCGAATCGCTCGGGGCGGGCTTCTGGCGGGTCAAGGCGATGTACGGCTTCATGCAGACGCCGGTAATGCGCGACATCATGTCGAGTGCGCGCGGGTCGGGGCTGGTCTGCGCGACCGGATCGACGAGCTACTTCCTGGGCCGCGAACAGCTCCTGCCGAACGGTCCGGCACGGATGTCGATGTGGCGCAAGAAGCTGTTCATCCTGATGGTGCGCAATGCACGTTCCGCGACGGCGTTCTTCGGCATTCCGCCCGGACGCGTGGTGGAACTCGGGACACAGATCGAACTCTGAACGTGCGCGATCGAGTGATCGCGGCGCGGCAATCGCTGGCCCTTCACGAGTCGGGAGAGACTACATGCGTGCTGCAACACTGGTGCTGGTGCTGTTCGGCGCAACGCGTCTTGGCGCGCAGTCGGGACCGAGTGCGTCGATCGATACGACGCCGAGCCGCCTGGTTCCAGCGCGGGTCATGGCGCTGGACGGCAAGCTGAGCGTGCCTGCCGGATTCACGGTGACGCGATACGCGAGTGTGCCCAACGCCCGTGCGATGGTGGTGGGACCGGATGGCAGCGTGTACGTGAGCCAGCCCGGCCGCAACGCCATCACGCGCCTCGTGGACACCAACAGCGACGGTGTGGCCGACTCGGTCACGGCCGTGCTGACGGGGCTCGACCGGCCGCACGGGATGGCATTCCACAAGGGGAAGTTCTACGTCGCCAACACCGGTGGCGTGGTGCGCTTCTCGCTGACCCCCGCCGGGCTGCCGACGGGTACCGCCGAGCAGCTGAATCGCTACGATCCGGGCAAGAATCACTGGACGCGCAGCATCGTCTTCGGCAGCGACGACAAGATGTACGTGTCGATCGGCAGCACCTGCAACATCTGCATCGAGACCGCCAGCGAGCGGGCGGCGGTGATGCAGTATGACGAGAACGGCCAGAACGGCCGGGTCTTCAGTCGTGGGCTGCGCAACGCGGTTGGCATGGCCGTGCATCCGACCACGAAGCAGATCTGGGTCACGCAGCACGAGCGCGACAACCTGAAGCCCGACCATCAGGATCTGCCGACGGAAGAGCTGAACATCATTGGCGACGGCAAGGACTACGGCTGGCCCTACTGTCACGGTCCGAAGATTCCGAATCCGGAGTTCAACGATCAGGCCCGCTGCAATGCGACCGAAGCGCCAGCGC
Source organism: Gemmatimonadaceae bacterium (assembly GCA_031374935.1). Classification (GTDB taxonomy): domain Bacteria; phylum Gemmatimonadota; class Gemmatimonadetes; order Gemmatimonadales; family Gemmatimonadaceae; genus JACMLX01. The sequence goes on along the minus strand of JANMHB010000100.1, from coordinate 22,302 downwards.
TGCGCATGCAGGCACACTCGGCACCACTTGGGATGACATTCCTGGAGAAGGCGACGGGTTTCCCGGCTGAGTGGCGCGGCGACGCACTGGTCGCGTTTCACGGCAGCTGGAATCGCGATACGCCGACGGGGGCCAAGGTGGTGCGGGTTCGGGCGCGCAACGGTCGCCCGGTGAGCTATGAGGACTTCATCACCGGCTGGCAGGGCGAGACCGGCGCACGCTGGGGTCGCCCGGTGGACTTTGCGGTGCTGCGCGATGGCTCGGTGCTGGTCAGCGACGACAGCGGCGGCACGGTGTTCAGAGTGACCGCAGCGCGGTGATCGCTGCGGGTGGCTGGCGCATCCGACCGGCGCCGCAACACGCGCGTCAGTGTGTGCCTATCGCCCCATCGCGCGGAGTTCGACAAGCAGGCAGCGGTCCTGCACGACGTCGATGCCGGCCTGGGCCAGCGCTTCGGCCACTGCCTCGTGGCGGATGCCAAGTTGCATCCAGACCATCTTCGGCCTGACGGCGAGGATGTCGTCGAGGTGCTGGGGGATGTCCGGCGGACGGCGGAAGATCTGCACGATGTCGATCGGAACCGGCACGTCTCGAAGCGACCGGTAGGCGGTCTCGCCCAGTTCCTTCACCATGTCGGGGTAATACACCGGAACCGGAATGATTTTAAAGCCCGCCCTTTGGGCATATTCGGGAACGTAGAAAGCCGGAGCATCCGTGTCGGACGGCTTGATGCCGAGGACCGCGATGGAGTGAAGGCGGCCGAGGGCGGCACGAATGGCCGGCGTGTCGGCGAGAAGATGCTGACGCCAGGCGTCGGGGGCAGTTGAAGGCACGCAGTGGCCAGGGGGAGAGACGGTTCGCCGAACGCGGAACGGTGAGCGCTCAGGTAAATTCCCCGGACTCACGCGGAATTCCTACTCCCGCCTCATTCATCGCTCCCTGCCCGCCTCGCTGCGCCATCCGCGCGCGTGCGGCCACTGCCCCTCAATATGCGTTTTCTCGTACTCGGCCGCGGTGCCCAGGGCTCCGCATGTGCGTTCGATCTGCTCCGGAGCTCAGGGGTCACTCAGGTTCGCCTGGCCGATCTCGACGTCTCGGCCTTGCCGCCGTTCCTTCCGACGACTGATGCGCGGCTGGTGCCGGTGTCACTGGACGTACGGAGCCGCGAGGCCGTGCTGGCCGAGATGGGACACGTGGACGCGGTGCTGAGCGCGATTCCGTACTACTTCAACGGCACCTTGGCGGCGCTGGCGGTCGAGGCTGGAGTGCACTTCGCCGATCTGGGCGGCAACACCGAGATCGTCTTCGAACAGAAGGCGCTCGACGCGGCGGCACGGGCGAAGGGGGTGACGATCGTTCCCGATACCGGCCTCGCCCCGGGGATGATCAACGTGCTGGCGGAGCACGGCATTCGTGCGATGGACACCGTTGACTCCGTGAAGCTGTACGTGGGCGGGCTGCCGCAGCGCCCCGAGCCGCCGCTCAACTACCAGATCGTGTACTCGATCGAAGGGGTGCTGGACTATTACTCGACGCTGTCGTGGGTGGTGCGCGACGGGAAGCGGGTGCAGGTGACGGCGCTCTCCGAGCGCGAGCCGGTGGAGTTCGTCAGTCCGATCGGCACACTCGAAGCATTTCACACCGCCGGTGGGCTCTCCACCATGGCGTGGCGCTATGAAGGCAAGATCCCGACGATGGAGTACAAGACACTCCGGTACCCGGGTCACGCACAGCTGATGGCGGCGATGCGCGACCTGGGGCTGTACGATGCCAAGCCGATCGACGTGAAGGGCGTGCAGGTGGTGCCGCGCGATGTGTTCATCGCACAGGTGGGCCCGAAGCTGCGGAAGCCCGGCGGCACCGACCTGGTGGCACTGCGCGTGGTGGTGACCGGCACGAAGGATGGAATACCGGCCACTCGGCAGTACGACTTGCTGGACTACTACGACACCGCCAATCACATCACGGCGATGATGCGGGTGACGGGCTACACTCTGTCGATCACGGGGCAGCTGATGGCGTCACGGGCACTCGAACCCGGTGTGCACACACCGGATGAGTGTTTCCCTGGCGATCGCTACATCGCCGAACTCGCGTCGCGTGGGATCGACGTGCGGATCAGCTGAGCACACGGAACGCACTGCGTTCCGCAATGTGCGATGCGCGACCGGACGATCGCCGGTCAGCGCGACCAGTTGGCGAGGGTGACGCCGATGGCGTCGATGGCTTCGCGGGCCCGCCAGCGATCGCGCCCGTTGTAGAGCATGGCGAAGGCGAGCAGTTCGCCGTTGCGAGCGGTGACGTAGCCGGCCAGCGCCACGACATCGTTGGTGGTGCCGGTCTTGGCGTGCAGGTTGGTCTGGGCGGTGGTGTAGCGCATCCGATGCCGCAGCGTGCCACTCTCGCCGGCGAGCGGCAGCGACGCGTGCAGCAGCGGACCCCAGCTCGCGTGATCGGCCCAGCTGAGCATCTGCACCATCGCGCGAGGTGACACCTGATCAGACTGCGACAGGCCGCTGCCATCGGATGACCGGATGGCATCTGTCCGGGTACCGGCGGTGCGCTGGAGCAGCGCGCGAAGTGCGGTGTCAGCGGTGAATGCGGTGCCCGTCGTATGTCGATCGGCACCACGCGATGCGGCGCGGAACACGTGTTCGGCGATGACGTTCACCGACTCGCGATTCATCACCGCCAGCAGCGTCTCGAGCGGTGGCGACTCCCAGCTGGTCACCGGCGTCGCGCTCGTTGGTGTGCGGGCCAGCGTCATGCCGTTGGTCACCGTGACACCATTGCGCCGCAATGCGGCCAAAAACGCACCGGTGGTGAAGGATGCCGGGTCTTCGACGATGTAGGAATACGACCGGGGACCGGCGTTGGCACCGATGCTGCCGGTGACGGTGATGCCGGAACTGTTGCGCGAGAACCGGAGCGGAGCACCCCGACCAGCCACCGTGCGCACGTTGGCGCGCACCGGAATGGCGGTCGTCGCCGGTTCCAGCACTACGTCGGCAGCGCTGCCGCGGGTGGTGGGGCGAATCGTCACCCAGACGAGATTTTCGTTCAGCGTCAGCGCCGAGACCCGGCCGGCGTAGGAATCCTGCAGAATGCGCGGATGCCAGCCTTCCGGAATGCTGCGGGCTTCGAACGCCGAGGCATCACCGATCACGCGTCCACTCACTTCGCGCACGCCGGCGCGCACCACACGCAGTGCGAGGGAATCCATCGCCGCATCCGGGGCTCGCCCGAAGAAGCGTGTCGACAGCGAGGGATCACCGTCACCGCGCAGGATCAGATCCCCATCGATCCGGCCGTTCTGCAGCGTGCCGGAGTGCAGTACGTCAGTGCGGAACCGGTAGCCCGGGCCGAGGTAATTCAGCGCCAGCACCGAGGTGAGCATCTTCTGCGTGGATGCCGGCACGTGCGGCACGTCGGCATTGATGGAGAACAGCGTGTCGCCGTGGGTGATCGACGTGACCATCATCCCCCACGAGCCGTTCCGGATGGAGGTGGCAGCGAGCGCGCCGAGATCCATGCGAAGGTTGTCGAGGCCGAACGGCGAACGAGCCTCGAGCGGGGCGAGGGCAGGTGCCCTGAACCGCACCAGCCGCGTCCGAGTGCGCGGCTTCGGGCGCGGACGAGCGGTGGCCGAACGGTTCCGCGCTGCCGAGGATCCCTTCCGAAGTGTGGTGCTGCGCGCGGACACCTTGGCCACGGCCCGGCTGGCCGTCGCGGACTTCTTGCTCGATTGCTGTGCCGCGGCGGGGAGTGCGGTACCGATCAGGCACGCGCCGAGGAACAGCGAGCGAACGAGGGACCAGAGGCGATTGCAACGTCGCAAATCACACCTTGAGGAAGATGTTCCGGCGCCAGAGCGCCCAAAGAATCACGAACCAGACGGAGACGAACATCACTGCATACCCCAGCGACGCCACCCGCGGTTCGAGTATCGGCGCAAAGATCGCCTGGTAGAACACAGCCTGCACGGATTTCGGCCCATCGGCGGTCTGGACCTTGAGCAGGGTCACCGTCAGGCGCGCCATCAGGCCGGAGCCGAGGAAGGCGATCATCGGGTTCGTCCCATAGATGACGAAGAACGTCGTCCAGCGTTTCCAACCGCGGACGTCGATGATCCACATACACGTCGCCAGCGTCACCAGTGCCATGCCGCCGGTGAACACAACGTAGCTGCTGGTCCAGAGGCTCTTGTTGATTGGGAAGACCCAATGCCACATGAGCCCGACCATCAACAGCAGCGCGCCAACCGCGAACATGCCGTTGAGGCGCTCGGCCAGTGGTTTCGGGCTGCCGATCCACCGGCCGGCGAACTGGCCGATCATCATCGATCCTACCGCCGGCAGGCTGCTCAGCAACCCTTCCGGGTCCCACGTCTTTGCGGACGCCCAGAGGTGGTTGGTGGTCAGGATCTGCCGATCGACCCAGGCGCTCAACACGGCCTCCGGCTTGTCGAGCAGCTGCCAGCCAGGAAGCCCCTGATCCGGCACAACGACGAGCGTCATCAGCGCCCAGTAGCCCAGCAGGATGCCAACGAGCACACCCAAGTGCTGCCGCCATGTGCCACGCAGCGTGAGTAGTGCACCGATGACGTAGGCAAACGCAATGCGCTGCAACACCCCCATGATGCGCAGGTGCTCGAGGCGATACACCACGCGATCGACGAAGGTGGCATCCGGAAGCGACGCGATGTTGCCCCACATGAAACCGGGGAACCAGGACAGAAAAAGTCCGAAGAGGAAGATCAGCGCACCGCGGCGCAGGATCTGTCGGACGATGGTCCCTTCGTCGTCGCCGCGCGCCCGTCGCTGCGACAAGGACAAGTGTGACGTGACGCCGACGATGAACAGGAAGAACGGAAAGATCAGATCGGTGGGCGTCCAGCCATGCCAGGGCGCGTGCTCGAGCGGCGGGAAGATGTGGCCCCAGTCACCCGGGTTGTTCACCAGCAGCATGCCGGCAACCGTCATCCCGCGAAACACGTCGAGCGAGAGCAGGCGTTCGCGCGCTCCCGAGGGTGCTGCCGGTGGGGACGGTGGCGTGACGCGGCGCGCTGGAGACCGGTCGGTGTCAGGCCGCGTGAGGGTGGCCACCGATCAGTGACCGGCGACCGGCGTGAGCGCCCCTGACGAGCCCTGCGCCTCAGCCACGCCATCACCCGCGTTGCCCTGCCGCTGCCAGCGGAAGAAGACGACGGTCATGATGCCATAGAAGAACAAGCCACCGGGGATCCACATGATCAGGCCACCGATCTGCTGGTCCATCTTCGGCGTCAGCCCCCACAGGCGCGGACTCGAGGCGTAGAGCGGGTACAGCACGGTGTCGGCCATGGTGATGTAGACCGCCACGACGCTCATGGGCAGTGTCATCAGGAAGCAATACAACATCTGTCCCGGATAGCTCAGGCGCGGCAGCTCAGGCAGAGAACTCATGAACGGCCACCACATCAGCACACTCGCCACCAGGAAGGTCAGGTGCTGCAGGATGTGCACGTTGTGATGCATCAGCGCCAGGTTGTAGAGCGCCGGGATGTGCCAGACGGCGAGGGTGACGTTGAAGATCGCGAACGCCATGATCGGCGTCGTGACCCGTCGTGCGAGCGATCCGATGACGGGCCATTGCAGTGCGGGTCGGAGCATCCAGCCCGGCGTACCAGCCAGCAGCAGCGGCGGCACGATCAGCTCCATGATCAGGTGCTGCACCATGTGGCCGCTGAACAGGTAGAAATCGCTCAGGTCGTGGAGCGGTCCGTTCAGGATCAGGAACAGGAGCACCAGGCCGCTCACGAACGACACCCGCTGCGCCGTGGAGGGGCCAATACCTGCCTTGGTACGGGCCCGCGCAAAGTAAAGCCACCCGAGTGCGGTCAGTCCGATGACCGTGCTCGGGTGGATCGTCCAACTGTCGAGCGCCAGAGTCTGCGCCGGGTGCAGCAACAACGCGAGATGCATCATGTCATGCGGTTAATGCCCGATCTGCACCCGCGTCACGTGGCGATGCCGAGGTTGACGGCGACCTTGCCGAACAGGAAGAGCAGGCCGACACAGGTCACGATCGCGATCGCCAGCGGGCCGACGAACAGGTTGCGGAAGAGCTTATGGTCGTACTTGAGGTGCATGTAGACCGCGCACACGACCGCGAACTTCACCGCCGACATGAAGATCATGCTCGGCACGTAGATCGCGGACTGCTCCCACGGCTTGATGTAGTAGGCCGAGATCTCCACGATGGTGACGATCGTGAGAAAGAGCGCCGTCCAGAGGTAGGTCTTCGCCGTGGGGTGATGCCCGTGTTCGTCGTGCGCGGCGTCGGGTCCGTGTGCCATGGGGTCGTGGCTCACTTGATGAGGTAGAGAAGAACGAAGATGGCGATCCAGACCACGTCGACGAAGTGCCAATAGAGCGCACAGAGATCGACATTCAGTGCTTCATCGGTGCGCAGGCCGCGCTTCTTGTCGATCGAGGCCAGCGTGAACAGCCAGAGCACACCGGCGGTGACGTGAGCGCCGTGGAAGCCGGTGAGGACGAAGAAGCTGCTGCTGAAGAGATTCGTCGTCAGGCCGAGCCCTTCGTTCACGAAGGCGGTGAACTCGTAGGCCTGACACATCAGGAAGACGATGCCGAGCAGCGCCGTCGCGATCAGCCAGAAGAACGAGTTGCCTTCGAGCCGCGAGAAGAAGGTGGTGCGCTTGACATGGCGATTCACCACCGCGTTGTGCGCCAGCACCATGGCCAGCGACGACATCAGCAGCACGAACGTCGAGAAGCTGGTGACGGGGATGTTGAGGATGGCCTTGAACGTCTCGCCGGTGGCGGGATCGGTCCAGGCTTCGTGCGGATACGGCCCGACGCGCGACTTGCCCTTGTAGATCAGGTAGGTCGAGATGAGGCTGACGAACAGCATGCACTCCGAGCCGATGAAGGCCCAGATGGCGATCTTGCGGTTGTCGAGACCGGTCGAGGTATGGTGATGACCGTGGCCGTCGGCGGCCGTCTCAAGTGCGGTGGCGCTCATCTCAGTGCGACTCCTCGAGCGGCGTCGTCAACCAGGCGTACAGGCTGATCACGAGTGTGGTGGCACCGCCGCTGACGACGATGAAGAAGGCGTAGAAGTTCACGTGCTTGAGGGTCATGCCGCCAAGCATGATGCAGAGGCCAAGCGCGGCCATCACCGGCTTGAAGGTGTTCGATGGCATCGGGATGCCGAGTTCGCGGGCCGTTGGAACGCGGTCATCGCGATTCTCATGCCCTTCGTGATGCTCACGCGAGAGATCATGGCCGTCGGTCACGTCCCACAGCGGGTAGCGGCTGGTGACGTTCGGCAGCACCGCGAAGTTGTACTCAGGCGGCGGCGACGGAATCGACCACTCGAGGGTCGAGGCGCCCCATGGATCACGGCCGGCGCGCGGCCCACTCTTGAGCGACGTGAAGAAATTATAGATGAAGATCAAGGTGGAGATGATGATGATCACCGTGCCGACCGTGCTCATCATGTTGAACAGCTCCCAGCCCTGATTCGCATCGTAGGTGTAGATGCGGCGCGGCATGCCGAGCAGGCCGGACAGGTGCATCGGACCGAAGGCCAGGTTCATGCCGATCATGTTGATCCAGAAGTGCCACTTGCCGAGCGTCTCGTTCATCATCTTCCCGAACATCTTGGGGAAGTAGTGATAGATGCCGGCGAAGATGCCCATGATCGAGCCGCCGAACAGCACGTAGTGGAAATGCGCCACCACGTAGTAGGTGTCGGTCTGCTGGAGGTCGGTGGGCGGTGACGCGTGCGTCACACCCGAGAGACCGCCGATGGTGAACATCGCCACCAGGCCAACGGCGAAGCACATCGACGCCGTGAATTGGAGCTTGCCGCCCCACATCGTGCTCATCCAGTTGAAGATCTTCACACCGGTCGGAATCGCGATCAGCAGCGTGGTGAGGCTGAATACCGTGTCGGCGATCGGGCCCATGCCGACGCTGAACATGTGATGCGCCCAGACGCCGAAGCCGAGGAAGCCGATGAGGATGCCCGAGTACACCATGACCGCGTAGCCGAAGAGCGGCTTGCGGCTGAAGGTCGGAAGCACTTCGCTCACCAGGCCGAAGGCCGGCAGGATCAGGATGTAGACCTCGGGGTGACCGAAGATCCAGAACAGGTGCTGCCAGAGCAGCGGGTCGGCGCCGGCAGTGAGCGTGTAGAAATTGGTGCCGAAGAAGCGGTCGAACTGCAGGAACACCAGCGCGACGGTGATCACCGGGAACGCCAGCACCACCAGGAACTGCACCACGAAGCTCATCCACGTGAACATCGGCATGCGCATCAGGTGCATCCCTGGTGCGCGCATGTTGATGATGGTGGTGATGAAGTTGAAGCCGGCGGCCAGCGAGCTGATACCGAGGATCTGGAGGCCCAGCACCCAGAAGTCGATGTTCAACCCTGGGTTGTACGCCATCGTGGTAATTGGCGCATATCCGAACCAGCCGCCGTTCGGGGCGAGGCCGGCGAAGATCGGCAGCGTGATGAAGATGCCGCCGAACAGATACACCCAATAGCTGAAGGCGTTGAGGCGTGGGAAGGCCACGTCGCGGGCGCCGATCTGCAGCGGAATGAGGAAGTTGAAGAACGCGGCCGACAGCGGCATGATGGCGAGGAACACCATCGTGGTGCCGTGCATGGTGAAGAGCTGATTGTAGAGCTCCGCACTGACCAGCGTCTGGTTCGGGGCGGCGAGCTGCGCGCGAATGACCGCGGCCTCGAGTCCACCGAAGATGAAGAAGAAGAGCGAGGTGAAGAGATACAGCACACCGATCCGCTTGTGGTCGGTGGTGGTGATCCAGCTCCAGACGCCGGTTTTCTCGCCGGAGTAGGAACTCGTCGATGCGGCCGGCGCGTAGGTCGGCTGCGCAGCAGTCGTTGCCATGACTCAATTGCTCCGGCGCGGGTTACTTGAGAGCCTGCAGATAGGCAGCGACATCGGCAATCTCCTGATCGCTCAGCCCACCCATCGTGACCTTGGCCTTGATGGCCGGATTGTATTCGCCCTTGCCGATGGCCGGCATCAGACTGCCCGGCTTCATGGCCGGCGCGTTCTTGATCCAGCGCACCAGATTCTCGGTGTTGTTCTCGAAGACCGCGCCGGCAATCGTGTAGCGCGAGGCGACATGGGTCAGGTTCGGGCCGAGAATGCCAGCACTCATCGGATTGCCGCTCACCTTGTGGCAGCCGATGCACGAGGACCGTGAGTAGATCGCCTGACCACGCGTCGCATCGCCAGTCAGCCCGGCCGTGAAGCTGATGCTGGCGGGCGCCTTGGCGGTGGGCATGGATGAGGGATCGAGCTTCTCACGCGGGAAGACGAATCCGACAGGGGCCGGTGCCGCGGCGTTCGTGAGCTCGGGGCCCACCTGGCCCGCCTTGCTGGTCGACTCCGCGGCTGGCGTGCCGGGAGCCGCTGCCGGAGCGACGGGCGGAGCGACCCCGAAGACGGCCTGCCCCTTCTGATGTGCCGCCCAGCTCGCGAACTGCTCCGGCGTCACCGTGAAGGCGCGGAACTTCATGTTGGCGTGGCTTTCACCGCAATATTCGTTGCAGGTGCCGTTGAGGGCCTTGAGGGCCATCGAGTCACGCGGCGTCATCCAGAGGTAGTTCGTCTTGTTCGAGATCAGGTCACGCTTGCCACCGAGGCGCGGGATCCAGAACGAGTGCAGGACGTCCTTGGTGTTCAGCTTGAAATTCACCGGACGGCCAACGGGCAGGTAAATCTCGTTGGCGGTGGTGATGCCGTACTCGGGATACTTGAACTCCCACCACCACTGGTGGCCGATGACCTCGATCTGAAGCGCATTGGCCGGTGCCTTGGCCTGCGTCAGGAAGATGGTCTTGACGGTCGGCACGGCGATGAAGGCCAGAATCACGGCCGGGATCGCGGTCCACGCGATTTCCAGCGTGGTGTTGCCATGCACATGCTTCGGTTCAGGCGAGTCCGGACGTGCCTTGAACTTGAAGATGATGTAGAGGATGCCGACCTGAACGATCACGAACACGATGGTCGCCCAGAAGATGAGCGAGTCCCAGAGATGGGTCGTCGCCTCATTCAGGTCAGTCGTGTAATTGAACGTCGTGTTCGGATATTGTTGCGCGCCTGCGGTCGCGGCGACGCCGACGATCAGCAGGGCGGCAAGCGCGGCGGAGACGAGTCCGCGATGGGTCAAAGCGACGGCGAGACGCCGGCGGAACCGAAAAATGCTGGCCATGCCCAAGTCTTGGGAAAGGTCGTGGGGTGTCAGGGTAGACCCCCAAAGAAGAACTCGGCGACAGGAACCGGGGTTCCGGAGGCCGTGGCGCGGCCAGCGCAGCGCGCAAACCGCAGGCATCGTCATCATCCATCCACGACAACCGCGACCCCTACCAGGTCAAGCGACTGGCGTGCCGGTTAGCTGTCACCGGCTTTCCACGCAGATACGACACGTCAATCTCAACGATCGAACCTGCATCCCGCAAAACTTAGGAGCACGGGTTACTCCCCGCCAGCGGCACTTGAGTCCGGCGTCGGTTTCGAGTCGGCGACCGCGTGCTTGGTCAGTGTGGAAGTGACGGACAGCTCGATACCCGACTTGAGCTGTCCGACCCGCTCCCGGAGCATCCGGACCTTGGCCACGTCCGCCCCCCCGCCCCGCGTCGCCACCAGGATCAGGTCAGTGGCCAGGTCAGCCAGCAGCTGAAACTGGCTCCGCAGCAGTCCGACCAACGGGGTGGCGGCCCGCTTGATCTGCTGGGGGTAGCTGCTGGTGGGCGAGCTGTTCTTGATCGCCAGGGCGTACTGCTCGACCATGCCGTGGACGGTCTGGACGATGGACTTTGCGGTTTCGAGCTGCTGGAGCTTGGCCTGACCGGGGCCATCGACGGTGGGTTTTGCCATGGGCGGGAATCTATACGTGGCGCAGCGAGGGAACTTTTAGAATCACTTCGACACTCACTGCTGGTTCAGCTCCTCCAACCGTCCTCAACCCTCCGAGGTGTCGCATGCCGGTCCATCGTGTGCACCGTCGTGTGCTGCTGCCTGTCGCCGTCCTGTTCGTGTTGGCCGCCCCAGTCGCCGCGCAGGGGACAGCACAGGCCAGCCCTGGTGCCCCTGCCGCCGGCACGTGGGGAGCCGAGTCGGTGGTTGGCCGTTTCCGGGACGCCAAAGTGCTGCGGTTCCTGTCGCCCAGTTGGGCATTGCTCGTCGGAGGCTCCATTCAGAGTACCAACGACGCCGGTACTGAGAGCGCACGGGTCAGTGGCCGCACCGATGTGACACTTCAGGCAGGCATCAGGAAGTACCACCGCAGCGGGCTCGGATTTCGTCCGATCACGGGTGTCGGCGTGACGTACGGAAGAATCGAGGGGTTCTCGACCCCCTACGGTGCGTATGGCGAGGCAGGTGGAGCCTATCTGTTCAACCGCCACCTTTCACTCGGCGCTGTCGCGGTCGCAGAGTTCTCGCGAGATGGTGATCGGAACACGTTCGCTCTGGCCGTACCGCGTGTGATGGCTTCGGTTTTCTTCTGAGGCCATGTGCCGCTTTCGGGAAGACACCTAGCGGCACGATCGTGCAGTCCTGTCGCTACACCTGGAACTCCGGCAGCCGCTCGAAATTGTTGTCGAGAAAGAAGTCCGCTTTCGCCCGGTAGTACGCGTTGTAGTCTTGCGGATGGATCAACTGGAAGCCGACCACCACGATCGCCGCCGCATCCTGCAACGCGATGGCATCCGGCGTCTGCAGTCTGACACCATTCGAGAATTCGATTTCGGTGATGATCGTGTTCTCGCGGTGAATCCGGGCTGGATCGAGGCAGACGCAGGCCAGTTTCCCCTCCGGAATCCGGAACGTGGCTCCAGCCGGGGCGGCAGCCAGCCGAAAGGGCGCACGCAACTCTCCCACTGCGGTGCGCTCTCGAACCTCGGCCAGCGTCAGTGTCTGCTCCCCGCCACCGGTGCGTCGATAGGTCACTGTCTCGAGCACATCATCCACGTAGCTGACCCGTGATATGGTCACCCGCTCCGGTTCGAATCGCTCGGCCGTCCCCGCCAGGCCGGCGACCGCAAATCCGTTCCGAGTGACGGACAGGTCGTCCCAGAGCGACGTGACGAGCAGGTTCCGGCGATAGAGAATCTCGTCCGTCGGATTCTCGTTGTACACGGAAATCGACGTCGGGAGCGAATCGAGGACCGACACGGAGAGCTTGTCATCGTCAGGATCCGGCATCGCGATCTGTACGATGGCGTCGCGACGGACGGTCATCGCTGGCAACGGCTCGCCACCGATGCGCGCGTGGATCTCCTTCCGGACGATCCCTTCCACGACTACTTCGACGATCTCCAGTGCGATGACGCCGGCCAGCGCGCCGACCCCAAACCCGATCAGCAGGCCGAGCAGAATCCCACCGGTCAGAATACCGATCACGAAGCCGATCAGGCCACCCACGAATCCGCCCGCGAGCGCGGCGAGCAGGTCGCCGAGGAGGCCGGTGTCAACGTCTTCCTCGGTTTCGAGCGTGACACTGAGCTGCCCGTTGCTGACGGTTGGTGTGACGATCAGGGTGATCGTGACATCTGCATCGGGAAACAGATCGATCGGCACCTCGCCTTTCAGCGTGACGCGCAACGCGCCACTACCGCCGGTCATCGATACCACCCGCCAGGTTCCGCGGGGATCATCCTCGCTCGGCAACGGGTGCGTCCCGTCACTTGCGCGCAGCTTCGTGTGCCAGAGGTCATTGGCAAAACGAGCATAGGTTGCGCCACCAAGGCCGAACGCGATGTCCTTGCCCGCGGGCAGGAACGACTGCACCAATGCCACGTCGCCACGCGGAACGGTCTCGCCGGCGGGGAGTGGATCGCCAGTCTGTGGCTCGGCGTGAAGGTCGAGATTGGCGAGGATCACGATGGCGTCGGCGCGGCCGGCGTCACCGGAGACCTTGGTCAGCACCGGTGCCCCCGAGAGACCAGTGAGTGCTCCGAAGGGGATCGTCTGCGGCGGAATGAATGCGAGATCGGCGGTGAGTGTGAGCTCGTCGCCGGTGTCGCTCAGCGACGCTTTCAATCGGACAGGAATCGGCACGTCGACGAACGTGAGGCGCAGGTCCCAGTCCGGATCGGCGGGCAGGATGATGACCGCATCGACGATCGGCCGTGAGCCATCGGGCAGCGTGATCACGCCGGCATCGGCGAGCGTGCCGACGGCGGTCTTGAACCAGCCGGCGCCGAGTTGAAGTTCGACGTCGAAATCGGAACCGATCCGCGATGTGGTGAGCATCTGACGTACCCTGCGGTTGGAGTGTCAGTGTGGTGCCGCGATCGGCCGTCACTCAGACCGACGCAGGCAAGCAAAGGGTGTTCCCATGACCGCCGCGGCGGAGTTATGGCAGTGCCCGCTGCCGACCGCGCCCTCATTGCGCATATTCGGCGCATGTCAGACCGCGCCCCGATTCGCCGCCACGCCGCGTTCGCCCCGACGACACCGCCCACACCGCGATGCCCGGTGTGCTGGTCGGCGCCGTATCTCGGCCCCGCACGCAAGGTGCGCCGCGGCTGGCGGGTGCAGGCGGGGGAAGCAGAAGCGCCCTCGGGTTCGACAATTGCTGTCGCAAGCACGGTGTACCCGTGCAGCAACCCCGCCTGCGACACCGCCATTGTGGTGCGCATGGCGCTCACGGGCGGCTATCTGCAGGCTGATGTGGACGATGGGCTGCTGCGCGACACGGCGGCAGTCAGCTTCGCAAAAGGACGTACCATGCGGGACGGCGTTTGGCGCGACCGAGCGGGCGATCCGCGCACTGCGCCAGTCCAACGGGATCTGTTCGCCGTCTGAGCCGGTGTGACCCACCGCTCGCGAGATACGCGCGCTCGTCCCGCGGGGCCTCAGCCTGTTACTCGGCGCGCATGAGGTTCACCAGACTCGCGTGGCACTCCACATCCCACGCGAGCGCTGGCCGCAACAGCTGTGGCGCCGACTGGCGTCAGCGGCGAAACCGAAGTCCGACGCCAACCTGAATCACCTGATTCCTGATGTCATCATTCGTGTCGGAATCCGCAATCTGCGTCAGCCCGCGTGTGTACCGAACCATTGGTACGACCAGCAGCCGTTTCCGGTAGGGAATCGCGACCTCGCCACCAATCGCCAGACCGGCCTCGATTCTCTTGAAGTCGATACTTTGGCCAAGCACGCCGCCATCGTCGCAATCGAATGAACCCGTGATCCCTTGGCCGCTGGCAGTAATGGCGCAGCCGATGCGTGCGCCGACCGTGGCGCCGACGGTGAGGGCCGGTACGATGCCAGACCCCTGCAGCGCGCGTGCGACCCGGAGCATCAGCGGGACCTCGAGGTATCGCAGCCGAAACGATCCGCTGACACCCTCTTCGCTGATCGACACACCCTTCGACACGAAGTACAGGCCGGACTGGAATCCGATCTGCGCGCCAGGCTTCTGCACGACCACCGTCAGGCCGGCGAACGGGCCGGTTCGTGTCTTGGCAGCTTCAGCGTCGCGACCGACGAAGGTTGCGAAGGCAGCGCCCGCTTCGATGCCGACCTGCACCGGCTGAGCCCAGGCAGTTGTGGCCAGAACGCCGGAGACAAAGCCGGCGAGGATCGTCGAGCGGAGCATTTCACGCATCAGTTTCACCCTGTACTCCCTGAAAAGTCTCTGGCGTGCCATCGGCAATTTTATTTTCAGTCTCATACTTAACCAGCACGTCATAACCCGCAACCTGGAATTTTTCGACGCACGGCGCACGCGACGGAACAGCCGACGGCACGTTCGTGTCGCGGTTGCATGAGCCGTGGCCGGATTTCGCCTGACCATTTCCGGCGCTGAATGACGGCCACGCAACGTTCGCCCGCCCAGATGGCACGACCATGGCCACCTGCAGGCCGACTGCGATCGTGAACCGGGACCGAGCTCAGGGCACTCGGCCACACCCGGTTCAAGCCGAACCTTGGTTGAGCCACGATCGGCGTCCTCGCCCACGCGGTGCCCGGCGGTTGGAATACGAGACGGTGCTCAGTCGCCGATCTGGACGCGGTGCTCGAGCGGTTCCGCGGCGCCGCTCGGTGAGGGTCGGACAGAGTCCGGTTCGTCACTTCGGACCCTCATGACAGGCTGAGTACCGGCGCAGCGACTGGGCAGCATAGCGACAAACGGTATTACCAAGTATGATTGTTTCATGCCCAGAGGAAAACCCTTCGCCCGCATCGCCATCACGTTGCCGCAAGCCGACCTCGACGCGGCGGACCGACTGGCGGCCGAAACGGATCGGTCGCGGAGCTGGATCGTGGCGGAGGCGCTGCGGTGCTATGTCGCCAGCCGGAACTCGCTGAGCGGACTCGGCGCAAGTCGCCGTGAGCAACTGCGGCGCGACCTCGCGCTCACGCCACTCGAACGGATTCGCGCGAGCGACGAGGGCGTGCATATCGTCGAGTCCGGACAGATGGTCACTCGCCCCGCCGAGCCGCTGTATTTCGCGTCGTTCGAGGACTTTCGCACCTGGCGTCGGCTGCGTGCGGCCTCGGAATGACGGCGCCGACGACGGCAGTGGCTCGCGTCTGCCTGCTGCTGAACGCCGAGGACGCGCGGTATGCGGTGGTCGGCGCGACGGCGATGCAGCTCTGGGGTACATCGCGCGCGACTCGTGACGTCGACATCCTGATCGATCCTACCGTCCCAAACGCGGAAAGGGTGTTGCGTGCGCTGGGCGCTCTGCCGTTCGGCATCGCATCAGAGATGGCGCCGGGTGATCTCATCTCGCGCCCGGTGACGATGATCGGGGACACTCCAAACGTGGATGTGTTGACGCGCGCATGGAATCTTCGGTGGGAGGAGGCCGAGAGAGACCTCGCGGTGTTTGACATCGAAGGGGTACCAGTGCCGACGGTGTCGCTCGCGAATCTGATCGCGTCGAAGCGAACCGGGCGACCGCAGGACGTGGCGGATATCCAGGTGCTCGAGGAGATCCAGCGGCTTCGGTGAGCACCAAGGTGTCCGGATGCTGTTGCCTCGCTCACCAGAGGATCGGGCTATGCGAGCCTTGGCGCGGTGCGCGGAGCTCGTGGACTCAGGTCATGAAGCCGAGAGTCGCGGCGACGTCGCGTTGGCGTTTGTCGAGCGTGAGAAAGGTCAGTTCTTCTGGACTCTGGGCCAGGAACAACGCGGTGGCCAAGTGGAAACAGTCAGCACCCCGCGTGTATCCTGCATCGAGTACTCGAACGATCTCGGCCCGGATCGAACGCTGAGGGTACACGACCCGGAGCTGTGCGATCAGCCGTTCATCAACACTGCGCAGATCACGCCGGCAGGCACTACGCAGCTCCGCCTCGAGAAGATCTGACGCATACACCGCGTCGAAACGTTCGAGTCGTTCGGCCACCTCCTCAAAGTCGGCTTCCTGAAACGCGACTGCAAGGATGACGGACGTGTCCACGAATGCTGATGTCAATCGCGTTCCTCGAGGAAGCGTTGCAAGGCCCCCGGGTTCGGCTCACCGATCGGGAAATGCAACTTCTCGCCAGGCTTGCGCTTGGCCGGAGAAATCGCGCCGATGGCCTCAAGTTCCGCCACGCGCTCCGCGAGCGTCTGCGCCGCGCGCGGGGTCTCGATCGGACGCAGCTCCGCCGCCGGCTCGCCGTGCACCGTGATGACGAACGTCTGCCCCGACTCGCGCACCTGCCGGACGAGCGCGGACAGCTGCGCCTTCGCGTCGTAGATGGAGTATTCTTTCGACATCACGGAAAATTGACTAGTCTGGTCAGACCGGTCAATACCCCTGGCCCGTCCCGGCTACCGCCCCGCCATCGACTCCGGCCGCAGAATGTCGTCCAGCTGCGCGCGCGTGAGCCACCCGCGCTCGAGCACGATTTCCGTCACCCCGCGACCAGTGGCCAGCGCTTCCTTCGCCACCTCGGTCGCCTTTTCATAGCCGATCACGGGCAGCAGCGCGGTCACGACGCCGATCGAATGTTCGACGTAGTAGCGCATGCGATCCGCATTGGCCGTGATGCCAACGATACACTTGTCCTTCAGCACGTGAATGGCGTGCGTCAGTTCCGAGATGCCGCCGAGCAGCTTGTAGGCGATGATCGGCTCGAAGACGTTGAGCTGCAGCTGCCCTGCCTCGGCCGCCATCGTCACGGTGACATCGCCGCCGATGATGTTGAAGCAGACCTGATTCACGACTTCAGGGATGACGGGATTGACCTTGCCCGGCATGATGCTGCTGCCGGGCTGCATCGGCGGCAGGTTGATCTCACCGAAACCGGCGCGGGGACCAGACGACAGCAACCGCAGATCGTTGCAGATCTTCGAGAGTTTGGTGGCGGTGCGCTTGAGCACACCACTCAACTGCACGAACGCGCCGGTGTCGCTGGTGGCCTCGATCAGGTCGGGCGCGGTGATCATCACCAGACCCGTGACGTCGGAGAGATGCTTCCGCACCGATACGGTGAATGCATCTGACGCGGTGATGCCGGTACCGATGGCAGTGGCACCCATGTTCATCTCGCGCATCAGGGCCTGCGCCTCGCCAAGCCGATCGACGTCTTCCATCAGGGTGTGTGCCCAGGCCTTGAACTCGCGGCCGAGGGTCATGGGTACCGCATCCTGCAACTGCGTGCGGCCCATCTTGATCAGTTCCTTGAACTCCACTGACTTGGCATCCATCGCGCCGCAGAGATCCTTCAGCGCATCACGCAGCGTGTCGAGCGCGGTATGGAGTGCGATCCGGATCGACGTGGGATAGACGTCGTTGGTGCTCTGACTGCGATTCACATGCTCGTTGGGATGCACCACGTCGTAGGTGCCGCGCGAACGTCCGAGGATTTCCAGCGCCCGGTTCGCGATCACTTCGTTGGCGTTCATGTTGGTGCTGGTACCGGCACCGCCCTGAATCATGTCGACGATGAAATGTTCGTGATGCCGTCCGGCACGCAGCTCTTCACCGGCCCGCACGATCGCATCGGCGATGTTGTCCGGCAGCAACCCGAGTTCCCGGTTGGCCTGCGCGGCGGCGATCTTGACCGCGGCCAGCGCGTTGATCAGTTCGGGAAACTCACGCAGCGGGACTCCGGTGATCGGAAAGTTCTCGGCGGCGCGCAGCGTCTGCACACCGTAGAGCGCCTCGTCCGGCACTTCGCGTTCACCGAGCAGGTCGTGTTCGGTGCGCATGCGCCGGCTGCCGAAACCGAGCGTGCGGCCACGGCCCACGAGCGTGGCATCGGCGATACGCAGGCGACCGGCAATCGCACGCGCGGCGCGTCCGACGAGGCCGGCGTAGAGATGCGGGTTGTCCTTCACGATCTCGGCCAGCGCGGCCTTGCGCAGGATCAGCAACTCACCGGCAATGACGGCACGGGCAGTGGTGCCATGGCGCGTGTCGTCGAGCAGCAGTCCTTCGCCGATCGCTTCACCAGGCCCCATCGTGACGAGGCGGGTGGTACGCCCTTCGGCCGTCTTCTCGATGGCCACACCGCCGGTGACGACGAGAGCGAACATCGACCGCTCGTCACCTTCATTGAAGAAGACGTCATCGGTGGCGAACGAATGCATCTCCAGCGACTGGGCAAAGCGCCAGAGCTGTGCGTCCGGAAGCCCCGCCACGAACGGCAGCGCCTTGAGCTGTGCGAGAATCACATTTTTCATGGCACGAAGCTACGCGCGGACGCGAGCGCATGCGAGCACGGCCCGCAGAGCCGCACAACTCGGCACCGATTTGTGCGGCCTCGTTCACACGGGCAGCGGATCCCCGGCATGCCAGTCGAGTCGTGCCAGTTCTGCAAGCAGAGCGAGCACATCACCGCGCTGATCGTGAATACCGAGCAGCAACAGATCCCCCGTCTGCGCCCATTGCAGCGCGACGCGCGCAGCGTCCATGTCGCTCGGCGCGCTGCGCAGCGATGCGGCGGGTGCGCCAAGGTCGCGCAGGGCGACGAGCAGTGTCTCGCTGATCGAGCCCGGCGGACGGCCGCGGAGAAACTTCGGCATCTCCTTGGCGATATAGAGATCGATTACCCCGGAGTCGAAGGCAGCTTTCGCGATCTGCTGCAGCGCGAGGTCATCGCGATCGCCACCGGTACCGAGCGAGATCGCCCGTCGGGCGGCGTGGAGGTGGTTGGTGGCCGCGATCAGGGCCGCGACACTCTGTGGGTTGTGCGCATAGTCGATCACAACGGTCACGTCACCGACGGGCAGCAGCATGAGGCGACCCATGTTGTCGCGTGGGTCGGCCCCGAAGGTCTTCAGCGCAGCGACGGCCCTGGGGCCGAGTTCCAGCTCGTTCGCGATGGCCAGTGCGATGGCTGCGTTCAGCACGTTGTGGATCGCGGTGCCACCGAGCGTGGCCGGTATGTCCGCGAGTTCTTGGTCCGTCATACCGAGATCCACGGAACTGCGTGCCGCAAATGGGGACGGAGTTCCTGGCGCAAATGGGGACGGAGTTCCTGGCCTCTCGTCAGCGCTGTTGCTGTCGACGGTGACGGCGACAGCCACGGTGCGGCCGGGATAGCGAGCGATGGCGTCGCACAGCTCGGGGATCGCGGCGTTGTAGACCAGCGTG
Organism: Gemmatimonadaceae bacterium; assembly: GCA_031374935.1. GTDB lineage: Bacteria > Gemmatimonadota > Gemmatimonadetes > Gemmatimonadales > Gemmatimonadaceae > JACMLX01. The sequence continues at coordinate 2,709 of JANMHB010000100.1, read as the reverse complement.
CCGGTCTCGGCGACGGCGCGGCTGACGACGAGTTTGGCTTCGGCGAGGGTGGCGAGGTCGGTGATGCCGTAGTCGCCGAAGTGGTCCGGCGAGAGCGTGACGATGGCGGCGACGGAAGCGCGCTGGACCGCCAGACCGCGGCGCAGGATGCCGCCGCGCGCCGTCTCGAGGACGGCGAAGGTGACTGTTTGGTCTTGTAACACGCGACGGGCACCAGCGGGCCCGGACCAGTCACCGCTTTCGACCGCCACGCCGTCGATCCAGACGCCATCGGTGCAGGTGTAGCCGACCGTGTGTCCGGCCGCCTTCGCCATGGCGGCGACCATGCGGACGACCGTGGTCTTGCCGTTGGAGCCGGTCACGAGCACGATGGGGATGTCGCGCACCGAGAGCCAGTCGATGTCCGGCAATGCTGGTATGGCAGCGAGCGGCCACCCCTTCGCGCCCACGCCGGAACCGACGAATGCCGACGTTTCGTCGAAGGTGAGGTTCAGGCCGAGCCGCTGCGCTTCGTTCCACAATTCGAGAAGCGCGCGGCGTGATTGACGCGTTCCCGATGGCTCGGCATCGGCACACGCGAGCAGCCCCGCGACCGATGTTCCGGCGGCAGGGTCAACTGCGCCAGCGACGATCGCCTCAGCGAAGACCCACGCCGATTCACACGCTTCGGTGGCGGTCATCAGCTGATCGATCGGCGCGTGCACGAATAGGCTCGCGCCACCCGGATACACACGCTGCACCGTGTGGGGATCCGGCCACTCGAGTGCGTCGGCGAGGAACGAGATGCGCTCGTGCCACGCCGTCAGCAGTGCCGCGTTCTTCTCAGGCGCAGCATCGTCGAGCGACACATCCAGCACTGCGCCTAACCCGGCGTACATCAGGTTGGGACCCATCAGGCGTCGGGAGTCCACGATAGTCGGTGAGGGATAACCCGACGCGAGGTCTGGTTCGCCTGTGGGGCGCGTCATGCTGACTGCCGGTGCTCAATCGTTCGCTTCGCGGGCCAGAAACACGCCCCGGTCGTCGCGCACGACCTTCGCAGCGTCAATGCCAGCCACGTCGCTGACCTTCGGGGTTTCGCGAACCGGCGCGGGTGCCGCGAACAATGCCGGAAACTCGCGCGAGACCGCTGGCGACAGGAGTGGCGGGACGTTGTCATCAGCCAACTCCTTCGCTTCCGGCGCGATCGTCTGCGGTGCCTGTCGCTTCGGCGATGCAAACGACTGCTGCCCGGCATCGGGCTTGAAATGGGTGATCTGCTTCCAGCCGCGCGCCAGTGCATCGGCGAAGATCAGGACCAGATCGCCCGGCTCGCCCTTTCGCAATGCCGCGTCGATGGCCTGCTGTTCGTCCACGATCACGGCGATCCGATCGTCGCTGATCCCGTGCGCCTTCAGTGCGGCTTGCAACATCCGCGGCACTTCGTCGTCACCTCGACCACGACGACTGTCATCACGACGGCAGATGTAGAAATCGAAGGCTGCATCAGCCGCCGCGTCAGCGATGGCGACGATATCCTGATCGCGACGGTCGCCCGGAGCACAGAGCACGCAGATGCGGCGCCCCTTCACATCGAGCCGGTTGGCGAGCTGGCAGAGCTGCTCGACGGCATCGGCGTTGTGGCCGTAGTCGAACAACACGCGGAACGGGAGCTGGTCGAAGACGTTCAGCCGACCCGGCGCCTGGAAGAAACTGGTGTCGAAGGTGCGAAGGCCGTGCCGGATGTCTTCGAGACGGACGCCCATCGCAAACGCCATCGCTGCAGCAAACATGGCGTTCTGCACGTTGTGCAACGCCTTTCCTTCGATGGTCGCGGGAATCAGGTGTGTCCAGAGCAGCGGAATGTGCGCGCCGTGATCGTAGATGGTGATCATGGAGCCATTGATGCCGTTCTCGAGTGCGATCGCGCGTCCGCCGGCACGAATGTGCTCGCGGACCAACTCGTGGTCGGGGTTGAGCGTGACGTAGCAGACGTGCTTGGCTTCGGTGTACGCCGCCATGCGCAGCGTGTTGGGATCATCTGCGTTGAGCACCGCGGTGTCACGCGCAATTTCCACCACCGTGCGCTTGATCTCAGCCAGCTGCTCGAGGGTGTCGATCCCCTTCTGCCCCAGATGGTCGGGGCGAATGTTGAGCACCGCACCGACGTCCACATAGCGCATCGCCATACCGGCGCGCAGCAGGCCGCCGCGCGCGGTCTCGAGCACCGCCACATCCACCATCGGATCGCTGAGCACGATGCGTGCGGCGGTGGGTCCGGTCATGTCACCCACCACCGTCCGCTGACCATCGATGTACACACCATCCGTCGTCGTCAGGCCCACGCGCTTGCCTGAGAGCTTGTGGATGTGCGCCAGCATGCGCGACGTGGTCGTCTTGCCATTGGTGCCGGTGATCGCCGCAATCGGGATGGTGACCGGACGGCCGGCGGGGAACAACATGTCGATCGTCTTGCCGGCCACATCACGCGGCCGTCCATCACTCGGCGCCATGTGCATACGAAAGCCGGGTGCCGCGTTGATCTCGCAGATCGCGCCACCGATCTCCTTGTAGCTCTGCGTGATGTCGGGCGTGAGGAAATCGACGCCACCGATATCGAGCCCGATCGCCTTGATCGCCCTGACGGCCATCTCGGCATTGTCGGGGTGCACCAGGTCGGTCATGTCGCGCGCGGTGCCGCCGGTGCTGAGGTTGGCGGTGAGGCGGAGA
>JANMHB010000089.1:0-2524 GCA_031374935.1 Gemmatimonadaceae bacterium | reverse complement strand
GATCCGCTGCCACGTCCCGGCGTTCACCGGCGGGACCGGCGTTGGAGCCGGCGGCACGGGCGCCGGCGGCGGTGGCACAGGAGCCGGAGCCGGCGGCACTGGAGCCGGCGGCGGCGGCACTGGCTCCGGCGCGGGTGGTGCCGGTGGCGTTGCATCAGGCGGGGCCGGCTCGGGCACCGGCTCCGGCAGCGGACGCGGCCTCATCCGCGGCCGCCGCCACCACCGCTTCTCTGATACCGTCTGCGCCGAGACATCTCCGGGCGCTCCTCCACTCTGCTCCGTAGCGATCGAGCCGTCGGCACACGCGGTCAGCGTGAGGACGATGGCCAGCGCTACTGCGCGCGACACAAATCGACCGCGGACGCTGCCCGCGGCCCCTCGCTCTCCGGCACGTTGCAGCAAAACCGCGTCGGTCGACTCGAGCGGGGTGGTACCGCGCCCACTGGTGGGGGGCGTCATGTCGTCGGGCATTCGTGCTTCCTCCGTACGGGGGGGCAGGACGCGAGGACATAGACAGACACCACAACGCCGGCTTCGTCGCCGTCGCCCGCGAGTACGAGACGTTCGATTGTCACGGCACAGCTGATGTTCGTGCGCCTGCGCTGCTGCCATGCAAGGCATGTGCCGAGTCGAGATGTCGCCACCGGTGCAACGCTTTCGGAGTCAGATGTTTCTCCTCCGGGATTCGCCATCAGGTGATCGCTGCGCGCAATCGGCGGCGAGTGAGGTGGCCTGTGCCGGCACGCCCCGACCGGCGCTCGAGCGCGGACGAGCCGCCATCAACGGGATTCGTGATGGCGGCATGCCGACCGATACACCAGATGACCACCAGACCAGCTGACTGCTACTGGGCGACGTTCAGCTTCCAGACGCCAGCCAGCCAGTTCGAGGAGTAGATGATCCGGTTGGTCGCGTCGTACACCATGTTCATCGGACCATTCGCGAAGCGCTGCGTGCCGTTGTTGTGCGGGGTCCAGGTAATGCCGTCGGTCTCGCGGGAGACATAGTAGGACTGCATGCCCGTGGTGGCGAGGCCGGTGTTCGCCCGCTGCGCGTACAGGTACGTGCCGTCACCGATGATGCCGAAGAACCCATCCTGCGAGCGCGGGCCGACGGCAGTCCAGGTGGCGCCGTTGTTGGTCGAACGGAGCAGGGTGTTCGACGCCCCCGCGTAGAGCACGCCGGCGGCCGTGCGATACATCTGGCCTGCGCCATGCTGGATGTTCAGGGCCGACACGCGGCTCCACGTCACGCCCGCGTCCGTGGTGCGCCAGAAGCCCGCGTCGTGCGTGCCGTTGAGCCAGATCGTTGGCGTGATGAAGAAGAGGTAGTGGCCCTTCCCCCAGGCGATGCGCGGCGCGTGCAGGATCCAGGTGACGCCCGCATCCTTGGACTCGAACACGCCAGCGTCCTCGGTGCCATTCCAGCCGGAATGAGAGCCGAGCAGGAGATGATTGTGGTCTGCCGGATCGATGCTGACGTTGTAGATGTCTCCGGTGGTCACGCGCATCACGCTGTCCGGGAGCATCTGCATCCAATCGACGCCACCATTGGTCGACTTCCAGAGGCCCTGGCCATTGCCGTACCCCGCCACGGTGTAGACGACATTGGCGTTGGTCGGATCCACGGCGATCGTCCAGTTTCGCCCCGTGCTCAGATTCGCGCCGTTGATGCCGGTACTGGCACGACTCCAGGTCGCCCCCTGATTGGTGCTCTTCCAGATGCCTTCGTAACAGGTACCGACGTAGAGCACATTCGGATTCGCGGCCGACAGTCCGATGGTCTGGAATCCGAACTGATCTCGTCCGAACAGCGTCAGGTCGATCGGTGGGCTGATGTTCCGCCACGGGCCGTCGGCTGTCGGTGTTGGCGCCGGTGTGCCCGGAGTCGACGGCGTGCTCGGCGTGGTCGGCGTACTCGTCTTCGGGCCTGGGCCAGCGATGAACTCTGCGAGTCCGCAGGCGCTCAGGCTGAGCGCCACCACCAACATGGTGATCGTTCGCAGCGCGCGGAACGCGGGCAGCGCGACCTCGGCCTCGATGGCGACAGGCGTCGCCGACGGTGAGGCAAGGCGCCGCGGGTCGAGGGTCACATCGGAGCGCATTTGAGTGTCATCCTGAGCGAGAGCGAAGTGTGCGCGAGTTCTTGCGGTGCGCCTGCATCGGCAACGCCACATCACCCGCACTCAACAGACGCCGTGATAGATCAAACTCTCGCGGAGGGTGGGCCGCTACCTGCAGCAAAAGATACTGCACTCCTGTGCATCGCGAAACGGGCCTGTGCCAGCAGGTCTCCGATGACTGGCGAGCGCGACCTCGTCCGGGTTGGCGGAGGAAGGCGCGAGCCTGATCGTGGGACGCCCGGGGGATGCCCGGGGTCACACGGTTACGGCGCGACGGTGAGCTTCCAGACGCCGGCCATCCAGTTCGACGAGTACAGGATCCGGTTGGCCGCGTCGTAGGCCATGGCCATCGGCCCGTTCGGGAACGTCTGCGCCCCGTTGTTCTGCGCCACCCACGTCAGG
>JANMHB010000072.1:0-119917 GCA_031374935.1 Gemmatimonadaceae bacterium | reverse complement strand
GGCGGCTCAGCAACTCACGATCTTCCGCTCGGTTGGCCGGCAGGTCGGTGTCGAGCAGCAGCAGCGGGACGCGGCCCACCATCAGGCGCCAGGCGCGCACGAGCACTTCATGGCCTGCCACCTGCACCGAGACCGTGAGGTCGCTGCCATCGGCGTTCAGTACCGGCGTGATCGGCGTGCTGGCGAGGTCGAAGGTGTCATCCATGTTCTCCTGCCAGCCATCGACCTTGATGCGCTGGTCGAAGTAGCCGTTGCGGTACAGCAAGCCGATGCCAACGAGCGGCAGACCAAGATCCGAGGCCGTCTTGCAGTGATCACCGGCGAGCACACCAAGGCCCCCCGAGTAGATCGGCACCGACGAATGCAGGCCGAATTCCGCGCAAAAATAGGCGATCTTCGACTCGGTCAGCTCGGGATACGTCTTCGCGAACCACGTACTGTCGGATCGCGACTCGGTGCGCGACCAGTGCATCGCCTCGTCGTACTGCGCCCGGAACGCGGGCGTATCGGCGCACACCTGCAGCCGCTCCGGGGAGACGCGCTGGAGGAAGGTGACGGGATTGTGGCGCGTGGCCAGCCACAGGCGGTCGTCGATGGCGGCGAACAGGGCGCGCGCTTCACGATTCCAGCTCCACGAAAGATTGCTCGCGAGCTCTTGCAGGCCGGCGATCCGGCTCGGTATTGGATTAGTCACGTCAGCTAAACTAGGGCGAACCGGCGTCATGGGGGAGTTCCCGCATTGACGCGCGGCGCCGAAATTCGTCCCGTCGGCGGTCCCTACTGGAATTACGACGCTGGGCTGCGCACCTTGCGCGAGCAGCGACCCGCGCACGCCGGACTGTCGGCATGCTGTCGGACGCGGTGATGCCCGTTCCCCGTCGTTTTCTCCCGATCCGCCCCGAGGTGCTCCTCTGGGCGACGCGTGCTCGCTGCGCGGCCTACGACCCAGCCATGCCCTCTCGGATCCCGAAGCCAGCTGCCACGCCCGCCGACACGCCGCCCGCGAAGCCCGGGGCAGGGTCGGCCAGGACCCCGGCGCCGAATGCGGGCCTACCGGCGAAGCCGAAGCGCACCGCGCCAGCGGTCGTTGACGCCAGCCTCCCACCAGCCCACAAGCTGGAGCGCGTCCCGCCAACGGCGCCGACCGTCAAACCCGGGCGCACCCCGAAGCCAGTCCCGGCGTCCACGCCGTCGCCAAAGCCCAAGCGCGCCCCGAAAGAGAAGCCCCCCCGCGGCGTCCGAGGCCCCGATGGACGGTTCTTGAAGCGAAACGCCCCAGAGCCACTCCAGGCCGCCGACCAGCGGTCAGCCACGGTGGTGCACTTGACGGCCGAGCTCGCTCCGATCGCCCGGACAGGTGGCCTGGGTGAAGTCGTCACCAGTCTCTCCGCGTATCAGGCCGCGGCCGGGCAGAACGTCGCGATCCTGATGCCGCTCTACCGGCAGATCCGCGAGCAGTTCCCGAATCTGGAGCCCGTCGGCGCGCCATTCTCCGTCGGTGTGGCCTACCGCAACCACGGGGCGCAGCTGTATCGCCTGCCGGTCGAGGCGGCCGCCGAGGTCATCGCCATGCGCGGGGCAGTGCCGCCGCCGGCGGTCTACTTCATCGACAACCGTGACTTCTTCGATCGCTCAGGCATCTACGGCGACGAGTACGGTGAGTACCGCGACAGTGCGCGACGGTACGCCTTTTTCTGCGCCGCCGCCCTGCAGGTCCTGCCGCGCATCGCCGATGGGCCGGTGCTGCTGCATGCGCACGACTGGCACACCTGTCTGGCGTTGGCCTACCTGCGCACCTGGTACGCCGACAGCGCCTATCACCGGGACGTCTCCACTGTCCTGACGGTCCACAACGCCGGGTTTCAGGGGCACTATCCCCCGGAAACGATGAACGACGTGGGCCTGCCGTCATCGCTCTACAACCTCGCCCAGTTCGAGTGGTACGGGCGGATGAACCTCCTCAAGGGCGGGATCACCTTTGCCGACGCGGTGACCACCGTCAGCATGACCCACGCCGATGAGTTGCGGACGGCGGCCGGCGGATTCGGGCTGCACGAGAACTTCCTGCTGAAGGGCGACCGGTTCGTCGGCATCCTCAACGGCATCGACCAGACCCGATGGGACCCGATGCGCGACCCCGGAATTCCGGCCACCTTCTCCCGCGAAGACATCGGCAACAAGGCGCTCTGCAAGCAGGAACTGCAGCGGGAGCTCGGGCTGCCCCAGCGGCCCGACCTGCCGATGTTCGTGATGACGGCCAGGATGGTGCAGCAGAAGGGCCTGGACCTGATCCTCGACAACCCCTGGATCTTCAAGGCCGATGCGCAGTGGGTGTTCCTCGGCAATGGCGACCGGCGCTTCGTCGACGGCCTGCGGGCGATCGCCGCCCGCCACCCCGACCGGGTGGTGGTCGAAACCCACTTCACCGACGCACGCGAACACCGCCTGATGGCGGGCGGCGACGTGCTGCTGATGCCGTGCCAGTACGAGCCGTGTGGACTGACGCAGATGCGCGCGCAGCGCTACGGTACCGTACCACTGGTTCGTCGTGTCGGCGGACTGGCGGATACGGTGCACGATGGGGTCACCGGGTTCGTGTTCAACGAGTTCACGGCGGCGGCCTTTGCCGAGGCGATCGCGCGGACCATCGTGGCGTTCCGCGACCGGGATCAGTGGTTTCGAACGATGCGCGACGCCATGGCGCGCGATTTTGGCTGGGAGCGCTCGGAAGAGCGTTATCGCGATCTGTATCGAACCGTCCTCTCCGCTCGCTGACCCACCATGGATTTCGTCCTTCAGTTGCACTCGCACTTGCCGTGGGTTCTCAACCATGGTGACTGGCCGCATGGCAGTGACTGGTTGTCGGAGGCGACGCTCGAGACCTACCTGCCGCTGATCGAGAAGATGCGATGGCTCGAGCAGGACAACGTGTGGGCGCCGCTGACGCTCGGCATCACGCCAATCCTGGCCAACCAGCTCTCGCATCCGACCTTTCCCGCCATCTTCGAGAAGTGGGTGGCGCAGAAGCTCGAGAGCTACGAGGTGGAGGGCAAGGCCTTCGCCGAGCGTGGTGAAGCCGGGTTGAGTCACGTCTGTGGAATCCACGCCGCGACGATGACGAAGTACCGCGATCTCTATCGCGCGCTGAACGGCAACATCCTCGGCGAATTCAAGCGGTTCGCCGACAGTGGCCGGATCGAGATCACGGGGTCGGCTGCGACACATGGCTTTCTGCCGCTGCTCGGACGGGATGAGAGCATCAAGTTCCAGCTGCAGCTTGGGCGCCGCGAACATGAGCGCCTGTTCGGGCGGACACCGGTGGGCTGCTGGCTGCCGGAGTGTGCGTACCGGCCCGGCGGCTGGTGGGAGCCGCTCTCGCGGGCACCCAACCGTGGCATGCGTCATGGCATCGAGCATGAGGTGCGGGCAGCGGGCTTCCAGTTCGTGACGCTCGATGCGCCGTTGGTGCAGGGCAGGCACAAGGAGCGCACGGCCTACCGCGCCTATCGGATCAAGCAGGAGAACGGGGAGTCGCACGTCGCGGCCCTGGCGCGCGATCAGCGCACCGCAGCGCAGATCTGGAGTGCGGACGGTGGGTATCCCGGGGACGGTGCCTATCTCGAGTTCCACAAGACGCATCACAACGGCGGCCTGAAACTCTGGCGAATCACCGGGCGCACCGTGGACCTGGGCCAGAAGCATCCGTACTGGCCGGAGGTGGCACAGAACAAGGTGGAAGAACATGCGCGCCACTTCTCCACGCTGCTGAATTCCATTGCGCGCGAGCAGCATCCGTTCGGCACCACGCTCATCATGGCGCCGTTCGACACCGAGCTGTTCGGGCACTGGTGGTACGAGGGCCCGGAGTTCCTGAACAAGTTGTATCGCGAACTGCAGCATTCGCAGCAGCTGCGCCCCGTGACGGCCTCGCAGCATCTGCAGGACAATCCGCATGCGCCGGCGATTCCCGTCGAGCCCGGATCGTGGGGTGCACACGCCGACTGGTCGACCTGGGTCGGTCCGAAGGTGGCACACACCTGGCGCCGGCTCTGGCCGCTCGAGAACGCATTCTGGGAAATCGCCGGTCGGGCGCTCGGTGATCCGCAGGCCCACACCTCGCTGGAGCAGGCCGCTCGCACGCTGCTGCTGGCACAGTCGAGCGACTGGCAGTTCATCATCACGATGGCCGAGGCGGCCGATTACGCCGACCATCGCTTCCATGCGCACTGTTCCGACCTCGAACAGTTGCTGGCGAAGATGCACGACAGTTTTGCCAGTGGCGATTTCTCGGATGCGCATGCCTTTGCGTCGGAGCTCAAGACGCGTGACGACTGCTTCCCGGAGATTCTGCCGGCGCTGCGGGCGGCGCTGGCGTGATTCCCGTCATCTTCGTCGCGCCCCGGCTATCGGACAACGCGTCGCGCATGGTCGAGGCGATCGGTGCATTGCCCGGAGTCCAGCTGGGCGTGATCAGCACCGATTGGGTGGAGCATGCCTCCCCCGAAACGCGTGCCGTCATTGCCCAGCACTGGCGCGTGGACGACGTGCTGGATGGGTCGCAGTTGCGGTCGGCCGTGGACCAGGTGGCGGCGCGCATCGGTGGTGTGGAACGACTCTTCGGTGCCTACGAGCAGCTGCAAGTACCGCTGGCCGAAGTCCGTGAAGCGATGGGCCTGCCGGGGTTGCCGGTGGCCGCAGCCCTCAACTTTCGCGACAAGGCACGCATGAAGGATGTGCTGCGTGCCCATCATCTGCCGTGCGCCAGGCACGCGCAGGTCACCTCGTATGTGGATGCGATTGCGTTTGCCGAACGGGTTGGCTTCCCGCTGGTGCTGAAGCCCGTGGCGGGCGCCGGCGCGCTGTCGACGTATCGGGTCGATGACGCGATCGCACTCAATGGCGCGTTGGACATGACGCGCCCATCGGCGGCAGCACCGCTGATGCTCGAAGAGTTCATCACCGGCACCGAACACTCCTTTGAGACGATCTCGATCGACGGCCAGGCGGTGTGGCATTCGCTCACGCACTACCACCCCACGCCGCTCGAGGTGCTGCGGAACCCCTGGATCCAGTGGGTGGTGGTGCTGCCCCGTGAAGTGGATCACCCGATGTTCGAGGACATCAAGGACGCGGCCGTACAGGCGCTGAACGTGTTGGGGCAGACCACCGGCCTGACGCACATGGAGTGGTTCCGGCGCGTGGATGGAAGCGTTGCCATTTCAGAAGTGGCCGCCCGCCCGCCAGGGGCGCAGATCACCACGCTGATCAGTCGCGCCACCGACAGCGACTTCGTTGGCGCGTGGGCCAACCTGATGGTCTACGGTGAGTTCACCGTGCCAGAACGGAAGTATGCCGTGGCTGCTGCCTATCTCCGCGGCCAGGGCAGCGGCGTCGTTCGGCAGGTTCGCGGGCTGGATCGTGTCCAGGCGGAACTCGGGCATCTCGTCTGCGATGTGAAGGTGCCGCAGGTCGGACAGGCACCCGCAGCGACGTACGAAGGTGATGGCTACATCATCGTGCGGCACCCCGAGACGGCAGTGGTGGAGCGGGCGATCCGCCGCGTGGTCGAACTGGTGCACGTGGAACTGGGCTGACGGCAGGGAACTCACGGTGAACCGCTTCTGCGAGGAAGGCTGAATGAACGTCCTGATGATTGCACCGGGGTATCCCGACGAGATGCCGCTGTTCTGCCGCGGCCTGTCCACCTTCGGCGCGCGCGTCTACGGCATCAGTGATGTGCCGGTCGGCAACCTGCCGGAGATGACCCGGCAGCACCTGTCGGGCTATCTGCAGACGTCGATGCTGAACCAGGAAGATGCGGTGGTCGCCGAGGTGCTCGCGCACTGGTCCGGCAAGACCTTCGACCGCGTGATCTGCCTCTGGGAACCAGGCGTGGTGCTGGCCGCCAAGCTGCGCGCGGTCCTCGCCGTACCGGGCCTGAGCATCGACGATGCGATTGCGTTCCGCAACAAGGACATCATGAAGGCGCGCGTGGCTGCGGCCGGCATTCGGACACCGAAGCATCGCGGCGCCACCACCGCTGCGGAAGTGCGCGTGGCGGCGGAGGAGATCGGATACCCGCTGATCATCAAGCCGATCGATGGGGCAGGGTCGATGGACACCTTCCGGGTGGACGACGCCAAGGAACTGGAAAACGTCCTCAAGCGCATGACGCACATCGATCATGTGAACATCGAGGAGTTCATCGAAGCCGAGGAGTTCACGTTCGACACGATCTGCGTGAACGGCGAAATGCAGTTCTTCAATGTCGGCTTCTACCGCCCGCGCCCCTTGGTCGCTCGCCAGGTGGAGTGGATCAGCCCGCAGACGCTCTGCCTGCGTGACGTGGAGAGCGACTGGGTGTCGGGTGGCGTCAAGATGGGGGCAGACGTGCTCAAGGCGATGAACCCGGGGAACGCGTTCACGCATATGGAGTGGTATCGCAAGGCGGATGGCGAAGTGGTCTTCGGTGAGATCGCGGCGCGGCCACCCGGCGCGCGCACCGTCGACCTGATGAACTACGTGTCGGACATCGACCTCTACATGGGATACGCCGAGGCCGAGCTGAAGGGCACCTTCTCGATCGATGTGACGCGGAAGTACAACGCGATCAACATCTTCAAGCGCGCGCAGGGGCAGGGAACGATCCGCCGCATCACAGGCCTCGAGCAGCTGGTGCAGCGCTTCGGGGAGCACATCGTGAACGTCGATCTGCTGCCGGTGGGTGCGACACGTCGCGACTGGATCCTGACGCTGATCTCGGACGGCTACGTCACCGTGCGTCACCCCGATTTCGAGCAGGCATGTCTGATCGCGGATGCGATCGGCACCGATCTCCAACTCTACGCGTCGTAAGCATGCCTTTCCGTCTGCGCCGCCGGCTGCGGCGGTTGTTTCGCACCAGTGCACACGCTGGACGGCACGTCGTCCTGTCGGACATCCCCGGTCCATCGCCGGGCGAGATGCGCACGGTGGAGGTGCATCTCCCTGGTGCGTACGATGAAGTGGTCCGGCGCTATCCGGTGATCTACATGCAGGATGGCCAGAACCTGTTCGACGACAGTGCCTCGTTCGCCGGGTCGTGGAGCCTGGGCGAGGAACTCATCTCCGCCTCGCGCCTGGGGGCCGATGCGATCATCGTCGGCATCCATCACGCCTCGGCACACCGGGTGAACGAATACAGCCCGTTCGTGGATGAGCGGGTCGGCGGTGGTGACGCCGCGACCTATCTGGCCTGGGTCAGCGACGTGCTGCGACCGGCGATCAACGCGCGGTTCCGCACCCTGCCGGCGCGCGAGCACACCGGCGTGGCCGGCTCGTCGATGGGCGGGCTGTTCTCGCTGTATGCGGTGTTCGAGCGCAGCGATGTGTTCGGATTCGCGGCCGTGATGAGCCCGTCCCTCTGGTTTGCGCGCGGCGCGATCTTCGACTGGGTGCACCAGCGCCCGTTCGTCGACGCCCGGATCTACCTCGACATCGGCGCCCGCGAAGGGGAGCGCACGCTGGCGAATGCCCGGCGCCTGCGCGACATGCTGATTGCCAAGGGCTACGCGCCTGGCCACCGCCTGCGCTGGGTGGAGGATGCCATGGGTGTACACCACGAGAGCGCGTGGGGACGGCGGTTCCGCAAGGCACTGCCGGCCCTGCTGGCCCTTCCGCGGCCTGAACCGGGAGAATCCTGATGCACCATGAGTACAAGGCCTGGCGCAGCCCGGCGCTGAACGGCAAGGAAATGGGGCTGCATGTCTGGGGCCATGCCGGCGCCCGGATGCTGGTGTTCCCATCCTCGCTCGGCAGCCATCGCGAGTGGACCGACCGGAAGATGCACCACGTGCTCCGCGATCATCTCGCCAACGGCTGGCTGCAGATGTTCTCGGTCGATCATGTGCATCACGAGAGCTGGTACGACCGGAAACGGCATCCGGGGGCGCGTGCCTATCGGCACCTGCAGTACCACGCGTACATCAAGGACGAAGTGCTGCCGTTCATTTATCATCGGAACAGCACCCCGTTCACGATCGTCGCCGGCGCCTCGTTCGGCGCCTATCACGCCATGTCGTTCGGGCTGCGGTTCCCGCACCTGGTGAATCGCATCATCGGCCTGAGCGGATTGTACGACATCAGCCGGCAGGCCTCGGGGCACATGGATCACAACGTGTTGGCGGCCAACCCGATGGCGTTCATGGCGCACGAACACGATCATGGCCGGCTGGAAGCGATGCGCCGCATCGACATCATCATGGCCATTGGCCGCGACGATCCGAGTCGCCGCAACAACGAAGAATTCTCTTCCATGTTGTGGAACAAGGGTGTCGGGAACGCGCTGCGCATCTGGGATGGCGGCGCGCATGACTGGCCCTACTGGGAAAAGATGATTCGGATGTACGTCGGCGGACACGACTAACCGGGAGCACGGATGGCGAAGGAGAGAAATGTCGGGCTGGTGGTGGGGCGCGAGTGGTCGTTCCCGCCCGCGTTCATCGACGCAGTCAATGCGCGCGATGCCGGTGTGGTGGCGTCGCTGGCCAAGTTCGGCGGCGAGCGCATGGACGGTGACATGCCGTACGATGTGCTCGTCGATCGGATCTCGCATGAAGTGCCGATGTACCGCACGGTGCTGAAGCACGCGGTGCTGCAGGGCACCACCGTGATCAACAACCCCTTCATGTGGTCGGCCGACGACAAGTTCTTTGGCGCCGCGCTGATCACGAAGTTGGGGGTCGTCAGCCCGAAGACGATCGTGCTGCCCAACAAGGAGTACATCCCGGGAATCGTCCCGAGCGAATCGCTGCGAAACCTGAAGTACCCGCTCGACTGGGACGACATCCTGCAGTGGATCGGCCTGCCGTGCATTCTCAAGGACGCGCACGGCGGCGGCTGGAAGGAGGTGTATGTCTGTGAGACGAAGGCCGAACTGATCCACCATTACGACAACTCCGGCCTGCTCACGATGATCGTGCAGGAGTTCATCAAGTGGGACGAGTTCGTTCGCTGCATCTGCCTCGGTCAGGAGGAGATCCTGCCGATCAAGTACGACCCGAAGGAGCGCAAGTACCGCACCGACAAGGACTTCCTTGGCCCGGTGCTCGGCCCCCGGGTGGTCAAGGATGCGCAGACGATCGTCCGTGCCTTCGGTTACGACATGAACTCGATCGAGTTTGCGATCAAGGATGGCGTGCCGTACGCCATCGACTTCATGAATCCGGCGCCGGACTTCGACATCAACTCGCTCACGCCGGAGTACTTCAACTGGGCGGTCGAGCACATGGCCGATCTCGTCATCCGCCTGGCGAAGGATCCTCGCCAGACCTCCAAGGCCCTCGGCTGGGACGCCATGTTCACCGCGTCGCGGGCCCGCTGATGTCCGCTGCCGACGCCATCCGGGCCTGGCACGGCCTGCTCGAGGATCCTGTCGTGGCGCAGGACACGGCGTCGCTGATGACCTCGCAGCTCGCCAGTCGCGGCTTGGTGTTCGGAGGTCGGCCGCTTTGCACCGTGCTCCGTCCGCGCCTGGTGACGCGCGCGCAGTACGACCGCGTGCAGCAGCTGACGCGCCGGTTGATGCCGGCCTTCGACGCCATCCTGTCGGCCGCGCTGGCTGACAGCGGCGTGCGGGCGCAGTTCCGGCTCGCCGACTGGGAACAGACCCTCGTCGGCATCGATCCGGGCTTCCGCGCCGGCAGCCCGACGTCGCGACTGGACTACTTCGTCAACGATGACACCGGTGAAATCTCCCTCACCGAGTACAATGCCGAAACACCGGCTGGCGCCGGCTACAACGACGCCCTCGCCGACATGTTCAGCGATCTGCCGGTCACGCGGGCGTTCGCCCGCGACTGGGAGCTGCTGCCGATTCCGACGCGTCATGGCGTGATCCGCGTGGTGCTCGATGCCTGGGCCTCCTGGCGCGGTGTGCGCGAAGTGCCGCAGATCGGCATCATCGACTGGCGCGAGGTGCCGACCGCCAGTGAGTTCGAGATCTTCCAGGCGCACTTCCGTCACCTCGGTATTCCGTGCTCGATCGTCGATCCGCGTGACGCGGAGTACGATGGCCAGACACTGCGGTTTGCCGGCACCCCGATCACGCTGCTCTACAAGCGCGTCTTGCTGCACGAACTGGCGGAGCGAGGCGGCACCGATCACCCGGTGTTTCGAGCCGTGCGCGACGGCAAGGTGTGCATGGTCAATCCGCCGCGCTGCAAGATCCTGCACAAGAAGGCATCGCTGGCGGCGCTGACCGATGAACGGAATGCGCACTTGCTCACCGATGCGCAACACGCGGCCGTGGCCGAGTGCATTCCGTGGACGCGCGTGGTGGAAGAGCGCACCACACGGTTCCATGGCGAGCGGATCGATCTGCTGGCGTACGCCGCGATGCACCGGGATCGCTTCGTGCTCAAGCCGAATGATGACTACGGCGGTGCCGGTATCGTCCTCGGCTGGACGGTGGACGATGAGACCTGGAGTGCTGCATTGCGCACCGCCGTCACCAACCCATACGTCATTCAGGAGCGCGTCGGCATCCCGGCGCAGGGATATCCGTCGCTGGTGGACGGGGGCTCGCAGGTGATCGACCGGATGTACGATACCGCGCCGTTCCTGTGTGACGGTGCGTACGCCGAAGGGTGGCTCTGCCGGCTCTCGACGGCCGCGCTGCTGAATGTCTCGGCGGGCGGCGGTTCCACCGTACCCACCTTTCTCGTCCAACCGCGGTAGCACGCACTATTGTACCGGTGGCGCCGCCGGCGCACCGTCCGTAGCCGTTACACTTCAGCCAGCAACCTCCCATGAAGGCACCGTCACTCACGCTGGGCGTCGAGGAAGAGTACCAGATCATCGACCCCGTGTCCCGCGACCTGGTGTCGTACGTGACGCAGATGCTGGCCGAAGACCATCGGGTGCTGACACAGATCAAGCCGGAGCTGCACCAGTCGATCATCGAGGTCGGCACCAACATCTGTCAGACGCCCGCCGAGGTGCGCAAGGAGCTGGTCATGCTCCGCAAGGGCGTGATGGAGCTGGCGGCGAAGAAGGGCTACCGCATCGCCGCGGCGGGAACGCATCCGTTCGCCAACTGGCAGACCCAGGAGATCACGCCGTACGATCACTACTTGGGCACCCGCAACGACATGGGTGATCTGGCCCAGCGCCTGCTGATCTTCGGAACCCACGTGCACATCGGCATCGAGGACAAGGACTTCCTCGTCGATGCCTGCAACGTGGCGCGCTACTTCCTGCCGCACATTCTCTGCCTCACCAGCAGCTCGCCGTTCTGGTACGGCCGCGAAACGGGGCTGCGATCATACCGCAGCGTGGTGTTCCGAGCCTTTCCGCGATCGGGTGTGCCGCCGCTGCTGAATTCGTACTACGACTACAAGTCCTACATCGATACGCTCATCGAGACCGGCTCGATTCCCGGACCGCACAAGATCTGGTGGGACATCCGGCCGCACGGGACGTACCCGACGCTCGAGTTCCGCGTCTGCGACGTCTGTACGCGCGTGGACGAAGCAGTGAGCATCGCCGCCATCCTGCAGGCGCTGATCGCGAAGCTCTACAAGATGCGGCGTGACAACACCACCTTCCGTGTCTATTCGTCGGCGTTGATCGAGGAGAACAAGTGGCGTGCGGTGCGGTACGGATTGGGGGGCAAGCTGATCGACTTCGGCAAGCAGGTCGAGTTGCCGGCGCCGCAGCTGATCCGCGAGTTCCTCGACTGGTTCCTCGGCGACATCGTCGACGAACTCGGCACCCGCAAGGAGGTCGAATACGCCTACAAGATCCTCGCCGAAGGATCGAGCGCCGACCGACAGCTGGCCACGTTCGCCAAGACGAATGACCTGAAGGCGGTGGTCGATCAGCTCATCATCGAGACGGCGGAAGGCGTGATGGATGTGCCGCCGGCCGAGCCGCTGCCGCCGGTGCCCGCAGCCTGACACACGGGCATCCAGGGCACGGCCACGTGCCGCAGATGACCGTGTCGTCCCGTGACTACGGTCGTGCCGGAACCGGGCGAACGTACGGCGAGACGACCGAGTCCCACGGCGCAGCGCCGAGTGCGCGCTGGGTGCCGAGGTCCTCGAGCCGTTGCATCCACGCCTTGTTGAAGAGCGTGCTTGCCGCCGGGTCCAGCGCCGTCTCGGATGGAATCCCGGTCCAGCGCAGCTGCATGTTGAGCCCGGGAATCGTCGCCGACGCGGCCGTCGCGAGATAGTCGAGGCCTTCCAGCACCTGCGGCTGGTGCGCGAAGAACGACAGGTTCGGCCAGCGCCCGCTGATCTGTTTGCGGCTGGCCGGATTGATCACCACCGGCGCCGCATGCGTCCACCCGTTGACGACCACCCACAGGCGCACGCGTACTGGCGTTGTGACACCGGCGCCACGTACGCGGCCGACCACCGTCCGATAGTCCTCCAGTGTCAGCAGCGGCAGGATGTTGGTGATGATTCCGCCGTCAGAGTGCACATGTCCGTCAACGATGACCGGTGGAAAGATGCCTGGGATCGCCGAGGCGGCCTTGAGCAGCGCGCGGGTGCGCAGCAGTCCAGCCTCGCCCCCGTCGAGCGATGCGCGCAGGTCCCATGCGCGCCCGGTGCCGATGTCCATGTCGGTGGTCCCGAAGACGACCTGACGATCCTGGGCAAATGCCACGCCCAGCGATTCACGAAAGCTCGAGTCGATGACGCGGCGGATGCTGGCATCGTAGCGCGACGTGTTGACCAGACCGCCCGTCTTCCGCAGCCAGAACAACCAATCGAGCCTGGGCGCGATGCGATCGGCCGCGTTGCGATAGAGCGACGTGAGCGTGTCGATGGCTGGTGCCGAGCCGATGAGTACAAAGGGTGCCTGGAGGGCGCCGGTGCTGATTGCCGTGATCAGGTCGAACTGTGGCATCGGCGCATCCGTGCGTGATCGCCAGCCCCGCAGGAATCCCACGCCGTAGGCGCCGTTCTGACCCCCACCAGACAGCAGCAGGATGTCCAGCGTGTGGTCAGGCTTCGCGATCGCCCGCCGTGCCAGACGCGCCACCACGGTATCGCGCAGCGTCCGCTCGGCGGTCCGGGCCACATCAGCGTCGATCAGCAGCGCCGGGACACTGGTCGCCGGTCGCCTGATTGCCGCGCATCCCGGCAGGGCCACGAGGGCAACGGCGATCGCGCTGGCCCACCGAATCGCGCGCAGGAGTGAAATGGACAAGTCGAGTGTCATGCAGTGCGTGGCAAGCAATGGGGCGGTGGTACGGGGCGTGAGTCTTTCCGTGACGAAACCTATATTGCCCCGTAGCGTAATCATGTTGCGACCGTGACAACCGACATGGCGGACCCACGAATCAATTGGCAGCAGCGAATTCTTGCATGAACGAGCACGTGGCGGTAGGTGAGCCGGTTGTCCGCTGGACCGCCGCCTGGCGGGTCCGTGCCGGTTTGCTGTTGCGCTCACTCGGTTTCTGGATGGTGTGGTTTGCCGCCGCGCGGGCGCTGTTCTTCGCGTGGCACTGGACGCTCGTACCTGCCGACGACCGGTCGCTTGCGATCCAGAGTTTCTGGTACGGGGCGCGGATGGATCTTTCCGCTGCCGCCTATCTCACTGCACTCCAGTGGATGATGATCACGACCACAGCGGCGCTGTCACCGCGTGTCACACGCGCATGCCTGAGTGCCACGGCGCTGGTCGCGCTGTTCTTCGTACCGGTGATCACGCTCACCGACATCGGGACGTTCGGGCCTTGGCGCCGTCGGCTCGATGCCACGATCTGGACGTATCTCGCGTCACCGCGCGAGGCCTACGCTTCGGCGGAAGCGATTGCACTCGGGCCGTTGCTCGGCCTCCTCGGCGTCGCGCTGGTGGCCACAGGTTGGGCGTACGGTCGAGTCGTGCGGCGGCCCGAGCGACACCTGCGAACGCCACGTGGCGTGCAGGCCGTGCTGACGACGCTCGCGCTGACGCTCACCGGTCTGCTGCTCACGATTCCCATTCGCGGCGGCGTGCAGTGGACACCGATCAACGAGAGCACGGTCTTCTTTTCCCGATCGGAGATGGCCAACCTGGGCGCGCTGAATGCGCCATGGTATCTGCTGTCATCGACCATCGCGCAGTCCGAAGCGCCCACGTCGAATCCCTACCTGCGCCTCACGGCCACCGAGGCCAACGGGGTCGTGGACAGCTTGTATCGCGAGGCTGCCGACGCCCCGCGCTCGGTGCTGCGGATGGCGAAGCCAAACGTCATCCTGATCATCTGGGAGAGCTTCACTGCCAAGGTTGTCTCGCGGCTCGGTGGACGTGCCGATGTCACGCCGCACTTCGAGCGCTGGAGCCATCAGGGCATCTTCTTCGACTCCGTCTTTGCGTCGGGCGAACGGAGCGCGCAGGGGCTGGTCTCGATTCTGAGCGGCTTTCCGTCGATTCCGAACGAGGCGATCATGACGCGGACGCGCAAGGCGTCCACGCTGCCGCAGCTCGGACGGCTGCTGCAGGGCGACGGCTACCGGACGTCGTTCTACTACGGTGGTGAACTGGCGTTCGCCAACATGAAGGCGTACGTGCTGCATGGCGGCTTTGACCGCGTCACCGGCGGCGAAGCCTTTGCGCCCGGCGAGCGCAACTCCAAGTGGGGCGCGCATGATCACGTCGTCCTCGGCCGCGCACTGCGTGAACTGGCGCACGAATCACGCCCGTTTTTCTCGACGATCTTCACCCTCAGCAGTCATGAGCCGTTCGAGATTCCGGTGGCGCCAGCGATGCCTGGCAACGACGAATCCACGAAGTTCATGAATGCGCACCACTACACCGATGCCAGCCTTGGCCGGTTCCTCGATTCGGCCGCGGTGCAGCCATGGTGGGACAGCACACTGGTGGTGATCATCGCAGATCACGGCAGCCCGTTGCCGTCGCCGCACCCCGGCGCCACCGAGTCGGTGCCCGACCGGCATCACGTGCCGATGCTGTGGGTGGGTGGCGCACTGCGTGTGCGCGACACCGTCGTACACCATCTGGCAGCCTCGGTCGACCTGGCGCCGTCGCTGCTTGGCCAACTCGGGATTCGTCCCGTTGGATTCCGGTGGGGGCAGAACATCCTCCGGACGGACGCAGGGGGCTTCGCCTATTTCTCGCACAACGACGGGTTTGCGTTCATCGATCGCACCGGATGGCTCGTCTACGACGAGCGCGCTGGCCGCACCCTTGCCCAGTCGGGAGCGGCCTCGCCGTCGCACCTGAGGCGCGGCGCCGCCCTCTTGCAGGCCACCTTCGCCGACTACTTGCAGCGCTGAACTGCAGGCGGCAGCGCGGTGCGCCGGTGCCATTCATGGGCAGGGGCTCGCCGAGGCCGTGCCTGCCGCTTTATTTCGCGGCAGGGTGCGCACGGCGCCCGACGTCCCGACTCCCACCACCCGTCCCGATGTCCGCGATGCCTCGTCGTCTCATCTCCCCGCTCACGCTGGTCGGCGCACTCGCCGCATGCACGCTCTCGGCTGGCGCACAGCCAAAGCCGGCTGCGACGCCGGCCCGTCCAGCGCTCGACACCTCGGCATTTCGCGCCGTGCAATGGCGCAACGTCGGCCCGTTCCGTGGCGGGCGGGCCAATACCGCCGCCGGCATTCCGTCGCAGCCGCTCACCTATTTCGGCGGCTACACCGGCGGCGGCTTGTGGCGCACCGATGATGCGGGCATCAACTGGCGCAACATTTCCGACGGCTGGTTCCGCACCGGATCCATCGGGGCCATCGCGATCGCGCCATCCGATGCGAACGTCATGTACGTCGGCACCGGCGAGGAGGCGATTCGCGGACAGTCGTCGAGTTATGGTGACGGCGTGTACCGAAGCATGGATCAGGGCAGGACGTGGGTGAACGTCGGCTTGCGCGATACGCGTCAGATCTCCGCCGTCCGTGTGCATCCCGCCGATCCGAATGTCGTGTATGTGGCCGCGCAGGGTGATCGATGGAAAGCCAGCGCCGAACGCGGCATCTACCGCTCGAAGGATGGTGGCACCACGTGGCAGCTGGTGCTCAAGGGTGTCAATGCCACCAGCGGCGCCAGTGATCTGTCGATGGACGCGAGCAATCCGCGCATCCTCTACGCCAGCTTCTGGGACCACCAGCGAACGCCCTGGATGGTGCGCAGTGGTGGCGATGGCAGCGGCATCTGGAAGTCGGTCGACGGTGGTGACACGTGGACCCGTCTCGCCGGGGGACTCCCGTCACTGATGGGCAAGATCGGTGTTGCGGTGTCGCCGGCCAACCCGGATCGGGTCTTCGCGATCGTCGAGGCGGAACGGGGTGGGCTCTATCGCTCCGACGATGCCGGCAAGACCTGGGCGCGGCTGTCCGAGGATCGCCTGATCCAGACGCGCAGCTGGTACTACATGAAGGTCACGGCCGACCCGAAGAACGCCGACGTCGTCTGGATCATGAATGCGCCGGTGCTGAAGTCGATCGATGGCGGGCGAACGTTCCGCGTGGTGAACGCGACCCACGGCGATAATCACCACCTCTGGATCAACCCGCTCGATGGGCGGTCGATGATCAATTCCAACGACGGTGGCGTGTCGATCTCGCTCGATGGTGGCGACAGCTGGAGTTCGCAGGACAACCAGCCGACGGCACAGTTCTATCATGTCACCACCGATCACGATTTCCCCTACAGGCTCTACAGCGGGCAGCAGGACAACAGTGCCGTGATCATTCGCAGCCGGAGCGATGACTTCGTGATCGGCGTCCGCGACTGGTGGAATGGCCCTGGGTGCGAGAGTGCCAACATCGGCGTCGGGCCGAAGGACTCGCGCTACGTCTATGGCGGCTGCTATCAGGGGCTGATCAACGAACTCGATCAGCAGACCGGCCTGACGCGCGACATCATGCCGTGGCCGGCGATGAACCTGACCGAGCCGACCGACAAGACGCGCTACCGCTTCAACTGGACGGCGCCGATTCGTGTGTCGCAGCACGACGGCTCGGTGGTCTATCACGGTGGCAACGTGTTGTTCAAGTCCGCCGATCGCGGCCAGTCATGGACGCCGGTGAGCCCGGACCTGACGAAGAATGACAAGGCGCGTCAGGGGAAGGGCGGTGGCCCGATCACGAACGAAGGGGCCGGCGGCGAAGTGTATGGCACCATCGTCGTGATTCACGAGTCGCCGCATGACGCCCGTACCCTGTACGTCGGCACCGACGATGGCCTGGTGCAGCGCACGCGTGATGGTGGCGCGACCTGGACCAACGTCACGCCCAAGGGCCTGACGGACGGCCTCACCAACGAGATCGAAGTCTCGCCGCATGACCCTGCCACGGTGTACCTCGCCTATCGCACTGACCGGCTGGGCGACAATGCACCGCACGTGTTCAAGTCGACCGACTACGGTACGACCTGGGTCCGCATGGTGAATGGATTGCGCGCGGGTGAACCGGTGCGCGTGGTGCGCGAGGATCCGGCCCGACGCAACCTGCTGTACGCCGGCACAGAAACCGGCATCTACCTGTCGTACGACGGTGGTGCCAACTGGATGCCGTTTCCGACGGCCTTCCCGGTGGTTCCGGTCACCGATCTCGAAGTGCACGATGGTGACCTCGTGGCCGCCACCGAGGGCCGCGCGTTCTGGATCATGGACGATCTGTCGACGCTGCGACAGCACGCCGACTCGGTGATGACGACCGCAGCCCATATCTATGCGCCGCGGCCCGCCGTGCTGGCTGGCGGGCCTGCCGTTCCCGCGCGGAACGCCGGACGGAATCCGGCGCCGGGCGCGAACGTCTACTATCGCCTGGCGACGGCCGACAGCACTGCCACGATCACGTTCGACTTCCTCGATGCGCGCGGTGCCGTGCTGCGCACATACTCGAGCAAGGACTCGGTGGTGGCCGCGCGACTGCGGCCGCGCGTCGGGCTGAACGTGGTGAACTGGGACCTCCGTCGCACCGCGCCAACGCGACTGGCAGGTGTGGTGCTCTTCGGATCGCCGGGCAGTGGCGGCGCGCAGGTCTCGCCTGGCACCTATGCCGTGCGCATGACGATGGGGACAGTCACGCGCACGCAGCCGCTGACGGTGCTGCAGGATCCGCGGATCGATGTGCCGGCGGTCGCCATCGCCGAACGCGATTCCGTGACGGCGCTGATCGCTGAACGCATCCGGGAGATTCACGACGCGGTGCTGCGCCTTCGTGACACGCGCGGTCAGGTGCAGGGCGCCCTCGTGCGCGGCCGCGAGGCCACCAATGCGGCGGCAATCACTGCTGCGGGCAAAGGGCTGGTCACGAAACTCGAAACGATGGACCCCCGTCTCACCACCAAGGCCAGCAACGGCCAGGACATCATCAACTTCGCCAACGGCATCAACGGGCAATTCGGATTCCTGATGGGCCAGGTGGAAGGGAATCCGGTGCTCACCAAGGCGGCGCGTGAACGGCTGGTGGAACTCGAGCAGCAGTGGGCGGCAGTGCGCAGCGAAGTGGATGCGATCGAGCAGGTGGAGGTGCCGGCGTTCAACAAGTTGCTGCTCGACGGCCAGGTGCCCGGCGTGTCCGTACGAAAGGTGGTGAAGACGCCACCGCCAATCAGTTGAATCGGTGAACCGTCGGGCCATCGCGTAGCACGCGGCGGCTCGACGGACACATGTACCGCGCGTTGTATCGTCGCAGCGGTCGTCGTCGCTGCGTGTGAAGATTTCTCCAGCCTCAGGTCGATGCGTTTCCGTCTCCGCTCGTCTGTCACGTACCTTCTGGCCGGGGCCGCCCTCACCGGCTGTGCCGGTGCCCGTGTGTCGACGCCGTCAGCCATTCTGCCGGTCAGCGATCAGCGTGTCGTTGCCAGCGCGACTGGTCAGACAATCCCGTTCGCCGCGATGGCCGATGCCGTGGCGAAGAGTGACGTGGTGTTCTTCGGTGAGCAGCACGACGACGACGAGACCCATCGCGCCGAACTGGCGCTGTTGTCGGCCATCGGCGAGCGTCGCGCCACCGTGGTGCTGTCGCTCGAGATGTTCGAGCGTGACGTGCAACCGGTGCTCGACGCCTACCTCTCGGGCACGCTTGGTGAGGCCGAGTTTCGCGCCCAGTCGCGCCCGTGGCCGAACTACCAGAACGACTATCGGCCGCTGGTCGAACTGGCGAAGGCCAAGGGATGGCCCGTGATTGCGGCGAACGTACCGCGACGACTGGCAAGTGCCGTCAGCCGACGCGGATTGCCGGCGGTCGATTCACTGGTCTCCGCCGATCGGCTGTTGGTGGCGCGTGACATCCGGTGTCCGCAAGACACGTACTACCAGAACTTCATGTCCGTGATGGGTGCGGGGCATGGCGGCACCGGCGGCGCGGCGTCGGGTGCCCGCCCGATGATGGATCTGTTCTACGAGGCGCAGTGCGTGAAGGATGAAACAATGGCCGAGTCAATCGTCGCGGCGCGCGCGCGGGCAGGGAACTCGGCGATCGTGGTGCACTTCAACGGAGCCTTTCACAGCGATTTCGGGCTGGGCACCGCATCGCGCGTCAGCCGACGCCTCGACGGCGTGAAGGTGGTCGTGGTGAGCGCCGTCCCGACCCCCGATCCGGCCAAGGCGAAGGTGGCCGAGTTGCTCGATCGCGGGCAGTACATCCTTCTCGCACGCCGCACGAAACCCTGACGGCTACGGCGCGATCCGTCGAGCGAGGACGAGATCCTGCTGCGGATCGCTGCCGACCTGAAAGATCTTGCGGCCTATTTCGGTGAACTGTTGCGCTGCGTAAAAGCGGAGTGCTCGGGAGTTCTGCTCCCAGACTCCCAGAAAGAGCGTCGTCGCTCCGGCCTGGCGGGCCGTGTCCACGCACGACGCCATCAGGGCCTGAGCGACCCCGGTGCCGTGGCTGGACTGGTCGACGTAAAACCGCTGCAGTTCGATGGCGGAGGGATCATCCATGTAGGGTGACGTGCTCCCGGCACGCAGCAGGGCAAAGGCCACCGGGATGCCAGCCCGCTCGGCGAGGAGGCAGGTCAGGGCTGGGTCGGTGAGTTCGGCGCGCTGCAGCGCTACGGTGTACGCCGAGTCGAGGAACGCGGCCAGATCCTCGGCGGTGTTCAGGGCGCCGAAGGCATCGGCAAAGGTGCGTCGGCCAAGCGCGGTGAGTACCGGGGCATCGGGCTCCGCGGCCAGTCGGATCGTGAGGTCGGGTGCGGTCATGATAGGCAGAAACGTACTGCAGTCGTTCATGCCCCTCATCGTCAGTTCGCCTCGCGCGGGGGGTCTGACAGCGCAGTAGAAGTCATCGCGGTCGAAGCCATCGCGGTCGAAGCCATCGCAGTCGAAGCCAGCGCAGTCGAAGCCATCGCAGTCACACGCCGGGCGAACGCGGTTCATCAGAGGGGGAGTCCATTTGCGAGGGTTCGTCTGCTGCCTCACGGCGCTGGTGCTGAACGCCCAGTCGCCTGCGACCGTGAAGGTCACTGTTCGCCTGCTGGACGTCCGTCCCGCCAAGGGGGGCGTGATTCACGTGGGATTGCACCCGGAGCCGGGTGCGGCATTCCCCGGGCCGTCGCCGCTCGTCAATCGCGACATCAGTCCGGGTGCATCGGAGACGATACTCTCCTTTGATGTGGTACCGGGCGCGTACGCGGTGGCAGTGCATCACGACGCCAATTCGAACGGGAAGGTGGATGCCAACTTTCTCGGCATTCCTCGGGAGGGCTACGGCGTGAGCAACGACGCTCGCCCGAAGTTCCGGGCCCCACGCTTTGGCGAAGCCAGGGTCGCGCTCATCAGGGACACGACCTTGACCGTCCGCATGGCCTACTGAGCTATCGCGGAGCGAGCTGGAGCGCCTATCTTTTGCGCACCCTTACAGCGGATCAGCATGTCCACTAAAACGTTCGATTTTTCGCTCGCCGCGCGACGCAGTGCGACCTTGTCGACCGTGCTCCGCGAGCTCGGCCCCTTTATCGAACTCTGCCGTCACGCGGCCGCGCGGCAGGCCTTTCCGGCCGGCGCACTGGCGTGGTCGGCGTCGCGCGAACCGGTGGCGCTCAGCGTGCTGGTGAAGGGTGAGACCATCTGGTCCGCGCTGGTGGTCGAGACGCCGACGCCCTGGCTGGTCTCGATCGAGGGCGACGCGTCGCGGATGACGAAGACCGAAGCGCTGCAGAGCCTGGCGCGGTCGCTCGCCAACGCCGCCACGATGTCCGACGGCGTGCGATTCGAGTGGCGGAAGGACGGGACGATCGGCGGCACGTTCTGACCGCACTGGCAGGCCAGCCGCTCCATTCTCGCACCGATGGGCAAGCCGATACTCCGTTGAGCCGTTGGGCAGACTGAAAGGCTGAGCCTGCCGACGCCCGATTCTTGTTACACAGAGTCGGTCGCCACGACTCGCCGCTTGTGACACTTTCGATGCATCCCGCCGGGACTTCACCCTGCCGGATGACTCGACTTTTTCACCGGTGGACTCCCCCTCCATGACATTCACGCGTTGGACGATTCGGCGCTGGCTCGCGGTGTGTGCCGCGGTCGCGTCACTTGGCATTGTGCCGCACCTCGGCGCGCAGGCGCAGGCGACCACCGGTGTCATTCGTGGCCTCGTCACCGACGAGGCAAATGCGCCGGTCAGCGGTGCGCAGGTGACGCTGCGCAATCAGGAGACCAATGTCACACGAACGGTGCGGACGAGTGATCGCGGCATCTATGCCGCGCCGCTGCTGCCGCTTGGCCGCTATGAGGTGAGCGTCCGCGCGATCGGCTACGCCGCCGTCTCGCGTCGCGATCTGGTACTCCGCGTCGGCCAGGCGCTGGACATTCCGTTCAAGGTCACGCGTCAGGCAGTGGAGCTGGCGGCCGTCAAGGTCTCGGATCGAGCCGGGACTCCGGTCAATACCACGCGTTCGGACGCGACGACGACGCTGTCGGAAGAGGTGGTGAAGGGGTTGCCGAACAACGGGCGCAATTTTCTCGCACTGACGCTGCTGACGCCGAACGTCGCCACCACGCAGGGCCCGGATGGCGACGTGATTTCGGTGGCCGGACAGCGCGGTACATACAACAACGTCAGTGTCGACGGCGCCGACTTCAACAATCCGTTCTTCGGCGAGCAGCGTGGCGGGCAGCGGCCGGCGTTCACGTTCAACCTTGATGCGGTGCAGGAACTGGTGGTGACGAACTCCGGTGCCACGGCCGAGTTCGGGCGATCGGCGGGCGGGTTCGTGAACGTCATTACCAAGAGCGGCACCAACACCTTCAAGGGGACGGCCCACTACTTCGGCAAGAATGGCGCGCTGTCGGGGAATCTGAAGGGCAATGGTGTGAGCCTCGATCCCGATTTTTCCCAGAACCAGTTCGGCTTCACTGCGGGCGGGCCGATCGTGAAGGACCGGCTCTTCTTCTTCACCGCCTACGACCAGCAGGTCTATCGCGAGACGAAGCAGCAGAGCCGTCCGCGCAGTGCGGCGTTCGATTCGCTGACGACCTTTCTGGGCACGGCCTTCGGTGGTGCGCTGCGGAACGACTTCACACCCATCGCCCGCACGAACGACGGGCAGGTGTTCCTGCTCAAGCTCGACTACCGGGTGAACGAGACGAACAACTTCTCGCTCAAGTACAACTTCACCAACAGCAAGCAGGTCAACGGCACGTTCGACGTCGATACCTGGGCGGCCAGCTCGAATGCCATCGAGCGGAATTTCTCGAACGCGATCAGTGGCCAGCTCACCTCGCAACTGTCGAACAGCGTGGCCAACGAGTTCCGTTTCCAGTTCGCCCGCGAAGATCGGCCGCGCGACTACGATGCACCCACACTGCCCGGCGGGCGTGACTTCCCCGACACCGGAATGGATTTCGCCAACGGTTTCCGCATCGGGCGCCCGTTCTTCATCCCGGTGGTGTACAACGACACCCGGATCCAGGTGCTCAACAACGTGACCTGGGCCACTGGGAACCACCTGTTCAAGGTGGGCGCAGAAGTGAACGCGGTGAAGTCGAACCAGACGTTCATCGGCTTTGCGAACGGTCGCTTCATCTTCAGCAGCGTGACCGGGTTCATCAACTACGTGAACCGTGGCAACCAGTATGTCGAGTGCTCCAACGGCAGCAACAACACCACCGGCGCCTGTCCGACGGGAACGACGATCACCGGACCGGTGCAGCTCTACCTGCAGCAGGCCGGTGTGGGTGGCCGCACGGTCGAGCAGAGCGGAACGCAGTCGCTGGCGCAGAACGACCTCGGGGTGTTCATCCAGGACACGTGGAAGCCCACACCGCGGCTGACACTCAACTACGGCGTCCGCTGGGAAGCGCAGCAGCAGCCCGATCCGATCACCGACCCCTCCACGGTGTTCTACGCCCCGCTGATCGGCCGGACCATCACCACCACGGCCGGTTCGATCCGCTTCCCATCGAACGGGAAGATCCCGAGTGATTTCGGCATGTTCCAGCCCCGCTTCGGCCTGGCCTGGGACGTCAATGGAGACGGCAAGTCGGTGGTCCGATTCAGCGCCGGCCAATACTTCGCGCGCATCGCCGCCCTGAACCTGGCCAGTGTGCGGAACAACAACGGGTCGGTTGGTCAGACGATCTTCCGCAACAGTTCACTGACGGGCATCCTCGGCGCGCCGCCAGCCTACAATCAGCTGCTGCCTGCGCCGACCGGCGCGCCATTCCGGCCGGATATCTTCGTGATCGACGAAAATTTCCGGAACCCGCGAACCACCAGCGTCACCGCAGCCTACGAGCGCGAGATCCTGCCCGGTATTTCGGCGTCGCTCAACTACGTCTATGCCAAGGCCGATCGCCTGACGCGGTTCGTCAACCGCAATGACCCGGTCTTCGGTGACGGTACGAACGGCCCATTCACCAGCGCGCGGGCCGGCGGGAACGGTATCGGCACACTCACCACCGTGGAGAGCACGGCGCGCAGCGAGTACAACGGAGTCACGGTCGGCATCGCACGACGGAATGCCTCCGACTACAACTTCGAGTTCAACTACACACTCGCGGTCGACAAGTCCGATGACGACAACGAGCGCGATCCGTTCACGTTCCGCTACGCGCGTGCCAACCGGCTGGACCGCGAGTGGGGCTACAGCGACCGTGACCAGCGGCACCGCCTGAATGCGTTCCTGCTCAACAAGCTCCCGGGCAAGTTCCTGCTCAACAACCGCTTCACCTACACGTCGGCACAGCCAGCGTCCGAGCGGTGTGGGGCAGGGAACGTCGGCACCGGCACTCGCGGCGCCTCGGCCGATCGCATCTGCCCGAACGGGTCGATCCTCGACCGTAACACGCTGCGCCGCGACAACGCGTTCGCCAGTTGGGACCTGCGGCTGGCTCGGCCATTCGCAGTTCGAAGCGGCCAGAGCATTGAAGCGATCCTCGAAGTTTTCAACGTGCTCGGCCGCAACAACTTCAAGGATCCAGCCTTCAACGGACTGTTGTTCAACTTCGACGGCACCGTTCGGAGCGGACTGGGTGACCCGAGGCAGGTGCAGGCAGGGCTGCGATACCAGTTCTGACCACGTCGCACGGGCGCTCGTCAGGGATCGTCTGACGCGCAGGAGCGAAGCGCCAATGTGCGCAGAATAGGACTGCGGTACTAATCAGAACAAACTGTCGCGCCCGGTCATCGGAAGCTCCCGGTGGCCGGGCGTGATCGGTCTCCAAATGTCACATTCCACACGCTGCGGATCAGCAGGAGTCGCGCAGCCCGCGGGTGTTTTCAGGTCGAGATGCGCGCGATGGCTTTCGATGCGAATCGCGAACTGACGACGCAGGTGAAAAAAGGATCGAGGTTAGTATCCTTGTGGAAGTGTTGTTACAGGGAAAGTATTAGTCGCCAGATGCGAGTCTTTGTCAGGGAGGTGACATTGGCTTGAACGATGACGGCGGCGTGAAACGACCCTGGCCGGGCCAGCCAAGCGCGAGTCGGTGCAGCAGCTGCCCACGGGTTCCCAATCAACCTCCTCGACGGAACTCCGTGCTATTCAGCAAGACTCAGGAGTACGCACTGCAGGCGCTGATTCATCTCGCCAGCACGCCTACGGCCTTTCATCTCAATCGCGATCTCGCAGCGCACCTCAACCTGCCAGGCCCGTATCTCGCCAAGGTGCTCAAGCGACTGACTCAGCTCGGCTACCTCGACAGTGCCAAGGGCCGCGGCGGAGGGTATCGGATCCATCCCCGCGCGCTCGTGGCAACGGTGGGCGAAATCGTCGCTGCCGCCGATGGGGCAACGATGGATGGCTGCATCCTGGGACTGCACAAATGCACGGACCATGTCGCATGCCCACTGCACGATCGGTGGGTCGGCGTCCGGACCAAGGTGATGAAAGCCCTCAACGAACAGTCGGTGGCTCAGCTCGCAGCCAAAGCCAAAAACGGCCGATCCAGACTCGGGCCGGCGAGGGCAGTGACGGCCGTGATCCGGAACGTCAGCGCGGTACGGACGAAATACGCTCGCCGCTGACCCGCGTCGTACCGCGCACCTCGCGGCTCGCGGGCCGGGTGGTGGGGCGATGGAGCTGCGCCGTCGTCGGACCGGGACGTGGGAGCGAAAGTGCGTCCGCCAGCCAGCGCTGCACATCCGCTGCGGGCAGCGGTCGGGCGTAGAGATACCCCTGCCCGTACTCACATCCGAGCTCCCGCAGGATGGCGCGCTGGGCTTCCGCTTCGATCCCTTCGGCAATCGTGCGCAGCTGCAGTGAGGATCCCAGCGCGATGATCGTGCGGGCAAGCGCGGCATCGGTCCCGTTGGTACGGCCGAGTCCTTCCACGAAACTGCGATCGATCTTCAGGACATCGACCGGAAACTGCTGGATGTAGCTCAGCGAACTGTATCCGGTGCCGAAGTCATCGATCGCGAGCGCCACGCCCAGCTCCTTGAGCTCATACAGCCGCTCGCGCATCCGTGCAGAGTTCGTCACCAGTGCCGTCTCGGTGATCTCGAGTGTCAGGCACTCCGGTGGCAGCGCGCTGGCCACCAGCGCGTCGCGCACGGCATCGACGACAGAGGCCTCTTCCAGCTGTCGCCCGGACAGGTTGACGCTCAGTCCGATGGCGGCCGGCAGGCCAGGCATCGCGTTCCAGAGTGCGGCTTGCTCACAGGCCTGCCGGAGCATGGTCGCGCCGAGCGTCACGATCAGTCCGCTTTCTTCCGCAAGCGGGATGAACGCGCTCGGCAACACGGCACCAAACTCCGGGTGTGCCCATCGCGCCAGCGCCTCGAACCCGCAGGGTCGGCCGTCCGCCAGCGTGACGATCGGCTGGTAGGCCAGCGTGATCTCGTTGTTCTCGATCGCCGATTGCAGGTCGGTGAGCAGACGAAGGCGCTCGACCGCCTTGTCGTGCATCCCGGACTCGTAGATGGAGTAGCACCCCCGGCCGCGCTGCTTGGCGTGATACATCGCAACGTCCGCATTGCGCAGCATGTCGTCGGCCGTTTCGGCGCCGGCGTCGCGGACGATGCCGATGCTGGCGCTGACCGACACCGTGCCGCCCTCCAGCGACACGGACTGCTGCAGCGACTGCAGCACCCGATCCGCGACGCGGATGCAGTCCTCCGCGATCCGCACATTGTCGATCAGGATCGCGAATTCATCGCCGCCCAGCCGAGCCACGGTATCGCAGCCGCGGGTGGCGTTCAGCAAGCGTCGGCCAACCTCGAACAGCAACTGGTCGCCGGCGGCATGACCCATCGAGTCGTTGACGGTCTTGAAGTTGTCGAGATCGAGGAACAGCACGGCGACGCTGCCCGTGCCGGCGCCGCGTTGGCTCAACGATCGCTCCACACGCTCACGGAAGAGCGCCCGGTTGGCCAGGTTGGTGAGCGGATCGTGGAAGGCCTGCCACGTGAGTTGTGCCTCCAGTGCGCGTCGCTCGCTGATGTCCTGCAGCATCGCAATCAACCCCGCCGATCCCGTCGGGTTGTCGACGCGTGACAGCGTCAGCAGCGTCCACAGCACGCGGCCATCATGGCGCACGAAGCGTTGTTCGAGTGTCACACTCTCGCGTTGGCGGCTGCGAAGCCCGTCAAGCATCTGCACGGTGTCCGCGAGGTCCTCCGGCGGCGCGAATGTGTTCCACGCCCGCCCGATCAGCGTGGCGCTGTCGAAGCCCAGCAGTCGCTCCACCGATGGATTCACTTCGAGAAAGCAGCCGTCGAGGTCGAGCATGGCGATCGCGATGGCTGCCTGGTTGAACACGGCGCGTAACCGGGCCTCGCTGTGCCGCACCGTGTCGTTCGCCAATCGGTCGTCGGTCACATCGCGAAAGATGGCGAGCAAGTCGCTCGTGAGATGACCGGGCGACATGGGGGCCAGTGTGCACGACAACCACCGGACCCCGTGATATGCCGGCGCTCGCAGCATCATCAGCTGCCGCTCTCCCTGCAGGGCACGCGGGATGCGGCTGCGGAAGTACGCGACATCTTCCGCCACCAGCAGGCATCCCAGCCCGTCGCGCAGCATCGCGGTGCGCTCGCAGTGTGCCAGCGCCAGCGCCGCCTGATTGACGTGCGTCAGGCGTCCATCATGCGTGAGCACGAGGAGCAGATCGGAGGCGGTGTCCATCAACGCCCGGTAGCGTGCAGCGCGCTGGCGCAACATCACGGTCAGGCGGTGCTGGGTCCACGCCAGTGCGGCCATCTCCATCGCGACCAGCGACAGTCCACCGAACGCCGGCGCCCACGCGCCGCGCATGCTCGGCACGCCCAGAAACGTGCTGTCTGGCAGCACCCCGAGCACGAGCAGCAGCAGAACGCTGCCAAACGAGACCAGCGCGATTGCACCCACCGCAACGACCCGCGACGGGGGCAACATCGCGGCGGCGGTCACGGCGATGACGGAGTAGAGCACGGGCCCCGACCACCAGATCCCGCCGGTGAAGCCGATGAGCCCGGAGACGATGACGGAATCGAGGCAGAGCGAGCCGAAGACGATGCGCTCGCGAGGGCGTTGCTGGCGGGTGCGCCCATAGAGCCGGTCCTGCAGCACCGACACACCCAGCCAGGCGGCGATCAGCAGCACCGCGACGCCGGACAAGCCCAGTCCTGCGACGTGCGCCACCGCAGCAAGGATCAGCAGCAGCGCAATGCAGCTCAATCGCACACGACTGAGCGTGAGGACGGAGCTTCGGTCGAGCTGCGGAGCGGGAGTGGGAGACACCATCGTCCCTCTGGGTATCGACCACTCTCCCGGGCGGATCAAGCGTCAGCGCGATGCTCGATGCCGCCGATCAGAACTCGCGCCGCTTCATCTCCTTGAAGATTTCCTCTGCGTCGGCGCCGGGACCATCTTCCCCACCTGGCTTCTTGGTGGCTTCTAACGTTGCATCGAAGGACGGACGTGGTTTTGCCGCCTTCGCCGCCGCCTTGGCCTGCGTCTTCTTGAGCAGCTTCTGGAGCTGGTTGTCCTTCACTGTTCCTGCCTCCGCATGGGTTCGTACACTAATCTGCACGCCGGTCCCGCCATTCTGTCAATACAGCACGCACCTGCCTCCCCATTCCGCCACGCTCATGCCAGTCCTGCGCACGCTGCCTACGCTCCGCCACGTCACCGCGCTGCTACCCGCCACGGTGCTGCTGGCGGCGGCCGGCTGCGGTTCGGCGCGCGATGCTGCACCGGCCGCAGCGGCGTCGGAGAGTGCGTCGGTCACGCGGCCGGCACCAGTCAGCGTCATGCCGGTGCAGCTGGACTCACTGCGCGGGCGACCCGGCGCCACGGCAGTGCGCATCGCCGTGCGCCGCGATACGTCGACCTTCGGTGTCGGCCCCGCCGTCGTGACCTTTGCGTCGGGTGACACGCTGGTGGTTGGCGACAGCGCCTATCGCGCCTGGACGCTCGGGACAGGGAGTCTGGTGGCGATTTCGGGGCTTGATGGGGCGGGCGGGTACGAGAATGAGGGCCAATCGCTGACCCTGATCGACCTGGCCACGGGGGCGCGCCGCCGAGTGCTCGCCGACTACTTCGCGATCGTGAAGGTCGAGTTGCTCGAGGCCGGCGAACGACGCGCGCTGCTGGTGCACATGCGTGACGGTGGGCAGGGCGGGCTGCATGTGTCGGTTGTCGATCCGGACCGCGGTCAGGTCTTTCGCGCGCTGCACGCGCTCGGTCGGGTGGCAGGTGATCGCATTCTCGTGGCGGGGTTCGGCGACGGCGAGGTACCCGTGGAATTCGGTGACAGGCGCACGCCGCTTCGCGTCGATACGCTGTCGCTGGCTGCCGTGGATACGCTCCCGCTGCTCGTCGTGCCACGGTCACCGAAGTGATGCGAATGACACGGCCGGCCGGCGGATTCAGGCGGTTGTGCGGCCTCGCGGTCGCGTGCACGCTGCAGGCAGCACCGGCACCGCTCCTGGCGCAGTCGGCTGGCACGATGTGGCCTGTCCTGACGCCCGATCCCGCGCTCGAGCGTGCGCTGCGCGGGCTGGCGGCACAGGTGCGCGGAGACGTCGGGATCTATGTCCGGCACCTGCGAACGGGGCGGGGCGCGGCCATCCGGGCCGACGAGACCTTCCCGACCGCATCGATGATCAAGGTGCCGATCATGATCGCGGTGCATGATGCCGTCGCGCGCGGCCAGCTGCACTACGCCGACACACTGGTGTGGCGCGACAGCATGCGATACAGCGGTGAGGATGATCTGTTCAATCACCTGCGCGATTCGACGCGCCTGGCACTGCCGGTGATCCAGCTGATGTCGATTGCCACCAGCGACAACGCCGCCAGTCTCTGGTTGCAAGGACTCGTCGGTGGCGTGGCGATCAACAACTGGCTGGCCGCGAACGGGTTTGACAGCACGCGGGTGAACTCGCGCACGCCGGGCCGCGAGGAGGCGCGTCGCCGCTTCCAGTGGGGGCAGACGACTCCGCGGGAGATGGCGGAGCTACTGGTACGGATCCGCGAAGGGAAGGCCGTCAGCGCGGCTGCCAGCCAGGCGATGTACCGCAGCCTGACGCGCATCTACTGGAACGGCGAGAGCCTGAGCCGCATCCCGCCGTGGGTGCAGGCGGCCAGCAAGCAGGGATCGGTGGATCGGTCGCGTTCCGAGGTGATGCTCGTCAACGCGCCGAGTGGCGACTACGTGGTGTGCATCATCACCAGGAATCAGCTCGATGAGCGCTACACTGCGGACAACGAAGGGTGGGTGCTGCACCGTGCGGTGAGCGCGATGCTGTGGAAGCACTTCGAGCCGCGACACCCGTACGTGCCGCCAGACGGCGCCGATCGGTTTGTGCCGTGACGGCGTCTCAGCGTGACAGCCAGCGATCGATGTAGGCGGGTGTCTCGGCAAGGAAGGACGGCCCCCACTCTTCGTGGGCGAGGTGTGGCCAGCTGAGCACCCAGCCGGCGTAGTCGAAACGGCGAAAGGCGAGCATGACGTGCAGGTCGCGCAGCGCGTCGCCGGGAAGTGGTCGTACGCGCTCATATCCCTCGAGGACGGCGTCGAGGAGCTGCCGCCCGTTGCGTCGTGCCTCCATCCGGCTCCACAGGCAGGCGAGGTCGATCATGAATCGGCCGCTGGCCAGATCCTCGAAATCCACCAGCCCGACGGTCGTCCTGCTCCAGCGCAGATTCCGCCAATGCGAATCAGTGTGAATCAGTCCGACGCGATCCTGCCCCCCAGACAACGTGCTCCACGCCTCGGCGAGGTGAGCATGTGCGGCGCGGAGCGCGCTCGCGAGGCGCGATGACACACCGGCTGGCAGCGCCGTCTCCCCCGCGATCAGATCCCGCAACGACGTGGCGAGTGTGAAGAGGTGCGGAATGGCCCAGACGGGTCGCGCCGGAGCAATGCCGGGTGGGGCGTCGGCGGCGGCCAGATGCATGCGCGCCAGCAGCGCACCAGCCCGGCGCATGTCGCCAGCGTGTGCACCGAGATTGAGGTGGCGACCGGGCACCCAGCCGCACGAGACCGCGAACCAGGTCGAGTCATGCCCTGCCAGCGGTGGCGAGACGAGTGTCCCCGTCCGCCACGGCATCGGAATCGGCACCGAGAGCTGATGTCGAATGGCGAGATGGGTGAGCCATGCCATTTCCGAGTCGAGTCGACTCCAGGTGTCGCCGCGAGCGGGCACCAGCCGCACCTGAGTGCGCCTGCCGTCCCGCGCGGTGTGCGCGAGGCACACCTTTCCGAATCGTCGGCTGAGCGTGCGTACGTGACCGCTCGGCAGCCCGAAGCCGGCGCGGGCCTGTCGCAGAACGGTCGTCGGGATCATCCGTTGAACTGAGCGGGTGGCGTTCGGCCGGCCGTCGGCTGCGATGGTGGGTCGGCACCCCTCGACACGCTGTGCGATTGGCACCGAACCGCGGCGATCCAACACGTGTTGAAGACGGTCCAATGTCCCTTGCCTCGTGTCATCGTGCAAGTACTGCTTGCACACCGGTGATCAGGCTCCTCTGCCGAT
Organism: Gemmatimonadaceae bacterium; assembly: GCA_031374935.1. Classification (GTDB taxonomy): domain Bacteria; phylum Gemmatimonadota; class Gemmatimonadetes; order Gemmatimonadales; family Gemmatimonadaceae; genus JACMLX01. The sequence goes on along the minus strand of JANMHB010000072.1, from coordinate 88,571 downwards.
GCCACAATCGCTTGGGTGGCGGTGTACGACTGGCACGCTGCCGTTCAAGGCAGTGAGGCAGTGTCTCGCTTCGGGCCCTGGCCGACCGGCTGGTCGCCTGTCTGTCGCTCGTCCCTTACACTTCCGTTACAGCGATCTCCTCCGTTGCCCCTCATTTCTGATGCTGACTCCACTCCGACCCACCGGCACTGCATCTCGATTCGGCTCGACTGAGCGGGAGCGCATTGCCGCGTTCGACCTGACGGTCGTCGTTCCTGTCCTCGATGAGCACGACAACATCGCGCCGCTGGTGCAGGAGATTCTGGCGGCGCTTACCGGAATCGTGACGTTCGAGATCGTGTACGTCGATGATGGCAGCACCGATGGTACGACCGAATTGCTGATGGCACTGCAGCAGGAGGTGCAGGCGCTGCGGCTGATCCGGCATGAGCGTCCGTTTGGCCAGAGCACCGCCATCCGCAGCGGTGTGCTGGCGGCGCGTGGCCGCTGGATCGCCACGCTCGACGGCGATGGGCAGAATGATCCGGCCGATATTCCGGCGCTCCTGACGCGGGCCTGCCTCGTTTCCGCCGAGCGTGGCGATGAACGCCTGCTGATCGCGGGCTGGCGAACCAATCGCAAGGACACACGATACACGCGGTGGCAGTCGCGGGTGGCGAATGCCGTGCGATCGCGGCTGCTCGGCGACGGGACTCCGGATACCGGCTGCGGACTGAAGGTCTATCCCCGCGCGTTGTATCTGTCGCTGCCGTACTTCGACCATATGCATCGCTTCATGCCGGCGCTCGTACGCCGCGAGGGCGGTGAGGTTCAGTCGGCGCCGGTGAATCATCGTCCCAGGATGCGCGGGCAATCGCACTACGGGTTGATGAACCGATTCTGGACGGGCATCGTCGATCTGGTGGGCGTCATCTGGCTCATGCGGCGCGCGCATGTCCCGGCGGCCAGGGAATCGTTCGCGGCCCCGCACGGCGGGAGACGCTGATGGACACAACGAGTCTCTGGCTCGCGGTCGGCTTCCTGGGGCAGGCGTTGTTTTCGGCGCGCTTCATCCTGCAGTGGATCGTGAGTGAAAAACGCCGGAAGAGTGTGACGCCCGTCGCGTTCTGGTACTTCAGTCTGGCCGGAGGCGTGATTCTCCTGTCATACGCCATTCATCGACGGGACTCGGTGTTCATCGTCGGTCAGGCGGCCGGTCTGCTGGTGTACATTCGCAATCTGATGCTCATCACCAGATCCGGCGCGCGCTCGCACCTCGAAACGGCGCTGCCTGCCGCCGCTGACGCGACCGAGCGTTGAGCACACCATGACCGTGTACGAATCGTCGGCGCCGCGCGGTGGCGGTGTGACGGTTGCCGCCGCATTCATGGCGGCGGTGACGCTGGTCGGCCTGCTGACGAGACCCTTGCTGGCGATCGATGAAACGCGGTATGCGGCGGTCGCGCTCGAGATGATGCAGCGTGGTGACTGGTTGGTTCCGCACCTGAACGGGGAGACGTACAGCCACAAACCGCCGCTGCTGTTCTGGCTGGTGCTCGCGGGGTGGAAGCTCTTCGGCGTCAGTGCAACGTGGGCGCGGCTGGTCGCGCCATTGGCCGGGATCGTCGCCCTGGCACTCGTCGCCTCGCTGGCGCGGCTGCTCTGGCCACACGACGCGCGCACGCGCGGCTGGGCTCCGGTGCTGGTCGTTGGTGCCGTGTTATGGGCGTCGTTCGGAACACTCTTCATGTTCGATACGCTGCTCGCGTGCAGCGTGCTGCTGGGGTTGATCGGCATCGTCGCGGCGGTGGAGCATCAGCGTCGTCGCGGACTCTTCTATCTGGCCGCCGGGATCACGCTGGGGATCCTGTCGAAAGGGCCTGTGATCCTGCTCCACCTGCTGCCGGTTGCGCTGGCGGCGCCATGGTGGGCGACACCGCGTGTGGATCGGCGGTGGAGCCGCTGGTATCTGACGCTGGGCGGTGCCGTGCTGCTGGGCGCCGCAGGCGCGCTCACCTGGGCGATTCCGGCGGGCATCGCGGGCGGGGCGGAGTATCAGCGCGCCATCTTCCTCGGCCAGACGACGGGTCGCCTCAGCAACAGCTTTGCGCATCAGCGCGCATTCTGGTGGTACGTCCCGCTGCTGCCAGCGGTGCTCTTTCCGTGGTTCGTGTGGCCCGAATCGTGGCGTGCGATTGGTGCGCTGCGCACCGCGCCGCGCGATGCCGGCGTTCGTTTCTGCGTGTTCTGGGCCAGCTCCGGCCTAGTTGCGTTCTCACTCGTGAGCGGCAAGCAGGTGCACTATCTGCTGCCATTCATTCCCGCGCTTGCGCTGCTGCTGGCGCGTGGGTTGAGCCTGCGCGAGGCGGCGCCGCTGCACCGTCCCTGGTTGGTGGCGTTGGGCATCGGTCTGATCAGCGCGGCCGTCATCGTGGCGGCGAACACGGCGCTGCTCTCGGGTGTGCTCTGGTGGCCGCACGTGGCCATTCACTGGTGGTGGGCGCTGCTCCCGATTGCTGCTGCGGTGCTGCTGGTGGTCTGGCAGCGCGGTCGGAGCACACGAAATGCCGCCGTCCACGCGGTGACGGCGGCGATGACCGTGTTGCTCTGTTCGATCCAGCTGGCAGCGGGCCGCGCGGGGACGGTGCCATATGATACGGCGCCGATGGCGAGCGCGATCCGGTCGGCGCTGGCGGCGGGGCACCCGATTGCCATGATCGGCCGATACAACGGCGAGTACCACTTCGAGGGCCGGCTGCGAGGCGTGCGCATCGATGTGCTCACGCTGGAGACTGCCCGGGCATGGTTGCAGACGCACCGCGCCGGGTTGTTGCTGCGGTACGATCGTAACCGGCAGGCGCCGGCGATTGCCGGCACCGTCGCGCAGCATCCATTCCGCAACGGATGGGTGACCCTGGCGTCGTCGGTCCCCGGTGCAACGACGCGAATCGAGGCAACGTCACCGACCGAGTGACGTCACCGGCTGTGCGCTGACCGCCCGCGCGAAGCTGGCCTCGATCACCGCTCGCATCTGGTCACGCTCGAGCAGAAATGCGTCGTGGCCATGAATCGATGTCATGGACACATAGCCGGCGCCGACCTCGCGCGCCCACTGCTCGACGATCCCAGCCGAATAGAGCGCGTCGCCGTGAATGCCAACTGCGGTGATGCGATCGACGTGGGGGACCAGTGCGGCGCGCCAGCCTCCACGCCCCCGTCCCACATCCTGCGTGTCCATGGCACGGACGCGCCGCTCGTATTCCATCGCGTCAAAGCGTTCGACCAGCCGCCGCCCGTGGTGCGCGAGATAGCTGCTCATCGATGGACCATCCAGGGCGCGCACGTCGTGACCAAAGCGTCGTTCGAATTCCTCCTCGGTGCGATACGTCATCATGCCGACGGCACGTGCCAGAGCCAGGCCGGCCACGGCGCCACCCATTTCGATGGCCTGCAGCTGGATGCGGTTCCAGCCGGCACTCCACGCCGTCTGCACGGCCGGCGCAGCGATCACCAGCGCATGTGTCGGCGCGCCACTCTCGAGCCCCACTTCCAGTGCCAGCATGCCACCCAGAGACCCGCCAGTGACGAAGGTGGCCGGCGGCAGGCCAAGCGCGCGTGCAAGCGCGGTGATCCCGCGCGCCAGATCACGGATGCTGGGTGGCGTGGTGCGTGACCGGGCGTGAATCGTGGCGGCCGAGAAGGCGTGCGGATAGAGGGTGGTGTAGCGCTCCCGAGCGGTTTGCGCGCCGACGTCGCGCCACCAGTCAGCCAACGTGCCCGGCGTGCCGGTGAGCGACGGACAGATGATTACCAGGCCGTCCGGCGGTTCGTCCGGGACCGTCACGGCGAAAGTGAATCCGGCGTCGTCGACGATCGCACCGTCCTCGAACTCGAAGCGACCGATCGACAGCGTGCTCAGTGCCTGCGATGATGTTGACGGCATATACACATCGCGCCTGGGCGAACAGCAGCCGCCAGGCGCGTCCATTTTAGCGAGTTGTTTAGCGTGGCTGCAATACGGCGGCAAATCACCACGTCGACGGTTGTCTTGTGACGCTACCGGGACCTCGCGGGCGTGTCAAGATGCTATTTGCGCGGGCCGCGCACACTCGGGCGCCGTGATCGCGTCTTGGCCGGTTTCCGCGCCGGTTTCGGCGGCAGGTCGCGGACGAACAGAAACTTCTTGCCGATCGAGAGTTCCGAGCGCGAAATGGCGCGGTACCGCCAGATCTTCTCCGGGAACTGGTCGATCGACGACTGCATGAACCCCGCGCCAAGGAACAGCGTGTCGGCGAGCGACACGGCAAAGAGCTGCGGGTAGCCGCGGCGATTGGCGAGGTCCACTGCGGCCGCAATCAGGTGGCGGCCGAGCCCCATCCCCTGCGCCGCCGGCGCCACCGCGAGCGAAACCAGTTCGCAGAGTGAAGGCGAGTACTCGTCCAGCGCGACCTGCCCCCAGATCGAGCCGTCTTGACCGCGCACCACGCGGTAGTCACCGATGTGCAGTGCGACGAACTGTTCCGTGCGCGGCAGCGTCAGACCATCGGCCGCGAACTGATTGTTGAGCGCAACGATCGCCTTCACATCGTGTTCGGTGGCACTGGTGGCCTTCGGCAGCGGCAGGCGCTCCTTGGCGGGTTTGACGGGCGCAGTCATTCGTCGCTGGTGGCAAGGGCGGTCATGGCGTCACCGGCGAGGCGAAAGGTGGTCCACTCGGTCATGCCGCGGGCCCCCAACGTCTCGTAGAAGCCGATCGACGGCGTATTCCAATCGAGGACGGCCCACTCCACGCGACCACAATCGCGCTCTACCGCGATGCGGGCAAGCCGGGCCAGCAGTGCACGGCCGATCCCGTGTCCCCGATACTCCGGTCGAACGAAGAGATCCTCGAGCCACACCCCGGGCTGGGCCAGAAAGGTCGAGTAGTTCCCGCAAAAGAGCGCGAAGCCGGCAACCTGTCCGTCGCCGGCCTCGGCCAGCAATACCTCCGCCTTGGGCGCGGGGCCGAACAGGGTCGCACGGAGCCGTGCCTCGGTGGCGACACAGTCGTCCCGCATCCGTTCATACTCGGCGAGCGCCTGAACCAGCGCCAGAATGACCGGAACATCCGTTTCGGTGGCAGTGCGCAGCACCACGTCGGCTTTGGGCATGCAGGAAAGATGGCGGGTTTTCACGGTGGAGTGGCAGCGCCGGCAGGATGGCATCTCGGCCCCAGACCTGCCGCGTCGCTGGCGTCCTCAAGTAATCACCTGTTCCGTCGAAATTGGACTGCATGGCCGCCACTCTCGCTCAGGAGCTCCACGTTGCCGACCGTGGACTCGCGCACACCGCGCCGCTCGACACGGGCGCTCGCCTCTCGCGTGCACTACTCAGCTACCTGGTGGTACTGATCGCGGCGCTGACGCTGCTGCCATTCGAGTTCGCCTTCCCGGGGCATGGCCAGTTCACGCTGGTGGTCGCCCCGCTGAGTGTCCTGGTCACGGCCGCGATGTTCGTGCCGTACGGATTTCTCACGCGACGCGCGAGGAGTGGTCCGCGCGGACAGCACGTGCTGGCGATCGCGCTGTCGGCCGCACTGCTGTCACTTGCACTCGAGATCGCGCAGCTCTTCGTACCGAGCGCTGCGGCATCACCGTGGCACGTGCTCGCGGCAATTGCCGGTGCCGCCATTGGTGCCCTGTTGTGCGAGCGGCTGCACGATAACGCGCGGAGCTCGACGCACGCGCTCAACGCGCTGTTGCTGCAATTGCCGCTGATGGGGCTCGTGTATCTGTTGCTCCCGTTGCTCTGGGCGAGCGGGGCGGCGGCGGAAGGCGATCCAACCCGATTGGCGCTGACACTCTGCATCGGCCTGATGGGGGCGTCGATTCTCGGGTCGATCGCACGAGCGATTCGCGGGTACACCCCCGATCGCGCGTGGTGGCTGGTGCCCGCCGTGGCCGCCGCGTGGATCACCATCGGCATGGTGCCATCGGCACTGATCGACTGGCGCCTGACGCTGGCCGTGATTGCGACGGTGACGGCCTTCGCATCGTGGCGGGGGCGGTGGTCAGCGCCCGCCTTCGTCGAGCGGCGCTACGAGGTGCCATCGCTGTTCGCTGCGTCACCATTCATGGTGCTGTATCTGATTGGTGTTGGTGTGTGGCCCGGACACAGCTTCCGGACGATTCCACTCCTGCACCTCGGAATGCCGACGAGTGATGCGGGGCTGGCGATGGTGTTGCCGCTGCTCGAGATGGGGATCGCCGCAACGATCCTTGGATACGTGATCGCCGAGTTTCACGGGCGTGCTGAATCGACGTACCGGGAAGTCGGGTCGCGGGTGCTGTTCTGGGTGTGCCTGGTCACCATCAGCAGCGAGGGATCGAGAAGCTACTTCGGCTACGAAGGGGCATCGCTGCTGCGCGCGGTGCTCTCGACCGGTGCCGCGATGTACGGCGCCGGGCTGTATCACCTGCAGCGCGCGCACGTCAAGGTGGTTGCCCGACGGTTCAACGCCACGCGCTGAACCGGTGTCGCGCTAGCCGAGGCGGCGCGACACCATCAGCATGGCCGCGGCGCCACCGAGCATCAGTGCTGGCAGGCGCATCGACGGCACAACCGCAATCACCAGCACGCTGGCCACCAGTGTCACGGAATCCCAGGCGACGGGTGAGGTGGATACCACCGGCGTGGCGGACGCCGTGGTGAGCATTGCCGCGTAGTCGTCGCCCGCTTCACCTGCTGCATCGAGCGAGGCCGCTGCGAGTGTCGCGTTGCGCGCGCTCTGCGTTGGCGAGTCGAGCAGCGTGAGCCCATATCGCAGCGCAGATTCCAGCACGCCGCCGGCTATCGGAGTCTCAGGCCCAGACGCTCCGAGGTCCGCAGGCGTTGTGAGTACGCCGGGCGTCGGCTGCTCGATCGCTCGCGACGCGATCGGCGTCGCGTCGCGCGTGAACCGCGCGCCAAGCTGCGAGAGTGTGGCGAGCCATCGCGCCGCTGGATAGCCCGGGTCCATCGTCTCGACGTGTGCGAGAATCTCATGCGCGGAGTCGGGCCGCTCACGCTGTGCCGCGAGCGCCGCGCGCTGCAGCCAGAGCAGTGGCTCGAGCGGATGCAGCGCCAGTGCGTGATCGTTCGCCAGCCGGGCGGCTTCGGGCTGGCCACGCCGCATCGTGTGCACGCCGAGCAGGTAGAGCATCGCCGCCGAGCGGGGAAGCCGGGCGATCGCGTCGCGCAGTACCTGCTCGGCATCGCTGGTGCGGCCCAGCAGTTCCAGCGCGGCGGCGCGAAGGTACCACGGCGAGTCGGCGAGCAGCTGATCGGACCAGACGGCGTCGAGCAGGCCGAGCACCTGGTCGGGACGACCACGCTGCAGTGCCTGTGTCGCCGACTCGAGGGCCACCGCCAGTTGCGTCGTCTCGGGCAGCACATCGCCGAGTTCCAGCCTGCCCGCCAGCCAGATCGGCGCGTCGTCACGACGGCTGGTCGCACCCGGTGCCGCGCCCGGAGCGCCCTGTGGCAGCTCCAAACCATCATCGGGCACCACCGGCGGCACGCCACTGCTCACCGGTGCGGTGAGTGCCGGCGTGCGGAACGGTGACACGCCGGCGATACCTCCGTGAAGCGGCGGGATCGTCATCAGGCGGAAGGCAGGCAGTCCATCAGTGCAAGGATCGACCGCCGGCAGCCGAAGGTTCACTCCGCGGAGGCCGCTCCGCGCACACGGCCCACGGCACCGGCCCATCACCCGTCGCGCGCATCATGACGCCTGAAAGGTGTCCGCCAGCGCTGCGGCTACCAGCGCCGCTCGGCGCCGCGCCAATCGCGGAAGCGCGGCTCGTCGGCCAGAACGCAGGCATCGAGTACGTCGATCAGGCCTTGGGCTACATGGTCCACATCGGCGTGGAAGTCGGGGCCGGCCATGTCGAGCTTGTAGCGGCCCGCATTCCCGACCACTGCGGCAATTCCCGCCCGCTGCAGGTCGAATGCTGCGCTCCGGGCAAGCATCAGATGCGCGGCATATGCCGCACCGAGTGCGTAGCCACCACCGCGAATCTTCTCTTCGATCGATCCCAGCCAGCTGGCCTGGATCAGCACCCGCCGCGGCTGGATCATCGTCACCAGCTGAATGGCGGCGAGCGTCGGCTCGAGGAGTGCGCGCACGTCAGCCGCCAGTTGCTCGGCACGCAGCGCGCGCAGATCCGCAGACGGATCGTCCGCCTCGTCGCTCTGCGCCGGCGGAATGGGCAACTCGGCGATGATGACGCGCTGGATGGGCGGCAGGGCAGGCCGCTCGCCAGCACGCCATGCCACTGCGGTGAGCTGGGCGGGGTACTCCTCGCGCAGATCGTGCACTGCAGGTGGAATGCGATGTGGTGCCTGGACACCGGCCACGACGGACGCGCCGGTGGACAGGATGCGTCGCACGCATGCCAGACCGAGCGGGCGATGCGCGCCGAGGACGAGTGTGTTCACGCGTCGCCCTCACGTACTGCAACGTGCATGGCTATGCCGCCGAACAGCATTCGTCTCGTGGTCACCATGCGGAACCCGTGCTGCTCGAGCAGCGCGGTGAATTGCTCGGCCGTGACGAATGTTGCAATGGAACGCGCGATGTAGCCGTAGATCGCCGGTGTGCGGTGCCACCACCAGCCAACCAGATTGCCCGAGACGCGCAGATACCAGAGAAAGACCGCGCGCCAGACGGCATGGCGCGGGATGAAGAAGTCCAGCGACCCGAGCGTTCCGCCCTGGCGCAGGACGCGGGCGCATTCCCGAATGGCGGCTTCGAGATCGGGGACGTTTCTGAAGCCGTACCCGGCGGTGATCACGTCGATGCTCGAGGCCCCGGCGGGCAGTGCTGCCATCTCGCCGAGCGCAAAGACGACCCGGTCATCACCACGTGTCTGCGCGCGCTCGCGTGCGATGGCGAGCATTTCGGCAGAGGGATCGACACCGGTGATGCGCAGCGCAGGCAATGCGGCGGCGAGGGAGAACCCGAGATCGCCGGTGCCGCAGGCGACGTCCAGCGCGCGGTGGGCGGCAGCACAGCGCGCCGTGACGGCCGCGATCAGGCCGGCCTTCCAGGTTGAATCCATCCCGAACGAAAAGAGTCGGGTGAACGCGTCGTAGCGCGGCGCGATGACATCGAACATCGGCGTAACGACGCCTTGCTTGCGGGACGCGTCGGCCATCGCGGCATCGAGGTCCTGTGCACGAAAGCGCGCGAGGGGATCATTTGTCTGTTCTGTCACCATGCGGCGATGCTACCCCGCCGGGCCGGCGGCGGCAACCATTACCGTTGATTCCGTCAGAATCCGATCGAGAGGCGCCGGCGGGCGAGTGCGATTGCGGGCGCGAGTGTCGGCACTCGTTGCTGCACACGCGTGAGCGCACGATCGACATCGCGGTGCTTCTCGCCCACATAGCCCAGCACCTCGATCATTGCGCGCGTGCGGGCCGTGTCGGCGGCGGGATCGATGCGCTTCAGGGAATCGAGCACAGCCGGCAATGGACGGCGGCGACTGCGCTCGACCAACAGACCGGCCAGCGCCGACTCGCGGACCCGCTCGTCGCCGGCCGCGACCGCCAGCGAGAGCGCCTTGTCGCCGCCACCCGGGATCTTGCCGAGCACCTGCGCCGCACCGGCGCGCAGTGGCGCAGGCCCGTCCCAGAGGATCAACTGGAGTGGCAGCTGTGCCCCTTTCGCGCTGCGGCCGGCGCGGGCCAGGAGCGTGAGCGCCGCCTGCGCCCGCTGGACCGCGGCCGCTCCATCCAGTTGTGGCGAGTCACTCAGTTCACGCGCCAGGCTGCGTCCCACCAGCGTGGCGGTGCGGCTGCCCGGCGTTTCATCGAGCGCCAGCAGCGCGGCCAGTGTCGCTCCGCGAACGCGACCGTCCTCATCGCCCAGATGCGACCGCAACGCGTGGATCGCCGGCCGCGCGGCGACACCGGCGTTGGCCAGCGCGGCGGCGGCACGTGCCCGGTCGCGCGCATCGCCGACGCCGAGCCGGTCACGAAAGGCGCGGATGTGCTCGTCGCCGATCTGGACCAGTGCGATCCCGGCGTCAGCCGATACGAGCGGGTCGTCATCTCGCCAGGCACGCCAGAGCGCCGGTGCCGCTCGCTTCGCCGCCTTGCCGCCGTGGCCGATGGCGCGAATCGCCGTTCGGCGGACGGCGATGTCCGGGTCGCCGATGAGGGGCGTCAGGTAGAGGATGGTCGCACTGGTCACGTCGGCAAACTGGACCAGTGCCTCGAGTGCTGCCTGCCGAACGATGGGCTGCGGATTGCGCAGATCGTCGCGCCAGTCGGCCTCGGGCCGTCCGGCCACGAGGGGTGCACGTTCCTGCGCCGACGCATCGGTGTGCGTGGCGAGCGCGAGCATGAGACACGACAATGGGGCAAGTGACCGCATTGGGGGGAGTGTCGGCCGCTCATGGCCGAACGCACATTCCCCAGCAATGATCGACTTCGCCGAACCTCCGCGCGTGCAAAGTCCCTGGTTCGAGCCCCAGGCCTCGCTGCTGCACATCGCGGCCCAGCCGAATCGCCGCCGCCGATGGCTGGCGCCGGCGGGCATTGCGGGCGTACTGCTCACCGGCGTGGCCTTACTGGCGCAGCTGCCGTCCGGGCGGCCACGCGACGCGTCCCGGTTTGCGACAACTCGCAGCGAGCGTGAGGCAGCGCGCTATCTGCAGCAGGTCGTTGGCCCCATGCCAACCCTGCGTGGTGTTCGCGCAGCGATGGCAACGGCGCAGGTCTTCTGCCGCGAGGCGCAGGGACGTGGGCGCGACAGCTTGCTGGTGTGCCTCGGCGATGCAGTGCGGTTTGCCGAGGCCTACACCCGCATGGCTTTCCGCTTCGTGAGCCGCGGCGACAGCGTGGTGCAGGTCGTGGTGTGCCCGGCGCTGATTGCCACCAACGAGACGCCGCCGCCGGCGCCACTGCGCGCCGCGGCCTCCCCGTCGCTGCGCGACCCGTCCTGCTGGCGGAATCCGGACGACCGCACCCATACGGACTTCACGTACGCGAAACTGTCGGAGGCCGGGACGTTCACGACCGTACCGGAACCCGATGCACCGCGCATGCGCATCGAGTCGGCGGCGACGCGCGATACGGTGCACGTGATCTGGTAGCGGCGTCACGCCTGTCGCGGCGCAGCTGAGACGAACGCAGCGCCGCTGTCGCCAGGCTATTCGTCGTCGCGGATCACCCGCAGCCCCGGCGTCTCGAGATCATCCATCTGCCCGCTGCGCACGGCCCAAAGATAGCCCGCCAGTGCGATGGCCACGATCACGAGTGCCATCGGTACGACGATATACAACACACTCATCGGGGCTCCGGAGTGAAGGTCTTGCCGAGCCAGCTCGCCAGAACCACCGTCAGCGAACTGACGGGCATCAGGATCGCGGCCACGAGCGGCGTGATGTGCCCGGTCATCGCCAGACCGACACCCACGGCATTGTAGGCAAAGGCCCAGACGATGTTGCGGCGGATGACGGCCATCGATCGCCGTGCGCCGTCGTCCAGCGCCACCAGTGCGTGCAGGCCTTCGCGTGTCAGCGCGATGTCGGCGGTGGCGAGTGAGGCTTCTGCACCACCATGCACACCGATGCCCACCGTCGCTGCCGCGATGGCGGCGGCGTCATTCACGCCGTCGCCCACCATGGCAACACAGGGCGGCGTCTTGCCACCGCCCGCCTGGTGCACCAGTGCGGCAACGCGCGCGGCCTTCTCTTCCGGGCTGGCTTCGGCGACGATCTCGTCCGGCGCAAAGCCGAGTGACGCGCCGATGCGCTGTGAAACGGCCGCGGCATCGCCCGAGAGCAGGATCGTCTTCCAGCCGCGTGCCCTGAGCGTGGCAAGCGATGCCGCGGCGTCCGGTCGCACTGCGTCTCCGAATGCAGCGCGAGCGACGATCGCACCGTCCACCGCGATGACGACGGGAGTGTATGCCTCGCCCGTGGCAGGCACACTGTCGGCCGCATGAGGCAGTTGCGAGGCAATGAAGCGAGGCGATCCGAGCACGATCCGCTGTCCATTGACGATCCCGTCGATGCCGCCACCGATCGTGTGCGTCACGTTGGTTGCTGCGGCAACGGGAACTCCGTCCCATGCACGCCGGAAGCCAGCGGCGATGGGATGGGTAGACGTCGCTTCGAGTGCCAGAATCATCGGGCGCAGCGTGTCATCGCCGTGCCACGCCAACAACGTGGTTTCCCCCATCGTGAGCGTTCCGGTCTTGTCGAGCACCAGCCACCCTGGCCGGCTCAGTGATTCGAGCGCATCGCCTCCCTTGACATAGATGCCGGCGCGTGCGGCCCGACCGACGGCGGTGCTCATCGCCAGTGGCGTCGCGAGGGCCAGCGCGCAGGGACAGGTGGAGATGAGCAGCGCGATCGTGTTGTCCCAGGCGGCCGTCGCATCGCGGCGCAGCCAGAGCACGAACGTCACAGCCGCCAGCGACAGCACCACCAGCACCAGGCGTGATGCAAGGCGATCGGCCAGCAGCACCACCGGTGCGCGACGGCGTGCCCCTTCGTCCACCTGTGCCAGGATCCGCGCCAGACGGCTGTCTTCGCCCGATGCGGTGACGCGAATGCGGAGCATTGCGGAACGATTGAGCGTGCCTGCATACGCACGATCGCCGACCGCCACTCGCACGTCCTCAGATTCCCCGGTGAGAATCGCCCGATTGATCCGGCTCTCGCCCGCGATCACGTCGCCATCCACGGGAATCGTCTCGCCCGCGTGGACGGCAATCGTGGCGCCCACGGTGACGGCATCGGCTGGCACATCGCGCGTGGTGCCGTCGCTGGCCACCAGACGCGCGGTGGCTGGCGTCAGGGCGAAGAGTTGCTCGGTGGCGTCGGTGGCGGCACGCTGCCCACGCGCCTGCAGAAAGCGGCCGATCAGCAACAGGAACACCAGCACGCACACGCCGTCGAAATAAATGGGCCCGCTGCCGGTGATCGTGTTGATCGCGCCGCGCGTGGTGGCGGCCGCCAGCGCCAACGCGATAGGCACATCCATGTGCACCGTGCGTGCGCGCAACGCAGCCCACGCGCTGGTGAAGAACACCCGACCCGGCCAGAGCAGCGTCGGGATGGTGAGGCCCAGGCTGATCCAGCGGAACAGCGTGAGCGAACTGGCGTCCATCGTATTCAGCTCGCCGGCGTAGATCGCCAGCGCCGCCAGCATCGCGTTGGTCGCAATCGCGCCGGCGACGCCGATGCGGATGAGCATCGTCCGGTCGTCACGTCGCCGTAGTGCCGCCCGCTCACCACCGCGATACGGATGTGGCGTATAACCGAGTGCATCGAGCGTCCGCGCGATCTCCGACAGCGCCGCTGCCGATGGATCCCAGCACACCGACGCCCGATTTTGCCGGACGTCGAGTTCGGCGCGCGCCACGCCGGTCACGAGCAGCGGTACGCGCTCGATCAGCCACACACACGATGCGCAGTGCACCCCTTCCAGCGCGAGCTCGACATGGGCCTGTCCGTCGGCGTCGATGGTCACGTAGCGCTGCTGGAACGCGTCGTGATCGAAATCGTCGAACCCACGCCCCGACGGTTGTACTGCGGCGCCGCGTCGCTCAGCGAACGAATGATATGCGCCCAGCCCGTGCGCGTTGATCAGTGCGTAGGCGGTGGCGCAGGCGCTACAGCAGAACACCGGGCCGTCGTCGGCATCACCGGCGAGCGCAGGCAGGCCGCAGTGGGTGCACTCGACCGCGGCGCTGCGCCTCACGCTGTCGGCGCTCAGCATCGTCGCCATCAGTGTGTTGCTCCGTGTGTCCTCGAAACATGCTCGCCCAGGCGCATGGGCGGCATCAGCAGGTGCGACGCCAGTTGCGCCAGGCCCAGGACCAACACCAGTGACGCGCTGGCCAGCGGCCAGCGGACCCTCGCCAGTGGGCCGAACCGACGCGCGCCGGCCGCCGCCGCCGCGAGCACAGGCACAGTGCCAGCCCAGAAGACCAGCATCACCATTGCCGCCTTCAGCGGAGTTCCCGTGCCCATCGCGGTTGCGATGAACGCCCACAACCAGCCGCACGGCAGCAGGCCGGTGGTCACACCGATCGCGGCCGCCCGGGCCCGCGGATCCCACTGCGCGGTGCGCGACAGTTGGCGGCCGAGGATGCCGCCCCACTGTGATGCGCCCGTGAACTGGCGCGCCGACATCGCGGCCCGCAGTTGCAGCAGGCCCCAGATCACCAACCCCGTGCTGGCGACCAGCGTGGCGGTGTGTTGCGCATTGGCGATCAGCCCGGCCGTGTTGAGCCCCGCACCGACGGCACCGGCCGCGGCGCCAAGCGATCCATAGGCCAACAGCCGTCCTCCGTGATACCACGCACCGCGTCGCGTGGCACCATTCGCCATGCACGCGAACGCGCTGCACATCGCGCCACAATGCACCGAGCCAAGCAGGCTCGCCACGAACACGCCAAGCAGCACCGTCACTGCAATTCCGTCCTCAGTTTTGCGGTGAAAACGTCGGTCCCACGCACGGCACGCAGGTGCAGTTCCCACAATCCGGCGCCGGCCTCGCGGATCGTTCCGCGGTAGGCGTCACCGGCCGGCGTGAGCAGTGGTCGATCAATGGTGCCAGCATGCGCGATGGCCAGCGCCTCCACCTGCATCGAATCCACCTGCAGGGCTACGCCCTGTGAGTCGAGCAGGGCCACCTGCAGCGCGGCCGCACGGCCGCTGGTGCGTGTCAGCGTGGCAGCGGCGGTCCATCCGAGCGCCCTGTCGCGCCGCGACTGCGCCATGGTCGAGTCCCAGTTTACTGCGCGCGCGTAGTAGTCCGGCTCGACGGCGTGATGCGGGTCGCTTCCCGCCACGCGCGCCATCCAGACGCCAAACGCCATTTGCGAGACGAGCACGGCGACGATGATGATCGGCCAGCGGCGGGCTTCGGGAATGGCCAGGTTCATGGGGCTTCGGTCGCGGTGCGAGAGGGGCCGAGCAGAACGAAGGGGAAGTTCGCGGCGAATGCACCGCCGTCGCTGATGCGCAGCGTGATGGGATGCCGCCCGGTGCGGAAGACCGCGCGCGGAGCGATCAGGAACAGACTCGTCGTCCGCTGTGCGCCGGCCGCGATGGTGAGCGGCAGTTCCGGCGCGATCACAGCCCCGCCGTCAAGCCCGGCGACGGTGGCAGTGTAGCGCTGTGTGGCGTTCGATCGGTTCACGATCTTGATGCGCAGCTGATTCGCAATGCGCCCGTCCGCCTCGACCCGATACGGTTCCGAACTCGAACGCAGCAGAATCACCTCGGCGGCCTTTCGCGTCGAGAGCGTGATGGTCAGGAGACTGAGCGTGATCAGCAGGGCGAGCGAGTAAATCACGACTCGCGGACGGAGCAGCCCGCTGTCGCGGCCGGCCAGTCCTTCCTGCGAGGCGTAACGAATGAGCCCCTTCGGCTTGTGCACCGCCTCCATCACATGGTCGCAGGCATCAATGCACTGGGTGCAGTGCACACATTCCATCTGCAACCCGTTGCGGATGTCGATACCGGTGGGGCAGGTGAAGACACAGGCGTTGCAGGCGACGCAGTCACCGGCATCGGCGGCGCGGTCCTTGCCGGCGCGACGCGGTTCACCGCGCTTGGCGTCGTAGGCCACGATCAGCGACTGCTTGTCGATCAGCGCCGATTGCCAGCGTCCGTAGGGGCAGGCGATCAGACAGGTTTGTTCCCGGAACCAGCCGAAGTCGATGAAGATCAGGGCCGTGGTCACCGCCATGACGAGAAATGGCGTCGGGTGTTCAGCCGGTGACAGTCGCACCCACTCGGCCAGGGTATCAGTCCCCACGAAGTACGCGAGGAAGGTGTGCGCCAGTCCGAGGCAGAGCGGGATGTAGATCAGATACTTCAGCACCCGGCGCGGTGACATCACGCCAGATGCCTTGTCGAGTGCCAGTGAGCCGCTGCGCCCGCCTTCGAGGAGTCGTTCGATTGGGCGAAAGACGAACTCCATGTAGACCGTTTGCGGGCACCCCCATCCGCACCAGACGCGACCGAACAGCGCCGAGAACAGGAACACCGCGATCACCGCGCTGCCGAGCAGGAGCATCAGGATCAGCGTATCGGTGGGCAGGAACGTCGTGCCGAGCAGCGTGAATTCCCGCCGCGGCACGTTGAGCAGGATGAGTGGCTTGTCCATCCATCGCAGATGCGGAAGCGTGACGAAGAATGCGATGAGCGCGTAGCCCACCACCATGCGCCGCTCCCACCATGCACCGTCCGAAACCCGGGGACGGATCCAGAACCGCGACCCGTCCTCGTTCAGCGTGGGGAGAACGCGGCCAGCTGCGCGTGGAGCACTCACCGTGTCACGACCTGTCCTTCCGGCGCCTTCGGCTTGGTTGGCGTCGTGCCGCGCAGTGTCCACACGTACGCAACCACTTCTTCCAGCTCCTCGGCCTTCAGCAGCTTGCCCCACGCCGGCATGCCCTTCGCCAGCACACCGTTGTTCACGGTCATGTAGATGGAGTCGATCGTGCCCCCATGCAGCCAGGCGTTGTCGGTGAGGTTGGGCCCGATGATTCCGCCGCCGTCGGCTGCATGGCACGCCGCGCACTTGCCGACGTAGATCTTCTTGCCCTCGGCAACTTCCGACGGCCGCGCAACGGTCGCCATCAGCGCTGCCACATTGCCGCCACCTAGATTCTCAGGGTGCGCGGCCCGGAATGCGGCCATGTCTTCGGCATACTCCACATCCCAACCCTTGCCGGCACCGATGTTCCAGGGGTTGATGTAGTAGAAGATCGAAAAGACGATCGTGACCCAGAAGGTGAACACCCACCACGCCGGCATCGGATTGTCGTATTCCTGAATGCCGTCGTACTCGTGTCCGGTCAGACGATCGAGATCATTCGGATTGCTCACCGGGGCTCCGGGGTTGTGGTCGATGCGTCATCGAGTGGGATCTGCGCCGCTTCCGTCCACCACGCCCGGTGGCCGGGCCAGAAGACCCAGCCGACGAGCGCGAGAAAGGCGCCGAAGAAAAGGATCAGGGCGACGATGGCGTAGCTGGCCAGGCCCGCGCCGCTCATCAGATCGGTGAGACTCATGGCGTCCGCCGTGCGACCTGTGTCGCGGTTGGTGCCGGTGTCGCCGGTTTCGCGTTGGCCAGCTTGATGTCTTGGCCGAGGCGCTGGATGTACGCGACGATCGCCACGATGTCCTGCTCGGCCAGATTGGCCGGCCCGCCATTCTTCTCGATGTCTGCGGCCACGATCCCGGCCTGCTCACGTGCCATCGACTCGGCCTTCGTGACGGCATCACCATACGGCACGCCGAGCATTGCCATCGCATTCACCCGTGGCTGGATCACCGACCAGTCGATCTTGTCCTTCAGAAAGTGCGGGTAGGCCGGCATCAACGAACCGGTGACGATGTCACGGGGATTGTTGAAGTGCGTGACATGCCAGAGGTTCGGATACTTGCCTCCTTCGCGCGCCAGGTCCGGGCCGTTGCGCTTCGAGCCCCAGAGGAACGGGTGCTCGTAGACGCTCTCGCCCGGCTTGGAGTACTCGCCGTAGCGCTCAGTTTCGTACCGCAGCGGACGAATCTGCTGCGAGTGACAGTTGAAGCACCCTTCCTTGATGTACATGTCGCGCCCGTACAGCTCGAGCGGCGTGTACGGCTTGACGCTGGCGATCGTGGGCACGTTGGCCTTGATCAGGAACGTCGGAATGATCTCGAAGAGCGATGCGACCGCGACCGCCACCGTGACCAGCACCGTGAACGTGACGGGCATCGCTTCCCACTTCCGGTGGTAGCGCATGGCGCGCACCCAGCCGATGATCCCCTCGCCGGCCGGGGCCGGGATGACCGGTTCCTTCCACTGCTTCGTCAGCGGCGCCGCCTGGATGACTGGCACGTCGTACACGGCCGGCCGCGCCTTCCAGGTCATGAAGATGTTCCACGCCATCATGAAGACGCCCACGAGATAGAGCGTCCCGCCCACCACGCGCACCCAGTACATCGGCAGCAGGCGCACCACGGTCTCGATGAAATCGGGATACATCAGGCGCCCGGTCTCATCGAACGCACGCCACATCAAGCCCTGCGTGACGCCCGCCGAGTAGATCGAGACGACGTAGAGGATGATGCCGAAGGTGCCGATCCAGAAATGCAGCTCCACCAGTTTCTTGCTGTACACCGGCGCCTGGAACAGGCGTGGCAGCAGCCAGTAGATCATGCCGAAGGTGATGAAGCCATTCCATCCCAGCGCGCCGGTATGCACGTGCGCGATGATCCAGTCGCTGTAGTGTGCCAGTCCGTTCACGCTCTTGATCGACAGCATCGGGCCTTCGAACGTGGACATGCCGTAGGCGGTGATGCCGATCACGAAGAACTTGAGGATCGGGTCGTTCACCACCTTGTGCCAGCCGCCGCGCAGTGTGAGCAGGCCATTGATCATGCCGCCCCAGCTCGGCGCCCACAGCATCACCGAGAAGACCATCCCGAGCGATCCGGCCCACTCGGGCAGCGCCGTGTAGTGCAGATGGTGCGGGCCGGCCCAGATGTACATGAACACCAGCGACCAGAAATGCAGAATGGACAGGCGGTAGCTGAAGACCGGCCCTTCGGCGGCTTTCGGCATGAAGTAGTACATCAGGCCAAGGAACGGGGTCGTCAGGAAAAAGGCGACGGCGTTGTGGCCGTACCACCATTGCATGAAGGCATCCTGCACGCCGGCGTAGATGCTGTAGCTCTTCAGCGGCCCAGCCGGGATCGACAGGTTGTTGAAGATGTGCAGGATGGCAACGGTGATGATCGACGCCAGATAGAACCAGAGCGCCACGTAGAGATGGCGCTCACGGCGCTTGATCAGCGTGCCGATGAAGTTCACCGCGAACACGACCCAGATGACGGCAATCGCGATGTCGATCGGCCATTCCAGCTCGGCGTATTCCTTCGCCTGGGTGAAGCCGAAGGGCAGCGTGAGCGCGGCGGCAAGGATGATCGCCTGCCATCCCCAGAAGTGAATGCTGCTCAGCGCATCGCTGAACATCCGGGCCTTGAGCAGCCGCTGGGTGGAGTAGTAGCAGCCGCAGAAGAACGCGTTGCCGCCAAAGGCAAAGATGACGGCGTTGGTGTGCAGCGGCCGGAGGCGACCGAAGCTCGTGAAGGGCAGTCCGAGGTTGAAAACCGGATCCGCGAGCTGGAGTGCGATCAGCACACCGACCAGCATGCCGATCGCCCCCCACGCGATACATGCGACCAGAAATTTTCGAACTATGGCGTCGTCGTAGGAGAACGCGTCGAGGGGCGTTGTCGCGCTCGGGGGAGCAGCCGCAACAGCGGTCATCGGCGAAGACCTCGTCAGGCAAAAGGGATGGTCACCGCGCGGAATGCACGCATGACCGCCCCAGTATCTCCTCCTCGGGATGATTTCACTGTCGGGTGTTCCCCGTCGGCCGGTGGTGTCTCCCTGACGCGCACGTCAGGAGAACGCCTACATCTGGGTCCCCTCGTCCAGCAGGCCGAGCCGCACCGCGAACCGGACGTAGTCAGGCCGATGCGCGAGCCCGATCTTCTCGTGGATCCGCTGCTTGTATGTATCAACGGTCTTCGCGCTGATGTTCAGCTGCGCCCCGATGTCAGGTCCGGTGTAGCCCGCCGCGATCAGCCGCAGAATGGACCGCTCGCGCTCGGACAGCGACTCGTACTGCGTCTGCTCCGCCGCCCGGTGCTCCCGCTTCTTGAGCTCCTTGGCCAGCGCCCGGACCGCGCCGAGCCGCAGATACTGGTCGCCGCGCGCGACCATCCGGACGGCATCCACCAGCTCGCGGTCCGCGGCGTTCTTGACCAGATAGCCACTCGCCCCGGCCTCCAGCAGTGGCACCAGATACTCGTCCTCGGCGTGCATGGTCAGAATCAGGATGCGCGACGGACACTCGAGGCGCTGGAGCTCGCGCGTTGCCGCCGCCCCGTCCATCACATCCATGCTCAGGTCCATGACCACCACGTCCGGCTTCAGGCGCATCGCGGCGTCGACGGCTTCCTGGCCATTGCGCGCTTCGCCGATGACGCGGATGTCCGGGGCCGTCTGCAGGACCGCCCTGAGTCCGTAACGCACGACGGCGTGATCGTCCGCCAGCAGTACTGTGATGATATCGTCGTCCACGATGACCTCCGGGTGAGCCACAAGTGTGCGGGGGCCGCCCCCTGAGCGGTGTCAGGCGATGGCGGACAGTTTTGGCGCCTGCAGAAGTTACCATTACGCCCCATGACCCATCGAACCGTCCCTGACCACCTCCTCGCCCGCATCGTCCACATTGCGTCGGATGCGATCATCTGTGTCGATGGCCAGCAGACCATCTGCTTCTTCAACGACGGTGCGACCCGGATGTTCGGTTATGCGGCAGAGGAGGTCCTGGATCGGCCGTTGTCGATTCTGCTGCCACGTCGGTTTCATCACGCCCACATCAACCATATGGAGGCGTTCGGTCGGAGCGGAAGCTTCTCGCGCCACATGTCCCAGCGATCGCCGATTTTCGGACTGCGGAAGTCGGGTGAGGAGTTTTCCGCTGAAGCGGCGATCTCTCACGTGGCGCATGACGACGACAGCGTCGTGTTTGCCGTCGTCATGCGCGATGTCTCGGAGCAGCGGAAGACCGAGGCGCTCGCTCAACGGGCGCTCAGCGATGCCGAGATGGCGGTTCGTGACCGTGATGACCTGCTCGGCCTCGTCTCGCACGACCTGCGCAATCCGGTCAACGCGATCAAGATGCTCGCCTCGGCGCTGCTCCGATTCCCCGTGGAGGTGGCCTCCACCGCCATGCCGCCCGATGCCGCGGAGCATGCCAGCGTGATGCTGCAGGCGGCCACGCAGATGGACACCCTCATTCAGGATCTGCTCGACGTCACCCGGCTGGAGCGTGGGCAGCTGCGTATCCTGCGGCGCCCCGCGGCAATCGGCCCCCTCATGGCGACGACCGCCGATCTCCTGGCCTCGCTCGCGCGCGCGCGGGGGGTCTCGCTCGAGACGGAGCTCGAGGCAGGACTCCCCTTGGTCGATATCGATCCGGACCGGATGACGCAGGTACTGTCCAACCTGGTCGGCAACGCCATCAAGTTCACACCGGCCGGGGGCCACGTGCGGATGCGGGCGATCCGGCACCTCAACGATGTCCTCGTGACCGTGCAGGATACCGGGATGGGGATCTCGGCCGAGGACCTGCCGTTCGTCTTCGATCGATTCTGGCAAAGCCAGCGCACCGATCGCTCCGGCGCCGGCCTCGGCCTCGCGATTGCGCGGGGGATCGTGCGCGCGCACGACGGCACACTCTCGCTCGAGAGTGAACTCGGCCGCGGTACATCCGCGCTGCTGACGCTGCCCGCCGCTGGTGCCAGCACGGCGGGCGGTGCGCTGCGCGGATAGCCGCGCAGCGCGAACTACCAGCCCCTCAGCGCCCCAGTGTCTTCTGCCGCAACCGCGGCAACACGCGAGGGTGACTTTGGCGCGCGAGGTGCCTTGACCGCAGGCTTCCCCTTGCCGATGACCGCGCGGGCCACCGGCTCCGGACGCTCCGGCGCCTGTGCGCCGGAATCCGCATCGAGCGCAAACCGGTTCACCAGCGACGCCAGCGTGCCTGCCATCGATGACAGTTCCTCGGCGGCGGCGGCTGTCTCTTCGGCGTTGGCTGCTGACGCAGCGGTGTGTGTGGCGACGGAGGAGGCACTGCCGTCGATCGTCACCAGCCCGGCAGCCTGACGCTCGGTGGCCGCCGCAATGTCCACCACCACGCTCGCGGCTTCTGCGGCGTGCGCCTCGATGCCCTGCATGATTTCGACCGCGGCCTCGCCGATCTTCACGCCGCTCACCACACTCTTGACCGCCTGGTCGATCACTTCCTGCGTTTCCTTGGCCGATTCCGTCGCCCGCAGCGCCAGCGCACGAACCTCCTCGGCGACGACGGCAAAACCAGCACCAGCCTCGCCGGCGCGCGCCGCTTCGACCGCGGCGTTGAGCGCCAGGAGATTGGTCTGCGAGGCGATCTCCTCCATCTTGTGGGCGATCTTCTGCGTCACCAGGGCGCGTTCGCGGATCACGGTGAGTGCTTCGGCCACTTCGCCGACGCGCAGATGTCCCGCCTTGGCGGCGTCGCGCGTCTTGCCCACCAGCGTGCTCAGGTCACGCGTGCGATTGGCAACGCCGTCGCCCAGCGTCCGCTGCTCGGATACATCACCGCTGATCGATTCCAGCAGCCCCGCCTGTGTCGTGGCACCGCGTGCGCCCTCCTGCGCGGCTGCGGCGATCTCCTGTGCGGACGCAAGAATGCCATCGGACTCGCGACGCACTTCATTCAGCGCCGAGCCAAGGTCGACGATTGCCAGGTTCAGGCTGTGCGCCAGTCCGGCGTGATCACCGCGATACGTGCCCTGCATTCTGCTGGTGAGATCACGACCGGCCAGCTTGCCCAGCACCAGCTGCGCCTCTCGCACCGGTGCGGCACCGGCGTCGAGCGTGGCATTGACGCCTGCGACCAGCTCGCGGAACGCCCCATCGAAGCGGCTCGCGTTGCCGCGCACGTCCAGCTGCCCGTTCTGCGCGGCGACCGACAGTTGCTCCATTTCAGTCACCAGAGCGCTGAGCGCATCCTGCATCGTGATGAAGGCGCGGTTCAGGTCATCGTGCTCGGACCGTACGGTGATCTCGACGGTCGTGTTGCCGGCGGCGATCTGCCGTGCCGTTCCTGCCAGTTGCTGTTGTGCCACCACGATACTGTTGATCGAAGCGGCGACCCGTCCGATTTCGTCCTGGCTGTCCCACGTCGCCTGTCGGTCGAGGCGGCCCACGGCCACGTCACTCGCGATGCTGGCCATTTCACTGATCGGCTTGGCGATCCGACGGCCAAGCGCGAATGCCACCCCGAAGATGAGCAGCGCTAGTGCCAGGCTGAGGCCGGCCGCAGTCAAGCGCAGTGTGTCGAGGCGCGCCGCCGCATCGATCTCGGCCTGTGGCACACCGATGACGACGCCCCAGTTCATGCCCGGATAGCCCAGTGCACCGTGGAGGTGTGCGTAACCGATCTGCATCGGGCCACCGGCAATCTGCGCCTGTCGATGTCCCGACTGGCCCTGCTTCAGCAGCGCCAGCGCACCAGCAGGACCGCGCTCCACCGTCAGTACGGAGTCGGCGATCGCCTGGCCACCTTCGGCCAGCTTGCGACCGGTGCTGTCGACCACCAGGAACGTCGCACCAGCATACCCCGCCTTCGCCAGATCGCGCGACGCATCGCCGAGCATGGCGGTCACCAGAGATGCGGTGGCCAGGTTGCGCCAACACCCGATGGTTGCGCCGCTGCGATCGCGCACCGGCGCCGAAAATCCGATCACGTCGGCCGCACTCGGACCGAAGACCTGCTTCACATCCGCGTCAGGCGCGGCTGGCGTGATGACCGTGCCGGTGGCGATCGTGTTCGCCGAGTCGCTGAACTGCATCGCGCGAGAGTACTGACCGGCGAGGCAGGCACGGAACCAGCCCGCGTCACGATAGTTGCGTTCGTACAGCGCAGCGGTGGCGATCTTTTTTCCGGTGGCATCCTTGTCATTCACCGCGACGATGCGCCCATCCGGGTCGACGAACATGGAGAGTGCGTAGAGCCCATACGCCGCCATGTACTCGTTCGTGCGCGACGCGATCCGGTTGTCGTCGGCGCCGACCTTGTACCACTGCGAACGATCGTTGACGACGTCGTTGTAGCCGAAGGCCTGGACGTCGCCATAGCGTTCGAACAGGTTGCGATCGATCTTGTCGGCGAGATGGCCCGCGGTCTGCTGCAGTCCATCAGCGGCGCGTTCTCTCACTGCCGTCGTGGCGCGATTCAACAGGAGAGCCGACACCAGCACCAGCGGCACCACGCCGAACGCCAGGCAGAGCAGCGCGAGCTTGCGTGCGATGGGCCACTGCCTGATGTGCGCGGAGCGCAGCGAGAGAGGCCGCGGGCGCTGTGAATTCGTCACGTCGGGTGGCAAAACGGGGCTCATGGATCGCAAAGTCGGCGAGAGGCGAGAAACCAGTGTGCAGCTGGCGGACTGGTGTGCTACTGATGCCAGCGCCGCTTCCGCACGAGTATCGGCCCATGACCCGCGAGGTTGAGCCCATCGGAGCCGCCGTGCGTGCGAGTGGATCAGGGAACCCCCTGACACTCACGGCAGGCTGCTCGCCCCACGGCCGAATCGATATTCGTGCCGGTACTGCCATGCCTGGCCGGGACGACGGAATTCCTTCAGCCGCCGCTGCACCGACCGGGCGAGTGTGACCGTGTAACGGAACTCCACCGGCTGATTGTCGTCCATCCCGCGGCCGCGCAGGACGAGTACCAGCCCCTCGGGCGTTCGCCGCCGCGAGACGATGCGCAGCACCCGCCTGCCTTCGGGCATCCCCCCGTCGGCCGCCGCCGCACCTTCGATCCACTGGTCGCCCACGATCTGGAGTTGCTCCGTCGAGTAGATCGTGTTCCCAGGGCCGTCATCGTAGACGGTGCGTTGACGGAACGCCGCGGTCTGTCCGATGGGGGCGGTATGGACGACGGTCGGCAGCAGCACGCGCCGTCCGTTGCCATAGTCACGGTACTCGAGCACACCGCGCATCACTCCGACGGTCGGTGCCAGGGGTGAAGCGGCCACGCGCCACGGTGTCGTTCGCGCCGACACGAGTGCGCGATCGATGCCGGCCCGAAAATCCGCCAGCGTCTCGGTCGCGTCGACATCGGGGAAGACGCCCATCCCCGTGACGACCTCGGTCACGTTGACATCGCTGCGTTTCAGCGGTATTCGCACCCGCATCCGGCTATTCGGCAGGCGCAGGAAGAGGATCTGTCCTGCCGTCGGTCCCTCGGCGCTGCCCCCGGTCTCCTCACCAATCAGGCGCAGGCGTCCGGTGCGTGCGCCGATTTGCTGCAGCACCGCCAGCAGCATCGTCGAGCCGGAGCTGTTCTGCCGCCCGGTCAGCATCGAGACATGCCCCCTGAACGCGTTCGCTGCGGGAGGCAGCGTTTGTGCAGACCCACGTTCGACATACCAGCCGTCGCGCTCCGCCTCGAACAGCATCACATTCGGTGTGAAGATCGGTGCACGATCCCCCCACGTCTCGACAGCGCCGGCCAAGGTGCTGTCGATACGGATGGTGCGACGGCGGACGCCGCGCAGTGGCGTCACCGGCACATCCGAGAGGTAGCGCAGCAGGCCCGCCGAGGCGTCATCGGAGCCACCACCGTTTTCGCGGAGATCGACGATCAGGTGTGTCACGTTTCTGGTCTGGAACTGCCCGAAGATCGAGCGATACAGCGAATCGGCATCGATCGGAACCCGATAGTTTACGAAGCTGCGCAGCTGCAGCAGCGCCGTGGTGTCGTCGAGCATCGACCAGCTCGTCCCCGACCGGAAATCGACCGTGGCGGTGTCGCCGCCCAATACCCGCCAGGCGGGATACGTGATCGGCGCCAGCGTGGCGCGCTGGCGGGTTCCGCGGGCCGTTCGGAGGACGAAGTCCCACCGGTCGGCAAAGCCGAATTCGATCGGCCAGTAGTGGTCCAGATCACTGCCCATCAGGTCACCGTCGGACTCGAGCAGGGCGCTGCGCGAGAAATCCGTGAAACCATCGATGGCCACGAAGCGCGACAGCCGGGTCACGATGTCGGCAGCCGGAATGCCGTTGATGCTCAGGACTTCCGTGCCGCGCGGGATCGCGCCACCCACGCTGGTCGCGACGAACATCCGTTTGTCGAAGACCCGGACATGCACGGGCAGGTGGGTCGGCTGTTCGGTGCGGAAGTTCTCGAGCGATTGCGGGTACTCCGCCTTGGTGTGGTTGCAGCGGATCTTCGCCAGCAGCAGCGCCAGGTCGCGGTAGAGTGAGACGTCGGTCATGGCCGAATCGGCCCGCTGATCCAGCCGGGCGAAGGCACTGTCCATCACCCGGCGCGGCACATACCGATCGTAGCCGGCGTGGACCTGCTCCAGTGCCTGTCGAAGCAGGGCGACATCGGCCCGGACCTCGGTTGGCGTCAGTAGGCGGGGAAGAAACTCCGGCTTGGCGGGCTGCGCCGCGAGCGGTATCGAGACGGATGTGACGGCGACGAGCAGGGACATCCGGTAGGTGCGCGACTGGGGCACGAGGGCTCCTCGAGGTGAAGGTCGTGGGAGAATGCCGGCCGCCGTGGTCTGCTGCGTCGCGAATTCGGAGAAGCTGCCCGGATTACCGATCTTGAGACGCCGCGAGGCCGTGGCGGCGGCGAAATTCGGTCGGGGTTTCGCCCGTCAGGCGCTTGAACACCCGGTTGAAGGAGGCCTTCGAGTTGAAGCCGGCATCGAGGGCCACCGCGAGAACGTCCCGATCCAGGTCTGCGCGCGCCAGTTCGGCTTGCACGGCCTCGACGCGCAGACGGTTCACGAACTCGTTGAAGTTCTGACCGAGGCCCTCGTTCAGCGCTCGTGACAGATAGTTGGTGTTGGTGGCGAGGTGTCTGGCGAGGAGAGGGGCGGTCAAGTCCGGATCCCGCCACCACCCCTCTTTGCGGACCAGTTCGCTCCAACGCTGACCAGCCGCGGTCCAGTCCGGCTTCCGGTCCAGCACAGGAGCCGGTCCGTCCGTCGGTGGCGTCACCTCGTCGGTTTCGCCGATCGCTGATTCTGGCGGCAACTCGAGGTCTGGCCCCGGTCGTGGGTAGAGGCGGGTCGCGTTCCGCAGTCCTCCCACCCCCAACCCATAGATCAGCAGCGAGAACCAGAGATACAGTGGGAAGCGATCGAAGTAGTTCAGGCTGCGGACGAACGCGTCGATCAGCGAGGTCGCCACCCAGAAGGCGAGGGTGGCGCCGAAGGCGAGCAACAAGGCGCGCAGCCACGAGAGCCGGAACTCCTCGCGGTTCGACAGGTCCGAATCCAGCCAGCGCTGGTAGGCGACATAGTCGCGCCAGGCCATCGTGAGATAGATGGCCATCGCGAGCAATGACCAGACGGTTTCCACCGGGACGATCCGCGGATCGTGGATCGTGGCGTTCCACTGGTCTTTGAACGCCAGCGGCTGCGCGAACATCAGGCAGTAGTAGGTGCCCTGCACTGCGGCAGGAAGCAGGTGCCACCTCCATCGCGCAGGCAACTCCCCCGCACAGATGGCGCGCGTGTAGAGCCAGATCAGCGCACCGTAGCCGAGCGACCAGTCATAGGGGAAGTACGAAAGCCAGGGGTACGCGTCATAGAATCCCGCGAAACCGATGATGTACGGAAACACACGCAGCGCAACCACAGCCAGCAGCAGCGCCAGGAGGCGGTTTGCAATGCGGTTGGCGGGGACACGCAAGAGCAGGACGGCAAGCACGATCCCGTGCACCGTCCCGACGAGGAGCAGAATGCTCCGGGGACCGAAGGATATCACGCGTGCGGGCGGTCCAATCTCACTTCGCTCGCCGGCGTCGATACCGTGCGTCGACGCGCCACTGCGTCGTGCGCCAGAGCAGTCGCGCGATCGCCACGGCACCATCGTGCCCACGCGGCGCAGCCTCGGTCGTCTCGATGGTCACGCCGCAAACGACGCGCCTGAACTCGGTGCGGTCGCCCACGACCACGGGATCGGTGAGCGTTTCGCTGAGTCGTGCCACGACGAATCGGGCAGCACACCCGATCGATCCTGGCGCCAGCACGAGCGATGCGTCGTGAGTGAGGATGAGTTCATTGCCATATGAATCCAATGCGAGCCCTGGACTCACGATGATCTCTCCGCTGCGGCTTCGGGCATCAAGCCCGGCGATGACCCCCCAGCCATGAAGAAGACGATTGTGCAGCTGGGCCCGTGCCCGCTGATACTCCTGCTCGGCGCGCAGATCCTCGGCGCTCAGCAGCTGACCGGCGAAGTAGTGCGGTCGCGTGAGCGCTGGCAGGTCCGATGCGGAAACGGGGCACATGCGAAATTCCTGGGAGTGTGCCCGACGCGCACCTGCGCTGCTGCCGCGCGGGTGTCTGTGAGGCGGTCATCGGATGACATCGGTGCGAGCGGTTGCGGCATCACGATGGTGCGCGGTCCCTGCTATCTTCACCATCGACGCTGTCGGACACAAACCTACAACGCAGGCAGACATGTCACGGATCGCCGTCCTCGGTATGGGGTTGCTCGGCAGCGGGCTGGCGGAAGGGATGCTCGCACGGGGCGGGAGCCAGGTCGTGGTCTGGAACCGAACCGCCTCGAAGACCGACCCGCTGGTTGCGTTGGGTGCGACGGTGGCCGAGTCGCCGGCGGAAGCGGTGCGCGGCGCCGACCGTGTGCATCTGGTGCTGCTCGACGACGACTCGGTGGATGCCGCCATCGCCGATTTTCAGGCGGCGCTGCACCCGGATGCGATCGTCGTCGATCATACCACCACGCTGCCGGCGCGGACGGCCGCACGCGCGGCGGCACTGGATGCGGCCGGCATCGCGTACCTCCACGCGCCGGTGATGATGGGCCCGGGCGCCGCGCGGCTGGCGAAAGGCATGATGCTGGTGGCGGGCCCCGCCTCGCGCGTGGCGCTGGTGCACGATGCGCTGGCGGAGATGACCGGTGAGCTGTGGCACGTTGGTGAGCGGGCCGATCTGGCCGCCGCATACAAGCTCTTCGGCAACGCGGCCGCGCTGTCGGTCGTGGGCGTGCTGGCCGACGTGATGCACATGGCGGATGCCGCGGGCGTTGCCCGCAGCGGTGTGCTCGAGATGCTGGCAAAGGTGAATCTGAACGGACCGCTCACCATGCGCGGTGCAATGATGGTGTCTGGCACGTACGAGCCGAATTTCACGCTCGATGTCGCACGCAAGGACCTGCGCCTGATGCTCGAAACCGCGGAGCCCGCAGCGATGCCAATGCTGTCGGCGCTGGCCGCCCGGATGGATGAGTGTCTTGCGGCAGGGCAGGCGAAGGAGGATTTCGCGATTCTGGGGAAGGCGTAGGGCCGTCCGGGATTGCGAGGTGCGCGACGCGTGTCGGACGCGTGTCGTGCAGAGAACAGAGTGGCAGGCGCGATCAGGCCACCGCGGCCCGGACGTCTCGCTGCTGATGCATCCACCTGCAACGCGCCGCCGAAGGACCGATGCCCGCAAGCCCCGAATTGCTGTTCGCTGCCAATCTCGCCGTCGCCGCGCTGGTCGGACTCGCGGTGGGCTTCGAGCGCGAACGCACTGGGCATACGGAAGGCCCTGACGGACGGTTCGCCGGCGTCCGGACATTCTTCATGCTCGGGCTGCTCGGCGGCATCAGCGGGCATCTGCTGCAGGAAGGCAATGCGCTGGCCGCCGTCGCACTGCTGACGTCGGGAGGAGTTCTCAGCGTCCTCGCCTATGCACTGGCGGTGCGTCGGCCGGGTGCCACGGCCGATGGCACTACCGAAACTGCTGCGATTCTCGTGCTCGCGCTGGCGGCTCTCGCCGGCATGGGCCATCGCGCAATTGCCGCCGGTGTCGGCACGCTGGTGGTGGCGGCATTGGTTGGCAAGGCGCAGATCCACGGTATTCTCGAGCGGCTCGGTGAGCGCGAACTCACTGGTGCATTGCAGTTTGCGGTCCTGGCACTGGTGATCCTTCCACTGCTGCCGAACGTCGCCTGGGGGCCATGGGGGGGCGTGAACCCGCGCGAGCTGTGGATCGTCGTGCTCATCTTTTGCGCGGTGAACTACGGCGGATTCCTGCTGCAGCGCTGGGTCGGCGCCTCTCGCGGATACGCGTTGATGGGGATGCTCGGTGGCCTCGTCTCGAGTACGGCGGTCACGCTGCAGTTTTCGCGGCGGAGCAGGGCCGATCCGGCACTGGCGGCGTCGCTGGGACTTGGCATCGCAGCCGCGTGCACGATTCTGGTGGTGCGAGTCGCCGTGGTGACCGCGGTACTCAGCCCGATCGTCGCGCGCGCGCTGCTCCCGTTCTTCGCGCCTCCGTTGGTCGTCGGGTCAGCGGTCGTCGGTCTGGCACTTTGGAAGCTGCCGAAAGGGGCTGCCGGCCAATCGGTTGACGCCCTGCAGTCACCACTGCGCATCGGTACAGCGCTGCAACTCGCCCTCGCCTTTCAGGTGGCACTCTTCGCGATCCGGATCTCGCAGGATACGTTCGGGAATACCGGCGTACTGACATCCGCCTTTCTGCTCGGGCTCACCGACATGGATGCGCTCACGTTCTCGATGGCGCGACTTGGCAACACGCCCGACGCGAGCAGGCTGGCGGCGCGGGCCATTGCCGTCGGCATGCTGGCCAATACCGGATTGAAAGGCACTATGGCACTGACGCTTGGCAGCCGGGAACTTCGGCGAGTGGCAGGCGGTGCACTCGCGGCACTGGCGGTCGCCAGCGGCATTGGTCTGTGGCTCGGTGATTGATCGCACCGAGCGTCGCGCGGCGTTGGCGTCGCCACGAAGCGTCCGTCTCATGAGGCGCGTCGTACATGGCAGTCTGTGTGTCGTCGCGCTCGGCGCGTGCGCAACGGGAAGTGCACGACCGACTGATGCCGCGGCGTCGACGGATGCGCGCGAGCGAGCATCGCGGAATGACGCGCGATCGTCCTGCCCTGCCACCCGGCCGACCGGCGGCGGCATCCGCGAGCTGGATGCCGCTGCGCGAGAGGAGGCGATTCGTCGGCCGGACTTCTCGCCGCCGCCGGACCCGGAGCGCAGCGCCAGTCTGGTGCAGCACTTCGACGCCAGCCTGCTGGCATACTGGGTTGCGTCGGCAGCCCCGAATGAACGGCTGGTGCGCGTGCCGGTGCGGCGCAACCGCGTATTGCCGAAGCCGACCTATGTGCTCTGTGGCTACCTGCGCGATGCGCGCGTGCGGAGTTTCGCACTCGAGGACTCGACGGAGCCGCGCGCGCTCGAGCGTCTCGCACGCTCCATGCGGCCCGTGGTCAGTGGACGGCTGACGGCACTGCTCGACTCGTCGATGCCGGCGTCGGTTGCGATCGCCGTGGGCGACACACTGGCGCGGATCGGGCGGCTACTGGGCGTCAGCGACGACACGCCGGTGCTGGCGTTCCTGTTCGCCGACCAGGAGCGGTTTGCGGCGCGCTTCCCGATCGGGTGGAACGATGGCGTGTATGCTGACTGGACACTGGCCGAAGCAGGGATCGGCGCGGCGGTGTTCGCGGCGTCACGCGGCAACGGTATTGCATCGCACGAACTGGTGCATGTCGTGTTGAAGAGTGTGCATCCACAGGTCGATGTGCGTGGGTCGAGCATCCCGTACGTCGCGGAAGAAGCGCTCGCACGCACGATCGGTGGCTCGCGCGGCCGGTCGTATCGCGAACTGCTTGGTCCGCCGATTACGGTATCCGACGCACGCCGGCTGATCGCGACGCAGATGCAGGACGCGGCGCTGAGCAGAGTTCGCTTCGATGCGCGTCGCCCGTACGAGCCGGCCGTCGACGCATTGGGTGCCGTATATCGTGTGGCGCTCTCGGCGTGTCGAGCGTTTCCCGCCGACCTGCTTGACGCACGCGCGGTGACGACGCTGTCGGCAGCGGTGAATCGCCTGGCGATTCACCTGCGCCTCACGCCCGATGCCGCCGCCGATTCGATGGCGGTGCGACTCGCGGCACCGGGGAATGTCCTCGAGACTGCATTCCGGCGCCCGGAAAGCCAGCGACTGGCGTGTGAACCATACGCCGTACCGCTCGAACGCGCGCATCCGCCGTGATCAGCGCGCCAGTCGTGCTCCGGTGAGCTGGGCCAGCGCGCCAAGTGTCGTCTGCGCTGCGTTCAGGCCGAGTCGGAAGTCCTTGTCGGTGAAGGTGGAGAACATGTCGGTTGGCTGATGCCAGTGTGGATCCCAGCCGCTGCCGATCTGCGAGCCGCGTTCGTTCTCACGCAGACTGATGGCGGCCACCAGATCCTGGAACGGGCCCGAGTCGGTGTTGGTCATGTGCGGGCCGACCGAAGCCGGATAGTCGGTGGCGAACTTTTCATTGGCGCCGTGGAGTATCCACGCCAGTGCCTGCGACTGTGCCGCGAACTTCGAGTTCGACTGAAACTCGATGTTCACGTCCGCCTCCGGGCGCTGCTCCTTGACCATCGTGCTGTCCGGCCGCGGCATGCCGTGATCGAAGAGCATCATGTCGTGCTGGATCATGCCGAGCCATTTCGGTTCAGGGTACTTGCCTGATCCGACGGGCATTTCCTGGCCCTGCAACGCTGCCCGCTGTGCGACGTAGGCGCGCGCGCCATTGAGACCGGTCTCCTCATTGTTCCAGAGCACAAACCGAATGGACCGGTCCGTGCGCACGTCCGGACTGCTGAACACGCGCGCCAGCTCCATCACCAGCGCCGTGCCCGAACCATCATCGTTGGCCGCTTCACCCCAGCCGATGCCATCCATGTGCGCGCCGACGATGTACATCTCGTCGGGTCGCGTCGTGCCGATTTTCGTGCAGTACACCTCCTGACGCCCGCCGGGTGTACTCGGCTGCGAGTTCAGTGCCCGCAGGCGTGCATCGGGTTGGCGGAGCGAGTCGGTGTTGACGCCGGTGCGCGTGCGCATGCCGCGCGATCGGCCGCCCCCCTGCTCGCGACGGACGCCGGTGGGTGCTGGCGGAGACCCCGCTGGCCGCGCGACGGGCGTCGGCGGCTGGAAGTCGTAGGTGAGGCGCTCGGTGTTGGTGCACCCGTAGCTCCTGAGCTGCGCCTCGATCCAGTCGAGCGCCTGGCGGTTGCGATCCGTGCCCTGCCGACGGTCCCCGAAGGCGGTGAGTCCCTTGATCGTCGCCTTGTAGCGCTCGAGGTCGAGGCGCCCGACCATCGAGCGGATCACGGCCTCCGCCGAGTCGGCGGTTGACGCCACCGCGCCCTGTGCTGCGGCCGACGACGGCAGGGCAAGCCAGATCAGCGCACCAGCAATGGAAGCGCGAGACAGCAACGTGTTCATCGACGGAGCGGAGTGAGGAGGGAAGTGGCGGCCGGTCACACCAAGCTGTGCCGCGCGCGGGTCGCTCGCCAGAGCCGCACGGCGTGCCGGTCACTCTCTTACGTCCTTGGGGTGCGTGGCGCTGACGTGGACTCGACCATGGGGCCGTCGCCGCGCCGCATACGGCGCCAACGGCCGCAGACGAAACGCGGGTCGACCTCGTTGAGATCGACCCGCAGCGCTCGTCGGCTCCACCCCGGGCGGTCGTCAGCTCAGCGCCACCAGCAACTGGCCACCCTCGTGGGCCACCCGCAGCACCTGATCCTCGCCTCCGGCATTGGAGGCGATGTCGATGCCGGTGACACCTGTCACGCGGTGCGTCACATGCAGGCCCTTGAGCGTGGAGGTGCCGAACATCAGCGACACGCTGTTGTCGCGCCGGTCATACGTTGCGCCGGCGAGCTGAAGGTCGTGTCCCATGACCTGCGCGCCGAGCGCTGCCTGATCCACTTCGATCGAACAGCGTCGACCGGTATTGCGTGCAGTGAACGCCGACAGCTCCGAGTCGTAGGACTCCATGGCCAGGGTCGTCGTGTGTGCATTCGGCACCGCGCGTGCGCGCGCCTCCGCGATCGTCCGCGCCGAGCCGGGTACCGCCAGCACGGAGCATGGCGCGCGCCGTATCAAGGTGGCCGCCACGCTGCCGAGCAGCATCCGGCGGATGAAGCCGTAGCCGTGGGTCGCCGTCGCCACCAGATCGGCTCGCTTTTCGGCCAGAAAGGCAAGCAGCTGGTCGGGCGCGCTGCCGGTGAGCGTGACGGTCTCGATTCGAAGCTTGTCACGCTGCAACACTGTGCGAAGGTGTGTGAACGCCGCAGCCGCTTCCTCGCGGTACACATCGGCGCGCGCCTTGAGGAACGGGACTGATTCATCGAACGGCGGTCCAACGTGCAACAGCCAGACCTCGGCGTCGGGGGCCACGACCGTCATCGCCACCTGTGCAGCGTACAGGCTGAACGGGCTGAAGTCGGTGGCGATCACGACCCGGCGCGGTGGCGAGGTGAGGCCCTCCTCGACCGCCAGCACCGGCGTGTCACCGAGCTGCAGCATTCGAAGTATCGATTCGCCACCAAAAATCCGATCGAGGCCGGAGTGCCGCCCTCGTCCCACGACGACCATGCGAGACTGAAGCGCCGCGGCCGTGGAGGTGATTTCGCGCGCCGGCTCACCCGTCTTGACGACGACCGGCCACTTCACCATGGCTGAGACCATCCGGATCAGCTGCGCCCGTGTGGCGGACTCGCGCGCTTTCTCGGTGTCGCCAGCGAGTTCCATCGAGATGACCATACCATCGACACCATAGATCGGCGTGTTGATCGGCTCGACGACCGAGAGCACGCTGACTTCGATGTTGGCGCGCGCCGCCAGTGCCGACGCGAGCGGGAGTGCCGCATCCGATTCGGGGGTGGTATCGGTCGCAACGAGGATCGGCCCGCCTGGACGCAACGTCGGTTCGGCCGCCGCGAGCGCTTCCGGTGTGCTGTGCATCGTGGTGGACATGAGTGGACTCCGTTCTGAGTTATGTGACGCAGCCGGCGCCCTGTTGCGTACGCTGCAGCGCTGATCGCTGCCCGACACCGGGTCTGCGCGTGAAGTGTGTCGCAGAATTCCGGTGCTGCCTATAGGGCATTGCCTGACGTCATGTCGCTGTTATCCTGCTCGGCACATTGCGACGGGCTGGCGCGCTCGTTGGTCGCGGGCTCGGCCGTACCGGCCTTCCATGGTGACATCGTGCCAAGCGTTCGAAGTCGCCAGCGACAACCGCATGACGATGGCGCATGCGCTATCTCGTCGTCGAACACTTTCGCGATGGCGACCCGAGGCCGGTCCACCGCGTGGGGACGGACTCCGCCGCCTGATGGGGACGGACTCCGCCACCGGGTGGGGACGGACTTCGCCACCTGATGGGGACGGACTCCGCCACCGGATGGGGACGGACTCCGCCGCCGGATGGGGACGGACTCAGGGGTGTTGCCGGCAGTACGCCCCACCTCCACACGCGACCGGAACGAAGACCTCGGCCTGGATGCGCCACACGCCGTCCACATGGCGCCACTGCGCGAGGTACGTGCCGGTAATCCGCACCGGTCCGTCGGCGTCAGTCCATGTGCCCACCCATTCGCCTTCCTCCGACGCCACCTGCCATGCATCGAACACGCGGATGCGGGTCGGCGTGCGCACCCACTTGGTGTCGGGACGTCGAGCGAAGGCCGCAGCCATGGACCGCACATTGGCATCGGCACCGGCCGCCTGGGCACCGGTTGATGCCACGACATGGATGTCGGGCATCCACTCGCGCGCAATGGCAGTGGTATCGTGCGCCGCAATGGCCGCATTCGACCGTGCCCGCGCGGCGGTGATTTCGGCGATGGACGCGGATGACATGATGGCGAGCCGGGAGGATGGGCTTCGGGAGGCACAGGCTGAGAGCAGTACCGCACACAGGCAGCAACTCAGTGCGTGGCGTCGATGCGCGCGATCCGTCGCGCGGCGGGCAGGAGCGCTGGTCATGCGACGAACAGTAATCGCCGAGGCGCGCGGGATTGTCCCCCTCGTGCGACCAGACGGCAGCACGGCAGCGCACAGGCTGTGGCGTGACGCGACGGGCCCGAGCAATTTTTCAACGGCTCCGTGTCCTTCACCGTTGCACTTGCAGGTATGACACCCGATTTCGCGATAAGGCCAACGTCCCGGCGCACTCGATCCACTGTGTGCCTCTCGGTGGCAGTGGCGGCCCTGTACGCGTCCGCCGCGCGCGCCCAGATGTCCACAGCGCAGACGTCAGTGGCGAAACACGGCGTTCGTCTCGACTCCGCCGAGGCCGCCTCTGTCGACCGGGGCGAGATCATCGTCCGCGTGCTGCCGACACAGGATCAGAAAGACGTGGCCGTGTTCGGCATCGTGCACATTGCAGTGTCGCGCGATCTTTACCTCCGTCGGGTGCAGGACTTTCGCACTTGGCTCGGCTCGCCGACCCGTGCACGTCTGGGGCTCTTCAGCGACCCTGCCGTACCCGCCGACGTGGAACAGGTCGTGATCACCCGACAGGATGCGAAGGAGCTGCGGCAGTGCAAGCCAGGTGATTGCTCGACGAAACTCCCCGCCAACGCGATGCAGCGTCTGCGCGACGAGATCGATTGGTCGGCAAGCGACCTGCAGGCTCGCATCACTGCCATTGCCCGAGAACGGATCGTCGAGTATGTCAACGAGTATCGCGAGCATGGCAACACGTCGCTGACCGTGTACGACGACCGCCCTCCGGTTCGCGCGAGTGAGGCCTTCGTGGCAGTGCTGGCGCAGTCGACGTTGCTCAATCAGTCGACACCTGCACTCGCGGGATACCTGCGGACCTTTCCGCGCGGTCGTCCGGGTGGTGTCGCGGACGTGCTGTTCTGGTCCGAGGATGTCGTTCCCCGTCTGCGGCCGATCCTGAGTGTCACACACGCTGTGGTCTACACACCGCCGGAACTGGCCGGGGCGTCGCTGATCGTGTCGAAGCAGCTCTACGCCAATCATTTCTTCGAGGCGGCCCTCGAAGTGCTCGCCGTACTCGATCCAGTCGACCAAACCACAGCGGGCGGGAGTTACCTGGTGATGGAACGACGCTACCGGTTCGACAACTTGCCGCGTGGCATCCTGAACGTCCGTGGCAAGGCGGTGTCCGGGCTGCGAGACCAACTGCGCGACGATCTCGCGCGTCAGCGCGCGCTTGGTGCAACGCCTTCCCGACTTTCTCTCCCATGACCGCCGACCTGCTGCAGCTCGGCCGGCGTCTCGAACATGCGCAGGCTACACAGAATGAACGACTCAATCAGGCGAGCGGCGGCACCAGCAGGCCACTCGGTGGTGGATTCGTCCACCTGCGCGGCGACGGCCATCCTCTGAATCAGGCACTCGGCCTGATCGATCCGATCACCGAGGCCGAGTTGAACGCCGCCGAGGTGCTGTTGGCGGGTTCTGGCGGGTCGCCGGTGGTGCTCGAAGTGAGTCCAGCGGCCGATGGCGCACTCTGGCCGTTGCTCGGCAGCCGCGGGTATCGCGTACAGCAATTCCAGCAGCTCTGGTCGCGCCAGTTGGCAGAACCAGTGCCGGAGCCAGCGCCAGAGGCGGTAGCCGTCGAGATTCGATTGGCGGAACCCGACGAGGAGCAGCTGTTCAGCCAAGTCGTCGGTGCTGCGTTCTGCGAGGTGAGTGATTGGCGCACGTTCGCACCACCGTTTGCAACCTCGTTGCGCGTGCCCGGCATCGTCGGCTGCATTGCGAGCGTGGACGGTGAGCCGGCAGGGGGCGCCGTGCTCGGCATGGTCGATGGCGTGGCACTGCTGTCGGGAGATGGTGTGCTGCCGGGTTTCCGCGGTCGTGGAATCCAGAAGGCGATGATCGCGTTCCGGCTGAACCATGCGCTCGCGCATGGCTGTGACATCGCCTGCGCCAGCACGTTGCCGCTGACCCCGAGTCAGCGGGCGTACGAGTCCAGCGGTTTCCGGGCCACCTATCCGAAGCTCGAGATGGTGCGCGACTGATCGAGTCTGAACACGATGACGGGAACGGTGTCGCCCGGCATCGTCGTCGTCTCGATGCGCTGAAACCCAAGCTTGGCGAGCAAGCGGTGCGAGCGCGGATTGTCATCCTGCGCAATGGCCATCACCTGGGCCAGGCCCAGGTGGGTGCGCCCGTACTCGAGTGTGGCCGTCGCGGCTTCGTATGCGTATCCATGGCCCTCGTGCTGGGGCAGAAACGCGAAGCCCAGATCCGCCATCGGCAGCGCCTCACGCCGCACGAATCCGCAGATGCCGAGGGCCACGGACGAGTCGCGTGAGATGACTGCGTACGAGCCGTAGCCATGATCACGGTAGCTCTTCCGGAAGCGCGTCTCGATGCAGACGGCCGCGTCTTCCAGGGTCCGCACCTGTCGATCGCCGATGAAGCGCAGGAAGGTGGGCTGGTTCAGCAGGTCGAGAATGAACGGGGCATCGTCCGTCGTGAGCTCACGCAGTTCGGTACGCGCCGTGATTACAATCGTCATGAGACCGTCGGTGTAAGTCGGCGCAGCGCGTGGGCCTCGGTTCGCAGGAGGCGCCCAGCGGTGAACAACGTGCGCCGCATGCGTTCACTGTAACGGTTGCTGTACAGCGAGGTGAACCGATAACGGCTGTGGCGGCGCGGTCTCGAGTGTGAATCGGGTGAGGGGGTTGACGCTTGCAGGACGGAGCGTGTATCGTGCTTTCAGAATCGATTGACCGTGGTCATTTGCCGCCTCTTGCCGCCACGCAAAATAATGAGCTAAAACGCGAGTGCCCGGCGGCCTCCAGCTTGCCGGGCCTTGTTGTCTGCGGACCATTCGTGCACCCCACGACATGCTCCGCTCGCAGCACGCTGACCGGGCGGCAGCACTCACTCGCCACGGAGGCGACATGACCACCACTGCTGCCGGAAACTCCACCCCAACTCTTGGCATCGGCACCCGCGCTGTCCATACCGGGCAAGAGCACGCCGATTCCGCCACCAACGCACGCGCCGTCCCGATCTACGCCACCACGTCGTACGTGTTCGACGATCCGGGCCATGCGGCCGACCTGTTCGGGCTGCGCGCCTTCGGCAACATCTACACGCGGATCATGAATCCGACGACCGATGTCTTCGAGCGGCGCATTGCCTCGCTCGAGGGAGGGGTGGCGGCGGTGGCGACGGCCAGCGGGCAGGCGGCGCAGACGCTGGCGCTGCTCAACCTCGCGCAGGCGGGGGATGAGATCGTGGCGTCGACCTCGCTCTACGGCGGGACCTATGCGCTACTGGCACACACCCTCCCGCGCCTCGGCATCACCACCCGGTTCGTCGATCTGACGCATGGCCCATCCGCCTTTGCCAACGCCATCACCGACCGGACGCGGGCGATTTATGTCGAAACGATCGGCAATCCAAAGCTCGATGTCCCGGATTTCGAAGCGCTCGCCGCCGTGGCGCACGCGGCTGGCATTCCACTGGTGGTCGACAACACCTTCGGCACGCCGATTCTCTGCCGGCCCATCGAACACGGCGCCGACATCGTGATCCACTCGGCCACCAAGTGGATCGGCGGGCATGGTACCGCGATCGGCGGCGTGGTGGTGGACGGCGGCCGGTTCGACTGGAAGCAGGCGCCGCGATTCAAGGCCCTGTATGACACGCCGGAAGCGGCGTACCACGGCCTGGTGTTCGCGGACGCGTTCGGCGCCGTCGACCTTGGCAATGGTCCGGTGAATGCGGCATTCGCACTCCGCCTGCGTGTGCTGCTGCTGCGCGACATCGGCGCCGCACTGTCGCCGTTCAACGCCTTCCTGCTGCTGCAGGGCCTCGAGACGCTACAGCTGCGTATCCAGCGCCACGTCGAGAATGCGCTGGCCGTGGCGACGTTCCTCGAAACCCACCCCGCCGTGTCCTGGGTGCAGTATCCTGGGCTCGCCTCACACATCACGCACGCAGAAGCGAAAAAGTATCTCTCCGGCGGATACGGCGGCGTGCTCACGTTCGGTGTCAATGCCGGGCGCGACGCGACGGTGGATGAGCAGGAGGCGGCGGCCCACACGGTGATCAAGTCGCTGCGCCTCTTCTCGCTGCTGGCCAATGTCGGCGATGCCAAGAGTCTGGTGATTCATCCCTGGTCGACCACGCATGAACAGCTGTCGGAGGGCGAACGGCTGGCAGCAGGTGTGACGCCGGACCTGATCCGTCTCTCGGTCGGCATCGAGGATCTGCCTGATCTGGTCGGTGATCTCGATCGCGCCCTTGGCGCGGTGATCGCGGCCGACTCCCTTGCCGTCAGCGGAGCAAGCGCATGAGCGTGATTCGCAACGAGGTGCTGTCGGCCAATGCGGCCTTCGCGCGTACGTTCGGTGACAAGGCGAACCTACCACTGCCACCTGGTCGGCACTTCGCCATTCTCACCTGCATGGACGCACGCCTCGACCCCGCGAAGTACGCCGGGCTGGCCGAGGGCGATGCGCATGTCATCCGGAAGCGCGCTACATCGACTGGCTGACGATCGCGGACGCCGCACAGAGCGTCGTGGATGACGTCACGCGTATCCGGCAGCATCCGCTCGTGCCACGGCACATCCCCATTCACGGCTACATCTACGATGTGAAGACCGGTCGCCTCGAGGAAATCGCGGCGGCATCTGCGGCTGGAACGGCCCGGTGACCCCGAAGGTGTTGGCTCGTCGGGCAGGGCGTCGCTGACGCCGGAGGGGGATCCGTGGTCGGCGCAGTCAGGCGAGGTGGTGGGGCAGGTGGCCCACCGCCTCGGTTGCCGTTACGGGCGCGCTACGGTACGCAGCGCGCACATGTGAGAGCGATCGTGTCGGGTGATGTCACTCGGCGTCCGACATGCGAAGGAACGAGGGATGACGGCTGACCGCCACCGCCCACGACTCACTCTGGAGTCGTTGCTCCTGCCTCGATCAGGTGCGCCGGCTGGGCGACTCGCGCGGCGATCGCATCCATCTGCTGGCCCCTCAGGCGTGCCCACCCCGGGAGCCGTGCCGCGGTAACGCCAAGCACGCCCAGTCCCGCCAGAGTCTGGAATACGATCGCGGGTACGGCCGCCGCGCCATCGCCCGAAAACATCGACGCCGCCAAGGTGACGACACCGCAGCCCAGCAGAAACAGCCCCATCGCGAGGGAGGCGCGCGCGTTGCCCTTCACGGTGCGCAGTCGCAGCCGATGCCCGGTGGCGGTCGGCTCGAGTAACGCCTGAAGGTTGCCGTTGGTCCATTCGCGGAAGCCGCCGTTCTCCGCAAGCTTCCCCTTGGCGCGAAAGGTGGTGCGCAGGTCGGCGACCAGGTGCTCCCATTCGGTGTCGGAGACGGTGCGGTGGAGCGCCACACTCCGCTCGACGCCAATTGGCAACGCGAGAAACGTCTCGGACGATTCGCGAGGTGTCAGATCCAGGGCAAGCGCTGCCCGGGTGACCAACGTGGACGAGAGCCCGACGTCGCGTCCGATGCTCTGCAGCTCGGCCAGCGTCAAGCCGTTCGTGTCTGACGAGTGTATCGCATCGCTGCGTTGACCCTCGGCGGCGTCGCGAAAGATCGTGGCGACTTCGTCGTCGGTGTATCGGCGCTCGGGCATGGCGGGCTTTCGGACCTCGGAGTTGACGTATCGTCGGAGGCGAGCGGCAACCAGCGATGCGAAACGACGCGCGCTGTGAAATGCTCTTCATGAAACTACGAGACGCGCGCTGTCGACACTGACCGTTTGGCGGGGAGTCTGTTCGGTCGTCTGCCCGCTCGGTGACGTGTGCCAGCCAGCCTGCGTGCCGACATTGCCCTGTGCCCCCCCTCCGCCGCCTGTTAGCCTTCCTGTTCTACCAGCCGCCCCCACGCCCGAGCCCGCCATCCCGCGCATGACCCGATCGCTCGTGCCAGTGGTGCTCGGCCCCCATGAATCCGCCGCACTGCTTGGGGCCCGCTCGTCCGGCGCGGCTGCGGACGTCTGGATCTACCGCTACCGGCACCCGGTCTCAGGCTGGCAGCTCAGCATCGCGACCTGCGCCGCGCCCGGCTCGGGCCGACTCTCACTCGGCGGCTTCCGGATCGCCACCACCGAGCGCACTGACACCCCCTCGTTCGACAGCGATCGCGAGGCGGCGGGACTTGCCGTCGGGATGGAGGAAAAGGTCGGCTGGTCGCGGCTGCTGGGTATTGCCGGGCCGCTGGTCGCCAGGGACATCACGTCGATCGTGGGTGGCAAATGTGTGCTCCATCCCACCGCCGACGCCCGGGTCGGGCAACCGCATGACGAGGCACTGCTCGACTTCAGCATCGACTGCTTGCACGATGCCGAAGCCCGCGGCGGGTTCCGGATCACCACCGGGCAGGATCTCGGCCATGGCGTGATGTCGGATGGCGTCACGAAGTCACTCGACTACCTGCACGCACGATTCGACGGGTGTGTGGTCTCGGACACATCGCAGCCGACCGGTCAGGGCAACTACCACGTGCTGGCCGCGATGTTGCGCGGCGTTGACGTCGACATCGCCCGCGCGACGATTGGGCTGATCGGCTGCGGCAACGTGGGAACGCGCGTGCTCACACGGTTGATCGAGCATGGGACGTCGATCCGCGCGTTGGACGCCAGCCCGACTCGCCGCAGCGAAATCGCTGCGATGGGAATTCCGGTGTACGCGCCGGATGACAAGGCGAAACTCTTGCGCGGCGAACTCGATGCCGTGGTGGTGAATGCGGCCGGCGGCTCACTCGACATGGCGTCACTGACACTCATCGCAGCCAACGAGCGGCTGCGAGTGATCTGCGGCTCTGAGAATCTGGCAATGCCCGACGAACGGGCCGGCACCGAGCTGTTGCGCCGGTCGCGCAAGGCCTACGCGCCAACGGAGCTGGGCGGCATGATGGGCTACCTCACGGCGGCCGAAGAGTATCTCGCGCGTACAGAAGGTGTGCCATTCGACATCGCCACGCTGATTGCCGCGGCATCGCGACTCGAGGCTCCGGTGCAGGCCGCGATGCGTCACCTGCGCGAGCACGACTTCGAATCGTCGTTCGAAGGGTCGCTGAAAGCCATCTGTCAGGTACCCTGACGCCGCGGCAGTGGCGTGCTGCCCCGGAGCGTTCGGTGCGCCTCCGATGCGCAGTCTGCTCCGTACTCTACTTCGCCTTGAACTTCGCGATCGCCTGTCGGGTGAAGTCGGACAGTACCAGCGTGCCACTCATGCGGGCACGCTCCGCCAGTACCGTGTCCCACGCTTCCGTGCCCTGCCAGGCGACGGCCTTCATGAGCCGCATGGCCTCGGGATTCGACGCCGCGAGCGTTGTCGCGAGTGTTCCGATCGCCTGATCCATGCCATCGACGGTGTCATGTACACGGGCGAAGAGTCCGTGGCTTTCGCACCACGCTGCGTCGCGCCAGTCGGCGTCCACCGACATCGCCATGAACGGCCCCATCCCCACCCGGCGCGATATGACCGGCCCGACGACGAATGGCCCGAGGCCCACCGCCAGTTCGCTCAGCTTCACCGATGCAGTCCGGACGGCGAAGGTATAGTCGCCAGCCGCAGCGATGCCGATACCGCCGCCGGCGGTGCGCCCTTGGACGCGGACGATCACGAATTGTGGTGTCCGGATCATCGCCAGGATCACCTGCGAGAAGCCGCTGAAGAACAGTTCGCCCTCGTCCGGCGTCGCGATGTTCACCAGTTCATCGAAGGATGCACCGGCACAGAATGGCCCCGTCCCCTCACTGCGCAGCACGATGACCCGCACCTCCGGGTCGCGCCCGACCTCGGTGATGGTCCGGGCGAGGTGCCGCAACAGTGCCCCGGGCAGCGAATTGCCTTTCGGGTGCGAGAAACGGATGGTCGCGACGCCGAGGGCCATGTCCACCATGACCTCGCCGCCAGCGACTGAGGCCGATAGTACCGGAGTCCGATGTTCCATCCCCGAAAATACACCGGTGCCTCGGGCGCCGTCCATTGTCCGTACCCGGGCGGTTGGTAGATTCCGGCATGACCCAGACACGAGCGATCGAGACGAGTCCCGAGGATCCGGCGGCGCTGGCGGCGTTCGAAGCCCGGATTGCCAATGGCGAGAGCATCGAGCCCAAGGACTGGATGCCGGAGCGGTATCGCAAGCAGTTGATCCGGATGATGTCGCAGCACGCGCACTCCGAGATCGTGGGCATGCTGCCCGAAGGCAACTGGATCACACGTGCGCCATCATTGCGGCGCAAGGTTGGCCTGTTGGCCAAGGTGCAGGATGAAGCGGGACACGGTCTCTACATCTACTGCGGCGTCGAGACGCTCGGTGCCGATCGCACCGATATCATCGCGCAGTTGCTCGACGGTCGCGCGAAGTACTCCAGCATCTTCAACTACCCGACGCTCAGCTGGGCCGACA
This sequence comes from Gemmatimonadaceae bacterium, assembly GCA_031374935.1. Lineage (GTDB taxonomy): Bacteria > Gemmatimonadota > Gemmatimonadetes > Gemmatimonadales > Gemmatimonadaceae > JACMLX01. The sequence goes on along the minus strand of JANMHB010000072.1, from coordinate 44,786 downwards.
TGGGTGTGATCGGCTGGTTGGTGGATGGCGCTGCGATCGTGAATCAGACGCTGCTGGCGAAAGCCTCCTACGGGCCGTACGCGCGCGCCATGATCCGCATCTGCAAGGAAGAGAACTTCCACAAGCGCCAGGGCTACGAGATGGTCTCGGTGCTGGCCTCCGGCACGCCGGCGCAGAAGGCGATGGTGCAGGACGCAGTGAACCGGTTCTGGTGGCCCTCGCTGATGATGTTCGGGCCGAGCGACGTGGATTCGCCGAACTCGGCCGAGCTGATGCGCTGGGGCATCAAGCGGAAATCGAACGACGAACTGCGCCAGCGATTCGTGAATCTGACCGTGGCGCAGGCGATTGCGGTTGGACTCACGCTGCCCGATCCGGCGCTGCGGTACAACGAAGAGACGGAGAACTGGGACTTCGGCGAGATCGACTGGACCGAGTTCAACCAGGTGGTGCGCGGCAATGGGCAGTGCAATCGGGAACGCCTCGAGACCCGTCGTCAGGCTGAGCGTGATGGCGCGTGGGTGCGTGAAGCGGCCAGCGCGTATGCGGCCAAGCAGCGCGCGCGAAACACGTCGGTCGCTGCGTGATCATGTCAGAACAGGCAGGTCACTCGCCGGCCGCAGCTTCGCTGGCGGCGCAGGCGGCCGCGCTGCCGTCGGATGGGCAGTGGCCGTTGTGGGAGGTCTTCACGCAGAGTGCACAGGGCGCGCCTCACGAACATGCCGGTTCGTTGCATGCGGTGGATGAAGAACAGGCGCTGCAGAATGCGCGTGACGTCTATGCACGCCGCGGCGGCGTGATTTCACTCTGGGTGGTGCCGGCGGCGGCGATTGCTGCCTCGAGCCCGGGCGACAGCGGACCGTTCTTCGAGCCGGGCGCATCGAAGGCCTATCGGCATCCGCAGTTCTACAAGGCGCCGCGCGGCGTCCGTGTGTTATGAGTGGGCCAATCGGCTCGGTGGTGCCGCTTGCACCGCCTGAACCCAACATCCTGTTCGAACTCCTGCTGCGCCTCGGTGACGATCGACTGGTCCTCGGCCATCGCGTCAGCCAGTGGTGTGGTCACGGGCCGATTCTCGAGGAAGACATCGCACTCGCCAACATTGCGCTCGACCTGGTGGGGCAGGCCACGATGCTGCTGCACCTCGCCGGCGATGTCGAAGGTGCCGGCCGGGACGAGGACGCGCTGGCGTACTTCCGCGATGAGATTCACTTCCGGAATTGCCTCCTGGTCGAGCAGCCGAATGGTGATTTCGGCGTCACCATCGTACGCCAGTTCCTGTTCGACGTGTATTCCGTCGTGGTGTTCGACGCGCTCACGCGCAGTACGCATCCGGAGCTGGCCGCGATCGCCGCCAAGTCGCTCAAGGAAGTGAAGTATCATCTCCGCCACAGCGGCGACTGGCTGCTCAAGCTGGGTGACGGCACGAGTGAGAGCCACGACCGCGCACAGCGAGCGCTGGACTCGCTCTGGCGATTCACACCCGAGCTGTTCGCGGGCGACGACATCGACCGCGCCGCTCAGGCCGCGGGGATCGGGCCGGATCTTGCCGCGTTGCAGGCGCAGTGGATCGCCATCGTGAGCGACGTCGTGGAGCGCGCGACGCTCACGCTGCCGCCGGATGTGCCGCTGCGTGCGGGCCGCACCGCGAGGCAGGGCGCCCACTCGGAGCATCTCGGACACATGCTGGCCGAAATGCAGATCGTGGCGCGCTCACATCCCGGCGCGCAGTGGTAACGCAGAAGCGCACGGCGGTGCCGACGGTCGACGAGGTGTGGTCGATCCTCGACTCGGTGATGGACCCGGAGGTGCCGGTGCTGAGCGTGCGCGACCTGGGCATCGTGCGCGACGTCGCGATCGACGAGGCGGGCGTCGTGACCGTGACCGTGACACCGACCTACTCCGGATGCCCGGCCATCCTCGTCATCGAGCGCGACATCGCCGATGCCATCACGGCTGCCGGGATCGAGTACGTGCAGGTGAAGACGACCTTCTCACCACCGTGGACCACCGACTGGATCTCACCCGATGCGCGTGCCCGGCTGAAGGCCTACGGGATCGCCCCTCCGGGCCGAGCGGAGTCGGGTGGACTGGTGCAGCTGATGCGTGCGCGTCCCGCCGTCCAGTGCCCGTACTGCGATTCCTTCGACACCGAGATCCGCAGCGAATTCGGCACCACCGCCTGCAAGTCGCTCTGCTGGTGCCGCAGCTGCCGGCAGCCGTTCGAGGAATTCAAGGCGATCTGATCTGCACGTCGACGCGAACGTCAGAGAGCTGTGAGATTCGCTTGACAGCGGACGGTCCCGGCCGAACTGTTGCACACCGCATCGAGCGCCGGTCGCTCGGCGTGGGTGTCCCCAGTCCAGGAGCATGACCATGGGTTCCAACCCGCTCGGGAAGTCCATGCTGACAGGCGTCGTGATGCAGGCGGTCATGGTGCTGGTTGGCAAGCTGGTGCCGTCCATTGGCGCGATGCCGAACTTCTTTGCGCTGTGCGGCACTGTGCTCGCCGCCGTCACCGGTGCAGTCGTCGCCAGGAATTCGCCGGGTGCGGGCGCTGCCAGCATTGCCACCAACGGCGCCATTGCAGGCGGGGTGACCAGTGTCGTTGGCGGATTGCTGGCCGTGGCGACCGGACAGTGGCCCGGCTTCGAAGTCGTGCAGATCCTCTTTCCCGCAATTTCCGGCGCCGTCGGTGGCAGTGTCGGGGGGCTTCTCGGCCGGATGATGAACAGGCCGGCATCGGCCTGACACTGCGAACACCGATCACTCGGGCGTCGCGTGACGAGCGACGCCTGCCGAGGCGTGCTCAGGTCCGCAGCAGCGTGTCGATGCGGGCCGCGATCCGGTCCGCATCAGGGAGCACGGCGGCCAGCAACACTTCGTGGTAGGGCATCGGTACATCAGGCACGGCCAGCCGTTCCACCGGCGCGTCGAGGGCCCAGAACGCCTCCTGCGCTACGACCGCCGCGATCTCGGCGCCGAATCCAGCGGTCATCGTATCCTCGTGCACGATCAGGCAGATCCCGGTGCGCATCACCGACTCCAGCACCGCAACGCGATCCCACGGCATGATCGTGCGCAGGTCGAGCAGATCGACACGTCCCGGAAAGCGATCGGCGGCTTCGACGCAACGATGCACCATGGCGCCCCACGTCACCAGCGTGACCCGGTCGCCCTCGCGGAGTCGGTTGGCGCGGCCGAATGGCAACACGTAGTCGTCGCCGGGATAGCGCGCACTGCCGTCGCTCGTCATCAGCAGCGATCGGTGCTCGAAGAAGATGGTTGGATTGCCGCTTCGCATCGCCGCACGCAGCAGCCCGACGGCATCAGCGGCGTTCGACGGCATCGCCACCTGCCATCCGATGGCGTGCGCCCAGGTGACTTCACCAGAGAGCGAGTGCCATGGGTCGCCAACGTCCTTGCCGAAGCCGCCGGGCATTCGCACCACGATCGGCGCAGCAAACTGGTTGGCCGTCCGCCACCGCATGGTGCCGCAGTTGTTCAACTGTTCGTGCGCCGGGTCGGCGTACTTCCGGAACTGAATTTCGGCCACTGGCATCAGGCCGTTCACCGCCATGCCCACCGCGCGGCCGATGATCCCCTCCTCGGACAGGCTGGTGTCGAAGACACGGTCGCTGCCGAAGCGCTTCTGCAGCCCTTCCGTGACGAGATGGACGCCGCCCTTGCGACCCACATCTTCGCCGAACACCAGGACTTTCGGATTGTGCGCCAGCTCCACCGCCAGCGTGCGTTTCACGGCCTCGGCCAAGCGCAACATCTCACCATCATCGGCGGCGACGTCAGTCGCCGGAAGTGCAGCCCGCTCGTCACGCGTCAGCCCCCCGAACGTCTGGACGTCATCGGCACGCGGTGATTCCTCATACACGAATCGGCGAACGTCGCCGGCCAGCGGCGCACCGCGCTCGCGTGCTTGTGATACCCCCGACTCGACGGCCTGCGCTACGTCCTGCTCCAGGGTGTCCCATTCTGCGGGTGACATGAACCCAGGCACGAGATGTTCCCGCAGCCGTGGCAGTGGATCCCTCGCCAGGTCGGCATCCAGTTCGGCGTCGGTGCGGTATCCGCGCTGATTATCCGGCCCGGAATGGCTGCTCAGTCGGGGTACCGTCAGGCGAACCAGCGCCGGACCTGCGCCGCTGCGAACATGCGAGACGCATTCAGCGATCAGTTCCGCCGACTGCGCGGGGTTGCATCCGTCGCCATTGCGGATGAACAGGTTGCGGAATGAGCCAAGATTGGCAGCAATGTCACCACCGGGCGTCTGCATCTCGCCGGACACTGAGATGCCGAGTCCATTGTCCTCGATGTAGAAGAGCATCGGCAGTCGGAGCGTCGTCGCCACCGTCAGTGCCGACCAGAACCCGTTGGTGGCCACGCTCGCGTCACCGCCAAGGGCCACACCGATGGCGCCGATGTACGATTGATCGCCCAGCGTGTTGCGGCGGTAGGTGATCGCCTGCGCCCAGCCGATGCTTGGAGTGAACTGGGCACCGACATCGCCCGCCATCGGCAAGACGGTGGCACCGTTCCACCCCGGCCGGTTGCAGACCACGCCAATGTCGCGGCCATCGCTGAAGCCACCGGCGCGACCGAGCGGGCTGCCGTGCGCGTCGGCGATCGGGAGGCCGAGCGAGAGCAGCAGCGGTCGCGAACGGTAGTACGCGCCGACGCCATCGTGCGGGTGACCGAGCAGCGACCCGAGAATGCTCTGCGCCACGTCGTGGCCACGGGCCGAGAACTGGTACAGCACCTGATGCTCGCGCGGCACCATCGCCCGATTGCGGTTGGCCGTTTCCTCGAGGTCGTCCAGCGCGCGAGAGACCATGGCGGTCCAGGCGATGCGGCGCCAGTCGAAGCGCATGTCCACAGGCCAGGCGGACGAATCGAATTGGTCGAGCGACATGGTTGCGAACGTCACGGGAGCGGAAGTGGGCGGCCTGGCCGCGACTCCGACAAATGTGGCGCCATGAGACTGGGAAGGGGAGGCGCTGGCCCGCAGCGGTTGGCGTGCGCAACGGTATATTGCCTACTGCCGGATTGCGGCCCCGGCCGCGATCACCCGCTGATCCTCGACCACGCGCACTTCCGATGGAATCCGACCTGATCCTGTCGCAGCGACGAGATGGTGTGCTGCAGCTGACGCTGAATCGTCCGCAGGTACTGAACAGCTTCAATCGCGCCATGGCGGCAGCGTTGCTCGACGCGCTGACGCGGGCGGCCGAGGACGCGACGATCCGTGCCGTGCTCGTCGCCGCGAACGGGCGCGCGTTCTGCGCCGGTCAGGATCTGGCAGAGGTCCTGCCGGATGCGGCCGGGGTGATGCCTGATCTCGGTGACGTCGTCGAGCGCGACTACAATCCGATCATCCGCGCCATCCGACACCTCGAGAAGCCGGTGGTATGTGCGGTGAATGGTGTTGCGGCTGGCGCCGGTGCGAATCTGGCGTTCGCCTGCGACATCACGGTGGCGGGTGAGGGCGCCACGTTCATCCAGAGTTTTGCGAAGATCGGCTTGATCCCGGACAGCGGCGGCACGTTCATCCTGCCGCGCATCGTCGGGCTCCAACGTGCGGCGGCGTTGACGATGCTCGGCGACAAGCTGCCGGCGGCGCAGGCGAAGGAATGGGGGCTGGTCTTCGAGGTGGTGCCCGATGTGGAACTGCTGGATCGGGCCACGGCCCTCGCGCTCCGGCTGGCGGGAATGCCGACGCGTGGTCTCGGCATCGCCAAGCGTGGCCTGAACGCCTCGCTCGCGCACTCGCTCGATGAACAGCTGGCACTGGAGGTGTCGCTGCAGCGGGAAGCGGGGCGGACGGCGGACTACGCTGAGGGTGTGCGCGCCTTCATCGAGAAGCGAAAGCCGACGTTCGAGGGTCGTTGATGCCCGACACCCGCATGACGATCGGCGTGCTCGGTGCCGGGGCGATGGGCAGCGGCATTGCCCATGTCGCCGCTGCCGCGGGCCATGACGTGCTGCTCGGTGATGTTGCGGCCGACGCAGTGGCGCGCGCGCGAAGCAGCATCGCCGCAACACTCGTGCGTGACGTCACGAAAGGCCGCCTGACGCAGGACGTGGCGGACGCCACGATGGCGCGCGTACACGATGCCGGCGACCTCACCGACGGATACGCCGCGTTCAGTGGCTGCGGCCTGGTCATCGAGGCGGTGGCTGAGCTGCTCGCCGTCAAGACTGCGCTGTTCGCGCAGCTCGAGCGTGCCGTGGCGGATGACTGCATCCTTGCCACGAATACGTCATCACTGGCGGTGGCCGCAATCGCCGGCAGCTGTCGACGGCCCGAGCGCGTGCTGGGGCTTCACTTCTTCAACCCGGCGGTGCTGATGCCGCTGGTGGAGATCATCCCTGCGGTGACCACTGCCGAGGAGGTCACGATCGCCGCCCGTGCGCTGGTCGATTCGTGGAAGAAGGTCACGGTGGTGGCCCGCGACACGCCGGGATTCATCGTCAATCGCGTGGCGCGCCCATTCTACGGCGAGTCGCTGCGTCTGCTCGACGAAGGTGTTGCCGATGCGCCCACGATCGACTGGGCGTTGCGCGACCTCGCCGGCTTTCGCATGGGGCCGTTCGAGCTGATGGACTTCATCGGCAACGACATCAACTTCGCCGTCACGCAGAGTGTCTACGACGGGTGCTTCCACGATCCACGCTATCGGCCATCCGTCACCCAGCGCCGGCTGGTGGAAGCCGGATTCTGGGGGCGGAAGCGCTCCCGTGGCTTCTACGACTATCGCGACAGCGCCCGCAAGCCGGACCCCAGCTGCGATGTGGCTCTCGGACAGCTGATCGTCGATCGTGTGCTGGCAATGCTGGTGAACGAAGCGATCGATGCGGTTCACCTGCGCATCGCGTCGGCGGACGACATCGAACTGGCCATGACGAAAGGTGTGAACTATCCGCGCGGCCTGCTGGCGTGGGGTGACCAGATCGGCCCGGCGACCGTGCTGGGCCGACTCGACGCACTGCATGCGGAGTACGGCGAGGATCGCTACCGCGCCAGCGTGCTGCTGCGCCGGCGGGTGAGCGCGGGGCAGGGGCTCCGCTCATGAGTGGCAACGCCGCACCGGAACAGGTGGCGTCATCCGGCGCGATCGTGGCGGCCATGCTCGCCACCGATGCGTTCAGTCGCTGGCTCGGTATCACGCTGGTTTCGATCCGGCCCGGGCACTGCGTGCTCACGATGCAGGTCCGCGAAGAGATGATGAACGGCTTTGGCGTGTCGCACGGCGGCATCGTCTTTTCGTTTGCCGACAGCGCCATGGCCTTCGCCTGCAACGGCGGGGAATTCGTCACCGTGGCCGTGGACAACCAGATTGCCTATCCCGCGGCGATTCACGTACACGACACCCTGACGGCAACCGCCGACGAGGATGCCTCGAGTGGTCGGCTTGGATTCTATCGCGTGACGGTGCGCAATCAGCACGACGTCGTCGTCGCCCTCTTCCGCGGCTCGGTCTATCGCACCCGCAAGCCGCATGTCTCATCCCCGACCCCCGAATGACCGACGCGTTCATCCTTGACGGTGTACGGACACCCATCGGCAGCCTCGGTGGTCAACTGGCTGACGTGCGCGCCGACGATCTTGCGGCCCACGTGATCTCGAGCCTCGTTGGGCGCCACGCGTCACTCGACCCGGCGCGGATCACTGATGTGATCCTTGGTTGTGCGAACCAGGCCGGCGACGACAACCGCAACGTGGCCCGCATGGCGGCCCTGCTCGCCGGACTACCGCACACGGTGCCTGGTGAGACGGTGAATCGGCTCTGTGCGTCCGGAATGAGCGCGGTTGCCAATGCCGCCCGAGCGGTGCGGTGCGGTGACGGGGCGTTCTATCTGGCAGGCGGCGTGGAGAACATGACACGTGCGCCATACGTCATGAGCAAAGCGAGCAAGCCGTACGCGCGTGACATCGAGATGTTCGACACCAGCCTCGGATGGCGCTTCGTGAATCCGGCGATGCAGAGCCGGTATGGCGCCGACGCGATGGGGCAGACGGCGGAGAATGTGGCGGAGCTGTTCGGCATCTCGCGCGCCGCTCAGGATGTGTTTGCGCTCCGATCACAGCAGAAGGCGGCCGCAGCGCGTGCGGCGGGTCGCTTCGTCCCCGAGATCGCGCCGCTGATGATCGCGCAGAAGAACGGCGAGCCCCGGGTCGTGGACCAGGACGAATTCATTCGCCCCGACACCACGCTCGAGATCCTCGCCAAACTCCGGCCCGCCTTCCGGCCCGATGGCAAGGGATCGGTCACTGCGGGAAACGCCTCGGGCCTGAACGATGGTGCGGCCGCGCTGCTGATCGGTTCGGCCGCGGGTGCGCAGTCCATCGGGGCCGCGCCGCTGGCGCGAATCGTGACGACAGCGGTCGCCGGCGTCGAGCCGCGTGTGATGGGACTCGGACCAGTGCCGGCCTCGCGTCTTGCGTTGGCGAAGGTGGGTCTCACGCTTGGCGAGATCGATGTGATTGAACTCAACGAAGCCTTCGCCGCACAGGCGATCGGATGCCTCCGAGAGCTTGGGGTGTCGGATGACGACCCACGCGTGAATCCGAACGGTGGCGCGATCGCCCTTGGGCACCCGCTTGGCATGAGCGGCGCACGAATCCTGCTCAGCGCCGCCCATGAGTTGCAACGCACAGGCGCACGGTATGCGTTGGCGACGATGTGTGTCGGCGTCGGGCAGGGCATGGCCACCATCCTCGAGCGTGCGTAGTGGCGAACATCTTTGCGTTCGGCGGATTCGTTCCGGTGGTGCACGAGACGGCGTTCGTGCATCCGAATGCCACGGTCACCGGCAATGTGGTCATCGGGCGCGATGTGTACATCGGCCCGGGGGCTGCGCTGCGTGGCGACTGGGGTGGCATCGTGATCGGCGACGGCTGCAACGTGCAGGAGAATTGCACCGTGCACATGTTTCCGGGCGTCACGGTGGTGCTGGAACCGGGCGCGCATGTCGGGCACGGCGCGATCATTCACGGTGCGCGTATCGGTGCCAACGCGCTGGTGGGGATGAATGCGGTGGTGATGGATAACGCCGTGGTCGGGGCTGGCTGCGTCGTCGGGGCCCTCTGCTTCGTGCCCGCGGGGATGGAAATCCCCGAACGCAAGGTGGTCGTCGGGAATCCGGCGAAGATCGTCAAGGACGTCAGCGACGAAATGCTGCAGTGGAAGAGTGAGGGAACGGCGCTCTATCAGGCGCTCCCGGCGGAGTTGCGCGCGTCGCTGGTGGCGTGTGAGCCGCTGCGCGACGTGCCGGCCGATCGGGCTAGCCAGGTGTCGACATACAAAACATGGGGAGAGACCAGGTCGTGATGCGATTGCAGAACTACGCGTACGGCGAGTGGATCGCGGGCACCGGAACCGGGACCACGCTGTATCACGCCGTCACCGGTGCCGAGGTTGCCGTGGCGTCGAGTGACGGGCTGAACTTCCGCGACATGCTGACCTATGGACGCACCGTCGGCGGACCGACGCTGCGGGCGATGACCTTTCATCAGCGCGCGCGAATCCTCAAAGCCCTTGCGCAATACCTCACGGCGCGCAAGGAAGAGTTCTACGCGGTCTCGGCGTGGACCGGTGCCACCCGGGCCGATTCATGGGTCGATATCGACGGCGGGTTCGGCACCCTGTTCGCCTACGCCAGCCGCGGGCGTCGCGAATTTCCCGATGAGACCTTCTTCGTCGATGGCGGCGTCGAGGCGTTGAGCAAGGGCGGCACCTTCATCGGGCGACACATCTGCGTCCCGATGGAAGGGGTCGCGATCCAGATCAACGCGTTCAACTTTCCCGTGTGGGGCATGCTGGAGAAGTTCGCCACGTCATTCCTGGCTGGCGTGCCGAGCATCGTGAAGCCAGCGACTGTCACGAGCTATCTGACGGAAGTCGTTGCCCGTGCGATGGTGGAGTCGGGGCTGCTGCCCGCCGGAACCTTTCAGCTGATCTGCGGCAGCGCCGGAGACCTGCTGGAGCATGTCGATTGTCAGGACTCCGTCGCGTTCACTGGATCCGCTGCCACGGGGCTGATGCTCAAGGGGAGCCGGGCCATCCTGGGCAATAGCGTCCGTTTCAACCAGGAAGCCGATTCGTTGAACTTCTCGATGCTCGGTCCCGACGCCGCACCCGGTACCGAGGAGTTCGACCTGTTCATCAAGGAAGTGACGCGTGAGATGACGGTCAAGGCTGGCCAGAAGTGTACCGCGATTCGCCGCACGTTCGTGCACGAGAGCATGGTCGACGCCGTCACTGCCGCGTTGTCCGCGCGACTGGCGGGTGTGAAGGTCGGCGATCCGGCGGTGGATGGTGTTCGGATGGGGCCACTTGCCGGCCGAAGCCAGGTGCGCGAAGTCGAACGCAACGTCGCGCTGCTGCAAGGGGGCGCCGAGGTGGTGTTCGGTGGCCCGGGCACACTGACTGTGGTTGGCGCCGACGCGGAACGCGGAGCGTTCTATCCGGCAATGCTGCTGTATGCCAACGCCCCCTTTGGCGGCACGCCGTCGCATGACGTCGAAGCCTTCGGTCCAGTGAATACCGTCATGCCCTATCGGAGCGTGGAGGAAGCGGTTGCGCTGGCAAAGCTTGGCAAGGGCAGCCTCGTCGGCTCGGTCTTCACGGCGCAGGATGACGTCGTGCGCACCATGGCACTCGGCACGGCGGCCTGGCACGGGCGACTGATGTTCATCAATCGACACAGCGCCAAGGAGTCGACGGGACACGGGTCCCCGATGCCGGGGATGGTGCACGGTGGCCCCGGCCGCGCCGGTGGCGGTGAAGAACTGGGTGGCGTGCGCGGTGTGATGCACTACATGCAGCGCACGGCGATTCAGGGATCGCCGCAGACGGTGTCGGCGGTGACGCGGGAATGGAGCAAAGGTGCCGATGAATTGCGCGATCGCATCCATCCGTTCCGGAAGTTCTTCGGCGAGCTGCGCCTCGGCGAGACGTTCATCACGCACCGGCGCACCGTGACCGAAGCCGATGTCGTGAACTTCGCCGGCATCTCCGGTGATTTCTTCTACGCGCACATGGACGAGCTCGCGGCGCAATCCTCGCTCTTCGGCAAGCGCGTGGCGCATGGGTATTTCGTGCTCTCGGCAGCGGCGGGTCTGTTCGTCGATCCGGCACCCGGCCCCGTGCTGGCGAACTATGGGCTGGAAGGGCTGCGGTTCGTGAAGCCGGTCTTCATCGGCGATACGATCGTCGCCCGACTCACGTGCAAGCAGAAGACCGCCAAGGAGGATCGCGAGGGCCAGATCCCGCAGGGTGTGGTGCACTGGGATGTCGAAGTCATGAATCAGGATGGCGAGGCCGTGGCGGTTTATACCATCCTGACGCTGGTGCAACGGGACGTGGCCGCGGTTGCCTGACGGGTGCGCCCCATGACTTTCGTCACGATCTGGTAGGCGACGATGCCAGTCACGCGACCGTCCTCCGGCGATCTCGAATCGATCGAGACTGCCAGTCGTGATGAAGTGGCAGCGCTGCAGCTGCGGCGACTGCAATGGACGGTGCGTCACGCCTACGAGAACGTGGCGCACTACCGGCGTGCGTTCGACGGCGCAGGCGTGCACCCGGAGGACCTGCGGCAGCTGTCGGATCTGGCACGGTTTCCGTTCACCACCAAGGCCGACCTTCGCGACAACTACCCGTTCGGCCTGTTCGCCGTGCCGCGCGCCCAGGTCGTACGCGTGCATGCGTCGTCAGGAACCACCGGCAAGCCGACGGTCGTCGGATACACACAGGGTGACATCGACACCTGGGCGCAACTCGTCGCGCGATCGATCCGTGCGGCCGGTGGGCGGGCGGGCGACATCGTGCACGTGGCGTACGGTTATGGACTCTTCACCGGCGGCCTCGGCGCGCACTACGGGGCGGAACGGATGGGATGTACGGTCATCCCGATGTCGGGTGGCCAGACGGAAAAGCAGGTGCAGCTGATCCAGGATTTCCGCCCGGACATCATCATGATCACTCCGAGCTACATGCAGGTGATCATCGAACAGTTCGAGCGCATGGGGCTGAACCCCGCCGAATCGTCTCTCAAGGTCGGGATATTCGGCGCCGAGCCATGGACGAACGCGATGCGAGCGGACATCGAACGGCGCGCGAATCTCGATGCGGTGGACATCTACGGGCTGTCCGAGATCATGGGGCCCGGTGTCGCCAGTGAGTGCATCGAAAGCAAGGATGGCCCGGTGATCTGGGAGGACCATTTCCTCCCGGAGATCATCAACCCTGAGACGGGTGCGGTCTGTGCCGACGGCGAGGAGGGGGAGCTGGTCTTCACCACCCTCACGAAGGAGGCGCTGCCGATGATCCGGTACCGGACGCGCGATCTGACGCGACTCCTGCCGCCGACATCACGGGCGTTCCGGCGCATGGCGAAGATCGTGGGCCGCAGCGATGACATGCTCATCATCCGCGGCGTGAACGTGTTCCCCACGCAGATCGAAGCGCTCATTCTGGAACACGGCGCACTCTCGGGGCAGTATCTGCTGCACGTGCGGCGCGACGGAGCACTCGATCAGGTGGAGGTGCGCTGCGAGGTGCAGTCCGCCCACGCGACCTGGTCAGCCGAGTCGGCGCAGCGCATTGCCGGTGAGCTGCAGCACCGCATCAAGGTGCACGTGGGTATCAGCGTGAGCGTGACGGTGCTGCCGCCAGCATCGCTGGAACGCATGCAGACCGGCAAGGCCAGGCGGGTGATCGACTCACGCCTCGGCTGACCACCAGCCATGCGCGTCGATTCCAGCGCGCGTGCTAGAAGAGTGAGGTGACGACCGACCGTTCGGCCAGCACGATCCGGTTCCGGCCCCGCTCCTTGGCCAGGTACAGCGCCCGGTCCGCGTCGAGCAGCAAGCGGTCGATCTGCTGCTGATCCACGAACATCGCCATCCCGATGCTGATCGTGACCGACACCGATCGGCCATCGCTGGTCGGAATGGCAATCGCAGCCACTGCCTCGCGCAGGCGATCCACGATGCGGAACGCCGTCTCCTGATCCGTGAGCGGCATCAGCATGGCGAACTCCTCGCCACCGAGTCGTCCGATCACGTCATCGCTGCGCACCGCAACGCGACACGCGGTGCCGATCGCCATCAGCACGGCGTCACCCACGGCATGTCCGAACTTGTCGTTGATCGGCTTGAAGTGATCGATGTCGATCATGGCCAGCGTCAGTGGTTGCTTGACGCGGCGCGCAGTGGCCGCCATCAGATCCAGCTGGTCAAGGAAGAACCGCCGGGTTGCGAGGCCCGTGAGGTCATCGACGTTGGCCAGCGCCGCCATCTCGCTCGCGAACCGATCAGCGCGTTCCTTCTCGTCGGTCAGATCGCGCTCGAGCTGGTGGCGCTGCGCCATCGCTGAACCGATCGGCAGTGCGGTCAGAAACAGGACGGCCAGATTCAGCTGGAAGTTGAAGACGCGCAGAGTGATCTCGTCCGACGGCAGCGCACCGGCCTTGGCGGCCAGGACCGTGCCGAGCGATCCCACGACGGCGACGATGACGGTGGACAACGCCGCGCCGAGGGGCCCGAGCCGGAATGAGGCGAAGAGGACCGTCGGCATGACCAGGAACTGCACCGGCGGTACGTTGGGCGAGAACACCGCCACGCTCACGCCGAAGACGACCGCCAGGATTGCCGCCGTCTCCCCCTGCGAGCGTTGACGCATGATCACATCAGGGCCGTGCTTCACGAGGTCGTGCGCAATGACGGCAATCGGCATCACCACCAGCAGTCCGAGCACGTCCCCCAGCACCCACTTGATGAAGATCGTGGTGAATGGGGCATTCGTCAGCAGCTTGGCCGACGTCGCGCTCACGGCGCCGGCGGCCAGCGCCGCGGTGATGGCCGCCACGATCAGCACCACGACATCGCTCGAGTGCTGGAACAACACGCGCCGCCCCGTCTGGCGACGGATGATCGCCGCCGCAATCACCGCCTCGACGAGGTTCGCCACCGTGATCGACGCCGACGTCACCGCCGTGCTGCCGTTGAACAGATTGGCCAGGAGGCTGCCGAACGCCCCCGCGATCAGGACGTCTTTCCATCGACGTGGCGCCGCGAGCAGCAGCGCCGCCACCAGCATGCCGTTCGGGGGCCAGAGCGTCGCAATGTTGCCGGCTTGCCGACTGACCGCCAGTCCGCCCAGTGCCGTCGCCAGATAGCCCGCCGCCAGCAGGGACACCAGCGTAAACAGGTTCATCTCCTGTGGTGCTGCGTGGCTGCTCCTCGAGCTGTCGGGGCCGGAGCTCATGGCTGAATTGTCAACCGATGTGCTGAATGGTGTAGCCGCGTTCCTGCGCGCGATTGACCGCAACGATTCCGGCTGCCGTGAAATGTGCGTTCGGAATCGACGAGGCCTTCAGCTCCTCGTGCACCTCGTTCGCCTTGAGCTGCAGCTTCCCGGCAATCAGTCCGGCCAACGCGCGCGTCGCCATATCACAGACGGCGAAATGCGTTCCGCGTTGCACCATGGCGGCCAGCGTCGTTTCGCGATTCGTGAGCAGTGTGCCGTAGCCGGTGGTCTGGTAGACGTTGATCAGCGGTGCCACCGTCGTCTTCGGATCGACGAACTTGATGCGCTCGCCCAGCACGCTGCCATACTTCGCCCACATCGCATCGGTGAATGCGAACGGCGTGGCGAAATGGCGGAGACAGATCACGACGGCATTGTCGGCGTCGCTCAGCCCATAGCCCGACTTGCTGGCAACGAAGAAGTTCGACGCGAAGGTGATCGCGTCGCCAACCCCGGCCGCGGAGATGGCGTCGAAGAAGAATCGATGCTTTCCTGGCACACTCTCGAGCCAGTCATCCTGGCTGTGCCGGGCGGGTTGCCACGGGTCCGGCGCCGTCGGCAGTGCCTGGGCCGGCACCGGCGCCGGCGCAATGGCCGATGCGCCGGTGATTGCCGCAACGCCTGCAGCAAGCCTGGCCATGAACGAACGTCTGGCCAGCGGATTTCCTGATGGGGGCGTGGACATCATTGCAACATGGTGAGCGGGAGGCGACGTACGGACGTGAATGAACGCATGCTGCAGGGCTCGGCACCAGAGCCCGCGTCTGGAAGGGGATCGACCGTCCATCGTTGACCGACGTAGTGGCAGGCAGCAGGTTCAGCGCGTCACCTCCCACCCGAAGAACGCCGATGAGATCGCCTGTGTCTCAGATCGTCCGAATCGTTACGCTGCTGGTTGGCCTCACCGCCTGCTCCGCACCGCATGAGCCGCAAGGCCAACGCATCTCGGTCGCGCCGCTGCCCTCGCCCACTGGGCCGAACTCGGCCGAACCGTTCCTCAGCGTCGCGGATGGTAAAACACTAAGGCTCAGCTGGCTCGAGCGCGATCCCGATTCGGTCACGGTGACGCTACGGCTGGCCGAGCTCGATTCGACCGGGGTGTGGGGCAATGTCCGAGAGATCGTCAGCGCGAAGGACCTCTTCGTGAACTGGGCGGATTTCCCCTCCGTGGTCCCGCTCGCCGGCGGGAAGCTGCTCGCCCATTGGCTGCAGCGGAACGGCACCGGCCGCTATTCCTATGATGTCAGGTTGTCCGAGTCGGCTGACGGCGGACGGACCTGGTCGCCGAGCACGACCGCTCACGCCCCGGGGATTCCGGCGGAGCACGGGTTCGTGACCCTGCTTCCACGGGCAGACTCGACGGCCGACATCGTGTTCCTGAATGGGAGCCCCGCGCCCGCTGGAGCACCGGGGCAGCGCGGACCACCGATGCGCGTTGCCCTCGCGCGATGGACACCAGCCGGCGCGGTGGCTGGTGCGGAGCAGATTCTCGACCAGCGCGCCTGTGACTGTTGCCAAACCGCCGCCGCGGTCACGTCGCGGGGCCCGGTGGTCCTGTATCGCGATCGGTCGGAGACCGAAACCCGCGACATCAACATCCTTCGCCTCGTAAACGGAGCATGGACCGATCCCACGCCACTGCACGCTGATGGCTGGGTCATCGATGCCTGCCCAGTGAACGGGCCAGCCATCGCCGCCTCGGGCGATGCGGTTGCCGCTGTCTGGTTCACCGGCGCGCGCGACACCGCGAAGGTGCAACTGGTGTTCTCTCGCGATGCCGGCGCGACGTTCGGACCACCCGTCCGGATCGATGGCGGCACGCCCTCCGGCCGCGTCGATGTGGAACTGCTCGATGGCGGTGACGCGCTCGTCACCTGGATCGAGCGGATGGGAAAGGACTCGGCCGAAGTCCGGGCGCGGATCGTTCGCGCTGATGGCACCACCGAGCCTGCACTGACGGTGTCACCGCTGTCTGGTGGCCGGGCCAGCGGCTTCCCACGCATGGTACGGCGGGGTTCGTCGATCGTGCTGGCCTGGACAGTCCCCGGCGTCACCAGTCAGGTCCGGCTTGCGACGCTGCGCATCGCCGCACGCTGATGACGTCAGCGAGTTCACGCTGCCACCCGTAGTCTCCGCAACTCCCGCCAACTCCCCAATGCGAACATTGTTCGGCCTTGCCGTCGCCGCGCTTGCCGTTGCACCCCTCGTTGCCCAGCGTGGCACACAAGCGATCGATTCCGCCTACACGGCGCGCATCATCGAACTGACACCGACGCACCCGCAGTACAAGTTCATCACCGACATGGTGGACTATCTGCCGTCGTCCACCAAGGTCCCCACGCCGCAACAGACGCTCGGCTATGTGCCTGGAACGATCGGCCGGCTCGCGTACAGCGCAGAGGCTGCCAAGTACTATCGCGCGGTGGACGCGGCCAGCGATCGCGTGCAGGTCGTCAGCCTTGGCAAGTCCGAAGAAGGCCGCGAGATGGTCATGGCGATCATCGCCGACGAAGCGACCATGGCCAGGCTCGACGAGTACAAGGTGATCCTGCGCAAGCTCACCGATCCACGCGGACTGTCGGCCGCCGAACGCGCCGAACTGGTGAAGATGGGCAAGCCGGTCTACCTGCTGAGCGGTGCACTGCACTCGACCGAAACCGGCTCGCCGGAAGCGATGATCGAGATGCTGTACCGTCTGGCGGTGGATGAAGGCGAGAACATCCGGAAGATTCGCGAGAACGTGATCACCATGATCATTCCGGTGTGGGAGGTGGACGGTCGCGATCACTACGTCGACTTCTACCAGCAGAACCGGCGGCTGAACCTGCCGACGACCGCTGGTGTGGGTCTGCCGTACTGGGGCAAGTACGTCGCGCACGACAACAATCGTGACGGCATGGCGCTCACGCTCGAGCTGACGCGGTCGTTCCTGAAGACGTTCCTCGATTGGCGCCCGACCGTGACGCACGACTTGCACGAGTCGGTGCCCTTCCTCTACACGAGCACCGGCACCGGTCCGTACAACACCGAGTACGACGCGATTCAGATCGACGAGTGGTTTTCGCTGGCGTACTCCGAAATCACGGAACTCACGCGCCGTGGGTTGCCGGGGGTGTTCACCTATCAGTTCTACGATGGCTGGGCACCGAACTACGGGCTCTCGATCGCCAACCTGCACAACTCGATCGGCCGCTTTTACGAGACATACACCTCCAGCGGCGCCGATTGTGTGAACAGCGTCGCGCTTCCGGCGACCGCCACATCGATCCAGTGGTATCGTCCGAATCCGCCCGTGAACGGCGTGAAGTGGTGCATTCGCAGCAACGTGAACTACCAGCAGTCGGGTGTGCTGGTGGCACTGCGGCACGTGGCCGACAATCGCCAGAAGTACCTCGAGAACGCCGTCACCAAGGCCGAACGTACCATCGCGCGCGGTGCGCGCTCGGCGCCCTACGCGTTCGTGGTGCCGCGGGGGCAGCGGCGCGCGGCCGAGGCGGCCGACATGGTGAATCTTTTCCGGACGCAGGGCACGGAAGTGCACGAAGCCACCGAGACGTTGTCCCTCGGTGCCGGCAAGGATTCGGTGAAGATCGAAGCCGGCGACTGGATCGTTCGGCTCGATCAGCCGTACACCCAGTTCCCGCGCACGGTGCTCTCGCTGCAGAGCTTCAAGCCCACCGATCCCCAGCCCTATGACGACACCGGCTGGACGATGGACCTGCTGCGCCATGTCACGACACTCAAGATCGCTGACTCGACGGTACTGAAGAAGCCGATGCGCCTGATGACCGCCGATGCGAGCGTCAGCGGCACGGTGGCTGGCAGCGGCGCAACGCTGGTGGTGCCGCATCTCGGTGACTGGCGGTCGTCGGTATTGCCGTGGAAGGTCGCCGGCGCGCGTGTGCGTGTGGCGGACAGTGCGTTCACGGTGGAGGGTGCCGCATTCGCGGCCGGTACATTCCTGGTGTCTGACGCACCCTCGGTTCGTGCCAGCGTGGCGGCGCTCGGCCTGACGGCCACCGCGGCCGCGGATCCTGCCGTGCGATCGCACACCATCACGCTGCCCCGCATTGCGATCATGCATTCGTGGGTCTCGACGCAGGACGAGGGCTGGGTGCGCTACGCCTTCGACCGACTCGGCGTGCCGTACACCGGAATCTCGGAACAGGAGATCAAGACCGCGGGTGTGCTCGATCGCTTCGATGTGGTGATCTACCCGCATGTCGGCGGCAATGCAGCCACGCTGCTGAACGGCCGCTCGATGGCCGGCCCCGCCGTGCCCTGGAAGAAGTCGGCCGAGACCCCACATCTTGGCAGCGTTGACGAAACCGATGACGTCCGTCCCGGCATGGGCTTCGACGGCCTGCTGGCGCTGCGTCGTTTCGTGGAACGTGGTGGCCTGCTGTTCACCGAAGGTGCTACCTCGAAGTTCATCGCCGACATGGGCTTCCATGGCCAGGTCAGTGCCGTCGACACGCCGAATCTGCGCGCACGAGGCGGCGTGTTCCGAGGTGAGGTCGTCTCGGCTGCTCATCCAATGCTCTACGGCTATGAACGCCGGAGCTTCCCGCTCTTCTTCTCGCAGGCCCCGGTGCTGCAGGTGGGTGGCGGCGGCTTCGGTGGCGGTGGAGGTGGCGGAGGTGCCGCGGCCCCCGCGACGCCTGGCCCCGCAATGGGCATCGGCGGTAAGCCGGTGGACGCGGCGATTCTCGGCGAGACCGAGCGGCTCCGGCCGAAGGTTGTGGTGCGGTGGGCTCAAAACGCCGATTCAGTCCTCATTTCAGGACTCATCGCTGGCGGCGGGGAAATGGCGGGGCGGGCTGCGGTGATCGACGCGCCGGTCGGGTCCGGCCACGTGATCCTGATGGGCACGCGACCGTGGTACCGGTGGCAGAATCAGGGCTCGATGGCGATGGCGTTCAACGCGATCGCCAACTGGAATGCGCTCGCTCCGGCGCCCGCAGCGACAACCGCCGCACGGCCCGGTACTCGAGGCAGCCGGTGATGTCAGCCAGACGTAACGCGCTGCTCGCCATCGGTGTGGTGCTCGGCGCGCCACTGTGGCTGCGCGCGCAAGCGCCGCCGCGCGTGACGATGGCGATCGTCGGTGGACGCATCATCGACGGCTACGGCGGGCCGGTGATCGAAAACGGCGTGGTGCTGGTGGCCGGCGAGCGCATCGTCACGGTTGGCCGCGAAGGGGAGGTTGCGGTGCCGCAGGGTGTCACGGTCATCAACGCCAATGGGCACACCGTGATGCCGGGCCTGATCGACATGCATGTGCACCTGCACATCCTCGGACACGGTGACTACAAGCGCTGGGATGCGCTGTACGGCACGCGCGACGCGTCGCTCGTGATGCCCATCGCCGCCCGGCAGCTGCTGAGCGCTGGCGTCACCACGGCGCGTGATCTCGGCGCCCGACT
This sequence comes from Gemmatimonadaceae bacterium, assembly GCA_031374935.1. Taxonomy (GTDB): domain Bacteria; phylum Gemmatimonadota; class Gemmatimonadetes; order Gemmatimonadales; family Gemmatimonadaceae; genus JACMLX01. The sequence goes on along the minus strand of JANMHB010000072.1, from coordinate 25,030 downwards.
CGAGGATATCCTCACCGTGAAGCGCCGGATCGCGGCGGGTGAGATTCCCGGGCCGCGCATGTTCGTCACCGGGCCGTTCATCCAGCACGAGCCATACGAAGAGTACGAGAAGCCGTTCCGGTGGGGCATTCGTGGCGCCGAGGAGGCAACGCGGCGTGTGACGCAGCTGCTCGATGCGGGTGTCGACATGATCAAGCTGATCGATCAGGATCAGATGACCGACGCCGAAGTCGAAGCGGTCGTCACGACCGCCCACAAGCGCGGCAAGCAGGTCGTGGCCCACGCGCATCGGATGGAAGAGATACGTGTTGGGCTGAAGTACAACGTCGACAACTTCGAGCACACCGGCCTTGGGACCGCGCCCGGCTACGCCGAGGATGTGCTGCAGAAGATGCGGGAGCGCAACTCGGGGCTGTACTGGACGCCGACCATCTCACCGCTGTACACGATGTACTTCACCGGCAGCGTGTTCCCGGAGCGGATCGATGACCCGGCGTGGCACGAGTTCATGCCCGATGAAATGTGGAAGGAGATTCGCGCGTCGCTCGACATGATTCCGCACCTGCCGTACTACGCCCTCTTCCCGTCACGCATTCCGCTGCTGCCGGCGAAGTTCGCGCAGCTCCGCCAGTCCGGTGTCCGCATGATGATCGGCACCGATGCAGGGATTCCGAGCATGTTTCACAACGACGCCACCTGGCGCGAGATGGCGAAGTGGGTGGAACTCGGCGTGTCGCCGATGGAAACGATCCAGAGTGCCACGCTTTGGCCAGCGAGGTTCCTGCGGAACGAAGCGAACTTCGGCGTCATCGCGCCCGGCCGTTTCGCCGACATCATCCTGGTGCGTGGCGATCCGTTGACCGACATGACCGTGATGCGCGACGTGAAGGTCGTCATCCAGAGCGGCAAGCGTGTGAAATGAGTGGCACCGCGCCCCGTATCGAGGCGCGGTGCGGTCAGTCCGTCGTTCGGGGTACGAGCGGCGTGTAGCCATCGGCCGGCAGCGTGTATCCGCGACTGCTCAGGCGATCGCCGAGGGCGGCGTAGAATGCCGGATTCACGGGCGCCACTGTGCCGAGCCCGTCGACGTAGCGGTTGTAGAACGAGAACAGCGCGGCGATCATCACGGTGTCATGTAACTCGATATCGGTTGCGCCCGCCTCGCGGGCGGCGTTCATCTGCGCGTCCGTCACCTCGCGACCACTGCGCTGCACCGCGCCGGCGATCGCAAGCAGCGCGCGGAGTTTCTCACTCACCGGTGCGGTGGTCAGATCGCTCAGCACCGCATCGATCAATTCACGGTCACCGCCCGCCAGCGCGCAGGTGGCTGCTGCGTGCGCCGAGCCGCAGAACGCACACTCGTTCCGCTTCGAGACGTAGGTCGCAATCAGCTCGCGCTCCATCTCGCTCAGGCTGCTGGGTCCGCGCAGCAACACCTGCGTCAGTTCGCAGAGCGGGCCGGCGGTCTCCGGCCGGAAGTCCAGCAGGCTGGTCACACCGAACAGGTCGGATCGCAGACCGATGTGAGGCATTCGCTTCGGCGAGGTGGGGGCGGGAATCGTCGTGCGGCGTCAGCGGGGCCGGCGGGGTCGAATGATCTCGACGCGCTCGATGACGTCACCTTCCTGCACACGGTCCATCACCTCGAATCCGCTGACCATTCGGGCCATCACGGTATAGTCGCGATCGAGGCGGAAATTGTCCACGAGATTGAAGTAGATCTGCCCGTCGCCGGTGTCTCGGCCGCGGGTCGAGATGCCGATCGTCCCGCGTGCCTGCCGCGCGAACCCGACTTCGTCGCGCATGAACTCGCGTGTGCGGCCGTCATACTCGTCGGCGCCCGGACTGCCGCCCTGAATCACGAAATTCGAGACGATACGGTGAAATGTCAGACCGTTGTATTGCCCGGACTCGGCGAGCTGCGCGAACACGCCCACGGTCACTGGCGCCTCCTCGGGCAGGAGGGCCACCGTCATGGTACCCAGCCCTTTCATCGTGATGCGCGCGGTGGCGCCGGACAGGCCGAGTATGTAGCCCGCCGGCGGGATCGGTGGCACCGGCAACTGCAGTGTTCCCGGCGCCACCGGTGCCCCGGTGCGCGCCGACAGGATCTTCGATGCGACGGCTGCGACCGCGGGATCACGATCGTAGAGCACTTCGCGAAGCAACACATTGGTCGACGTGTCCTGCGCGTCGCCAATGCGGCTGAGCAGTGCAACGCGCGGGTCACGCAAGGTCATGCTGCCGTCGGCGGTCAGCCGGTTGAACGCGCCGATGATGCGCGGCATCAGGGTGGCCCGGAACGGAGCCTTCTCGAGCAGCGCTGCGGCCGCCAGCAGCAATCCCGCATGATCACTGCGGAGCGCGCGCTGTACGTCGTCCGCAGTCTGCAGTGCCGTCGCCGCCACGTTCGGATTCACGTCCTGCGCCAGCAGTGCCAGCGTGACCGAGTCGCGTCGTGCGGCCGCTGGTACCGCCGCCCGCGCGCGCACCTGCCAGTTCGAATCCCGCGCCAGCGCGGCAATGTGCGGTGACGCAGATGCGCTGTCCGTCGCGATCAGGGCCTCCCGGGCCGCCGCGCGGATTCGCCAGGTGCGCCCGCCGGTAGCCAGTGGCAGCAACGGCGCGGCGCCGCATTTCTGTGCGCCGGCGCGTGCAATCGCCGCGAGCGCGACATGGTCACTGCTGTCGCCGGCCAGCCGCAGCAGGTGATCGCATTCGCGCACGAACTTGACCCCCTCGAACCGAACCAGCGGCGACGCATCGTCCAGCCAGGCGCCGGTTGCCATGACGCCAAGACGGCGGACCTGCGCGCTGGCGCTGCGGCGTGCCAGAACCCGTGTCGTATCATCCATGCCGCCGGTGGCGATCAGTGTCAGCAGCACCAGCTCTCGCAGCGCTTCGCCCGTACTGGCGGCAAAGGCTTGGCGAAGGGCGGCGTGCGTGGCGGCACTCGGTTGCAGCGCGCGGCGATTCAGACGAAAGAGCGCCTCGAGCCCACGCGCCGCGCCCTCCCGTGCCTCCGGCGATGGGTCAGCCAATCCACGCTGCAGCAGCGATTCGGCGTCGAGTGTCGCCGGTCGCGACCGACCCACCGCCTCGAAGATCGCGGCGCGCACCGCACCTTCGCGTTCGGCCGCCAGCGCAGCGCTGAACGGAAACATGGCCCGCATCTGCGCCAAGGCGCCGAAGGCGGCGAGGCGGACGCCGCGATCCTGAGCGCGCGTCAGTGGCTCCAGCGCGCGCTTCCAAGTGGTGTCTTCGAGTCGGCCCAGTGCGCGCAGGGCTCGCTGCTGGATCAGGGGGCTGGGTTGGCGAAGCGCCTGCACCAGGGCAGGGGCGCCAGCAGCACGCGCGTGTTCAGCGTCGAGGACGGTACGTACCTCGGGGACTTGCGCCAGCATCGGAAGCATGAGGATCCACATGCCGCAAGTGTATCGCGGCGATCGGCAGTCTGCTGCCCGCGGCGGCTAGCGTCGCAGCACGGTCACCGCGCTCCCCGGGAAATCGGTGAACAGCCCATCCACGCCTGCCTCGGCGAACGCCTTGACCTCAGCCGACGGGTCACCGTGCCACATGGCCGGCAGAAAGGGCGCGTCTCGGCGAATCGTCCACACGTGCACCAACAGATCGGCGGCGTGGGCATCCCGCACCAGCGAGGACAGCACGGGTGCCGTGCCGTCGGGACCAGGCCGGAGCACGAGTTCCTTCCCGGCCCCGATGCCGTCCGCATACCGGCGAACGCGCGATAGTCCTTGCGGCGTCTGCATCGAGGCGAAGGTGACCGCAGACGAGTCCGGGGGAGAGCCGCCGACGTTCACCAGTTGCATGAGCCGGATGGACGTCTTCGGACGGAGTCGCACGAGGTTGCCGATCTCGAAGCTCTGGATGAACACCGGCGCGCTGCGGTCAGCCCAGCCGACCCGACGCAGCGACGCCAGCATCTTTTCTTCGAGCGGCACGCCGATGCGACGGAAATGCGAAGGGTGCTTGGTCTCGGGATAGACACCGACTGGACGCCTGCGCTCGCGTCCCAGCCGCACCGCAAGGTCCAGCACTTCGTCGAAGGTTGGGATCTCGAACTGACCGTCGAAGCTGTGCCCGCGGGTGGACAGCCGTTCCTTCGCGCGCAAGGTTTTCAGTTCGGCCAGCGTGAAGTCTTCCGTGAACCAGCCGGTGATGCGTTCGCCGTCGATCACCGTGCTCCGCTGTCGCTCCGGAAACTTCACGGCCACGTCGGTGGTGCCGCCAATTTCATTCTCGTGGCGTGCGATCAGCACGCCATCCTTCGTGCTGACGAGATCCGGCTCGATGTAATCCGCGCCCGCTTCAACGGCCACGGTGTAGCTGGCAATGGTGTGTTCGGGACGGTCGCCACTGGCGCCACGGTGCGCGATGACGATCGGGAGGGGGGCACCGGTTGGTGCATCGACGCGTGCTGGCTGCAGCGGTGCAAGTGCAACGACCATCGCGGAGCGGAACAGGAATCGGCGTGAGGGCATGCCGAATCCTGTGGGGTTGTCATCCGCGGCGCGAGCCCCGGATCGACCCGTCACCAACGTGTGACGCAGGGCACACGCCGTGATACGCACGATGCCCGCTCTGGGCGGGCATCGTGATCCTGCCACGGAGTCGCGAACTACTCGGGAGTCGCGCTCCGCCGTGGCTTGGCGCGTCGGACCATGTTGCCGGCGTCGGTGCGTGCTTCGGCGTCGGCGAGCACGCGACCCACTGGCATCTTGTACAGCTGGGTCGCGGTATCCCGGTCGGCGTCGCTCAGTTCTGTGACCTCAACCCACGGCGCCATGACGTTGCGGGCGTCGGCCGTGTGGCCGAGCCCGATCGCATGCCCAACTTCGTGAAGGGCGACGGCCCGCAGCGCTCTTGGAGTCTGTGGCAGCCCATCGCTGGCATGGGTGCTCAGCGTTACCCTGGCGCGGGTGATCCACCCGGCGGCGGTGCTCCACCAGACCGTGCGGCCGCTTTCGTCCGCGCCCAGTCGATCGGTCCACAGCACCAGCAATTCGGCGCGGGCTGAGTCCTCCACGATACGGAAGCTGAGCGGCAGGCCAACCGACGCCCACTCCTCGATCGCCTGCTGCGCCATGTCGGGGAACGACGTCTCCCATCCGTCGAGTCGCTGGCGCGGCGACTGAATCCAGACGCGGATCGGGTCATCACTGCGCACGGGCCATCGGCGCACCGTGGAATCCCGCGCCAGCAGCAGTTCCGGCAGGTAGTTTTGCGTCCGTGCGTCAGCGGCGAAGTCGAGGTCGTAGCCAAGCGGCAGGCGCACGGTCGTCGCGCTCAGGGCGGCCTGGAGTGGCGATGCGAAGGGCGTGGCGAAGTGAATCCCGCCAACCGAGAACGCCGCAGCGACGTACTGCGCATGCGTCGCTGACGGCAAACTGACGCCGAGGGCGCACATGGTGTACAGCAGCAACGAACGGGAACGATGCATGGAGCCTTGCCGGCAGGGCGCGTCGTCGCGCGGTGTCGCAGGGTGGTGCCTCTGAACGTTCTGATGACGAGCCCGACCATTGGGAGTAACAGGGTTTTCTACCTCATCCATTGAGGCTGTAAATGGTTGCAGAGCCGCAACATACGAAAATTACACTTCGCCAATCTTTGCTGATGAGTGCGGTATGAATCCCACACTGCGTCCGTGCCGACGGGTGCCAGCAGCAGGGGGGCGCCGAGCTCGAGCCACCTGGTGTCACGCCGGCGCGACAGTGGGGCGGCCATGACCGCCGTCTGGACCCCTGATCCCCGCCGCGCATCGCATTCGCAGCTGGCCCGGTTCCATCACCTGATGCGCGCGAACCACGGTGCGGCCGCGGTGGGCGACGACTACTCGCACCTGCACGCCTGGTCGGTGCGCGAGCGAGGCACGTTCTGGCGCGATCTGTGGCGTGTCAGCGACATCGCGGCGTCAGCCATCGCTGGCGGTGATCCGTCCTCACCCGCCGGTGTCGGCCTCGACGTCATGGCGCCCCCGGGCACTGAAGGCGGGCCGCGCTGGTTTCCGAACGCGCGACTCAACTACGCCGAGCACCTCGTGCGGTATCGTGACCAGCACACCGCGCTGGTCGCGTGGACGGAACGCGGCTGGACACGTAGCTGGACCTACGCGGAGCTCTTTGCCGAGGTCTCGCGCGTGTCGCAGGGGCTCAGGGCCATTGGTGTGCGCGAAGGGGATCGCGTGGCGGCCTTCATGCCGAACGTGGCCGAGACGGTGATCGCCATGATCGCCACCGCCACACTGGGCGCGGTGTGGACGTCGTGTTCGCCCGATTTCGGCACCAAGGGTGTGCTCGACCGGTTCGGCCAGGTCGAGCCGAAGGTGCTCTTCACCACCGATGGCCATCGCTACGCCGGTCGTGCGATCGACACGCTTGACCGCGCGCGTGAGCTGTGTGAGTCGTTGCCGACGGTCGAACACCTGATCGTGGTACCGTATCTCAAGGCGGAACCTTCCCTGCGTGGCCTGCCGACCGCCATCGCGTGGCACGATCTCGGTCGGGACGAGCCTCATGACCTGTTCCCGGTCACCCGCGTGCCGTTCGATCATCCGTTGTTCATCATGTACTCGTCCGGCACCACCGGACTGCCGAAGTGCATGGTCCACGGCCATGGCGGCACACTGCTGCAGCACATCAAGGAGCACATGCTGCACGGCGATCTGCGGCGCGAGAGTCGAATCTTTTTCTACACGACCTGTGGCTGGATGATGTGGAACTGGCTGGTGAGCGCGCTGGCCCTCGGTGCGACGGTCGTGCTCTACGACGGATCGCCGATTCCGCCGCGGGAGACTGACATCCTCTGGCGTCTGGCCGACGAGGAGCAGCTCACGCATTTCGGCGCCAGCGCGAAGTTTCTCGCGATGGCCGAGAAACTCGGGCACGCCCCGGCGCGCGATCGCAAGCTGGCGGCGCTCGACGTGATCTACAGCACCGGCAGCCCGCTGGCGGAGCACTCGTACGACTGGGTTGCAAATGCGATCTCACCGGGCGTGAGACTGAGCAGCATCAGCGGTGGCACCGATCTCATTTCATGCTTCGCGCTCGGGGCGCCCACGCTTCCCGTCTACCGCGGCGAGTTGCAGTGCCTGGGGCTCGGCATGGCGGTGGAGGTGTGGGACGCGGATGGTCTGCCCGTGATCGGCATGCCGGGTGAGCTCGTCTGCACGAAACCATTCCCGAGTATGCCAGTGGCGTTCTGGAACGATCCCGGCGGCGCGAAGTACCGGACCGCGTACTTCGAGACGTACAAGGGCGTCTGGCGCCATGGTGACTGGGCGCAGCGCACCCCGCATCACGGGCTGGTGATCCTCGGCCGGAGCGATACGACGCTCAATCCCGGTGGTGTCCGTATCGGCACGGCGGAGATCTACCGACAGGTCGAGCAGATCCCGGAGGTCGTGGAGAGCATGGTGATTGGGCAGGATATCGTCGTCGACGGCACGCAGGACATGCGCATCGTGCTCTTCGTGCGGTTGCGCGACGGGGTGCGGCTCGATGATCCGCTGCGGCGGGTGATTCGCGACCGGATTCGCACGCAAGCCAGCCCGCACCATGTGCCGAAAGTGATCATCGCCGTGCCCGACCTGCCGCGCACGGTGAGCGGCAAGATCACCGAACTCGCCGTGCGCGAAGTGCTTCATGGCCGACCGGTGCTGAACACCGATGCGCTTGCGAACCCTGAGGCCCTGGAGTTCTTCCGCGTCCTCGCGGCGACGCCGGAACTGACGCCACCGGTCCGGTAGGACACGCGCCGCACCCGCATGCAGGCGGGTGCGGCGCGTGTGTTGCGCGCTGTCTGCGTGCATGCGCACACGCTGCCCGGTGGCTTACGGCACCACGCTGCCCGCCCGCCCCACCTGTTCGAGCATGAACGCATAGTCGAACGCGATTTCCTTCAGGCGCTCGTAGCGGCCGCTGCTGCCGCCGTGGCCGGCGCCCATGTTCATGCGGAGCAGGAGCGGATTGGTATCCGTCTTCCGTTCCCGCAGCCGGGCCACCCACTTCGTCGGTTCCCAGTAGGCCACCCGACTGTCATTCAGCCCGCTGGTCACCAGCATGGCCGGATATGCCTTCCGCTCGACGTTCTCGTACGGTGAGTAGCTGCGCATGTAGGCATACTCCGCCGGGTTGGCAGGGTTGCCCCATTGCTCCCATTCCTGCGCGGTGAGCGGGATGCTGGCGTCTGACATCGTGTTGATCACATCGACGAACGGCACTGCGGCAATGATGGCCTTGTACAGATCCGGCCGCATGTTGGCCACCACGCCCATCAGCAGCCCGCCGGCGCTGCCACCATTCGCGAGCAGGCGGTCCTTCGATGAGTATCCCTCCGCCACCAGAAACTCACCGACGTCGATGAAATCGGTGAAGGTGTTCTTCTTCTTCAGCATCTTGCCGTCGTCGTACCAGGCGCGGCCCATCTCCTGCCCGCCGCGGATGTGCGCGATGGCATAGATGACACCGCGGTCCAGCAGCGACACGCGGTTGGCACTGAAGGTCGGCTCGGTGTTCGCGCCGTACGAGCCGTAGGCGTACTCCAGCAGCGGCCGCATGCCATCGCGCACCAGCGGCAGGCGATACACGATCGACACCGGCACCATCACCCCGTCGCGGGCGCGCGCCATGCGGCGTTCGACGCCGTATTTCGTCGGGTCGTATCCGCCAAGAACCTCCTGCGTCTTCTTCACGGTGCGTTCGCGCGTCGTCAGGTCGTAGTCGAAGACGGTACTTGGCGTCACCAGTGACGAATAGGTGAATCGCAATGACGACGACTCGAACATGGGGTTCCCGGCCAGTGAGACGCCGTAGGCGGCCTCGGGGAACGCAATGTCATGCGTGTCGTTGGTGGCCAGCGTGGTGACCCGCAACCGGCGCAACCCCTCGCGGCGTTCACTGACGACGGCGTGGCCCTGAAAGACGCTGATGTTCTCGACGAAGACGTCGGCGCGTGCCGGCAGCCAGTCAGTCCACGCCGACAGATCGGTGGCGTCATCGCGAACCCGGGCCACCCTGAAATTCGGGGCGCCGTCGTTGGTGACGATCCAGAAGTATCCGTTGCCGTGCTCCACATCGTACTCGACGCCGGCGCGCCGCGCCGCAATCACGCGCGCCGGACGGGTGGGGTTCGCGGCGTCGATGACCCGTGTCTCGCCCTGCGTGAAACTGCCGGCCGAGATCGCGATGAACGTGCCGCTGCGCAGGCGCTGCACGCCCACGTTGAACAGCACGTTCGGTTCGTGGTACACACTCATGTCCTGCCGGACCGAGGTGCCGATCGTATGTCGCCACACGCGATCGCCGCGTTTTGCGCTGTCGGTACTCATGTAGAAGACCGTCCGGTTGTCGCTCGCCCAGGCCAGGCCGAAGCCGAGCTTCTCCTTGCGATCCCGAAGGAACTTGCCGGTGCGCAGATCCTTCACCCGCAGCGTGAAGTCTTCGTAGCCGGTGGTGTCCACCAGCAGCGCCAGCAGCTGGTGGTCCGGGCTGACTTCAAAGCCGCCAAGGCTGAAGAACTTCCGGCCCTTGGCGGCGGCGTTCTGATCGAAGATGACTTCTTCCGCCGCCTCGAGCGTACGCAACTTCCGGCAGTGGATCGGGTACGCCTTGCCCTGCTCGGTGCGCGTGTAGTACCAGTAGGGCGCGTCGTAGGTCGGCACGGTCAGGTCCGTCTCCTTGATGCGACCCACCAGCTCGGCGTACAGCGCGTCGCGCAGCGGCTGCGTCGAGGCGGTCATCGACTCGGTGTACGCGTTCTCCGCTTCCAGATGGGCGATCACAGCCGCGTTCCCGCGATTGCGAAACCAGGCGTAGTCGTCAACCAGCACCTCGCCGTGCAGCGTGTCGACCTTCGTCTGCCTGGCGGCGACAGGTGGCATGACGCGCTGGGCGTCGGCGGAGGGCGTAGTGAGAGCGGCGGCAAGCACGAGGAGAGCGGTGCGGGTGAGTGACGTTGGCATGCCCGTGGGACGGATGGGAGATCTTCGCGGCGGCATCGACGGTCTGGCACGACGAGGGACGACCAGCGGCACGCCGGGGTGGGAGGGCAGCTCCTGGGGAGGCATGGAACGGCCCGCCCGCCACTGGGAGGACTGGACGTCACAGAACACGGGGCAGGACGTATCTTAAGGATATGCCGGCGCATGCAGCTCGCGTGGCCGAACTCCACGGACTGGAGTCTGGCTGCGGACAGCTCCGCGGGACGTGGTCAGAGACCATGGAGCAGAGCAGGTCACAGATGAACTGAGCTACGCTGAGCCCCCTACCGCCGCGAGTGCCGCGGCACAGGGGCCGGCTTTCCGGAGGTGGAGCTACAGATGGCGACCCAGACACGCCCCGACGCGGCAGCCACGCTCGATACGTTCCCGATCAACGGTACCGACTACGTCGAGTTCCTCGTGGGCAATGCCAAGCAGGCCGCGCACTTCTATCGCACGACGTTCGGATACCAGCTGGTGGCGTATCGCGGCCCCGAAACCGGCGAGCGCGACACCTGCTCCTACGTGCTGCAGCAGAACAAGATCCGGCTCGTGCTCACCAGTGCCTTCGACCCGGAGCACTGGATCAATCAGCATGTCCGCCGGCATGGCGACGGCGTGAAGGACATTGCGCTGTGGGTGGACGATGCCCGCGAGATGTTCCGGCGCGCCATCGAGCGCGGCGCGAAGGCGTGGAAGGAACCGAAGGTGGCCGAGGATGCCCATGGCCGCGTTGTCACAGCCAGCATCTGCACCTACGGCGAGACGATTCACACGTTGGTGGAACGGAGCGACTACACCGGCGTGTTCATGCCGGGCTTCGAGCCACGGACCTCGGATCTGGTCACCGCACCGGTCGGTGTGCAGTATGTCGATCACTGCGTCGGGAACGTGGAACTCGGCAAGATGAACCAGTGGTGCAAGTTCTACGAAGATGTGATGGGCTTCCGGAACCTGATCAGCTTCGATGACACCGACATCAGCACCGAATACACGTCGCTGATGTCGAAGGTGGTCGCCAGCGGCAACGACCGGATCAAGTTCCCGATCAACGAGCCGGCCGCCGGCAAGAAGCGGAGCCAGATCGATGAGTATCTGGACTTCTATCACGGCGCCGGAGTGCAACACCTGGCACTGGCGACGAACGACATCATCGCCACCGTCACCGAATTGAAGACGCGCGGCGTGGAATTCCTGCGCGTGCCGACCACCTACTACGACACCCTGCTCGATCGCGTCGGCCACATCGATGAGGATCTCGCCCCGCTCAAGGAGCTGGGGATTCTCGTCGATCGGGATGACGAAGGGTATCTGTTGCAGATCTTCACCAAGCCCGTGCAGGATCGGCCCACGGTCTTCTACGAGATCATTCAACGCAAGGGTGCCCGCAGTTTCGGCAAAGGCAACTTCAAGGCGCTGTTCGAGGCCATCGAGCGCGAACAGGCGCTGCGCGGAAACCTCTGACGGCCGCGGTGCGCGCGAGTCGGGGCGGGGCGTGACCGACGGTACAGGCGGTACCAGCGGTACCAGGGGTACCACGCAGGCGGTCGACCGGCTGAGCGCCGTTCGGTTGGTGTCGTTCATCCCGGCCAATCGTGATGCCGTGCACGCTGGCCTGCTGTCGCTCGACGCCACCGAGGTCATCGACCTGGCGCCGTTTGGCCTCACCGACGCGCTGGAGGCCCTGGCGCAGCTCGACATGCTCCGGCGCGCTGCCGGTGCCATCGTGCACGGCCCGACGCGCGCCGCATTCGCGACCGAGAGCGTCCACCTCGTCGCCCCGATCCCGCTGGCGCGCAGTATCGTGGCTGGGCACGGCACCGATGTACTGCATTTCGCGGATCCGACCACATTGCATGGGCCGGGCAGCCAGCTGTCGAGGACGGACGCCGCCGCAGCGCGTGGTGGTCTGGCAGCCGTCCTTGGTACGACGCTGGCGGCGGGCAGCGAGCTCACCGATGGAATGCTCGATGACGCGCTCGTCGGCAGCATGGTCGTCCTCGGCTGGCCGCAGCTGGGACACGATCAGGCGACCGTCCTCGCGCCGGGTGCGGTGGGGCCGTTTCTGGCCGTGCCGCGACGCAGCCCGGAATCGATTCTGCTGCGCCGGGTGGCGCCGCTCGCTGCAAGTGCCCTGGCCGATGAGACGGTGCGTGTCGCGGCGCCCGACCGGCGCGCATTCCACGCGTTGGCGCGCAGCGCGTTGCGCAGTCACACGCTGCGGCCCGGTGATCTCCTTGCCATCTTTCCACACGAGTCGGAGGCCGCAGGCCGGCCGCCGATGCTTCCTGGATCCTGGGTGCGTGTGAGCGCGCCTGGCCTCGGCACCCTTTCGCTCGCCGTCCGCTAGTTCGTCGTTCGGGCGCTGCACTTCTGTGCGGCACCATCATCGCTCCGCAGCTCGAGGTATCTGTGCCATACTACCACTCGCTTGGCCGCATTCCGCAGAAGCGCCATACCGTGCATCGCCGGCCCGACGGCGGCATCTACTCGGAGCAGCTGATGGGCCACGAAGGCTTCACCGGCACCTCGGCGCTGCTCTACCACATTCATCCGCCCACGACCGTCAAGAGTGTGCGGCGCTTCCGCGATGTGACGCTCGAAGCGGATCCCGACGAGACGCTCAAGCATCGGAAGTGGTTCACGTCGCGGCTGACGACAGGCGGCAGCCCCACCCTCGACCGCGTGCCGCTGGTGTTCAACAGCGACATCGCCATGTACTTCGTGGCGCCAGACGAGACCGACGCCCACTTCTATCGCAACGCACAGGCCGACGAAGTCGTCTACGTGGCCAAAGGGCAGGGGATCGTCGAGACGCAATTCGGTGACCTGCCGTACCGCGAGGGCGATTACGTCGTGATTCATCGTGGCATCATGCACCGCTGGAAGCTCGACAACGCCGCAGGACCGACGAATCTGCTGGTGCACGAAAGCCGGGGACACATCCGTCCACCGAAGCGCTATCGCAACGAGTTCGGCCAGCTGATCGAAGGCGCGCCATACTCCGAGCGGGACTTCGGCGTGCCGCGCGAACTCAAGACGTATGATGAGATGGGCGATTTCCGCATTCTCGTGAAGCAGTACGATGCGCTGCAGGAGTACATCCTCGATCATCACCCATTCGACGTGGTCGGATGGGATGGCTGCTTCTATCCCTGGACGTTCAACATCCATGATTTCGAGCCGATCGTCGGACGGGTGCATCAGCCACCGCCGGTGCACCAGACGTTTCAGGGCGATGGGTTCGTCATCTGCTCGTTCTGCCCGCGTCCCTACGACTTTGATCCCAACGCGATTCCGGCGCCGTACAATCACAGCAACGTGGATTCCGACGAGGTGATCTTCTATGCCTCGGATGACTTCATGAGTCGCAAGGGCATCGAGTTCGGCGCGATCACGCATCACCCCGACGGCATTCCGCACGGCCCGCATCCTGGGCGCGCCGAAGCGAGCATCGGGCAGAAGGAAACGAAGGAACTGGCGGTGATGATGGATTCCTTCAAGCCACTGAAGGTCGCCAGGCAGATCGCCGCGATCGAGGACCCCGCCTACCACACCAGCTGGATCGAGGCACAGCATGCGATGGTGTCGGCGCGCTGAGCGGTCGGCGAATGGTTGAGTGCGTCACTTGATGATCGTGGCGCTCGTGCGACAGTTCCGGCGGGAGAGCGCAACGTTTTGCGCGAGAGCACGGCGCAATGAGTGACGTCGTATGAGGAGAGGCCGAGTATGTGCGGTATTGGTACATCGTTTGCCGTGTGAGCAGACGATCGGCCGATTCTCGTCCTCATTGCGTTCACTCAGAGGATCTCATGAAAACACAGTTCGCGCTGGCGGCGGCGTTGTTGTGCGCGTCACCACTCAGCGCACAGTTCACGAACGGCGGTTTCGAGGACGGCACGGCAAGCGGGTGGACCGCCGGCGGCGGAAGCCGGACCAGTCTCACCAATGCACAACTGAACCCCTTCGATTTTCTCCCGGGAGGTTCGCGCAATCAGGCCTCGAATCGCTCGGCGGTTGTCGGCCCGGGTGTCATGGCGAATACCGATGGCCGCCTGAATCAGGTGTACTCCGGCAACTTCTCCTATCGCATCGAAGACCTGTTCAACGGCGGATTCGCATCCGTCATCACGCAACGGGTCAACAATTACCAGCAGAGCAGCATCTTCTTTGCCTGGGCCGCAGTGCTCGAAGGAGCGCACGCCACCAGCAACTCGGCAGCGTTCAAGCTGCTGCTGCGCAACGAGACGACCGGATCGGTGCTGATCGATCGCACGTACACCGCGGCTACGGGTGGTGGTGGCATTGATAGCCGCTTCGCATTGTCATCAACGGGGTACTATTACACCACCTCATGGCAGATCGAGCAACTGGACGTGTCCGGCTTTCTCGGTAACGACTTCAGCCTGATCCTGCTGGCGGCCGACTGCCAGCCTGCTGGCCATGAAGGCCAGGTCTATCTCGACGGCTTCGGGGCCGTGACACCGCCGCCGGTCGATCCGAATGTGGTGCCGGAACCGTCAACGTACGCGCTGATGGCCACCGGACTCGTCGGCTTGGCTGGTCTTGCCCGCCGGCGCCGGAATCGGGTTGCGGGCTGACGCGCCACGCTGCGATTGCTTCTGCCGTTCCATGTCAGCGGGCCTCTGCAAGTGCGGAGGCCCGCTGTGCTTTGCAAATCAGGGCGGACGATTTCCGCGTGGGCCACTGACGCGCATTCCTGACACATCTGCTGACTGAACCGCCGCTGCTCGCGCGGCCGCGGATGACGCCGATACCGCGACCACCTCGCCGTGGTGCGAGCGCCACACTGTGGCGCCATTAGTGCACGGCGGCGCTCCTGCGGGCGAGCGTTCGCGAGGGTGTCATCCGGCTAAGTCGTTGATGTGTGGTGGGTTACATCTTCTGGTGAACACCTCGCGGCCATCCAGAAGGGGTGGCATGGGCGATGCTATACGTCGGACCATCCTCAAGTGGAGCTCGTCGCATGAACCGATTGAAGTCGCTGTTCACGATCGCCGCCCTCGTCGTCTTGCCGTCGGTGGCAAGCGCGCAGAGCATTCTGATCATCAACGGCAGCACAGGCACGTCCGAACCGACAACGACGACCAACATCACGAACAATCTCAAGACCCTGCACGAAGCGGTCGGCAACACGGTGACCATCGCCGATGGTGTCCCGGTGAACTTCGCCGGCTTCAGCCAGATCTGGGACATCCGCTTCTCGAACACCTTCGCGCTGACGGGCGGCCAGCAGTCGCAGTATTTGTCCTATCTGCAGGGGGGCGGCCGTGTGTTCATGATGGGCGAGAACAACAACTTCACGACGCGGAACGCCTCGATCTTCACGCTGATCGCAGCGGCGGGCGGCGGCAACCTGGGCAATGGTGGCACCGGGACCTGTCCGGCTGACGCCCAGACCGTCAACGCACCGTTCACTGGTCCGAATGCCGTCTCGTCGATCAGCTTTGCCTGCGCCGGCGCGTTCAACGGGTTCGGTACCGGCCAGTGGATCACGAACAACGGTGCGATCGGTGCGGGTGTCGCGTGGACGATTGGCACACTGGCCAACGCGACGGCCGGTTCGCTGACGTCGATCCTCGACGTGAACTTCATGGAAGGGAACCGCACCTTTGAAATGCAGCAGCTGACGAAGAACCTGATTGGTTTCGTCAACAATCCGCCACCGCCAGGCAATGTGGTGCCCGAGCCGTCGACCTACGCGCTGATGGCAACGGGGCTGGCTGGACTGCTGGCGGTCGGTCGTCGTCGTCGTCGCGCTGCATCCAAGGCCTGAAACGGCCGCCACGACCCAGAGACCTCGGTCTGGCGCGGGCCCTCGCTTCGGCGGGGGCCCGCGTTGCTTTATCTGCCCAGCGAGAGGTTTCGCCGCCCCCGCCGGCGGCCCATCTTGCCGCTCTATGATTTTGCTCTCGTGGCCTTCAGTGGCAGTGCGTTCAGCAGCAGTGCCTCGCTGACATTGCCTTCAGTGACATTGCATTCGCGCGCCACGTGAGGACGCCGACCCGCAGGGCCGCGCCACGCCTCCGGCTGCTCGGCCTGGTCTTCGTGCTGTACTTCACCGTCTCGGGTGGCGCGTTCACCCTCGAGGCGCTGGTGGCCAATGTCGGGCCCGTGCTCGCGCTCGCGGCACTGGTTGCCATTCCGCTGTTCTGGGCGGTGCCCGAGGCACTGCTGATCGGCGAACTGGCCAGCATGCTCCCCGTCGAAGGGGGCTACTACCGATGGGTACAGCGCGCGTTCGGCGATCGCTGGGGCTTCATCAACGCCTGGTGCACCTGGCTCTACTCGCTGGTGGAGATGTCGCTCTACCCGGCGATCGTCATCCAGTATCTGGGTGCCTTCATGCCCAACCTTGGCTACGGCTGGGTGGTGCTGGTCACGATGCTGGTGATCTGGATCCCCACGCTGCTCAACCTGCGCGGTGCGGTGCCGGTGGGGCAGGTGTCAGTGGTGATTGGCGTGCTGGTGCTCACCTGCTTCGGCCTGCTGGCCATTTTCGCACTGCCGCAGATGACCCACGCCCCATGGGTGACCCTGGGACCGCCGGAACCCATCCGCTGGACATCGCTTGGCGCCGGGCTCAGTCTGGCACTCTGGAACTGGATCGGCTGGGACAATGCCAGCACCGTCTGTGGCGAGATCGAGGACGCGGGTCGGACGTACCCGCGCGCGCTGGCGCTCGCGGTGCCGCTGGTGGCACTCGGATACTTTGTTCCGCTGCTTCCAGCACTGGCGGCCAGCGACTGGCGCACCTGGCGTGAGGGCGGCTGGCCAGACATCGCACGTGAGATCGCCGGCCCGATTGGTCCGGCACTCGGCATCGCGCTCATCGTCCTCGCGATGCTCAGCGCGACGGCGATGTTCAACTCGCTCCTGCTGGCGTATTCGCGGATCCCGCTCAGCGTGGCCGAGGACCGGCTCCTGCCGCGCTGGCTCGCGGTCGTTGACGAGCGTGGGGTGCCCGTCAGGTCGATCCTGCTGGCATCAACACTCTATTCGGTGCTGGCACTGCTGCCATTCGGCGAACTCATCTCCGCCGACGTGCTGCTCTATGCGATTGCGCTGGGCCTCGAATTCGCCGCGCTGATTCAGCTGCGTCGCACGGAACCAACCCTGCGCGGACCGTTCCGACTGCCGCTCGGGCCGCGTGGCCTGATGCTGCTGGCGCTCTGCCCGATGCTCATCCTGCTCGTGGTGACGGGGATCGAGCTGCGGGAGGGAGAATTCGGTGGCCGCTCACTGCTCATCGCCATCGGCGCGGCCGCACTCGGTCCGTTCGTGTTCAGCCAGCTCCATCGGCGGCGGACACGATCGGGTCGCTGATCCGCGGCATGCCGAGGGTGGGTGTGGTGCCGGCGCCGGACTTCTCCGTCACGCCGGCAGAGACGATGAAGGTCATCAACTCAGCGCTGCCGGCCTGCACCAGTGTGACGTGTTCGGCCGGCACCAGTACCAGCTGTCCCGTGAATGCGTAGCTGTGCGGCAGGTACACTGCCACGTGATTCGTCAGCCCGAACATGTCCACATCCTTGCGCGTCATGAAGCCCAGTGCCTTGGCTTCCGAGGCCGGATACAGCGTGACCAGCACGGCGGTGTCGAAGCGCTTCTTGTCCCCCACGAACGCTTCGAAGAAATCCTTCGCGGTGCCGTAGAGCAGTCGCACGAACGGCAGCTTTTCGAGCAGCCGGTCCACCAGCCCGACGAGGCTGTCGGCCAGCACATTCGATCCCAGCGCGCCGACCAGCGTGATCAATCCGATGGTGATGGCGAAGCCCACACCGGGGATGTTCACCGGCACCCAACTGTCGATGGCCGTGACGATCGAGAAACAGACGTAGACGGTCAGCGCCAGCGGCGCCATGATCACCAGTCCACGCAGGAAGTAGCCAGCGAGACGACGCATGCAGGTGGGGCGGAGTCGGGGACGCGCCATCGGCGCAGGGAAAGCAGAAGATACCGCATCCGGGTCGTCAGCAACGCCGCGCGCCGCGTCTTCGTACATTCGTGCAGCCGACGCCCTCGTCGGACCCCACTTCTTCCGCTGATCACCATGCGTCGCTCCAGCCTCCTCCTCACCTGCCTCCTGCTCGCCACGCCGCTGGCGGCCCAGATGCGCCGCGCAATCACGCAGGATGACTATGATCGCTGGCGTGTGGCCCAGGCACCGACCTTGGCGCCGAACGGCGCCTGGGCCGCCTGGACGGAAGTACCGCAAGTCGGTGACGGCGACCTGCTGGTGCGCGAGACGCGCGGCACCAGGGAAGCCCGGATTCCGCGCGGGTTTCTCGGGCGTCCGGTCGTCACGCTGACGGCGGTGGCGGATTCCCCGTTCGTCGCCGCCCCGCCGCAGTTCACCCCCGACGCATCGATGCTGGTGGCCATCGGCTATGCACCGATGGCGGAGTTCGAGCGCGCGCGAAAGGCGCGACCGCGACCGCTCCCCGCGCCGCGCAACTCGTTGATCCTCGTGCCACTGACCGGAGCCGTCGCGCTGCGGCCCATCGTCGTGCCGCGTGTGCGCAGCGTGCGCGTGCCGCGCGATGCCGGAAAGTTCATCGCTTATCTCCTCGAGGCGGATTCAGCGGCGTCACGCGCTGCCGGTGACACGGTGGCCCGGCGCGCCACCGGCGACACCGCGGGACGACGGGTGCGGCCTCGTGACTTCGGCACCACGCTGGTGATCCGGAACACCGAGTCGGGTGCGGAAGAGCGTATCGCCGACGTGAGCACGTACGCCATCGATCCCAGCGGTACCTACGTCGCCTACACCCTGACGTCGCGAACTCCTGGACGCGACGCCGCCGTCCTTCGCACCATCGCCACGGGTGCCGAAACGATGCTGATGCAAGGCGCCGGGAACTACAAGGCGATCACATTCGATCGCGATGGACGACAGCTGGCATTCGTCTCGGACAAGGAGGAGTTCACGGCCGACAAGCCACGCTACGCCGCCTATCACGCGTCGGTGGGCAAGGGCGGTGCGGCCCGTCGCGTGGTGGCGGCGGATGCGTTCGCACCGAGCGGCACGCTCTCCGACCGCCAGCTGAGTTTCTCGCGCGACGGCAGTACGCTGATTCTCGGTGCGGCACCGATCCTCGCCGATTCGGTTCCGTCAGACTCCCTGGCCGACAAGTCACAGGTCGATCTCTGGCACTATCAGGACACGCGGCTGCAGCCGCAGCAGAAGCTCGAGGCGACGCGTGATCGCAACCGGACCTGGCTGGCCACGCATCGCCTGGCGACCGGCACCACGCGCCTGATCGGCAGCGATACGACCGGGCGCGTGTCGCTCAGTGACGACGGCGCTGTGGCGCTGGCGCAGAACGATCAGCCGTACGCGCTGTCGCGGCTGTGGGGTGACGACGGTGCCGACATCAGCGTGATCGATGCCAGCACCGGCACCGCGCGACGCCTCGCCAGCAAGGTGGAATTCGGCGCCCAGCTCTCACCGAGCGGTCGTTCTGTGCTCTGGTTCGACAAGGGGCGGTGGTTCAGTCACGATGTCCGGACGCAAAAGACCATCGACATCACCGGCGCGCTGCGCGGCGTCCGTTTCGAACAGGAAACGTGGGACACGCCCTCTGCGGCCGCTCCCTGGGGGCTCGCCGGCTGGACGACGGACGAGAAGTCAGTCTTGCTGTATTCACGGTTCGATGTCTGGGAGGCTGACCCCCTCGGCGTCCGGCAGGCGAAGGTCGTGACGGATTCGGCCGGAGCGCGGGCGACGACCGTCCTGCGGGTGGTCGATCTCGACCCCGAGGATCGCTACATCGATCCGACCGCGCCACTGCTTCTCTCGGCATTCAACGAGACCACCAAGCAGAGCGGCTTCATGCGCGATCGGATCGGCGTGACCGCAGCGCCGGAGTCGCTGCTGATGGAGGACGCCGCGTGGCGGCTGCTTGGCAAGGCGAAGCGCAGTGCGGAACTGCTGCTCACTCGGAGTACCTATCGCGAGTTCCCCAACCTTCGCGTCGGCACGAGCGTCGCGCAGACCACCGTGATCTCCGATGTGAATCCGCAGCAGAAGGAGGTGTCGTGGGGCACGAATGAACTCGTGCAATGGCAGTCGATGGATGGCCGCACCCTGCAAGGCATCCTGTTCAAGCCGGAAGGGTTCGATCCGGCACAGAAGTATCCGATGGTGACGTACTTCTACGAGTCACTCAGCGACGGGCTGCACTCGTATGTGGCGCCGGGCGGCCGCAACACCATCAACCCCACGGTCTACACGTCACTGGGCTACCTGGTGTTCTTTCCCGACATCGCGTATCAGGATGGGTATCCGGGGCAGAGTGCACTCAAGTCCATCGTGCCAGGGATCCAGTCGCTGATTGCGCGTGGTATCGTGGATCCGAAACGCATCGGGACGGCCGGCCAGAGCTGGGGCGGCTACCAGACCGCCTACATGATTTCGCAGACGAACCTGTTCGCGGCGGCGTTTGCCGGCGCGCCGGTGGCCAACATGACCAGTGCGTACGGCGGGATCCGATGGGAGAGTGGCCTCGCCCGGGCATTCCAGTACGAAAAGTCGCAGAGCCGCATTGGCGGATCGATGTGGCAATATCCGATGCGTTTCATCGAGAACAGTCCGCTCTTCTATACGGATCGGATTCAGACGCCGGTGCTGATCATGTCCAACGATGCCGACGGTGCCGTGCCGTGGTACCAGGGCATCGAATGGTTCGTGGCGCTGAAGCGATTCGGCAAGGAGGCCTACCTGCTGAACTACAACAACGATGGCCACAATCCACGCAAGCGAGCCAACCAGAAGGATGTGGATCGGCGGATGCAGGAGTTCTTCGGGCATCACCTGAAGGGCGAAGCGAAGCCTGACTGGATGCGGAATGGCATCCCCTTCCTGCAAAAGGGTCGCGATCAGCTGACGCCGCAGGCAGGGATGATCGCCGCGCCGGGCGGCAGCCGCTGATCGGCATCCGGCCCCTGTGCCACGTCGTCACGGGCCGGTGTCAGGCGTGGGTGCTCAGGGCACCAGTGTGAAGCTGAAGAACGGTTCGAGCTCCGCCGGCGGCGAGATCACACGGACGCGCAGCGGCGTGCCGCGGGGAAATTTCTGTGTGGCGACCGCGCGCGTGAACTGCGCGTCGAATCGCTGCGTCGTTCCGGCCTTGACCGTGAACGTCCGGACACATTGGATGAGTTCTTCCGGCTGCAGCACGCCCAGTGGCACCCATTGCGTTCCCGCAAGGCTGTCTAAGGCGAGGGCCGGCCGCAGGCACCCGATGCGCGCGAAGTCGGTGTCGGTGCCGTTCGTCAGATCGGCGGAGATGCGCAGCGTGTCGATGGCTCCGGTCACGATGCGGGCGTCGACCACCAGGAGTGACGCCACACCGGGCGCGGATTTCGCGCACCCGAACAGTATCACGCTCGTGACGACGGCGATGATGGATTGGGACCGTGCTGTGTTCATCGGCGGCTCATGTCGGCAGGGTGGTGTCGCACCATATTTCACTCCGCTGCGTACACCAGCAGCCGCGTGACGGTCACTGGTTCCAGTCCACTAGCCGACAATCATGCCGATGAACGCGGCGTCATCGCCGCCGCCGCGCCGGATGCGCTCATTTGGCGCCGGCAGCTCACCGAAGAGTGCCTGGCTGTCGAGCTGCTGCTGCAGCGCCAGGAGCATCTTGTCGATTTCCTCGTGTGCCTTTTTCAGGGCGTGCCGGAACAGGGCGCGATAGCCAGCCATGGCTCCGAACGCTGCGAGCGCAGCGACTCCCGCGACCAGCGGGGTCGCCATCGCCAGCCCACCCATGACCTTGATCCCGATGGCGAGCGCTGCGCCGCCGAATCCGGTCGAAGTGCCGGCGATGCTCCAGTATGCCCATTTCAGGTTTTTCCGCTGGCCGTCCCGCAAGTCCCCGGTGACGACGACCTCGCACTCGGGACTGGTGGCGTCGCCGCGCGCTTTGAGCGTCACGTTCAGCACATTCAGGTCCAGCTGGCCACTGCAGCGGTAGATCAGGGTATCGGTGCTGCCAACGCCGGCTGGCACCGTGCCATCCGTGATCGATTTGTAGAGGTCGGGAATGTCGAAGCGAAGAATGCCGCCGTCCAGCGGATGCCCGTTGACCGTCTCGCGCACCTTGAGATGATAAGGCCCGGCCGTGAACACGCGCCCGATCAGCTGCAGCGTCGTCTTGGGCGACGCCTTGATCACGCGCGACACACTGATGCTGCGATCGGTGACACCGAGCATCGTCGTGATGCGCCGTTCCGTGCGATCGTCGAGCGGTTCCGTACCCGCACCGCCCGCGCTCGCCATCGTGTTGCGTTCGGCCAGCGCTATGGCCACGAATTGGCGTGAAATGCCGGCTTCCACGGCCGCCGCCTCGACATCCTTCAGTCGATACGAATCGGCTGGCAGCCGAGCTGCGCCGTCATCGGTGACGGGGGACGCGAGCACGACAGTCCGCTCCATCCGGTGTGCGGCTTCCGCCTGCAACTGGGCGGCGCGTTGCCAGAGCGCCATCGCGTCACGCTCGCTCAGCACGTCCACCGCACCGGGTTTCACCGCACTCCGTTCGGCCGTGACCACTTCATCCAGTGCCTTGCCGAGTGCGTCGGCCAGTGCTTCGGCACTGTCCCAGCGCGCCCCGGGCTCCTTGGCCAGGCACTTGTCGATCACGGCAGCGATCGGCCCCGGCACCGCGCTGGCCACACTGCGCAGCGCGGGCGCCGCCCGGGTGACGTGCGAGACCAGGATCGCGTTCGGTGTGCCCTCGAATGGCAGCGTGTTGCTCAGTGCGTGAAAGCCGACCACGCCGAGCGAATAGACATCGCTGCGCGCGTCGAGCGGATCGTCGGCGGCCTGCTCCGGGCTCATGTAGTGCACCGTCCCCAGCACGCTGCCATCGGCTGTGAGTCGCACATCCTCCGAGCGAAGATCACGCGCGATCCCGAAGTCAGTGACCATGGTGCGTCCCGATTCACGGTCGAGCAGGATGTTGTCCGGCTTCACGTCGCGATGGATCACGCCGCGGGCATGGGCATAGGCCAGGGCCCACGCCGTTTCGCGAAGGATGCGCACCACGTCGGCCGGCGGCTGGGCGCCACGCTCCCGGATCCGGTCACCAAGCGACTCGCCCTCGACGAAGCCCATGCTGAACCAGACCTGCCCGTTGGACTCGTCGGCGCGATGGACGGGGACGATGTTCGGGTGGCTCAGTTTGGCGGCGGTCCGCGCCTCGCGCAGGAATCGTTCGCGTGTCGCCTCACTGGCGGCGCTGGTGAGCAGCACCTTGATCGCGACCAGGCGGTCGAGCATCCGATCGCGGGCGAGCCACACCGAGCCCATGCCGCCCTGACCCAGCGGCCGCACGATGTCGAACGCCGCGCGAACGGCGTCGGGGATCACGGTGTCGGACTGAGGAGTAGGCAGCGGGCTGTTCATCAGGGAATGTTCCACGTATGACGCGGGGCGACGCCAACTGGTTTCGCCAGCAGGCCGAGTCACGGAAATGTGACACAGTGCGCCAGCCTGCCGCCGCAGCAGGCCCGGGCCGGCCGCGGGATTTGCCGCCAGCATACCTCCATCCCAGCAATTGCCATAGAATTCCGTACCATGACTACCCTGCCGCTTCCCACGGACGCTGTTTCGAGCGCCTCCGTGCCCTGGACGATCGACGATGCCCGCTCCCTCTACAACATCGAGGGGTGGGGCAGCGGGTACTTTGACATCAATGCCAAGGGGCACGTCGTGGTGCGGCCTGACCGCGATCACCCTGATCGTGAAGTGGACCTGTTCGAGCTGGCGCAGGATCTCGAGGCGCAGGGCGTCGCGATGCCGGTGCTCCTGCGCTTCTCGGATCTGTTGCGTTCGCGCGTCCATCAGCTGAGCGAAGAGTTCGAGGCGGCCATCAAGGAATACGGGTACACCGGCAAGTACACCACCGTCTTCCCGATCAAGGTCAATCAGCAGCGGCACGTGGTCGAGGAGATTCACGAATTCGGCCAGCCCTATGGGGTCGGCCTGGAGTGCGGGTCGAAGCCGGAGCTGCAGGCCGTCATTGCGCTGACCGACAAGACCGATCACCTGATCGTCTGCAACGGTTACAAGGACCACGAGTTCATGCGGCTGGCGCTCATCAGCCAGAAGCTGGGACACCGCGTGTTCATCGTGCTCGAGCAACTCTCGGAACTCGACGTCCTGCTCGAAGTGGCCGACGAACTCGGCGTCGTCCCCACGGCGGGCGTCCGCATCAAGCTCGCCTCGGCTGGCTTCGGGCGGTGGGCGCAAAGCGGCGGCGAGAAGAGCAAGTTCGGGCTCAACGTCGCGCAGCTGGTCAAGCTGATCGACAAACTGAAGGCGCTTGGCCGCCTCGACATCCTCAAGCTGATCCACTTCCATCTCGGCAGCCAGATCCCGGACATCCGCTACATCAAGGCGGGGCTGCAGGAAGTGGCACGCTTCTATACCGAGTTGCGACGCATGGGTGTCGATGTCACGCACGTCGACGTCGGTGGCGGTCTCGGCGTGGACTATGACGGCACCAACTCGACCGCGGAAGCGAGCGTCAACTATACCCCGCAGGAATACGCGAACGACGTCGTGTACACCATGGCGGAAGCGTGTCGTGAGCACGAGCTACCCATGCCGAATCTGATCAGCGAAAGCGGTCGCGCCCTGACGGCGCATCACGCCATGATGCTGGTGAAGGTGATCGACGTCGAGACCAACACCGTTCCGATGCTGCCGTCGCTCACTGACGACGATCACACCCTCCTGCACGAGATGCTCGAGGATTGGGTGACGGTGCACTCCGGCGATGTGCTCAAGCCGCGCAAGGTGCGCGAGATTGCACATGATGCGAGCTTCGACAAGGAGCGCGCTCGCCAGTACTTCAGCGCTGACGCACTCGACCTGCGATCGCTGGCCATCGCAGAGCAGTTGCACCTCGGCATCATGAACGGGCTGCAGCGGATTGTCCGCGACGATCTCGAGGAGTTCGAGGACATCGTGCCGGAAGTGGAGGCCGCGCTCACCGA
>JANMHB010000055.1:0-30699 GCA_031374935.1 Gemmatimonadaceae bacterium | reverse complement strand
TGAACCGTCCTGTCCGGATGAGCGCACCTGAACTGCGCGGCGGCTGGCGCGCATACCGCACCAGTGAGGCTTGCTGCTGCTCCAGGAACAATACCCTTGCAAGCATCGTGCAGCCTGCTGAGAACGACAGCGGATCTGTCGCCGGAAGCACACGCGGCGGCAGCCGTCAGCGATCGTTTGCCGGAAGTTGTCGGTAAGGAATTGCCAAACACTTCGGCGCGAACGTTGGTTCGCGTGCGCCACGCGCGGTGTGACCGTCAGGACCGCGACACTGACGTTGTCAATGCCGCGAAGTACTTGAATTCGCCGCAGATCAAGGCGCACGAGGACTTTCGCAACGCCGTTCGAGGAACCTCAGCGGAGGCGCGTGATCCTGCAGTCAGACGTGCTGAAAGGGTCGAACGGCCGTGCGGACGCGCGGTGTCGAGGATCGCATCGAGAGTCCTGCTGTGTGGCGTCCCGACGTGACCGCGAGCGTGGTCACCATGCCCTGGCCGCTATCGTCGGGCCTCCGCAATGAGATCGTCGCCCCCGCGGCCATGTGCATCCTGGCGAGCGCAACTTGAGCACCGACACCTCCAGTGCCATTCTCCCCGGTCAGCACACGCGACCCACCTCCCGTCATCGCTCATGACACCATCCGTCACGCGCCAACCTGCCTCCGATCTCCGCCTTCGCATCCTCCGTGGTTCCGAGATCGCGATGGGCCCCGGGAAGGCAGACCTTCTGGCGGCGATCGCGGAGACCGGTTCGATCTCGGCCGCCGCGCGCGCAATGCGCATGAGCTACCGGCGCGCCTGGCTCCTCGTGCAGACGATCAACGCCTGCTTCGATCCGCCGCTGGTCGAGGCGGAGAAAGGCGGCCGGACGGGTGGCGGCGCCAGGCTCACCGCCGCCGGTGCGCAAGTCCTCGCACGCTACGAGGACACCGTGCGATTCGCGATCGAGCAGTTTGCGCCGTATCTGGCGACACGCAGGGCCCGGACGACCGCCAAGCCCCGGACCGGTCGCGCGCGCTGACCGGCGCGGCCAGTGCGCGGGTGCCCACTTCGCGATATATACCACTCGGTCAATCGCTTTCTGCCAGTCGCTCTCCGCTCGCTCTCTGCACTCCCCGATGGTCCGCCCCCCGTCACGCCCGCGCGCCGGTCGCACATCCGCACGCCTCGTCCTCGTCGGACTCGCCCTCATCGCTCGCGCCACCACCGTCCAGGCGCAGGCCCTCGACGCGGCGATCCTCGGCAGCCTGCGTGACAGCGCCGGCGCACGCATCGCCGACGCCGGCATCACGGCGCGGAACACCGAGACGGGCGTCGAGTGGACCTTGCGCACCACATCCGCCGGACAGTTCGCGTTCCTGCGCCTGCCGCTCGGCGGACCCTACACGCTCACGGTGCGTCGCGCGGGCTTTCGCCCCGAGCGACGCGATGGGTACCAACTCGCCCTCGGCACACGCGTCGTGGTGGATCTCGTACTCGCGCGTGCAACGACGGAACTGACGCCTGTGGTCGTCTCCGCTGACGCCGCCGCCCGCCGCGCGGCGAGCATCGGCGCGAACTACCGCGTGGGCGCCGAGCAGCTGGAAGCGGTGCCGGCCGTCAATCGCAACTTCACCGATCTCGCCGCGCTGGCTCCCACCACGGGCGCACAGTCGTCACTGCTGGGCCAGCGGTGGACCTCCACCGACATC
Source organism: Gemmatimonadaceae bacterium (assembly GCA_031374935.1). Classification (GTDB taxonomy): domain Bacteria; phylum Gemmatimonadota; class Gemmatimonadetes; order Gemmatimonadales; family Gemmatimonadaceae; genus JACMLX01. The sequence continues at coordinate 29,009 of JANMHB010000055.1, read as the reverse complement.
CGCATCGACGGGGCACAGGCGCGCAACATGCTCCGCGCCGGTGAGTTCGGCGGCGGACCCTTCACGATCTCGATGGAGGCGGTGCGCGAGTTCGAAGTCTCGAGCACGGTCTACGACGTGACGCAGGGCCGGCAGGGAGGTGGCGCGGTGCGAGCGGTCACGAAAGCGGGGACGAACAGATGGACCGGTTCTGCATTTTCGTACTACCGCAGCAGCAGCCTCTCGGCCGCCACCGACTATCAGGCGCGGAATCGCGCGCAGCGGCAGTTCGATGCGGTGCAGTGGGGCGGGAGCGTCGGCGGTCCGCTGGTCACCGACCGGCTGCATCTGTTCCTGGCGGTCGATCGCTGGGACTCGAACGAGCCGTTGTTCACCGGTCTTGTGAACTCAGCGGCCGACGAGCGCGCCGCAGGCATCGCGCGCGACTCGCTGGCCCGCATCCTCCGGATTCTCGCGACCGGGTATTCGCTCGATACGTCGCGCGCGCAGCTTGGTCGCCTGGATCGCCGTCCGGTTGCGAACACGGCCTTCCTGCGATTCGACTGGAGCCCGAGCGGCCGCCACCGCCTCACCTTCACCAACGACTACAGCGGATGGGTGAGCCCGCTGAGCGGTGGCGTGGACCAGGCGATCACGCTCTTCGACGGACGCTCGAACTACCGGACGCGAGAGAACCTGTCGCTCGCGACGCTCCGCTCCACCTTCGCCAGCGGTCTGCAGCATGAGCTGCGCATCGGACTTGCGACATCCTCGCGTGCGCTCACGCCCACGAGCCCCGCGCCACGCAGCTTCGTGCGCGTCCAGTCCCAGCTCGCCGACGGCACGCGCGGCGACGCACGTGTGCAGTTCGGCGGCAACCGGCTGGCACCGGATGACAGCCGCGAGCTGCAGTTCCAGCTCGCCAACGTGGTGAACCTGCAGCGCGGCGACGTGCTCTGGACCCTGGGGACGGACAACTCGCTCACGCGCACGAGGACCTACATCGCCGAATCGCAGAGCGGACTGTTCGAGTTCAACTCGCTGGCAGAGCTCGAGGCGCAGCGGCCGTCGCGCTACAGCCGGACACTGCCGCTCGTTGAGACGGCGCCAATGACGCGACAACAGGTGCTCGAGCTGGGCGCCTTCGTGCAGGCTGAGTGGCGTCCGAGCGCGCGGATCGGTGTGACGTCGGGGCTGCGGTGGGACGGGACGGCGTTCCTCACCGCTCCCACTCGCAACACGCTCGTGGAGCAGGTCCTTGGCGAGCGGACCGATCGTGCGCCAACGGACTGGACGCAGTTCGAGCCACGGGCGCAGGTGGTGTGGGACGTGCGCGGCACCGGGCGCGATGTGCTGCGCGTGGGCGCCGGGCGATTCAGCGCACAGGCGCCCTACTACGCGCAGCACAACCAGCTCCTGAACGACGGCAGGCGGATCGCCGACATCACGATCACCGGCGCCGCCGTGCCCACACCCGACTACGCCGCATACCGCCAGGATGCGGCGACCATCCCGGGGCTGCCGGCGGGGGCCGCCGCCGCGGCACCGTACGTGAACCTGGTGGATGCGCACTTCCGCAGTCCAGGCATCTGGAAAGCGAGCGCTACATACATGCGGCGGCTCAGCTCGCGGCTCACGCTGACCGGGACGGCGCTCGGCAGCTGGACGAGCGACGACTACATGTATCTCGACCGCAACCTGCGCGCGACGCCGGCGTTCGCGCTCGACGCGGAAGGGGGACGGGCGGTGTTCGTGCCCGCGTCCACCATCGATGCACAGGGGCGCACGCTGAACGTGAACGCGCTCGCATCGCGCGCAATTGGTCGCGTTCTCGAGCTGACGAACGTCGGACGCGGGCGGCAGCACGCCGGTATCATCGAGGCGGAGGCGCAGCTTCCGCGCGGTTCGGTGGCGCGCGCATCGTACACGCACAACCGTGCGCGGGACAACACGACCTTCGGGTGCTGTCTTGCACGCACGGCAACGACATTCACCGCGGTGCAGGGCGCCCCGCGCGACCTCGCTGGCTCATGGGGGCCATCGGACACGGATTTCCGCCACAAGCTGGTACTGGCGGGCTCGATCCGGCTGCGCTGGGGTGTGCTCCTCGGTGGACGCTATGTGGGCAGCACCGGACGGCCGTTCTCTGCCGTGGTGAACGGCGACATCAACGGCGACGAGGCCACGAGCAACGATCTCGCCTTCATCTTCGACCCGGACGACCCGTCGACACCGGCAGCGGTCGCGGCGTCGATGCGTCGCGTTCTGGCCAACCCGCGCAACGTGGCGCGCGCGTATCTGCGTGAGCACCTGGGCCGCGTTGCGTCGCGCAATGGGGCTGCGGTTCCCTGGGCCGCGCGTATCGACCTGCGGCTCACGAAGACGGTGCACACCGTCCGTGGCCAGTCCGTGGAAGTCGGCCTCGACGTGTTCAACTTCGCGAACCTGCTCAACCCGGGATGGGGCGCGGAGTCGCTGCTCCCAGCCGGCATCTCGAACCAGAATCCTGTGGTACAGCGCGTGCCCCTGCTCAACGTCGTTGGTTTCGACCAGTCGACTCGGCGGTACGCCTACACTGTGAACGAGAATTTCGGCGTGCTGCAGAGGGGGGGCGCGCCGTACCAGATGCAGCTCGCGGTGCGCTACCGATTCTGAGATAGTGAAATGGACGCCCTCGGGTCCGCCATGCGACTAACGTCGGCCTTGCACCACGATGCATCTGGCATGCGAGTGCCAGCGTACTGGGCCATTGACGTCGAAAGAATCGCAAAATGGCGCACGATTCTTGCTCGATACGGAACTGCGATCTCGTCCGTTGAGACGCACGAAGCCGCGTTGTGCGCGATGCATCGCGCTCGATCCAAACACATCCGATTCCAGGGAGACTTCAATGAGTCGTACACATATGCTCGCCTTCTCCGGCTTGCTCGCAGTTGCAGCGGCCTGTAGCAATACCGCAAAGGGCGTCGAGAAGGATGCGGAGAAGGCCGGTGATCAGGCGGCGGCCGCAACCGATAGGGCTGCGGACGCGACCGCCAGCGCGACGGAGGACGCAAAGACCAGCGTGGATGCCGCGATGGAGACCGCCGACGTGAAGACTGCGCTGCTGGCCGACACGCGCCTCAAGGCGACCGGGATCAACGTCGACACGAACAAGGAGGCGAAGACCGTGACGCTGAATGGTACGGTGCCGTCCGATTCGGATCGTGTGTTGGCAGTCGAGATCGCGAAGTCGAAGGCGCCGGACTACCGCGTGGTGAACAACCTGACCATCCGGAAGTAGGGCTGTCCAGCTGCCGACTGCGCCGTGCAGTATCGGCGCAGCCGCAGCATGCGGCAGCTCGCGCTCAGGGTATGTGCGCTCGACTGACGTGCGATGGCGAGAGGGGCGACTGTCAGGTGACAGCCGCCCCTCTGTTGTAGCTCAGGCAACGTGAGATGTCGTCCGCCGCCGTGTTGCCGCGTCGGCGCGCGCCGTATCGATCAGGGTGTCTGCGCTGCGGAGTTCGCGTAGATCGCGATCTCGACACGCCTGTTAGCCTGCCGACCGCCCTCGGTGTCGTTCGCCGACAGCGGCTCCGTCTCTCCGCGTCCCACCGCCTTCAGTCGCGAGGTACTCACGCCTTGCGCCTCGAGATAGCTCAACGCCGCCGTGGCACGCCGTTGCGACAGCGCCTGGTTGTACGCACTCGTCCCCACCGCATCGGTGTGGCCGACGATCATCAGATCCGTCTTGGGATACTTGCCCAGGCTTGCGGCGAGATTGCGCAGGTTGCCGGCCGACTCCGTTCGCACGACATCCGAGTCGAAGTCGTAGAGCAGCCCTGACGCGAATGTGACGGCAATGCCCTCCCCCACGCGGGTGACCGTGGCACCAGGGATGTTCTGCCGCAGTTCCTTCGCCTGCTGGTCCATCTGGTGACCGATGATGGCACCAGCGGCGCCGCCCACCACGGCGCCGATGATCGCGCCCCGTGCGGTCGAACCGGTGTTGTTGCCAATCACCGCGCCAGCGGCACCGCCGGCCGTGGCACCAATGATCGCTCCCTGCTCCTTCTTGTTCAGCGATGCGCAGGCGGTGACGCCGATGGCCAGCACGACTCCGAGTGCAGTGCGAGTCCGCGCGAATTTCACTGAAGCCGGCATGATGTACACGTTCGTTCTCCCTGCGCGGCGAGGAGCGGTTCGCGCGCGGCATGTATGTTGTGCTGTGTCAATGCGTACGCGCGTCCCGCGCACAAAACTGCATCACCACCGGGAATCGGTCGCTGGTCAGACGACCTTGCGGCCCTGAATCACCTGAACGAGAACGACCACGATCGCGAGCACCAGAAGAATGTGGATGAATCCACCCATGGTGTACGCGCTGACCAGCCCAAGAAGCCAAAGTACGAGCAGCACAACGGCAATTGTCATCAACATGGCTGAAGCCCTGCAGGAGTTGACCTGCGTCTGCGGACTCTCGCAGACGAACTGCACCGATTCCGTGCCACGTCGCCGCATCGCGACGCTCGAATACATCAGACACTCGGCGCCCGCCAGACAGCCGAATTGTCACTGCTGGAGGTGACCGAACGCTAATCGGACGTGCGTTGGCGCAACGTCGGGCATCGCCCTACGTATATACCGATGCCCGCAGCCGACGCGGTGCCGATGGCGAAGCTCCTGACGTACGACGATCATTGACGTGAGGTGACCCGAACACCATGCACGCATATTTCACTGCTGAGTCGACGCCAATGTCCCGCCGATTTCCGAATACCTCATCGCGCGCGTTTCGCACGCTTCGTGTCGTGAACGCTACGCTGCCTGCAGTCCTGTTCGCTGCCTGTGCGGTGTCACAGCAGCAGGAAGTCGCGCTGGGTGCCAGCACGGCCGCGCAAGTCAGTGCACAACTGCCGTTGATTCGCGATGCTGCGGTGACATCGTACATCAATTCGCTGGGGGCACAGCTCGTAAAAGTCACCGACGAGCGAAGTCTTGCATGGACATTCACCGTCGTCGACAGCAAGGAGGTGAACGCGTTCGCGTTGCCCGGCGGCTGGATTTACGTCAACCGCGGTCTGATCGAGCGCGCGACCGACATGAGTGAGTTGGCGGGTGTCATGGCACACGAGATCGGGCACGTGACGCGACGGCACAGCGTGCAGCAGTTGCAGCAGACGCAGCAGGCGAATGTCGGTGTGACGCTGCTGTGTACGCTGACGAAGGTCTGCGAGAGCGGTGCCAGTCAGGCGGCACTCAACGTTGGTGGCACGGCGCTGTTCGCCAGATTCAGTCGGACGGATGAATCCGAAGCCGACGCTGAGGCGGTGTCGACGACCGTCAAGGCGGGCATCTCACCGCGCGGCATTCCAACGATGTTCCGCACGCTGCTCAGTCAGCGCAAGACCGATCCGGGGGCGTTGACCGCCTTCTTCGCGACGCATCCGCTCGAGGAAGATCGCATCAAGGCGACCGAGGAACTGATTGCGCGGCTGCCATCGCGTGAGCTCAGCCGCTTGACGCAAGACACCAAGGCATTCCAGGCCTTTCGCCGTCGGCTGCAGTCGCTGCCGCCATCGCCGGCATTGAAGGGGCCGTAACGCACCCGGACATCCTTCACCGACCAGCGCGCTTGGTACGCCGTGGCGGGCACATACTTCGGCCCTGATGAAACGGTCGCTCTGGGCGTCCTGTACGAACGTCAGGCGTTCGTACAGGGCATCGGTTTTCATCCACGGCATCGCGACCTCGCGCACAGGAGTGTCGCGGTGCAGTGCAGAAGGAGTGTGTACCTGTTGCCGCACGACTTCGTCGACCATGCACCCGGGCTGTACCGTCCGCACGTCTGCGCCGACTACTGCATCGGCGCGCGATGCAGGACGGTGTCGGTGTGCTGGATGAATGTCACGGCCTTGCCATCGCGGAAGGTCCAGACGTGTGCGAACGGCGCGGTGAAACTCTTGCCCGTGCCCTTGAACGTGCCGCTGTAGTTGCCGAGTGCCACGACGTGGGCACCCTCGCTGACGAACGTATGCGGGACTGCGGCAAACGCGTCCCACTCGGTGCCGAGCTTCATGAACACGTTGGCCAGCACTTCCATCGGGCCGTTCGACACACCGCCATACGGACCGCCTGCGGCTTCCTCCCAGCGAATGTCGGGCGACATGCCACCGAGAACGGCAGGCACATCACCGCTTGCAAAGGCGGTGTAGAGTTTCTGGGCGGTCTCGGTATTGGGCGTCATGTCAGGACTCGGTGTCGGGGAGAACGTCGGTAGATGCGGACAATGGTACGTCGCGGTCAGGGTTCGCGGAATGTCGTGCAAGCGGCTGCTGCACGAGGAAGTTGTCGCCGTGATGGCGTGTCAATCGCGCGGGGGGCAGCGGCGGAACGGATCGCTGCACCGCTCCTCGAACGGCGTCCTGTCGCCGGTGAGTGTCTTCATGAACGCCACCGGTGCGGCCTTGTCGGCGCCCCCGCCGCCGATCGCGGTCGGCCCACCCTGCTCCCCGCAGGCCACGACACGGTTCGATTTGGGCATTGCCGCTCACTGCGCCCCCGGATAGTGTCCGCGCTCGTGCCTCCTCGCATCGGAGTTGTGAATGCAGAATCGTCATGCCCGGGTACCGCTCGCCCTTGCTGCTGCCCTCGTCGCGGCCTGCGCGCCGGCGCCGGCCGCCGATCCCGCCGCCGCCTCGGTGTCTCCAGCCGCTGCCGCCCCGACCGGCAGCCCGACCGTGATGGCCGACCTGCTGCGCGATGTGAGCGACGTCGAGAAGAAGATGGTCGATCTGGCAAAGGCGATTCCGGCCGACAAGTACGGTTATCGGCCGAGCGCCGGCGTGCGCTCCGTTGGTGAAGTGGTGCTGCATGTGGCGGGCGACAACTACTTCATACCGGCCGGCATGGGGACGGCGGCACCGGCGGCCACGGGCATCACGCCTGACAAGTACGAGACCGTAGAGGCATACGAGAAGCGCGTGATGTCACCCGATTCCGCAGTGGCGCAGATGGTGGCGTCGTTCGCCTTCCTCAAGGGCGCAATGCAGGCGCAGACGGCTGCGTCGTTGACGGCGACGAACACCATGTTCGGCAGCGAGTCGACCGGGCAGCAGAGCTGGATCGGCGCCACCACGCATCTGCACGAACACCTGGGTCAGATGATCGCGTACGCGCGTGCGAACAAGATCACACCACCCTGGAGCAAGTGATCCCAGCCCCCCCGCGCGCCCCACGAATCGCGCCCCACGTGCGGTCCTTTGGGTCGTCAACACCGCGGGGCGATCGATGACCGCGCGTCCGTGGATGATTGCCGAGACGAACTGGAAGCAGGTGCAGGGGTGCCGGTATGACGTGGCAGTGTTGCCGTGGGGTGCGACGGAGGCACACAACTATCACCTGCCGTACGGCACCGACAACTATCAGAACGAATACATCGCCGCCGAGGCAGGTCGACTGGCGTGGGCGCAGGGTGCGAAGGTTGCGGTGCTGCCGAACATGCCCTTCGGCGTGCAGACCGGGCAACTCGACATTCCCTTCTGCATCAACCTGAACCCGAGTACACAGCAGCTCATCCTGCACGACATCATCGCCTCGTTGGCCGCCACCGGAGTGCGGAAGTTCGTGCTGCTGAACGGACATGGGGGCAACGACTTCCGGCAGATGCTGCGCGAACTGCAGGCGAAGCATGCGAGTGTCTTTCTGAGTGCGGTGAGCTGGTTTCAGATCGACAGTGGTGCGGCGCTGTTCACGGTACCCGGAGATCATGCGGACGAGCGCGAAACGAGCATGATGCTGCAGCTGCATCCGGCGCTGGTGCTCCCGAAAGCGGAATGGGGAGACGGCCGCACCTATCCGTCGCGGCTGCAGGCGATCCGGGAGAAGTGGGCGTGGGCACAACGTGCCTGGACACAGGCCACACGCGACACCGGTGTCGGTGATCCGCAACACAGCACAGCGGAGAAGGGGGCAGCATACCTTGCACTGCTGACGGAGCGGCTGGCGGGATTCCTGGTGGAGCTGGCGGCGCTGGATCCGGGTGATCTGTATCAGCGGGATGATGCTCGCTGACATCGCGGTGAACACCAGGTCGGCCGAGGCGTGCGATGGAGTTTGATCTGCATGAGGGGATGGCAGTGCTCGAGCGCGCCGAACGGGGGTAGCTTCACTGCGTGCAGGACCACCCTACCATTGCCGCAGACTGCTGATGACGACTGGATCCGGTGCCCGTTGTGCGAGTGGACTGTTGCTGCTGGCTGTACCCGTCATGCTCCTGTCGCAGGCGGCGGCGCCGGCGCAGGTCACGCGCGCTGATCTGGGCAAGGCCTACCTCCGGCTGGATCGGGTGGCGGCCGGGCTGACGCTGGACGACACGACGCGCGCACGCGTCAATCGGGCATTCGATGGATCGACACTGAGCTTCTTCGGCGGGCGTTTTGCCGCGGCAGTCGGCACCATCGACTCACTGACGGTCGCGCTGAGCGGGGCGCCGCTGGCCCCGCCGCCTGCTGCGGTGCCGCGGCTGATCGATGGTCGTGCGCCTTCGGTGGTACGCGACGCGTTGCTCGCCCGTCTGGATGCCATCGAAGGCACGGCCCCGCTGGCACAGGCGCTCGTCGCGGCGCGGGCGCGGGCGGGGCTGCTGGTCGATGTGCCGTCACTCGAGCGCGGTGCCGAGTTCCTCAGTGATCCCGTGCGACTGGCGACGGAGTTACGCAAGGAAGTGGCAGCGCTCGAGCGAGGCCGTAATCCGTATGCGCGTTTCGCGGGCGATCTCTGGCGCAGCTTCCGCGGCGCGGGCGGTGCTCTGATTCCCTTTCGCATCGTGGCTGACGCCGCGGTGGCGAAATCGAAGACACCGGTGCCGGTGCTGCTGGTCTTTCATGGCGCGGGCGCAGACGAGAACATCTTCATCGACGCCTATGGCGCCGGCATCACGCCGACCATGGCGCGATCGGCACGCGTGCTGCTGGTGTCGCCGGCGACGACGGCGTTCGGTGCGTCGCCCGAGAACTTCGACATTCTCCTCGCACAGCTGCGGACCGAATACAACGTGGATACGACACGCGTGTACGTGCTTGGTCATTCGATGGGCGCCGGGCTCGCGGCCCGACTGGCCGCACAGCGGCCGACGGCAATTGCGGCAGCCGTCTGTCTGGCGGGCGGGTCGATGGTCAAGGTCGCCGGCGCACCGCCGATCCTGTTCGTGGGAGCCCAACTCGACCCGATCATTCCGGCTCGCACGGTACAACTGGCAGCAGGCGGCACACCGACGGGTGTGTATCAGGAGCTGCCGAACGAAGGCCACACGCTGATGGTGGGCAACGGCATCCGCATCGCGTTTCCGTGGCTGCTGCAACGACATCGGTAACGGAGAGCGTGATGCCTTCGCCTTCTGCGCGCACCGCCATCATCACCGGCGCATCGTCCGGTGTCGGGTTGTTCGGGACCAAGTCGCTGACGGAGCGCGGCTGGCATGTGATCATGGCCTGCCGGAATCTCGACAAGGCGCGGCGTGCTGCGACGGCGCTTGGCGTTGCTCCGTCACAGGTCACACTCTTGCACCTCGATCTCGGGTCGCTGGCGAGCGTGCGATCGTTCGTCGATGCGTTCCGGGCCACCGAGCGGCCCCTGGATGCGTTGGTCTGCAACGCTGCCGTGTATCTGCCGCGACTGTCAGCGCCACAGCGTTCTCCCGAGGGATACGAGATCAGTGTGGCGACCAATCACTTCGGGCACTTTCTGCTGTCCACGCTGCTGCTCCCCGATTTGCAGCGTGCGCCTGCGCCGCGCCTGATCACACTGGGCACCGTCACGGCGAACTCCGAGGAATTCGGCGGCAAGGTTCCGATTCCGGCACCTGCTGACCTGGGCGAACTGGCGGGGCTCGAAGCGGGGTTCAAGGCACCGATCGCGATGATCGATGGGAAGGCCTTCAAGCCGGGCAAGGCGTACAAGGACAGCAAACTCTGCAACATGATCATCAGTCGCGAGCTGCATCGCCGCTATCACGCCGGCACAGGGATCGTCTTCAACACGCTGTACCCCGGCTGCGTGGCGGATACGGCACTGTTCCGCGACACCCCCGGACCGTTCCGTACGATCTTCCCGTGGTTCCAGAAGTACATCACCAAGGGATACGTCACGCAGGCGATGGCGGGGGACCGGCTGGCGCAGGTGGTGACCGACGCAGCGTTCGCGGCGTCGGGGGTGCACTGGAGCTGGGGCAATCGCAACAGCGCCACCCGACCACCGTTTTCACAACCGCTGTCCACGAAAGCCACCGACGCCGCGCGCGCCGCGCGGCTCTGGGAGCTCAGCCAGCGATTGATCGACGGCGCCTGACCAGCAGGTGCCGCAGAGTGAGCCGCGCGGTCCCATTGACTATCGCGTGACCGCAGCCGATGGTGTGAGGGCGTGACGCTGGCTTGCCGCGATACTCCCGTGGCCTGCGGCGCCGCCCCCCGTTCGAACCGCTCACGTTTCTCCGAGGCATCCATGCGCCGACCATTCCTCGCTGGACTCCTGCTTGCGCTCGCCTTCCTCATCGTGCCGGACGCGCTCTCGGCGCAGAAGAAGAAGCGCGGCGACCGGCTGCGGATCACACAGGATGAACTGGCCGAGGCGTCGGGGAACGTCAATACGGCCGCCGATGTCATTCGCACACTGCGGCCGCAGTGGCTGAACGCGGCGCGCGGGCTCGGTTCGCAGCTGGACGGGTCGGGTGGCGGCGGCGGTGCCACGGAGGCCATCCTGTACATCGACGACATCCGGCAGCCATCGTTGAACGAGTTGCAGTCGGTCAAGGCGTCGACCATCGTCGAGATGCGGTTCCTCGAACAGAATCGCGCCATCCAGATGCGTGGACCAGGGCACGAGGCGGGCGCCATCGAGATCATCACGGTGAACAAACGGCAGTAACAGGCGTGTTCGCGGCTGCATCGCGAGCGCGGCATTCCAGCGGCTGCGCTATCGGGTGCGGTCCTGCCGCCAGTCGCTGATGAGGTGTGAGACCACCGTCGCACCGAACACCACGGCGACGCGTGTCGCGGCCAGTGACAGTGCGTGTGCAGGTGTGTCCGCGTCGGGGCGCCACAGTGTCGAGGCTGCGGCGGCGCCGATGGCGCCCACCGCGAATGGGAAGTTCGGTCGCGCGCGACCCTCGGGTGTTCGAAGCAGCACCGTTTCGCGGACGGCGCATCCGAGCCGTGGCAGCACGGCTCGCAGCCGGATGGTGCCCGTCGAGGAGACACGACCGCTGCACGGCACCGTGTCGGGCACCCAGTTGACCGTCGCACCAAGCGTCAGTCGCGTGCCTTCCTCGATGGTGGCAAAGGCTGCCTGATCGCCAAGACGCTTTCCGTAGCCGCTCCAGGTGCGTGGCCAGCCGCTCGGCGAGCCGAATGCCTGTGTCATCGTGGCTGCGCTGACGGCGGCAATGCCCATCAGCGGAAGCCGCCGGACTAACGAGGCTTCCATGCGTGCCGCGCGGGGCGGTACTGCCGCAACCGACAATGGGACTGCGACGGACGATGTGTCGACCTGCGCACGGACCACCGCATCGGGTATGGCAGCCGCGACGATGACCACAACCAGTCGTCGCACGGAATTACGCGTCATGCATTGCTGGCAGCGAGGAAGAGGTTTACTGGATAAGAGGTACTCGCGCTCGGCCAGTACAGTTCCGATGGCGCGCCACTCGGGCGTGGTGAATGGCGCCGGCAACAGCTGCAGCAGATTCGGCGGTCAGAAAAGAGCGCGCAACGCCGTGGGAAACGCCGCGACCAACCCGAAGCGGAGCAGCCGCATCACGAATGACGTGACGGCAAACGTTGCCACGGGAATCCGTCCGATGCCGGAAGCGACGACCATGAGGTGAAAGGGCGGCACACTGGTGAGCGCGGAGCTGGCGAGGAGTCCCGCGCCCAGTTGAGGGTTCTGACGCATGAGCGCCTGTGCCTGTTCGATCCACGCCCGCAACCGTGGTTGCGTCACGCGCGCCTCGAGGGTGCCGATCCAGTACCAGACGAGCTTCCCAGCCACATGGCCGGCCGTCAGCGCGATCACCAGCGGAATCACCAGCGCGCGCGGTCGGACGGCGCCTGCGCCCACGGCAAGCAGCTCGGCCGCGCCGACGGGGATGGCACCGAAGAGAAAGCCGAGCGCGGCGGCAGCGCAGATGGCGCTGCCCGCCGGCGTCATCTGATCCAGCGGCACGCCGTGCTGCAGCAGCTCGAAGAGGTCGCGCAAACTGCTCATGCGAGTAGCCCGTGCGTCGACGCATGCGACATGGATGCGCATGCCCCCGTCATCATCCCGCCGATCAGTCGACCCACGCTCCGCTCGACTGGTGCGACGGTCGCCAGGCGCTGATTCATCGGAGTCATTTCGGTTGGTGGCGTGGCTCGCGCGTCAGGCACCACTGAGGTGCAGGCTGGTCCGGTCTCGGAGAGTAATCCGCAGTGGCCAATGATCCCAGTGCCCAGGTACACATCCGCACTCGCGATGGGTGCGATGAGGTCGGCTGCCATGCAGATTGCGGCATGAACACACGCGCCGTGCCGATGCGTATCAGGCCGCTGCCCATGCGTGCCCGGGCCACGTACATCCGGGTGCTGCTGCTGACCATCGCCATGGGACTCGGCTCGCGACGCTTTGGCGCGATGCTGCCAACGCTGGTGGCGAAATATGCGGGTGATGTGCTGTGGGCCACGATGGTGTTCTGGCTCCTCGCCATCGCATGGCCTGGCGCCGCGCGGCTTCGCCTTGGGGCGGCGGCGCTGACGGTGGCGTGGGCGGTCGAGTGCAGTCAGCTCTATCGCGCACCGTGGCTCGATGCACTCCGGGCCACAGCCATCGGTGCGCTGGTGCTCGGTCAGGGTTTTCTCTGGAGCGATCTGCTCTGCTATGGTGTGGGTGTGGCGCTGGCCGTGCTGGTTGATGGCTTGCTGTGGCGGACGGCTGCTTCGACGACCAGCGGCTGACAGCGCGTGTGAGCGCTGGTAGAATCCGTTTCGCTGCGCGCCCGACCGGGGTGGATGGTGCCGATGGCCGGAGTGCGGGTGCGTCAGGATGATTCGACCGACACAGTTCTCGTGAGGCGTGTGCAGTGACCGTTGCAGACGTGGTGCGGCAGTACGACTATGGCTATTGGGCGAACCGACGGCTGTTCGCGGCCATCGCGCGGTTGACAACCGAGGAATTCACGCGACAGGTCGCTGGAAGCCTGGGGTCGATCCGGAACACGCTGGTGCACATGATGAGCACTGAATGGGGTTGGCTGGAGCGCTGTGGCGGTCCGGCGCGGGGTGCAGCGCTCGTTGCCGAGCAGTATCCGACACTCGAGGCAGTGGTCGAGGCGTGGGCGATGATCGAGGCGATGGTACGCGCCTTTCTGGCGTCGTGCAGCGACGCCGATCTGGCGCGCGAAGTGGAGTATCAGAATAGCGCGGGGGAAGTCCGAATGATGATTCTTGGACAGCTGATGCAGCATGCGGCCAACCACGGTGTCCATCACCGTGGCCAGGTCGCCCTCCTCATCCGTGCGCTTGGGCACACTCCGGGCAACGTCGACCTGCTGTTCTATGACGCAGAACAGCAGGGTGTTACGGCCGGGTAGGCTGATGACACCGCGCTGCAGACGAACCCGGCAAAACGACTGATCACTACGGAATGCTCGGCGGCACCCGCACACTCAGCCAGACCATTCAGCAGAGGCGAAATGCATTCGACAGCTGATGGCACGACCGTCCGTGCGGCCACCGTGGCCGATGCGGAGTCGATCACGGGGATCTACAACCACTTCGTCGCGCACACGGTGGTGACGTTCGAGGAGGCACTCGTGACGTCTGCCGAGATGCAGCGGCGGATGGAGAGTGTCTGGTCGGCGACACTACCCTGGGTCGTCGCCGAGCGTGACGGCGAGGTCATCGGGTATGCGTACGCCACGAAATGGAAGGAACGTTCCGGGTATCGCTTCTCGGTCGAGGCGACGGTGTACCTCGCCGCTGGCGCGGACGGCCATGGTGTAGGGTCTGCACTGTACGGCGCGCTGTTTCCGCTATTGCAGCAGCGAGGGATTCACGCGGTGATGGGTGGTATCGCACTGCCCAACGACGCCAGCGTGGCGTTGCATGAGAAGTTCGGCATGAGAAAAGTTGCGCACTTCGATGCCGTCGGCTTCAAGTTCGATCGGTGGATCGACGTGGGGTACTGGCAGCGGGTGTTGTAGTGGCGGTCGTCCCGGCGGTCTGGCCGGCGGTTTGACCGGCGGTTCCATCGGCTGCCAGTAACTTTGCGGCGGTCCCGATCTTCGTCAGGTGCCGTGCGGTGCTGACGCCACCGCGCAGAATGAGTCCGTCACTCGCCAGCAGGATGCTGGCGTCGCCGGTCAGCCGTTCTCCGTCGGGCGATGTGAGCGTGACACGCGCCGTGAGGTCGAGTCCCATCTCAGCCGCCGGTGACCATCGTGATCTGCGCGCGCTCGCTGAGTCGATTCGCCAGCGACTGGTGATACGCGATCATGCTCTTCGTCGGACTGAAGACAGTACGCGCAAGGAGCCGCATGATGGCCGGCTTCACGAAACCGCGCTCCGTGATCAGCAGTTCGGTGCCGGTGCCTGCTGGAGTGAGCAGAAACTCCCACTGACCACCATAGGGCAGTGACTCGTCGGTGATGCGAGTGACCTGCGAGACCATCGGTTCCTGCGAGACCATCTCGTACGTCGTGACGCCATGCGCGGTCATTTCCTTCCAGGCGAGGCGTCCGTCGGCTGTGGCCAGCAGGTCCACGCGCTTTACGTCGCTGCGCCATGCGGCAGATTCTGTCGGGTCGCTGATCAGTGCCCAGACGGCCGCGGGTGCGGCGTCGTAGATGGCGCGCACCTCCGCGACATGATCCCGCGGTATCCGGCTTCCGGCAACCACCGCCAGGACTGCCGTGACTGCAATCATGACGAAGACGACGGCGAGGAAAGTCATCGTTCAGCCTTGGCCGGTCAGGCGGAGTGAAGGGTGTCGGCGGGTCGATCGCGGCGGCGACCGCCGGAGGCGGCGACGGCTGCGCGCGCGAGAAGCGCGAGGCCGTCGAGGGCGCGGCGGCGATCATCATCCGGCAGCGCGGCAATCATGCTGTCGACCAGCGCGGGATCGAGCACGGAGTGCGCGGCGCAGACGCGGGCGCCGGCGGGTGTCAGGCGCAGGTGCACACGCCTCCGATCGACGGCGTCGGGTGTCCGGGAGACATACCCTCGTTTCACGAGGCGATCGACGGCGATGGAGGTGGTGCTCGGCGTGACGCCGAGGTGGTCCGCCAGTTCGCCGAGTGACAGTGACTCGGTCTCGTCGAGGTGGTCGAGGAGCTGGACATGGCGCAGCGAGACGAGGTCGCCGGTGAGCGGATCGCGGCTGTGGCGCCGGTGGCAGGCGGAGTAGATCCGCGGGTAGTCGCGGAGGACATGGCCGACGTCGTCGGGAAATCGCATGGTGGAGTGTACGACAAATGCTTTGATTCGTCAAATCAATAGATAATTGACCCGCCGACCGTTGGCGTGACGACCGTCGGGTGCCTGAGGGAGTTCGTGAGCGTCGACGTACGCGGTGTGCAGTCGCGGCCAACCCCATGGTGAATCAGTCGGGTACGTTGCAGGATGACATCAGCGCTCCCGATCAATCGGCTGCTGGTGGCCGTGAGCGTGGCATACGCCGCGTCCGGTCTGGTGCTGCTGTTTGTGCCGGAGGTGATCCTGGCACGATCGGCGTTGGCGATGCCGCCTGTCGCACTCTGGATTACCGGCATGCTGGGTGGCGCACTATTCGCATTCGCGCTCCTGAACTGGTTCCAGCGGCATACCATGATGGGTGGCATTTTCGGTCGTCCGCTGCTGCTGGCGAATCTGATGATCATGACGAACGTCGCATTTTCGTCGCTGCGGATGTGGCGTGCGGAGCGTGACGTGGTGTATGCGATCGGCGGGGTGATCGGGGCGGTGTTTCTGGTGGCGTTCGGGCGGCTGCTGTTCGTCCAACCGCCGAGGTGATGGGGACGGAGTCTCCGAGGTGATGGGGACGGAGTTCCCGGTGGCGTTCGAGCGGCTGGTATCCGTCCAACCACCCGACATCGGAAATGCGCCCGGCGGCGGTAGCGACAACAACTGAATGGGGCGCCGTGGCAGGCCGCGAGAGAACGACGCAACGCCGGGACCGCGGCATCCGTTGCTGACACAGTCCTCCGCCCGCGCTCCTCCCCAACCCGCACACCCATGCCATTGCCCAACGGGCTCACCCGCCGCGTTGCGTTTCGTCGAAGGAGCGTCGTCGCGCTCGCGCTCACGGCAACTGCGCTGCTGCCAACATTCCTGCCGAGTCAGACGGCGCCCGTCGCCCCCGCACCAGTGGTCGCACCGGTGAGTTTCGGTGACCTTGCGGCAGGCCCGTACAAGCGACTCGTCATTCGTGGCGCGATGGTGATTCCGGGACACGGCGGCCCACCGGCGGGGCCATACGATATCGTGATCGAGGGCAATACGATCACGGAAATGATCGCGTTCGACCCGGTCACGGCGGCGCGGCGCGGTACCACGGTCAGGCCCAGCGGCGATCGCGTGATCGACGCGACGGGGATGTACGTGATGCCGGGGATGTTCGACCTGCACACACATCTGCGCACGCAGCCCATGCCGCTGTCGTACGTGTACTATCTGAAGCTGGCGATGGGCGTGACGACGATGGTGCCGGCCAGCGATCGCGGGGTGGACAGTGCGGTCACGGAAGCGGATCGGTCACGGCAGAATCGCGTGCTGGCGCCGCGCCTCCATCCGCTGGTGAGCTGGGGTGGCGGCACGAAGTTCTCGCGAGCCGAGATCGACGATCCCTCGCGCGCCGCAGAGGTGGCGAAGGCAATGGCGGCGCGCGGCATCCGTGTGATCTCGATGGACTCCAACGGGTGGAGTTACGATCTGGTGAAGGCCATCGCGGCCGCGGCAAAACCGAATGGGCAGATCACGAGTTTTCACATCCCGCCAAGCACGATTGCCGTGGTGAATTCGGTGCAGGCGGCGTGTGCCGGCGTGACGATGATCGAGCATCACTACGGCTATGCGGAATCGGCACTCGATCGTACGACGCAGGACTTTGGTCCGGAGTACAGCTTCGGCAATGAGCTGCAGCGATTCCGCTATGCGGGCAAGGTCTGGCTGGAAGCGGACCGTGATCGATTGCTCGGCGCAGTGGCCGATTCCATGGTGAAGTGTGGGGTGACGATGCTCCCGACGCGGGTGGTGTACGAAGCGAACCGCGACGCGGTGCGTGCGATGAGCCTGCCGTGGCATGAGAAGTACACGCATCCGGCACTCTGGAACTGGAACCTGCCGAATCCGGCGAACCACGGGGCGTATCACGTCGACTGGACCTCGGACGACGAGTACAACTGGACGCAGGCCTATCGGTTGTGGGGCGATCTGATCTTCGCCTTCAACAAGCGGGGTGGCCGGGTGGCATTCGGCACCGACGATTCGTACATCTGGGCGACGCCGGGATTCTCGACGGTGCGCGAGGCGCAGCTGATGCGCGAAACTGGCATGCACAACCTCGAGGTGCTGAAGGCCGCCACTCTCACCAGTGCCACCACACTCGGGCTTCCGAAAATCGGCCTCGTGCGGCCGGGGTATCTGGCAGATCTGCTGCTCGTTGATGGCAACCCGGCGGCGAACCTGAAGCTGCTCTACGCGTTCGGCGATCTGGTGCGCGGCCCCGATGGCGAAGTGCGACGCACACGAGGCATCGTGCACACCATCAAGGATGGCATCGTGATCGAGAACGCCAACCTGATGCGCGACGTGGAGATCATGGTGCGTGAGGCGAAGCGCACGATGCCGATGGATGTAGTGCGGTCGCCGTGGCTGGTGGCGCCGCCCCGATAGCTTCACGGCGTGTCAGTGCTCCGGTTTCGCCGCTGGCAGCGCAGGCGGTGTCTTCCCGATCACGCGGCTCAGCCAATCCGTCTTCATGAACGGGCGCTCGAACACGAGGTAGAGCGGGATGCTCACCAGCACCGTGGCTGTCGCGAGCGCCAGGATGTTCAGCAGCAACGTCAGCGAAGGGTCACCGGCGATCTGAAGGTCCTTCAGAGCGCGGGCGGCAACCCAGATGATGGCATTGTGATAGAGGTAGATGGTGTAGCACATGCCGCCGATCGCGGTGATGATCGGAACGCTGAAGAGGGCGCGAAGCAGTGGACCGCGAAACACGGCACCATACGCGACGAGCAGGAGCGGTGCGGTAAGGGCGTACTCCAACGTGTGCGTCGCCACCGCCAGGAATACCGCGGCGAAGGCGGCGATTCCCAGCAAGTCCGCCACTGGCGTCCGCTTCGGCTCCGACTTCCAGTCGGTGAGGTACACATCGGCCAGCAGCATGCCGGTGAGGAAGAACTGCAGATACAGCAGCAGGTGCGGCGGTCCGGCGCGAATCGCGCCGTTGACGTGCTGCGTTTCGCTGAACAGGCCCACGGCCACCATCGCGGCGAGCATGACGCCACGCCGGAGCAGGCGGTCGCGAATCGCGAATACCTTCGAGAGCAGTGGCGTGAGCAGATAGAACTGTACCTCGATCTCGAGCGACCAGACCACTGTCGAGAGCCCTGTTTCTGCACCGAGCAGAAACGAGTGTACGTAGAAGACGTGCGCGGGCAGATGCGTGGCCACCCAGGACACCGGGGCGTGACGCACCAGCAGCCAGGCAGCGGCCAGCACAGCCAAGCTGACGATGTACGGCGGTTCGAGTCGGGTTAGCCGGCGTTCGAAAAACCGGCCGAGTGTGACCGGCTTCGCGCCCGTGAGATGGTGGGCCGCGAACGGCAGCGCCAGAATGAAGCCCGAGATGACGAAGAACAGTTCGACGCCGAAGTAGCCGGTGTCGACGACGCGCTCGAGCAGACCGGCCGCATGCGCCGGCCCGAACATCGGCCGCTCGGAACGCAGGGACGCGAGAACGTGAAAGGCAACCACCAGCACGATGGCCAGGAACCGGAGCCCGTCGATCTCCGGCACGAATCGTCCCGAGGATGTGACGCGCCGCAGGCGGCCGGCAAGTCCTTGCCTCACAGTGAACATGCGGTGCTCCGGACCACGACGTCGATCGACGCACGGTCACGACAACACCCATCGCCGACTGGTCTCACCGGCCGATTCCGTACTTGCGAAGGATGGTGCGCACCTCGTCGATCGGAATCGCGTCAACCGTCGAAAAGGCACCCTTGACGGTGGTGGCCCGGAGGAGCGAGTTGTAGATCGCTTCGACGGTTGCGTCGACGGTGGGCTCGAAGAGCGCGGAGGTGAGTTCGTTGCCGAGCTCCATTGACCGGATGGTATCCGGCGGTGTTCCGCTGGACCCCACGCGTCCGCTTCGTCGCACGTTCGGGTGGGTGGAGAAGGCAATCACATAGTCGCCCGATCCATTGGACGCATACCCTCCGGTGCGACCGATGCCGAGCAGTGCTCGCGAGGCAAGGCGCCGCAGATTGCGGTCGGAGAGCGGCGCATCGGTGGCGATGACGATCACGATTGACCCGCTCGCTCCCTGGTCCCGGTTTGGCCTCACTCCGTTGCGACCGAGCTCGCGACCGACCGGCGCCCCCTGGATGAGCAGGTCGCTGCTGCCGCCGAAGTTCGACTGGACCAGGACGCCCACGGTCCACGGGCCGGCGGGCATCACCCGCGAACTGGTGCCGATGCCACCCTTCCATCCGAAGGCAACGGTGCCGGTGCCAGCGCCAACGGTGCCCTCGGCGACCGGACCCGTTCGGGCTGATGTCAGCGCCAGCCGGATGTCGCCGTCGGCGATGGGAATCGTGCGGATCGCGTTCAGTGCCCATCCATCATTCGTCTCGCCAACCAGCGGATTGATCGAGCGTACGCGCTGCATGCCCGGTTGTTCGAGCATCCACTTTGCCACGCCTTCCGCCGTACGCCAGACACAGAGCGTGCAGGTGAGCGCGATTGGTGTCTCGAGTTCGCCGAGTTCGGCAACCTGCGTGTAGCCGACCAGCTTGCCGAATCCATTGCCGACGACCACGGCGGCGGGCACCCTGCTCTCGAACGGATTGCCGCTGTGCGGAAACACCACCGTGACGCCGGTGCGCGTGGAATCACCGCGGATGACGGTGGCATGCCCGATCCGTACGCCCGCGACATCGGTGATTGCGTTGAGTGCACCCGGCGCGTGCGGCCCCACGACGATGCCGAGGTCGCGGGCACGGGGCCGTTCCTGTGCATGGACCGCCGTGGTCAGACACACACCGACCGCCGCGAGACGGGTCGACAGTGAACGTCGCGAGATGGTCCGGATCATGGCTGCGGGCGGTGGAGGGCAGGCGAAGTGTCGGAACGCAATCGTATCTTCCAACCATGAATCTACGACCCGTTGCAGGACTCATGCTGCGCGCCGGGCTGTTCGCGGCCGTGTCAGGCCTTTCGCTTGCCGCACAGACGGCGCCGTCGCTCGATGTACTCATCACCGGCGGCATGGTCTACGATGGCTCAGGCCGGGCCGGTCGAGTCACCGACGTCGGCATCCGCGGTGATCGCGTCGTGCTGGTGGGGCCGGCGCCGCGTGGCTTGACGACGAACCGGCGCATCGACGCGCGGGGGTTGATCGTGTCGCCGGGCTTCATCGATCCACACACCCACGCCTACGAAGGGCTCGCACGACTGGACTCGACCCGCCGCCAGAATGCGTCGTCCCTGATACAGGGCATCACGACGGTGGTGCTGGGCGCTGACGGGCGTGGCCCGGTGCGTGTCGCACAGACGCTGAGTGACGCCGAGCGGGCAGGGATCGGCACGAATGTGTATGCACTCACCGGCTTCGGCACCATTCGCGAGATGGTCCTCGGCGCATCCTCAGCACCGGCGTCGCGCGCGCAGATCGATTCGATGCGGGCACTGGTGACGGTGGCGATGCGCGACGGGGCGTTTGGCGTTGGCTCCGGCCTGTTCTATGCCCCGCAGAGTTATGCGACGACCGAAGAAGTCATTGCCGTTGTTTCAGCCGCGAAGCCGTTCGGCGGCGTGTACGACACGCATCAGCGCGACGAGAGTTCGTACACCATCGGATTGCTCAACTCGGTGCGGGAGTCGATCCGGATCGGCTGCGAATCGGGGCTGACGACCAATATCGGCCACATCAAGGCGCTCGGTGTGGATGTGTGGGGCAAGGCCGACAGTGTGCTCGGCATCATGCGGGCCGCGCGAGCGCGAGGCTGCAAAGTGGTGGCGGATCAGTATCCGTGGACAGCGAGCGGCACTGCCCTCAGCGCGACGCTGCTGCCGCGGTGGGCCCAGGCCGGTGGCCGCGACTCGCTGCGTGCCAGAATCGCCGACGTGGCGCAGCGCACTCGCATGCTGGCCGAAATGCGTGAGAATCTGCGACGTCGCGGTGGCGACAGCACGATCCTGCTCACGTCGGGCAATGCCGCCACGCAGGCGTTGGTCGGTAAGACGCTGAAGCAAGTCGCCGCGTTGAAACAGTTGCCGGCCGTCGAGGCCGCGCTCGAGATCATCCGCGAGCATGGCGACATGGGCGTGGCCTCGTTCAACATGACCGAAGCTGATATCGCGACCTTCATGCGTGACCCGTTCGTGATGACGAGCTCGGACGGATCAGAGGGGCACCCGCGACTGTTCGGCACGTATCCGCGCAAGATCAGGCGCTACGTGCTCGAGCGGCGCGTGATCACCATGCAGCGGATGGTGCAGGCGTCATCGGCGCAGGTGGCTGCCACGTATGGGCTGACCGACCGGGGCGTGTTGCGCCGGGGTGCCTTCGCCGATGTGATCGTGTTCGATCCGGCCACGATCCGTGACGAAGCGACCTATGTCGAACCGATGAAACTTGCAACGGGCATGCGGTGGGTGTTCGTCAATGGACGGGCGGCGGTGATGAACGGCGCGATGAGCGGAGTCATGGCGGGGCGTGGACTGAGGCGCGTGCACCCCGGTACCACCGCTTCGTTGCCGGCCGATACCGCTGATGCACCGGTGCGCGCAGATGCGCGCGTGACCGAGGCGGCCGAGTCGATTGTCGCCCCGGAGCTCATGCAGGACGTCTCCTATCTGGCGTCCGATGCACTGAAGGGTCGCGCGACGTTCTCGGCGGGGTTGGATACTGCGGCGGAGTTCGTGATCCGACGGTTGCGCCAGATGGGTGTTCGACCCGCCGGTGACAGCGGATCGTACCGGCAGCACTACAGCGTGGTGATGGCGTCGCTCGACACGGTGCGGACGACACTCTCGATCGGGTCGCGGCGCTTCAGCTGGGGCGATGACTTTCTGGTGTCGCAGTTTCGCATGCCGGGAGCGACGGCGGGTGGCGTGGTGTATGTCGGCAACGGATTGCGGGCCGCGAAGCGCGGAATCGATCCCTACGCAGGATTGTCGGTACGTGGCCAGTGGCTGCTGGTGCACGCCAGTCAGATGCGTCCGAGTGGCGCGGCTGACACGCTGGGTGCATATGGCCGGGACTACACGACGGTGTACGACGAGGCGCGGTCGCGCGGCGCGCGTGGTCTGCTGCTGATTTCCGGGGCTGGCGAACAGGTCAACTGGCCCGCACTGCGTACACGCGTGATGCGGTCGCGTGATGTCGAGCCGAGCATGGGGCGCGCCGGTGCGCCGTTCCCACTGCCGGTGTTGGTGCTGTCGCATTCCGTCGTGAACGCGCTGTTCGATGGTGCACCGATCAGCGGCGCAGCAGTGTTGGCTGCTGATTCGGCGCAGCGCGTGCTTCGATCGGTGGCGCTCAAGGGAACGGCAATGGCCTCACTTGGCGGGACGACTGTTCGGCAGCGCGGCTACAACGTCGTTGGCGTGATCGATGGGGCCGATGCACGGCTTCGGCAGGAATGGATCAGCGTCTCGACGCATCTCGATGGTGCCGTGGGCACTGCAGTGACGTCGGGCGGCGATTCGATCTACAATGCGGCAGACGACAATGGGACCGGTTCCGCGGGCAACCTGAGCATCGCGCGCGCCTTGTTGCGCGGCCCGCGCCCGCGGCGTTCGATCCTCTTCATCTGGGATTCCGGCGAGGAAGTCGGGTTGCTCGGGACGCGGTTTCTCGCCTATGGTCCACTGGCGAAGCAGGTCGTCGCGCACTTCACGGTCGACATGATCGGTCGCACGAAGGTGCCCGGAACCACGATCGCCGGGCAGGACGAGCTGACCGGCCCGGGCGAGGTGTTCGTTTCAGGGCCCGGAGTGCTCAGCACCGTGCTCGACTCCGCGCTGGCCAGCGTCACACGCGTCTATCCCTACGTTCGCTTCGATCGAAAGTTCGAGGATCCGCAGCACGAATTCTTCTATCCGCGCACCGATGCGGCGCCGTACATCGAACAAGGCATTCCGTATGTCGAGTTTTTCACCGGACTGCACGAAGACTATCACGCGCAGAGCGATGAGGTGTCGAAGCTGGATCCGGTGAAATTCGAAGCGGTCGCACGTTCGGTGTACGCCACGCTCTGGATCGTGGCGAATGGTCGTGATCGGCCGCGGATCGATCGACCGATTCCGCCGGTGCTGTGGTTCATGACGCCGCGGTGAGCGTGCGGGCCAGCCAGGACGCGGCCCCAATGGAGGGGTAGGGCCCGAAACCGGCCCCGAATCGGTAACGGCGTGACCCCAATGACGTCTCGCCCGTCTCCGAAGGTGATGCCCGCCACCGCCGAGCGTAGTTCACCTACCCCACGATTCACCGCCAGCGTCTCGCCCCAGCAGGGCGAGACGGCGTTGGTCACATTCCTGACCCGCTTGCATGTGGCGCTCAATCGGCGCCGCACCTACGGGCCGACGCACCCGATGGTGGTGAAGACGGAAGAAGAGGCGATCGCGGCCCTCGACAGCGTATTGCTGACGCGCTCGACTTTCACCCTCGGCGTGGCCAAGCACGACCTGCTCGTCAACGGACAGCCGCTGGTGAGTGCGGCCCACATCGGCCGGGAGCTGGGTGCACGGCTGCATCGTCGCGGTGTCGGCGCGCTCACCTTTCATTCCGGGGTCGACCTGGAGCGCCTGCAGCAGCTCCTTGGCTGGCTGGCGATCGAGTCGGCGCGAGATGGGGACGGTGACGCGCCGGCGATCGACCCGCCGACGATCAGTGGCATCATCATCGGCCGTCTGGCGTACGACGCCCTGATGCTTGGCGAGGCGGATCGTGCTGCGGATGCGTCGGTGGCGACACTCTGGCAGGCGTTGGCGCAGATTGCAACGGACGGCACCGGACGACAGTACGGCTTCGGTACGTCGCGCAGTTCCGACGCGATCGCCGCCACCGGTGACGAGCAGCAGGCGTTCGACGTGCTGTTGCAGGAAGAAGCGCATGTGACGGATATCGCACAGTCGCTGCAGGCGCTGGTGTCACAACCGGAGTTCGCTCGCCGCACCGCCGTGGCGCTGATGAACCTGGCCGCGCAGGGTGCGCAGGCTCCGCCGGAGCTCCGCGCCAAGATCGGTGAACGGCTGCACGCCGTGATCTCGCGACTCGGTGATTCGTCCTTCGCACCGATCATACGCGGGCTGGGTCAGCGCGCCGAGCAGCGCGAATTCATGCTGCAGGTCGTCGATGTGCTGCCGGTGCTGGCGGTGAGCAACTGGCTGCAGGTGGCCGCGCGGGCGAGTGAGCAGGAGCTGTCGCATCATCTCCTGCGGCTGATGAGCAAGCTGTCACAGCACGCCGTGAACAAGCACGAAGGACTGACGGATACGACGTTCCGCAACGCCGCCAAGGAGCTGGTCGACGGGTGGGTGCTCAGTGACCCGAACCCCGAGGAACATGTCCGCCTGCTGGACAGCATCGCGCTGGTGCATGAAGGCACCGTGACGTCGCTCGGCCAGCTCTCGACGGCAGATGACGGAGGGCTGACGGAAGCGGCGCGTGTGGTGCAGATGGCCCTCGAGATCGACGTCGCCGGCGATGACACGGTCGCGGCCGTGACCGCCGTGGTCGACGGGGGCGGCTTGCCGTCGCTGCTGGAGTGGCTGTCGAGAGCGGGCGACACGGTGACGGCGCGGATGCTGCGTGCGCAGGTGATGTCGCCGGATGCGGTTCGCCGGGTGCTCGAGACCAATCCCGTTGACGAAGCGGCTGCGCGGGCCCTGCTCGAGACCCTCGACCTCTCGATGGCCACGACGCTGCTGGAGGCGCTTTCCGCGGCCGAGTCCCGCGAGGCACGCGATCTCATTCTCGAGCGGTTGCGGGGTTTCGGCGAGCCGCTGCGCGCGACGCTGATGGCGCGCCTCGACGGCGCGAGCTGGTTCTTCGCCCGGAACCTGCTCGGCCTGCTGCGTGATCTGATCGTCGCGCAGCAAGGCAACAGCGACGTCGGTTCGATGCTCAGGTTTCTCGATCACGAAAACCCGATGGTGCGTGTCGAGGCGGTCCGGATGCTGCTGGCGCTGGACGCGGTGCGCGATGCGGCGATCCGGCGCGGGTTGCAGGATGCCGACGAACGGGTGGTGACGGCAGTACTCGATTTCGTCGACCA
Organism: Gemmatimonadaceae bacterium; assembly: GCA_031374935.1. GTDB lineage: Bacteria > Gemmatimonadota > Gemmatimonadetes > Gemmatimonadales > Gemmatimonadaceae > JACMLX01. The sequence continues at coordinate 3,511 of JANMHB010000055.1, read as the reverse complement.
TTACCTGCATGTGCCGCATGAGGGGCGTCGGCATTCGCTGTCGATCGGCGCCACCGGGCATCTCGTCAAGTTCGTCGACGCGGCGCGGCACAACGTGGCGCTGCGGATCATCGCGATCCGCGCGGCGGCCATGTCAGGTGCGCCGTCGGTGCGCGACTGGCTGCTGGCACTGGTCGTGACGCGGAGCACCTTCCTCCGCCGGCCGGTTCTCAGCAAACCCTCCATGCTCAACGCCACCGCGCTCAACGCGTTGCAGCGGCACTACGCCGATGATCCGGCCGTCGCGCACGCGCTGCGGCTGGGCCAGGCCGTCAAGGGCGACGCACAGTGGCGCTCCCCCACGCAGCAGTCCGTTCCGGTCATCACCCGATGAACGCCGTCCTGCGATTCCTCAACGCGCTGGGCCAGGCGATGGCCACGCTCTCGCTGTATGGTGACGAGCACCCGTCGCGCCATGCGGTGCTGGCAAAGACGCACGAGGTGATGCTGCAGATGCTGAGCGAGTACGGCACGCTCAAGCTGTCGTTCATCGACGGTGACATCGTCATCGGGACGCGGGTGCTGACCGAGTTGCGTGCATGGGAGTGGAGCACGCGGCTGGCCGCCGTGGGTGTGCAGCGGATCGAGATCGATGCCCTGCAGCCACCGAATGGCGAAGACCTGCAGCACTTCCTCGCGGCCCTGCGCGTGCGGCTGACGATGGGGGGCAAGATGTCCGCCGCCTGGCACTGTCGGGGCATCCGCATCGGCGGCTTGACCGTCGCGACCGGCGCCGACAGCGATGCGTCGGAAACGCTGGCGTCGGTGGTGGAATCGTTGTCTCTCACGTCGCTGAACGAAGAGGCGGACGCGGTGGGGTTCGTGCACGAAGAAGTGTCGGCCGGCCGATCAGTGCCGATGGCGGAAGTCGAGGCGATCGTGCATGGCCTGGCCGTGACGATCCATCGCGAGCAGCACCTGGTGCTGCCGCTGCTCGAGCTGAAGACGTTCGATCAGTACACGACCACACATTCGTGCAACGTGGCAATGCTTTCGATCGGGCTGAGCGAGGAGCTGGGGCTCGATGGTGCCAAGGTCCGCGCGATTGGTACGGCAGCGCTGCTGCACGACATCGGCAAGGTGCGCGTGCCCGCCAATGTGCTCGTCAAACCCGGCACGCTGAGCGAATCGGAGTTCGCGCAGATGAAATCGCACCCGGTCGAGGGTGCGAAGATTCTCAGCCAGCGGGGCAGCGGCAACGCGCTGGCCGCCACGGTCGCGTACGAGCATCACATCTGGTACAACGGCCAGGGTGGATACCCCAGCGTGTCGTACGAACGGGCGGCGCACTACGCCAGTCGCATCGTGCATGTCTGCGACGTCTACGACGCCCTCTGTTCGAAGCGCCCGTATCGTGAGGCGTGGGCACAGGCACGTGCACTCGACCTGCTGCGGGGACTGCAGGGCACCGAGCTCGATCCGGAGATCTTTCCGGCGTTCGAGCGGATGGTGCGGCGCGCGGTGGAGCAACGCACAGTCCTCACCGCACACGAGCTGGCCGTCGCGTAGCACGCCGCCGTCGTCGACTGTGGCTGCACTGGGGCGGCGGTCGATCGCGACGGCTATCGTTCGGTGACGCTGAATCCGGCGGCGGCGATGTGCCGCGCGGCGCGGTGGGCTTCATCCGGTGTGGCGAACCCCAGCAGAATCGTCCCGCTCTCCCCTTCGCGCACCTTGAGGATCTCGAGGTCCTGCACGTTGATGCCCGCAGCGGCCAGCGGCGTGAAGAGCGCCAGGAGTTGTCCCGGTCTATCCTCGAGGCGCACGACGAGCTCCGTCAGATCGTGCACGATCCCTTTTCGCGGCATTCGGAATCGTTCGCGGAACGTCCTGCCGCGTGTGAAGGCCTCGCGAAACGCGGCCTCGGCGACTGTCCGTGACACGTCCGGCTGCGCCGCGGCGGCGTCCTGCGCGCGTGTGCCTTCGCGAGCGGCCGCGGCAAGGGTCGCCAGTTCCAGCGACAGCGCCTGCAGCCCATCAGCGATTGGCGCCTGGTTCGTCGCGATGATGTCGCGCCAGACCTCCCACGACGACAGCGCCAGGCGCGTCATGTCCCTGAAGCCGCCCGCCGCCAGGGCGAGCGCTGCTTCGGCAGACGCCGGTGCAGCGCCGGCCCAGCCGGCGAGAACCGAGGCCAGCACCTGCGGCACGTGGCTGATCCGTGCGACGGCCGCGTCATGCAGCGCTGGATCGAGAATGGCCACACGTGCGCCGACGGCCTGCACCATCGCCCGGAGCGCGTCGAGTCGGCCGTCGTCGAGATCCGGCGGCGGGCAGAGCACCCAGAGCGCCGATTGGTAAAGCAGCGGATCGGCTGCACCAAGGCCTGACTTCTCGGACCCGGCCATCGGGTGCCCACCCACGAAGCGTGCAGTTCCATCCGCACGCTCGGGGAAGGCGGCAGCTCCGTGTCGGCAGATGTCGACCTTCGTGGAGCCGACATCGGTGACGATGGCGCCGGGGGCGAGGTGGGGGGCGATGGCTTCGGCCAGCGCGGCATAGGCGCCGACGGGGGCGCAGAGCATGACACAGTCGGCGCCCTGGACCGCTTTGGCGGGGTCGAGTTCGACGTGGTCGGCGATGCCGAGTTCGAGGACGCGGTCCAGGGTTGCCTGGGTGCGGGCATTCGCCACGACCTCGGCGGCGATGTGGCGTCGTTCCATGGCGATACGGGCGACCGAGCTGCCGATCAGGCCGATGCCGATCAGGGCGAGACGCTTGAAGAGAGGCGGGGCTGCGGGAGACTCAGGCATTTTGGGTTTTCATGAAGCCGGCCAGGGCGTCGGTGACGAGGCCGCATTCCTCTGATGTCCCGACGGTGATGCGCAGGCAGTGCGGCAGGTCGTAGGCGGCCATGGCGCGGACGATGATCCCGCGAGACTTCAGGAAGGCGTCGGCGGCGCTGGCGGCGGCTTGGGTGGTGAAGTCCGCCAGGAAGAAGTTGCCTTCGCTGGGCCAGGTCTTGATGCCGAGGGCCTGGAGGGAGGCCATGATCCTGGCGCGGTGTTCGGTGTTGTGGGCACGGCATTGCTCGACCCAGCCGGGCTCGGCCAGGGCGGCGACGGCGGCGGCCTGGGCGGCGAGGTTGACGTTGAAGACGCCGCGGACGCGATTGAGCGCATCGGCGATGGCGGGGGGCATGTAGCCCCAGCCGACGCGCATGCCGCCGAGGCCGTAGACCTTCGAGAAGGTGCGCAGCATGACGGTGTTGTCGCCGGCGTCGACGAGGGCTTCGCCGGCGTTGTAGTCAACGGCTTCGACGTATTCGGCGTAGGCGCTGTCGAGCACCAGAAGGATATCGGGGCGCAGGCCGGCGCGCAGGCGGGTGATCTCGGCTTGCGGCAGGAGGCTGCCGGTGTGGTTGTTGGGGTGGGCGACGAAGACGATGGTGGTTTCGTCGGTGACGGCGGCGAGCATGGCGTCGACGTCGGTGGTGAGGTTTTTCTCGGGGACTTTGATGACGCGGGCGCCC
>JANMHB010000028.1:0-9374 GCA_031374935.1 Gemmatimonadaceae bacterium | reverse complement strand
GTGCCGTGCAGGAAACCGCTGCCGACGAGGATGGCCTGATCGCGGCGATCGGGCGCCTCGCGCGCCGCACCCGCGAGAAACTCGGCGAATCGGGGACGACGCTGACGGCATTGCCGCCAATGGAACGCGTGACCACCACGTCGCTCGATGCGTTGCGCAAGTACACCGAGGCATTGCGCCTGGCCGACGGCGCCGAGGGCGACCGGAATCCGCGTCGCGAGATTCAGCTGCTGGAGGAGGCGGTGGCACTCGATTCGAATTTTGCGATGGCGTGGCGTCGCCTCGGCGTTCGACTCATGCGCGCTGATGGACAATACTCGAACCAGCGGATGGTGCGTGGCAAGGCGGCCATCGCGCGCGCGTATCGGTTGCGCGACCGGCTCGCCCCGGTGGAGCGCGGCCTCGCGGAAGCCGCGTACTTCACTGATGTCGAGAGCAACCCGGAACGCGCGACGACCGCCTATCTCGCCATTCTCAACGAGCAGCCCGCGAACAGGATCGCGCTGAACAATCTTGCGAATGGCGCGCTGATCAACGGGATGTTCGAGCGCGTTCGTGAGTATGGGGCGCGGTACGTTGCGGTTGATTCCAGCAACTTCGACGCGTGGCCATGGGCCATCTGGGGCGCGTATGGCACGGGACGCACCGATGAAGCGCGTGTCGCCCGCGCCGCGATGCGCCGGCGATTCACGGCCCCGGACGACGCACTCCGCCTTGATGAGCTGGACCTGCAGTGGCTCAGTGTCGAACGAGACTGGCCCGCTGTCGAGCGTCTGGCGCGTGGCCTGCTGGCAGGCCAGCAGGACATCCGCCGAGCCGATCGCGCGTTGCAGCAGTTGGTGATGGCGCTCACCATGCGCGGCATGCTGAACGCAGCCTGGGTCGTGAACGACTCAATCGGTGCGCAGCGACTGGCGGGACCAGATTCTGCGGAGCGCAGGAAGTGGCGCGGGGACGCCGCTCGCCAGCGATACTTCGATCGCGCCTGGTACGGTCGCGACACCGTCGGCATCAGGCAGGCGATCCAGGCATACCGGCAGGTGTCCGGCGTGGATCGCTGGCGCATGGAAGACCGCCCGCTGTTCAATCTGGTCTTCGACTTCATCGTCGCTGGTGATGCGAAGAGCGCTCGAGGTCGCTTTGCCGAGTACCTGGCTTCGTCGATCCGTGAGAAGGGCCTCGGTGCATTGCCGCCGGTTGGCTCGCCGATCCTGGCCAGTCTGGAGGGTCAGGTACTGCTGGCGGAGGGGCGACCACGGGACGCGTTGCGACTCCTGCTCCCGCTGGCCCCGGAGGCGATGCGTTTTCCCCAGCCGGAAACGTTCCACATCGGCAAGGCCTACCTCGATCTCGGGCAGCGCGACTCCGCCCGGGTCTGGCTCTCGCGTGTGACCGATTCGCCCGATCCTCGTCGCGCGTGGACGGAAGCGTCATTCCGCTCGCGCGCGCTGCAACTCCTCTGCGATCTGGCCGACACTCCTGCCCAGAAGCAGCAGTGGTGTGCAGTGCTGGCGGCCGAGTGGAAGGATGCGGACCCAATCCTGCTCCCGATCGTTGCTCGCGCCAAGGCGAGACTCACTGAATGACGCGATGATCTTCAAGCACCTCTACGACACCTCCCTCTCGCAGTCGAGCTACCTGATCGGCTGCCAGGCAACGGGCGAGGCGATCGTGGTGGATCCGGTGCGCGATGTGGATCGGTATCTCGCACTGGCAGAGCGTGAGGGCCTGCGCATCACGGCGGTCGCGGAAACGCACATTCACGCCGACTACTGCAGCGGCGCGCGCGAACTGGCCTTCCGCAGCAGCGCACAGCTCCACCTCAGTGGATGTGGCGGTCCCGACTGGCGATATGCCTACGCGGCGAACGATCACGCGGTCGAGCTGGTCGACGGTGGTGTGATCACCATCGGCAACATCCGGCTGACGGCGGTGCACACACCCGGTCATACGCCGGAGCATCTCAGCTTTCTCGTCACCGATGGCGCCGCCACCACGCACCCGATGGGGATGCTCAGCGGCGACTTCCTGTTCGTGGGTGATGTCGGCCGCCCCGATCTGCTCGAGACCGTGGCAGGGCAGAGCGGCACGATGGACGCGAGCGCCCGTCAGCTGTATCAGTCATTGCAGCGCCTGAAGACACTGCCCGACCATCTGCAGATCTGGCCGGGCCACGGCGCCGGCAGCGCCTGCGGTCGCGCGCTGGGTGCCGTGCCGCAGTCCACACTCGGCTATGAACGACTGGTGAACTGGGCGCTTCAACCGCAGACCGAAGACGCGTTCGTGGCCGAGGTGCTGCGCGATCAGCCGGATCCGCCGGCGTACTTCGCCGTGATGAAACGGATCAACCGTGATGGGCCGACGCTGCTCGGCGGATTGCCTGAAGTGCCACATCGCAGCGGGTTCGAGGCGCAACAGTGGGTGGAGAAGCTCGGTTTGCTGGTGGATGCGCGGCCAGCGGATGATTTTGCGGCGGCGTACATCCGCGGATCGCTCAACATTCCGGGCAACGCCAGTTTCGCCAGCTGGTTCGGATCACTGATCGACTACCGGATGGATGTCTGGCTGCTCGCCGTCGATGAGGCGCATGCCGAGCGGCTGGTGCGTGAGCTCATGAGCATCGGCTTCGATCGGATCGTCGGCGTCAGCGTCGCAGCCGATGCGTTGGTGGGTGTCGATCCGGATCGCGTGACGCAACGCTCGGCGGTGGCGCTCTCCGGTGCGCTGGGCCGCGAAGGTTTGCTCGTTGTCGACGTTCGAAATCGGAGCGAATGGCGCACCGGGCACATCCCGGGCGCGATCCACATCCCGTTGTCGGAACTCCCACGCCGATTGGAAGAGCTCCCCGCCGACGGCACCCTGGTCACGCAATGCGCATCGGGTGCGCGCTCGGCGATCGCTGCCAGCCTGCTGCTGATGGCAGGTGCAAGCAGCGTCGAAAACCTCAGCGGCGGCATTCAGGCGTGGACCAATGCCGGGTTCACGCTGACGACCGAGGAGCAGCAGGCGCCAGTGTTCGTTCCCGAGCCGCCGCTGCCGGACGCTGCCGCTGACCACCACGACTCCGGGCCCGAGATCCCGCCCTTCCTCGAGCGCCGTCGGCGGAAACGATAACCAGGCACTTCGGCTTCTGTTAGTGCGAGACCGGTGTGCCACGGCCGATGTCTCCTGACTGTGCGGCATGCTCGCGGATCAGGGAACTTCGACCGGACCACGCTAGATTCTCGGCAGGACTCGAAGCTCGAGTCTTCTGCCTGGCCGCGCACGGCGGTCCGGTCATCCGTACGGGCGCGCCGCGTGTACGGAACGGGTCGAGCGCAGGGCGGCGCGCAAGAGGATGGACATGCTCCCGTCGTCGCTCACCGTGACGCTCGCCACAACGATCCTGGGTCTCCTCACGGTCGCTGTCTTTTTTTTGGCCTGGAGGCGCGGCCAGTTCAATCGGATCAACCAGCAGGCGTTGCTTCCGCTCGACGACGATGACATGAACGTCGCACGTCCATGGGAAACGGCGTCGCAGCGCGCGGAGCGGGTGGAAGAGTTCGGGCCACCGGCGCGGCGCACGACACCCGGCATCTGGGGCGGCGCGCAATGAGCGCGACTCTCCCGGCGCGCGTGATCGCACTCGCGTCGCCGATCACCGACATGGAAAACCTGGACATCCGCCTGCGCGCCGATGCCTCCAGCCGACAGGTCGCACTGCGCGCCATCGCCTTCTCGGTGGTGTGGTTGCTGGTCGGCTCGGCGTTCGGTCTGATCGCGAGCTTCAAGCTCCACATGCCCGACTGGCTGGTGAGCAATCCGATGCTCACGTTCGGCCGCATCCGCAGCGCACACCTGAATGCGATGGCGTATGGCTGGGCAAGCAGCGCGATGCTCGGCGTGAGTGTCTGGATCATTCCGCGCCTGGTGCACACCGAGCTGCGTGTGCCAAAGGCCGCCGAAGCCGGATTGTATTTCTGGAACATCGGCATGGTCCTTGGCATCGTCGGCATTCTCGCCGGCTACAGTGATGGACTCGAGTGGCTGGAGATGCCGCGCTACTGGGCTGATCCGTTCTTCGTGATCGGTGGCGGATTGGTGGGCCTGAGCCTGTTGTCGACCATCGCGGTGCGTGAGGTGGAGCACCTGTACGTCAGCGTGTGGTACATCATGGCGGCGTTCATCTGGTTTCCGATCATCTTCGTGGTGGGCAACTGGCCGACGTACAGCGGCGTCGAAAGTGCCGCGGTGAACTGGTTCTATGCGCACAACGCGCTTGGCCTCTGGCTCACTCCGGTGTGCCTTGCGGCGGCCTACTACTTCATTCCGAAAATCCTCGGCCGACCGATCTACAGCTATCAGCTCTCGCTGCTCGGTTTCTGGACCCTCGGCTTTTTCTATTCGCTGAACGGCATGCACCATCTGATCGGCGGCCCACTGCCGACGTGGATGATCACGACCTCGGTGGTAGCCAGCGGACTGATGATCATCCCGGTGATGGCGGTCGGTGTCAACCAGCACATGACACTCAACAAGCGCTTTGGCGCGCTGCGCTACAGCCCCACGCTGCGCTTCATCGTGTTCGGCTCGGTGGCATACACGCTGGTCTCGCTGCAGGGCGTGTTCATGGCGTTTCGCGAAGTGAACCGGCTGACGCACTTCACCCATGTCACGGTCGCACACGCGCACGTCGGCCTGTACAGCTTCGTCACGATGATCATGTTCGGGAGCATCTACTACATCCTGCCGCGTCTTCTCGGTCGCGAGTGGGTCAGTGAAAAGCTGATCAGCTGGCATTTCTGGGCGGTCGGCATCGGCCAGACCGTCTACCTCGTTCCGCTGACGGTGGCCGGGATGTTTCAGGGCGTCGCGATGGCCGACCCCACCAGCACGTGGGAGACGGTTGTGCGGGCGATGCTGCCGGGGCTCATCGGGCGTTCGATCGGCGGCACACTCCTGACCATCGGTCACTGCGTCTTTGCCTGGCACGTGTTCCTGATGTTCCGCGGCGGAAAGCAGAAGCAGGGGCTGCCGCCCTTCCACGAAGTGGCTCCGATCGTGACCAAACGAGACAAGGCTTCATTCGTCGCGGGAGGTGTGAAGTGACGCGCATCTGGTTGCTCCTCACCGGTGTGCTGGCAATCATCATCTTTGCCACATCGCTGCTGGTGGTGATTCCGAACACCATGATCGGACAGGTCAAGATCCCGTCGCAGCTCTCCGATTACACCGCGCTGCAGGCGCGTGGGCGCGAGGTGTACGTGTCGGAGGGTTGCGTCTACTGCCACTCGCAGCAGGTGCGCGATCCCGTCTACACCTCCGACAAGGAACGGGGCTGGGGGCCCCGCGCCACGGTGCCGTCGGACTATGTGTACGACAAGCCGCATCAACTCGGCACCATGCGCACAGGGCCCGACCTGATCAACATCGGCGTGCGCCAGCCAAGCGATCAGTGGCATCACGTGCACCTGTTCAATCCGCGTTCGTTGATGGCGTGGTCGATCATGCCGGCGTTTCCATATCTGTACACCGTGCGCGATTCGGCGTCGATCAAGCCAGGCGAGGTGTTCTACAGCGTGCCCGGCGGCAAACTGCCTGCGGGCAAGGTGATCGTGCCAACGGCCGACGGCGACGCACTGGTGGCGTACCTCAAGTCGCTGAGGCGTACTTATCCCGTGCCTACCGGTGACGAACCGGCCGCGCGCTCGATTGGTGGGCGCAGTGAACACACCATGCCATGACCGATCCCACAGCGAAGGAACGCGCGGCGTTCGCGGATGCGGAGTCTGACGTCGAGGTCATTCATCGCCAGATCGTACGTGAACTCGCTGACCCGGCCGAGGGCTACGAGCGCGTGCCGGTGTTTCTCTGGGTTGTCGTCGCCACGATGGTGTTCTGGGGTGGCTGGTACATCGGACGGCGCGGCGGAACATTCGACACGCAGACCCACGTGGAGTATGCGGACATCGGACTGACTGCCAGCGCGGCTGGTGACACCGCGGCCAAGGGACCGGTCGATCCGATTGCCGAAGGAAAGCGGATCTTTGGCGCGAACTGCGTGGCGTGTCATCAGGCCACCGGACTCGGCGTGCCAGGCGCGTTCCCGCCGGTGGTCGGCAGCGAATGGGTGGTCGGCCCGGAAGCCACCGTGATCCGGATCCTGCTGAATGGGCTCGGCGGACCGGTGAAGGTGAAGGGTGCGACCTACAACGGTGCGATGCCGGCGTGGAAGGAATCGATGAGCGATGACGACATTGCCAACGTGATCACCTATTTGCGCCAGTGGAGCCCGAACGCCGCACCGTCGGTGGCGGCGTCGTCGGTGGCGGCATTGCGCAAAGAGCACGGCGCGCGCAGCGGGCCCTGGTCCGAAGCCGAACTCAAGGTGCTCGAATCTGCCGCGCCTGCCGCAGCGATCGCGCCGGCCACGGCAGTGGAGGTGAAGAAGTGACGACGACGGAAACGAACGTCATCACGCACCCCATGGCACGACGGCCTCCCACGACGCCGGTGTTCGGCTATTTCGCGACACCGGCGATGGTGCGGGATGCGTTGCCGCCGTTGGCGCGCCTCGGTGTGCCGCGTGACTTCATCGATGTCGTCGTGACCGAAACGGCGGCCAGCGCGATGTATGCGGGCAAGCGACGCGCGATGATCCCGCTCTGGAAGTTCGCGTCCATCGGCGGAATCCTCGGCCTCGGCGGCGGCGCACTGGTCGCCTTCGTGTTGATCGCCTGGCCGGGTTTTGCACCCGCAGGCCCATTTGCGTATGCGCTCCTGTTCACGCCGATGGCCACGGTGGTGGTTGGAGCGGCGATGGGGGTACTCATTTCGTTGTTCACCAAGCGGCGCCCGTCGCCGTGGCGATTGCGCATTCCGCCGCCAGGTAACGACGAGATACTGGTGGTGGTGCGCGCGCGCGGTGATGAACAGGTGAGCCTCACACTCGAGGCGCTTCAGGCACAAGGGGCTCGCGGCGCGCAGGTTCTACGTTGAAGACACGACGGGCATGGATCGCCGCGCTTCGGATTCCGATCGCGGCGCTCTGCTTTCTCATTGCTGGCGCCGCGATCTGGTTCCAGCACTCGGCGACCAGTGACGTTGTCTCACGGCAGGTCTGGTTCGCAGGGCTCGTCCTGACCGCGGCGATTCCGGTCTGGGAGACGGTGCGGAACATGTTCCGGGGCGAGTTCGCGGCCGATGTTGTTGCGATTCTTGCGATCGTCGCGGCCGCAGCGCTCTATCAGCCTTTTGCGGGGCTGGTGGTGGTCATCATGCTCACCGGCGGCGCCGCGCTCGAGCGATATGCCGAGGGCAGGGCAGGAGCGGCGGTGGCAGCACTGGAGCAGGCTGCCCCGCGTCAGGCGCATGTGCGCGGTGCCGATGGTGCGGTGCATGATGTGCCGGCAGAATCGGTGAAGGTCGGCGATCTGTTGCTGGTGCGGCCCGGCGAGTTGGTGCCATGCGACGGGGTCGTCACCGACGGGCGCAGTCACGTGGATGCGAGCGCCATTACCGGAGAGCCGCTGGCCGTTCCGGTCACGGTCGGGTCGCTGGTCGTGTCCGGCAGTGCCAACGTCGACGGGCCGCTGACCGTGCGGGCGACGGCCACTGCCGGCGAGAGTCAGTATCTCCGCATCGTCGATCTGGTGCGCAGCGCGCAGGGCAGCAAGGCGCCGCTGCAGCGCCTGGCTGACAGGGCTGCCGTCTGGTTCACACCGGTCACGCTGCTGATTTGTGCCGTCACCTATGCCATCACGCGCGATTCGAATCGGGTGCTGAGCGTGCTGATGGTCGCGACGCCGTGACCGTTGATTCTGGCGACGCCGATTGCAATCATCGGCGGGATCAATCGCTGTGCGCGCAAGCAGATCATCATTCGCACCGGCGGAGCACTCGAAGCGCTGGCGGCGGTGACGACGGCGGTGTTCGACAAGACCGGAACGCTGACGAAGGGTCAGCCTGCTGTCGAACATGTGCGTCCCCTCGACGGATTTGACGACGCGCAGGTGCTCAGGGTGGCGGGTGCGGTTGATTTCGGCAGCGGACATCAGTTGGCGAGGCCGCTGGTGAAGTATGCCGAGCATATTGTCGGCGTTCTGCCAGTGGCGACAGATGTGTCCGAAGTGCCGGGCCGCGGGATTTCCGGCACGGTCGATGGCGCGCTGGTGCGTGTCGGCTCGCTGGCGTGGCTTCGCGAAGTACTCCCGGCCGCGACGAGTGGCGAACTCACTGCGCTCGACGCCAGCGGTGACGGCCTGAGGGCGTATGTGTCGATCGGTGACATCCCAGCCGGCACCGTGGAGTTCGCCGATTCGCTGCGCGACGGCCTGCCGGCGTTCTTCACCGATCTCGGGTCACTGGGTATCACTCGTACCGTGATGCTGAGTGGAGATCATACCAGCAACGTTGCCACCGTGGCGTCGGAACTCGGCATCACCGACGCACGTGGTGACCTGCTGCCTGAGGACAAGGTGACGATCGTGCGCGAGTTCCAGGCGAAAGGTGAGCGGGTCGTCATGATCGGCGACGGCACGAACGACGCACCGGCGCTCAGCACCGCCGAGGTCGGCATCGCGCTGGCCGGGCATGGCGGGGGCATCACCGCCGAGGCAGCCGACATCGTGCTGCTCGTCGATGAGATCACGCGGGTGGCGGACGCGATTCGTGCCAGCAAGTCCACGATGCGCATCGCGAAGCAGTCGATCGGAGTGGGATTGGGGCTGAGCGCGGTCGGGATGATCATCGCGTCGCTCGGCTATCTCACGCCGACCATGGGCGCGCTGGGGCAGGAAGTCATCGACGTCGCGGTGATCCTCAACGCGCTGCGGGCGGCGCGAGGGTAAGTTCCCGCTGGCCGACGCGCCTGTCCGGTGGCGTGCATGCTGGAGCCCTCCAAACTCAGGATCGAGAGCGACGTGCGTCTGCAGGACTTCATTCTCGCGAACATCGAGGCGATCCTCGTCGAGTGGACGGCGTTTGCGCGCACGCAGGATTCGGCTGGTGGCATGACCCGCCTGGAGCTGCGCGATCACGCCGGCGAGATCCTGAGGCATATTGCCCGCGACCTGGGACGGCCGCAGACCGCGTCGCAGGCCATCGAGAAGTCGCATGGCAACAGCGACTCGGACGGCAGCGGCCCACAGGCGAGTGACGACGGTGTGCAGACGCCGGCCGAGACGCACGGTGCCGACCGCGCCGAGAGCGGGTTCTCGTTCGGCGAGATGATCGCCGAATTCCGTGCGCTGCGCGCGAGTGTGCTGCGATTGTGGATCGCGTCGTGCGGCACGCTGGACGACACCGACCTGCAGGACCTGATGCGCTTCAACGAGGCGATCGACCAGGCCGTGGCGGAATCCGTGTCACGCTTCTCGCGTGACCTCGAGGCGGCG
>JANMHB010000008.1:0-3438 GCA_031374935.1 Gemmatimonadaceae bacterium | reverse complement strand
GCGGCCGGTGAAGAGCAGTTCACTCGCACGCCCCTGTCCGATGATCCGCGGCAGCAGCGAGCAGGCCCCCATGTCGCATCCCGCGAGCCCGACACGATTGAAGAGAAAAGAGGTCTTGCTGCGTGCGGTGCCGAGGCGGAGGTCGGAGACCATCGCCAGAATGGCACCCGCGCCGGCACAGACACCATCTACCGCAGAGACTATGGGCTGCGGACAGTGTCGCATCGCCTTCACGAGGGCACCAGTCATCCGTGTGAATCGCAGCAGGTCCGGCGCACTCAGGCCGACCAGCGGGCCGATGATCTCGTGCACATCACCGCCAGAGCTGAAGTTGCCGCCGGCGCCGGTGAGTACGACGGCGGTTACATCGCTGGCATAGCGCAGCCGCTCGAACAAGTCACGCAGCTCGGCGTACGACGCGAAGGTGAGCGGGTTCTTCCGCTCCGGCCGATCGAGCGTGATGACACCGACGCGGTCGATCAGTTCCCAGCCGAAATGTGTCGCGGTGAATCCTGTGATTGGACGCAGTGTTCCGTCGCGGAGTGACGGGTCGATCGGCGTGGTCATGTCTTCACTCCCGACCGGCGCGGGCGCCGCGCGGTCGTGGTGGGTGGAAGGGTGGCGGTCTGTGACGTCAGCTGCACCCGCAGCGTGCCAAGGAGTTCGTAGAGCTGGCGCATGTCGGTGCCCGTCATGCCGCCGAACAGCCCGGCGATCCACGCCTCGTGCGCCGCTGCCACCCGCTCGAACAGTCGGTGTCCCTTCTTCGTCAGCGCGACGCGCGACAGGCGGCGGTCCTGCGGCTCGGCGATTCGCTCGACGAGTTTTTCCTTTTCCAGTTCATCGGCCAGCCCGGTGACGTTGCCTCCGGTGACCATCAGGTATCGCGACAACACGCTCATCGTCAATCCTTCCGGATGACGATGCAGCTGCGCCATGAAGTCGAATCGCGCCAGCGTGATGCCAGCCTCCTGCCGCAGGCGTTTGCGGATGGTGGTTTCGATCTGCGTGCTGCAGGACAGCAATCGCAGCCAGACCTTCAGCGACTGATGATCATCCGACACCACGCGCCCCTCGAGCCCGATCGCGTCCGGCTCGAGCAGCGGTACGCTGCCTGACCTGCGGCGGGCGGCGCTCACATCACTTCTCCACCCGAGACCGAAATGCACTGCCCGGTGACCGATCGCGCTCCTTCGGACACCAGCCAGCGGACCGCTGCCGCGATTTCGTCAGGCTGGATCAGGCGGCCCTGCGGATTGGTCTTCGTCAGCTCACCACGCGCTGCGGCCTCCGTGCGTCCGGTCTTGGCCACGATGGTCGCCAGACTCTGTTGCAGCATCTCCGTTTCAGTGAAGCCTGGGCAGATGGCATTCACCGTGATGGCCGTTGGCGCCAGCTCGAGTGCGAGTGATCGGGTCAGCCCGATCACACCATGTTTCGCCGCGCTATAGGCCGCGACGTATGCATAGCCGCGCTGTCCGGCCGTGCTGGCGATGTTGATGATGCGTCCGGCGCGTGCCTGCAACAGATCGGGCAACGCAGCCTGTGTGCAGAGAAAGGTGCCGGTGAGGTTCACGGCCAGCATGCGGTCCCACAACTCCTGCGTCGTGCGGCGGAAGGGTGCGCTCTCCGCCTGACCGGCATTGTTCACCAGAATCGAGACTGCGCCGCGCGCCGCACGTGATGAGGCGAACGCCAGTGATAGCGCCTCGGGGTCCGCGACATCGGCCGTCACGACCGTGACTGCCGTCTGGAGCGTGTTGGCCAACGCATCGAGCGGTTCACGACGACGGCCAAGCAGCGTCAGTGACGCACCATCGGCCGCCAGGACTCTCGCGATCGCAGCGCCGATACCCTGGCCGGCCCCAGTGATCAGGGCGTGCTGCCCCGCGAGTGGCAATCGTGCGGTCACGCCGGCTCCTTCGCGCTGCCGACCGCGAGGGCGGCCTGTGCGGCCTTCTCTCGCGCGAAATTCGATTCGAGCTGCGGTTTGGCAGACCGATACTGCTTCGGCCAGGAAACCATCGGATACCCGATGCGTGCGGCCTCGGTGAGGGTCCACGCCGGGTTCGCGAGATGCGGACGCGCCACCGCGCACAGGTCGGCGCGACCGGCGGCGATGATGCTGTTTACATGATCCGCTTCCGAAATCGCACCGACGGCGATCGTCGCGATGCCTGCTTCATTTCGGATCCGGTCGGAGAACGGCGTCTGAAACATCCGTCCGTAGACCGGCTTTTCGCGTTTGCTCACCTGACCCGACGAGCAGTCGATCATGTCGGCCCCGGCCGCCGTGAAGGCGCGGGCGATCAGGATCGCGTCGTCCGGCGTGATGCCGCCCGGCACCCAGTCATGTGCCGAAATGCGGACCGACATCGGCAGATCTTCGGGCCACACCGCGCGCACGGCGTTGAACACCTCCAGTGGATACCGCAACCGCTTCTCGAGTGTGCCGCCGTACCCATCATCACGGTGATTGGTGAGCGGCGAGATGAACGAGGAGAGTAGATAGCCATGGGCACAGTGCAGTTCCAGCCAGTCCACACCGGCGTCGGCCGCCCAGCGTGCGCTGTGGACAAACTGTTCGCGCACCTCATCCATGTCGTCACGTGACATCGCACGCGACGGTTCGCTCACCCCTTCGATGTACTGCTGCGGCGAGGCCGAAATGAGCGGCCAATTTCCGTTGTGCAGCGGCTGGTCGATGCCTTCCCATGCCAGTTGCGTCGAACCTTTGGCACCGGAGTGCCCAAGCTGAATGCCGAACTTCGCATCGCTGTTGGTGTGGATCCAGGTCGCGATGCGCGCCCACGCGTTGCGCTGCACTTCGGTGTACAGGCCGGGGCACCCCGGCGTGATCCGCCCTTCCGGGCTGACGCAGGTCATCTCCGCGAACACCAGCGCTGCGCCACCCATGGCACGCGCGCCGAGGTGTACCAAGTGATAGTCGCCGGGTACACCGTCGGTGGCCGAGTACTGCGCCATCGGCGAGACGACGACCCGGTTCTTCAGCGTCAGGCCGCGCACGGTGTACGGTGTGAACATCGGCGGCGGCACCGGTGCCCCGACGTCCAGATGCATGCCGGAGTGTTCGGCGAACCACCGTTCGAAATCTTCCAGCCACTGCTTGTCGCGCAGCCGGAGATTCTCGTGGCTGATCCGCTGCGACCGCGTCAGCAGCGAGTACATGAACTGCTCCGGCGGCAACGAGTCGGCGTACCGTTCTCCCACTGCCTCGAACCACTCCATCGCATTCCAGGCCGCGTTCTGCAGCCGCAGCACGTCCACGGCGCGGATCTTCTGATACTCGGCCAGTACTGCGGGAATCGCCGATGGCGTGGCGCCGAGCGCCGAGAACTGTTTCGCCAATTCGATCGCGTCTTCGATCGCCAGCTTGGTGCCCGACCCGATGGCGAAGTGTGCGGTGTGTACCGAGTC
>JANMHB010000154.1:0-27104 GCA_031374935.1 Gemmatimonadaceae bacterium | reverse complement strand
ATCCGCGTCAGCGGCGAATGTCAGCGACGCATCGCTCCCCGACAGGTAGTAGCCGCCCGCGGTGACCTCGCGTGACTGCATCGGGAGACGACCAGAATGCACGGTAACGACGGCGCCAATCCCTTGGGTATTCGCACCGTCGCCTTTCAAACGAACGGCGATGCGGGCCGCAGGCGATGTGTTGCGATACACCACCGACGGGGCATCGAGTCGTGTCACAACAACATCGAGCGCGCCATCGCCATCCAGATCCGCCATCGCAATGCCCTGCGAGATGGCGCTGTCCACGCCAAACCCCCACCGCTGACTGACGTCGTGGAACGCGAGGTCGCCGCCGTTTCGGAACGCGACACTCTGAGTACGCAGCGTGGGAAACTTCTTCGACTCGCGATTCCATGGCACGCGCGGAAAGCTATTGCGAATGCGATCGTACGGGTCGGCCTCACGCACGTCATAGCGATGACCGTTCACGGCCAGCAGATCTTCATATCCATCCAGATCCACATCGAGAAACGCCGAGCCCCACGTCCAGTCGGTCGCACCGACGCCGGCGAAATCGCCAATCTGTGCCCACGTCCCGTCACCGCGTGAGAGCTGCAGCATGTTCCGCATCCACTGCGTGCGCTCTGGCGACAGTCCGACCGGTTTCTGCAGCGGCGTGTGCGTTGGGATCTGTCGCTGCTGTGCGGCCCGCGTTGGTGAGAGCATGTCGGTGGTGAAGACGTCCACATGCCCGTCTCGATTGACGTCGGCAAAATCGACCGACATGCAGGTGTTACTGGTAACGCGCAGGGCGAGTGGAGGCGCGAGTTGAAAGTTGCCAGTGCCGTCATTGAGCCAGAACTGATCGGGATCTTCCAGATCATTGCACACGTACAAATCCGGCGCCCCGTCGCCGTTCACGTCGTAGAATCGCGCATCGAGGGTGAAGTAGTCGGGCACCGCGTTCAGTGGCACGCCACGCTCATCACGAAAACGTGAGCCGCTGATCGGCGTCGGCGTGAAGTGCCCCTTCCCATCGTTGAGGAAGAACAGATCGGGCTCGGCGCGCTGAGAGCGGATGAAGCCGCCCAGATCGGGGCGTGACTCGACGCGGTACTCCTTCTTCCATTCGTCCACCACCACCACCGAATCGCCCACCTTTTTCAAAACCTGGTCGAATGCCCGCTGCTGCGGTGTGAATGCATCGAGCGCGTTGCGTGTCTTGTAGGTCGCGACGTAGAGATCGAGCGAGCCATTCCCATCGACATCCGCCAGTGTCATGGTGGTGGCGTTGTAGCCACCCGTCAGCCCGCTGCCGGCCGTGGTGTTCATGAAACGCCCTGCCCCGTCGTTGGTGAACAGGGCCACCGGGCCACCGAAGGTGCCGGCCAGCAGGTCGAGATCACGGTCGCCGTCGACATCGGCGAGCACGACACTGGTCGTCGCAAGGCCCGTGAAATCGAGCCCACTTTCCCGGGTGACGTCGGTGAACCGGAACTCACCGTCGTTGCGATACAACGCCGCCGGATGCTCCACCGACGCCAGCACCAGATCTGGGCGACCATCACCGTTCACGTCACCCAGCGCCACACCAGCGCCATCGAGCAAGCCGCGGTTGTCCAGCGCGCGAGTGTCATCGACGTCGTTCCGATGCGTGAGCCCGGTCTGCGACGCGGTCAGCATGCGAAAGCCAGCGGTGCCGCGCGAATCCACGCGCAGCGCCCGCCAGCGGTACCCCGATTCGGTGTGCCAGCTGGTGTCGATCACCGCCTCGCCGCGACAGCCGCCAAGCACGGCGAGCAGAACCACCACCAGCCGTCGTCCTGCGAATCGCACTGGCGTCACGCCGCTCGCCGCGTGACGAGCGATCGTACACGACGCCCGATGCAGCGCCCCTGGGTCAACCCGTCGGTCACCGCCGGGAAGTAGTGCACGCCGGCGTAGACACGCGAGATGGCCACGTCGGCCAGTGCGGCGGAGAACGATGCAAAGCGGCGCGGGGCCTGCCCGATGTCAACCTGCGTCGAGTCCACGAACGGAATGGTATCGCCCAGTGCCGCGATGATCACGTCGACGGCCGCGGCCGACTGCACCGAGTGCCCGGAGGTGTATTCAGGAAATGGTGGCGTTGGAATGACGGTGACGAAACGTGGGTCGATCACACGCTGCACCCACGTCTCGGGCCGCACCACCAGTGAGCGATACTTTTCGCGCCAGCAGCTGATGAACGCGTCGGCAATGCCGATCGACGTCAGCGCGTAGAGTTCCACCGCCGCGTCGGCGCTGAGCCCGCGACGCGACACCATCTGATTGATCACGCTGATCCAGTGAAATCCCGGCGTGCCGGTCGCCACCGGATTGTCGGCCCAGAAAAGCGCCGTCTGACGCTGGCCGTCGGTGAGCACACGCACCGTGTCATGGAACTGCTTGCCCATGCGATAAAAATCGCTGCCCGGTTCCTCCGAGTACGGTGGCGGCGGTGGCGGCGCACACTCATCGCCCGTCGTCAGGACGAACGGTCGCAACTGCCCCCAGTACGGCTCCGTCGGTTTCGTCGGATTGAACGCCGGCAGCGTGGTCGGGCCTTCGGCCTTCGGACGATTGGTGAATGTCCCCTTGGCAGTCGCGTTCTCGGCATCGGCGTGCACGTCGGGGTTGGAGAGCTGCACCAGATCCGACTGCCCCGAGAGCGTCTGCGGAACGAACTGCGCCACGGTCGCCGTGTTCACCCATGCGGCACGTGAGTCAGGCGGTGACCATCGCCGACCGCGAGTGGCGTAGAAGCTGTCGGTGGCAGCCCACGCCAGGATCGCGGCGGCAATGTTGCGACCGCGCCCCCGCGATCGCTCGAGTGCCAGCGTGTCCACGCCGGCGCCGCTGCGCGCGCCGATCTGCGCCAGCGACAACGAGTCGACCGTGCGTCGTGTCGACGCCAGTCCGTCACGCAGCAGGGAGTCGAGCACCAGGCGCACCGCTTCAGCGGCGACCGTGGCGCCATCCACCGCCTGACTGTCAGGCGCCAGCGGCGCCAGTCCGTTCAGCTGTCCGCTCAACGTCCTGAGCGTCGACCGCGAGTCCGATGCATAACCTTCGTACAGTGCGATCGCGGCATAGGCGGAGATACGTGATGCCACCGGCGGCCCAAGGCGCTCGCTGCGCACGAATGCAAGCGACGTTCGCATCCACTGCGACACAAGCTGTGGATCGGCCGGTGGTGCCGGATGTGCACAGGCAGTGATCGCCAGCACGGCGCCTGCGAGTGCTGCGGCGCGGTGTCGGAGTCTGCCCGCGCGGCACACGAATGTCATCGAGGTGGCTCCGGGATACGTCGGGGGCGAACGAGGACTGTAGGCTAGCGCGGATGGCTCCCGTGCGACAGTGACGCTACACTTCGGCATGCGATTCCCTGCATCTTTCCGCTGGCGCGCCGTGGTCCTGGCAGGGCTGTCGCCGCTCATGTTCGGCTGCGCGCCCACATCCGGAAGTGCCGCCGCCGACGTGCCCGATACCGACGTTCGCAAGCTGCCGAACGATCGGAAAGTCGGTTTGCCCGACCGGATGATGGAAATTGCCGACGCAAGTCGCGTCCTCGGCCTGAAGTCGGCAGCCGTGCGAGTGCTGGTCATCAGCGATTACCAGTGCGACAGCTGCCGTCTCTGGTTCGAACAGCAGCTCCCTGCGCTGCGTGCCGACTACATCGAGACCGGCAAGGTACGCCTCACGTGGGTGCACTACCCTTTGCGTTCGCATCCCGCCGCCGTCCGCGCCGCCAGTGCGTCGCTGTGTGCCGGAGCACAGGGCAAGTTCTGGGAGGCGAGTGCCCGGATCTTCGGCGGCCAGCCGCTGTGGGCGTCGTCGGCGCGCGCCGACACCCTGATCGATTCATTGGCGATCGCGGCCGGCGGCGAGGGCTTCACATTGAAGAACTGCACCATCAGCGGGCGGATGCTCCGGCAGGTCCGCCGCGACATCGACTGGACAGATACCGCGAAGGCCGGCGCTCCGCCAACGGTGATCATCGGAAGCCGGCGACTCGCCGGCGCCGCCGCGCTGACAGGGTGGCGCACCGCCCTCGACTCGGCGCTGGCTGGAAAGTGACCCGCAACGTGCCGCGTCCTTCCGGCGCGACATTGGTCCTGTAACGCAGTGAGGGCCAGCACCGGAGATCTCCCGATGCTGGCCCTCGCTGCGTTGCGACGTCTATCGGCGGCCGCTTACGGCTTCGCCGCTGGTGGTGCTGCCGGCGCGGGCACCGCCGGCGCCGCATTGAAGTCCACCGTCGGCACATCACGCTTCGCCGCATCGGTCACCTCGAAATACTCCCGCGGCTTGCTGCCCAGCACCTTCGCCGTCATCACCGCCGGAAACTTGCGGATGTAGCTGTTGTACTCGTTCACCGAGTTGTTGTAATCCGTCCGGCTCACCGCAATCCGATTCTCGGTGCCCGTCAGCTCGTCCTGCAGCTTCAGGAACTGCGCATCGCTGCTCAGCTTCGGATAGCTGGTGACCAGCGTCATCATCGGCACGATCGCTCGTGACAGCGCCTCGTTGGTGCTTGCCAGTTCGGCCGGATTGGCGCCACCAGGACGTGCCAGCGCACCCGTCAGCCCGCTCTGCGCCTTCGCCACCGCCATGAAGATCGCCGACTCCTGCGCCGCAAAACCCTTCACCGTGTTGACCAGATTCGGAATCAGGTCGGCGCGGCGCTGCAGCTGCACCTCGATCTCCTTCTGCGACTTGGCCGCCGTTTCATCGAGCGTCTGAATGGTGTTGTAGCCGCAGGCGCCGAGCGCCAACGGCAGGAGCAGTACCACGCGACGCAGCCAACGCGCCTGCGCGCCGCGCACTGTGTCGGGTCGAGCCATCGTCATTGGACGCATCGTTTCGCTCTCTCGAAGTTCTGAAGTGTTCGGCGCTGCCTGTCGCAACACCGGGGACCTGCGCGTCACACCACTCACGATGTGACACCTGCCGATCGCGCGCTCCCACCCGCCCGATCGAGGTACGCCACCAGGCGCCCCATTGCATCCAGTACACCGGTCAGCACCGGTGTGACCTCCGCAACCGGAATCTGCACCTCTCGCCGTGCATGCTGTACCAGCCGCTCGAACGGTCGTGCATCAAACCCGGCCAGCGTGGCCACTTCACGACTCAACTGCAGATAATCCATCGGCGGCGCATTCCCGGCGACCCGCGACACGCCACGAAACAGTACCATCATCGTCGACACACCATTCAGCAACAACTGCAGGTGAGCCGCCGGTGCGTCACCAACCGCCATGATGGCACGCCGCAGCTGCAGCAGCTTGCCCAGCGTCTCGCGCTCGACATGCAGCCGCAGATCACCTGGTGCCACCCGGATCCCGTCAAACGGCGCCTTGCCCACCAGCACTTCGTGCCGGTGCAAAATGTCGGCGTATTCCATCGCGAAGATGTCTGCCGAGGAGCGCCATTCGTCGAGGGTCAGCAGCAGTGGCGCCGGATTTCCCGCCTTGGTCCAGTTCTGCACCGCCACCGATTTATGCAGCAGCGAGCTCAGCGACACTGCGTCGACGATGATCAGCAGGTTCGTGTCCGACTGCGCTGCCAGCACCTCGCCGGCAACCGCCGAGCCGAAGCGCACGATGGCGCGCAGCGAATCGCCATACAGCGACTCGATCGCAGTCACCAGTTCGCCGACGGCCATTTCGCTGGCCACAGCGGCATTCTCTGCTTTCACGGTCGTCACCAGTCCGATCCTCCGCCGCCACCGCTGAACCCGCCGCCACCCCCGAAGCCACCAAAACCACCGCCGCCTCCACCACCCCCGCCCCAACCGCCGCCGCTACCCCAGCCGCCCCCACCGAGATTCGGGAGGATGACCGGCACGAATCCGCCGCCCCCCCCGCCTCGCCCACCCCGACCGCCGCGTCCAGCCCGCGAGAGCAGGAAGATGATGATGAAGATGATGATCAGCACCACCAGCGGATTGATCTGCCGCTCAGGAGCGCTCTGGGGCCGCGGTCGCGGAACGAGCGTCGTGTCGAGCGCGAAACCAAACTCCTGCGCAAAGCGCTGCGCCACCAATGTCGTCACCACCGTCAGCCCGCGCGCATAGTCCTGTTCACGGAAGAATGGCGTGGCCTCACGACAGATCTCGCCCGACATGCCGTCGGTGATGAACCCCTCGCTGCCCTGGCCGACCTCGATCCGGCACGACCCCTTGCCGCTGCTGTTGGTCTCCTTCGGTACCAGCAAAATCACGACACCGGCGTTCCGCGACCGGTTCCCGATGGCGGCATTCTGGCCAACCTTCCACTGCCGACCGATCTGCAGCGCGATCTCCGACGCCTGTCGGTCGCCGATGTCCGCCAGCGTCACGATGGCGATCTCACCGCCGCTCTTGGCCTTCACATCCTCGGCGATCCGCGTCATCAGCGCGACGCGATCCGCCGGGAGGATGTTGGCGAAGTCGCTGACGTACCCAATGGGGGCCGCCGGGATCGTCACGCCCTGGAAAAGGGCAAAAACACCGGCGACGAGCGCCGAGAGGAAGTTCATCGAATGGGCTTGAGGTGACGACCAATAATACGCCCGGCCGCCTTGGAAGTGTCACCCTGCCACACATCCGGCGCGCACTGTGACAGCCATGTCGCGTTCCGACGGAGGAGCGTGCGGCGAAATCCTCGCTCGCATGTCAGGCGCCGTGCCAACGGCGCGCGAGTGCCGAAACCGTCGGGTGACGGAGTAGTTTTCGCAGTTCATCCTGACCCGTTGACCATGACCGTCCGACTCGTTCTCGGCGCCCTCGGCGCCGCCTTCCTGCTGGGCTGCGCGCAGACCGCCGAAAGCGCGACCCCTGCGAGCAGTGCCACAGCAGCGCCCGGCACCGCCACCTACGGCCCGGACAAGCTGCCGGTCGCGCTCGACACGGCACTGCTGCGCAAAGCCGACGCCGGACGCATTGCCGGCGACTCGACCGCCAAGGTCATGGTCCTCGAGATCAGCGACTTCCAATGCCCGTACTGCAAGAACTTCCACGACTCGACATACAGTGCGCTGCGCGCCGCCTACATCGACAACGGCAAGGCGCGCATGGCGTATGTGAACCTGCCACTCGGCAGCCACCAGAACGCCTGGCCGGCGGCAGAGGCGGCGATGTGCGCGTCAGTGCAGGGACAGTTCTGGACCATGCACGACTCACTCTTCCATGCCCAGGAACGCTGGGCCGGCATCGCGAAGGCGGACACGATGTTCACCCGGTTCGCTAGCACGTTGCGCCTCGACGCGAAAGCGTACCGCAGCTGCATCGACACCCACGCCACCCGTCCGCTGATCGCCAGCGACGCCGAGCGGTCGTCGGGGGCCGGGATCAACGGAACGCCGGCATTCATCATCGGCGACAGCGTGCTCGCCGGCGCCTATCCGTTCCCGTACTTCAAGCGCGCCATCGACGCGGCGCTGGCCGCCCCGCGCCGCTGAGCGACGCACCGCTGAGCGACGCACCGTTGCGGGCGCGATGAATCCCCTGCTCCGCGCGCTGTACGCCGGCGCCGGCGCAGTGGCGCGCACCGCGGTCTGGACCGGGCTCCCGGGGGAAGGCAAACTCGCGCGCACGGTGAAGGGGCGACGCGGACTGATCGACCGCTATCGAGCCTTTGGCCGCACCGCACGTGACACGAACCGGCCGCTGGTCTGGTTCCATGCACCAAGCGTCGGCGAAGGGTTGCAAGCCGTGCCCGTCATGCAGCGCCTCCGCGCGCAACGCCCCGACCTCCAGCTGGCCTACACGCATTTCTCGCCGAGCGCAGCGACGTTCGCACAACGCACCGGTGCCGACTTTCACGACTACCTGCCGTTCGACACGACGGCGGACATGGCGGCGGCACTCGATGCACTGCAACCGCGCGCGCTGATCTTCAGCAAGCTCGATGTCTGGCCAATGCTTGTCGAGCAGGCGCAGCGACGCAGTGTGCGGCTCGGCTTGATCAGCGCCACGCTGGCCGAGGGCTCGGGGCGCCGCGGAGGACTGGCCGCCGCGCTGGCCCGCGACGCGTATGCTGCGCTCGATGCGGTGGGTGCCATCGATGATGCCGATGCCACCCGGCTGGTCGACATCGGCGTGCGCGACAGTGCCATTCGCGTCACCGGTGACACGCGCTACGACCAGGTGTGGGCGCGCGCCGCAGCGGCGGCGGCATCCGCAGCGTGGCTCGATCGGTTTCGCAGCACGCCCCGAACAACACTCGTGGCCGGCTCCACCTGGCCGGCCGATGAAGCGGTGCTGCTACCCGCATGGGTCGAGCTCGCGCGACGGTTCCCGGGCCAGCTGCGGCTGATCATCGCCCCGCATGAGCCAACACCGGCGCATCTGGCACCGATCGAAACGTGGACGAGTCTCAACGGGCTGCGCTGCGCGCGCCTCGACGCGCCCGATGACACCACAGCCGACGTGGTGCTCGTCGATCGCGTCGGCGTACTCGGCGACCTCTACGCGCTGGCCGACACCGCCTTCGTCGGCGGTGGCTTTCACTCGGCCGGTCTCCACTCGGTGCTCGAACCCGCCGCGTTCGGTGCGCCGGTGCTGTTCGGCCCGCAGTTCACCAACAGTCGTGATGCCGAACTGCTGCGCAACGATGGCGGTGGCTACAGCGTGGCGGACACGCGTTCACTCGTCGCGCGACTGACGACACTGCTGGACCCCACCGACCTGGGCACCCGCCACAATGCTGGTCGTGCTGCGCAGCAGCGAGTCGAGGCCGGGCGGGGTGCCGCGGATCGGGCAACGGAGTTGGTGCTTACGCTGCTGCGCTGATTCGGCCGGCCAGTGTTCAGGATGCTTCACGGTCGCTTGGCATCGCAGGCAAAGGCAGCGTCACCGCTACCAGCGAATTCGCTGACGGTGATGGTGATGGCGTAGCGTTCGCCTGCAGAAACGTCCCACGTCAATTTCGTTGGCTGGCCCGCCAGGCCCTTCCGCCAGGTGCGCGTGACGGTTTGCAGCGCAAAGAGATAGGCGGGTGGTCCCATCAGACCGGAACACCGTTCGACTGGCCCCGCGATGCGCTGCAGTTGCGTCATGAGCTCCGTCACCCGGCGGGCGAGTGCGATGGTGTCACTGACACGTTCATCCCACATCGCGCGCCGGACCCGCGGAACGCTGTCGCGCGTCACTTTTTCGCCATCCTCGTCAATGACGATTCGATGTGCCGGCGTCAAGCTGAATTCGCGTGGTGACGACGCCGACGTCAGCGGTGCCGGCCAGATGCGCGCCAGTTCAGCAGTCGGTTTGCCGACCGTCGCCGCCACGCGCAGGAAGCTCTCGAACGCGAGCTGCGGGGTGAGCGGTGCGGTCGGCGCAGTGGTCACCTGTGCATGGACGACTCCGGCAAGCACCATCGCGGCGGTGAAGAGCAGCGTACGTGTGGGCATGACGCGGGGAGTGAAAGGGTGGGGGGAGTGCGCGGCAGGGTGCCGTTCCCTGCTGTGCGGGTGCGCGCGGTACGCCGCGCACCCACTGCAACGTTCGAAACGTGCGTCACGCGGCCGTCATCTCACTGATCTCTCCAGTCCTCCGGCAGGCCATCCGGTGGAGGCTGAGGCGTACGGCCGCCGGGCCCGGATGAGGGCGGTGCTGCGTATGGATCAATGATCGTGATCCGCCCGCCGGGAATCGAGTTGAAGAGCATCTGGCCGCAATCGCTGCCGAATCCGTCCGCTGCCGCCATTGCCACGCCGACAGCGCCATTCCGGCCAAAGGCCAGGCCGCGGTACGGCCGGGCAACGAACTCCGCCTCCGCGAACGCCGTCACCAGCTCGATCACCATATCCAGCGTCTGGTTGTTGGAGAATGCCCAGTTCGACTGATTGATGAAGCTCTGATACAACGTGCAGCCGTATACTCCGCCGGCAAAGAGCTCGGTCTCCTGACTCACGCCGAAGTAGTCAATCGCGCGAAGCTTGGCCTTGGTCTTCGCATTGAGCATCGACTCCTCGAAGACCTGGTTGATCGCGGCACCCGCATACGGATACCTGCTCGGGTTCAACCGCATCAGCTCATCGGCGTACTTCAGCAGCGCCCGCTGTTCACGCGGCGAAAGTGCGGCCCACCATTCGGCGTTCACCCCAGGCGGTGCCGGGATCGGGTCTGGCTCCGCCACGTACACCGTCTCGGCAGTATACGACACCTCCGGCGAATTGAAGCAGTGCGCCCGATCCGCACCGTAATGCAGCGGGAACTGCATCTGCTGCATGATGTCCCACGGCATGCCGGTGTAGGTCGCCGTCACCCGCACACCAGCCAGTTCCGGCGGCGTGGACGACGGCAGGGCGAGGGACGGCTGCACGTTCGCGCACGATGCGCCGGATAGTGACAGCACCTGCGGGCGCACCGTGGCGTCAGGGGCCAGCGGGTCGTTCTGGCACGCCGCAAGCACTGCGGCGACGCAGAGCAGCGGCAAGCGCCCCTGAGCGAACCAGTGGCGGGGTGTCGAAGGAATCGATCGCATTGTTGTCGTCTCCAACCAGAGCCGATCTCGAGCGGTATGCGCTTCTCTGGTGACGCGTACACCGCATCAGCCATGACGCATGACTGACGCGGCCACAGTGCATCCGACACGGTTGCATGCGGGTTCCGGAATCACGCACCCAGTCGCAGAATGACGCAAACGCCGGATCGACAGCTCACGCCTGCGCGCGAGGCTCGGTCCGTTACCGATTCTCACACGCGTGCGATGGTCTCAGCCCTCACCGCGTCCACACCACGATCGCCCCACAATCCGTCTGCCCGTTCGCCAGCTCCGCCGGCACCTGCGGTCCGGTCGCGTACACCTCGATCGCTCGCACATCCTGCACATTCACGATCCGGTCCACCGTCAAGCCGTCCTGCAGCTTGATGTAGACCCCATCGAGAATGAGCGGCAACGGACAGATGCCGGGCCCCTGCCCGCCGGCCATCCGGAACCCGCGCCCCGCAATCGTGTTCCCGTTGGCGCCGCCGCCATACACCGTCACGCCATTCCGTCCGCGCAACACGTCGCTGAGTTGTGACGCATTCCGCCGCAGCAACTCATCGCGCTCGATGAAGATGCCCGTCCCCTTCGCGGCGCGCTCGTAGAATCCGCGCAGCTTGCCGTCGCCCGCCAGCGCCCGGTCGCGCACCGTCACCGCCGCCAGCTGTTGTCCCGCCGGCCGCAGCTTGATCGTGGCCGTGACCGTCTTGCCGCTGACACCGGTGATCGGGAAATACTCCGCCAGGTACCCGAGCTTGCGCGCGCGCACGAACAACAGCCCGGGGTCGAGCCCGAGCAGCCGAAAGCGGCCGAGGCTGTCCGACATGGTCCGTGTGGCGGTCGCCGCTTCCTCGATGATGGCGCCGAAGATCGGGGCGCCGCCCGAGTCGATCACCGTGCCTCGGAACGTGACCTTGCGACGATTGGCCGGCCCGGCGGCGCCGGCAACCTCCGGCTCGGGCGCGGTGTCGGCCGGCGCGGCACTGCTGTCCGGCATCGGCGCCGGTGGCAGACTCACGAGGGTCAGCTTCAGCGACACCGTGACCGTGGCCGCGATCTCGAAGTCGAACACCAGCGTGCTGAATCCCTCCTTACTCACCTCGACCGACGCGCGCCCGGCGGAAACGCCAGGGAGCCGAAAGCTGCCGCCGGCTTCGCTGATGGTGCTGACGGCCGTGGCGGGCACCGAGATCCGGGCACCCTCGACAGGGATCCCACCCTCATCGACAATCGTCCCGGCCAGCGTCGCCGTCGCCGGCACCGCGGGCTTCGCCTGACCGGCAGCACCGGCAGGGAATACCGCGGTGCCACACACGATCAGCAATGGTGCGAAGTGAAAGATCAGTGAGCGGCACATCATGTGCTGGATTGGCTGATGTTCGTGCGTTTGATTCCGGACAACCCTGTTGCAAGGTAGCCGTGCTCTGTCGCTCTGTCCTCACCTGCACCGCCTTCTCGATCGGCGGCGCCCTCCTCGCTGACACCCTCACCGCGCAGGTGCGTTCCTGCCGGGTGCAGGTCGAAGCGGTGGTGGTGGGGTCCGCGTCGCCGGTTTCTCAGGCCGCAGTCAGCGTGGCGGGCTCGAACTACGTCACCGACTCGGCGGGACGGGCGATCGTCGTCGTCACCGGAGCCGGCCAGGTTCCGATGCTCGTTCGGCGGGTGGGCTTCCGACCGCTGCGCGCGATGATCGCCAGCGAGTGTGAGTTTCTGCCCACCGTCGTGCGTGCGGAACTCACCGTCCTTGCGCCCTCACTCGAAGCCGTAACCGTCCGGGCCGATGCCGTCCGGAAGTTCTCCGGCCCCATGGCCGGATTCTGGGAGCGGCGCGCACGCGGCGATGGCGTCTTTTTCACTGCGGCGCAGATCGATCAGCGGAACGTGCAGCGCCTCACCGACCTGCTGCGCACCGTCGCTGGCTGGGGCGGCGCCCGTCAGGCCGAAGTCCTGTCCGATGCGCTGGTGAAAGGGACCGCGGTCCGGATGGGCGCGATCTCACGCGAAACAGCACGTGCATCGACCAGCAAGTGTTTCCCGACGGTGGTCATCGATGGCATGGCCGCCACCGTGGGCGAACTGAACGTCGACGGCATCGACCCACGCTCGCTCTCGGGCGTGGAAGTGTATGCCGACGGGTCCCGAACGCCGTCCGAGTTCTGGGGGGTCGCCGGCCAGGGTCGCTGTGGAGTCGTGGCGATCTGGTCGCGGTCGCTGGACAACCTGCGGCACACGCCACTCGAGCGGCAGGTCGCGCTGGTCGACTCGGTGTACGATGCCGCCGATGTCGAGGAAACGGCGAAGCTCGATGACGACGTCGAGCTGCAGGTGTTGTATCCGAATGAACTGCGCCGCAAGAAGGCATCCGGCAGCGCCACGGTCCGCCTGGTGGTGCTTCCCACAGGCGAGCCGTTTCTGAAGGACGTGACGCTCGTTCAGAGCACCCATCCGGCCTTCGGTGCGGCGTTGGTGGATGCCGTCAACACGTTGCGGTTCGTACCTGCCAGGCGGGGAGGGCGCGCCGTCAGTCAGCGCGCCGAGCTGACCGTGCGCTTCGAGCCCAAGGGCGCGACCCCGCCGCGCTGAGCGCTGCGCAAGCTCGACCGCGCGCAAGCGGCACCGCTGACGCACAACGCGCGTCACCGAAGTCTCTCGGCGACGCGCGTTGTTGTCGAACTCTCACAGAATCAGCAACGTTCGGGCGGGGACTCAGCCCCTCCCGCCGCCGTCCTGCGCGGCGAGCGTCAGACTCAGTTGCGATCGATTGGCTGCGTGCTGAATGCGCGTCCGTCGACGAACCAGCGCAACGCCGGCAGCGTATCTGCTGCGCCGGACCGGGTCGCCGCCGTCGGCACCGGGAATGCAATCACGCTGAGGACGGAGCCACCGACACGAACACCACTCAGCGGGTTCCGCTCGAGTGTTCCCGCCTCGCCGTTCGGCCCCTGTGCCGACAGCACCACCGTCGGTGCGGCAACCACGCGAACGCGCGCCGCAATCGAGTCTGCGGCGGTACGGATCGTGTAGGTGTTGCCGGTCGACCCACGGTAGGCGAGCCCGGCGAATGCCGGCGTGGCCGGCAGCGCGTCGGTCGCGCGTCGCGTCGTCATGACATCGACGCCGTTCACACCGGTGGCGAAGTGCAGCGCGCGAACGGCGACGTTCGCACCCAGCAACGACGGCGTCGGCACCGAGTCGATGATCACGGCAATGCTGTCCGCTGTGGCGGGAATGGCCCGCCCGAAGTGCACGATCGTGTAGTACGTGTTCGCATTCAGGGTCACCTGCTGGTCGATCAGCGGTGCACCGCCGGCAATGATCACCGATGCCGCCGCATTCAGCATGAATGCACGGAAGGTCCGCGCGCCGGGAGCGTAGCCCTGATACGCCGACGCGGTGCGAAACGCGGTGCCATTCGCATCCAGCGCGTTCTCCAGCTTGTCGGTGAAGCGGTAGATCATGATGCCGGTGTCCGGAATCGCGTTCACCACGCGAACGTACGCGAGGTCCTGCTTGGCGTTCACCAGCGGACCATCCTCTTCACCACAGGCAACCAGCGCGCTGACCATCAGCGCCGCCAGGACAGTGCGGCTGAGCGCCGTCGTGTAACGTGAGAGTGTCATTGGACGATAGAGAGAAAAGGGACAGCGAGCGAAGCGCCCGCGAGTTACTGCTCGCCTGGAATCCCGCCACCGGCCGGCGGACTGTCGCCGCCACCGAGGAGGGACCGGGTCACGATGAATGCCACCAGACCACCGATGGCCGAACCAACCGCAAAGCCTGTCTTGGACACCGAGAGCCGCTTGTTCCGGATGTCGCGCATCTGCCCGTTCACCACCACCAGTCGCTCACCGGTCCACTTCGTGACCGACTGGTTGATGTAGCGCACGGAGGAAACATTGATTGTCAGCGTCGAATCCTGCCGCTCGACCAGCACCCCTTCCAGCGACAGGGCGTCCGGGCCGATGCGATCGACGAAATCGGCCCGGCCGCGTTCATTCAGCAGCACCTCGACGGTCTGCCGACCTGTCGCGCGCGCCTTCGGCATCGGACCGTACTCGTAGCACCCGGCGCACAGCGCAAGCAGGGCGACGGGCACGGCACGAACCGGACGACGTGACAGGCGCGACATCCGACGGCTCAGAAGAAGTACGTCGACGGCGCTGCCTGACGGCGCAGGCCGTTGTACGCGATTTTGTTGCGCGAGTTCATCTCCTGAATCGGCACCGGCCACTCGAGCGGAGTACCTTCGACCAGGTCACCCCAGCCGCGATTGTCGATGAACCACTGCGAATAGCCGGTGAAGGCCGACTCCATCCGCTTCTCGTACTTCATCGCCTCGAGCACCGATCCGCAGGCCGTCGTGTTGACCGAGACCGGCACCCTCGGCACACACGACGCTCCACCGATCACCGGTGCAGCCAAGGTGCCGCCCGGAACGACGGTCGCACCGGCGGGAATCGCTGGCAGGCCATTCGCCGTGCGCGAGGCATTGATGAGCGGAATGGCTTCGGCCGTCCGGTTGAGACGGATCAGCGCCTCAGCGCGAAGCATCGCGATCTCGCGGAATGACATCAGCGTCCAGGTGCCGATGCCAGCCGCGTCATTGATCGGGCGCCAGCGGAAGTTGTCGTAGTTCGAGTTGGCCCACGGGTTGCCGTTGTCGTTCACGTCTTCACCCGTCGGGCGATTGCGGAAGTACACCCCGGTCGCTGGCACCACTGGCGACTGGAAGGCCTGCTGCGCTGCACGCGTCGCGCCGCGCGGCCAGCGCGTATCCGGCGTCTGCACCAGGAATCCGGTGCGTGCGGTGACGAATGCTCCCACGGCGATGTACGAGTTGTAGGCACCGCTGGTGTCCGCCATGCCGTAGTACAGCATCGGCATTTGGTGCCAGCCACCGAAGGTTGCAAGCTGACCGATCGTGCCGCCGATCGACCAGCCGATCGACCCGTCGAGCGCGACCGACAGATCAGTGGCGATGCCGTTCGCCGCATCAGCTTCGACCAGTGCCCAGTCGACCGCCGTCCTTTCCGTCGGCGTGCGTGCCACACCGGCACGGAACCGCGCCTTCAGCGATCGGGCAACCTGCACGAAACGGGCTGAGGTGAGCGCCGACCCATTGATGAATTCACTTCCTAGGATCGGGAATGCCGATGCATTGGTCGTGTTGTTGGCAATCGCGATGGCCGAGTCGAGCATCAGCAGCGCGTTCGCGATCAGTGCGCCGGAACCAGACAGCACCGACTCGTCGGTGGTGTCTGGGCGGATCACTGCGGCCGAGTCGTACATGAGTCCGACGTAGCCCTGGGCGTACCCGATCACGAAGAACCCAAGTGCGCGCGCCTTTGCCGTTTCCACGTCCGGCCGATTCAGGCCGCGCAGCGCCTTGATGCCGTTGGCAGCCTGCCGCCCGAAGCGCGTGAAGAAGCTCAGGTCGCGAAAGTTGCCCGAGAACGTGGTGTTGCCAAGCTGATTGTCGATGATCTGCCGCGGAATGCCGGTGCGCAGGCCCATGCCGGAATTCGCCAGCGATGAACTGCTCTCACCAGACGAATTCATGGCCTGGGGCATCAGGGCATCGAGGGATGCGTACTGCCCCTGGAAGATGCCCTGGAACGACTTGCCGATCACCTGCTGAATGCCCTGCGGCGTGCGGAAGGCGGCATCGACGTCCACCACGTTCGGATTGGTGACCGCCAGCGCACCATCACACGATGCGAGCAATACGGCGCCGCAGAGCGCCGAAAGTCGGAAGTAACGGTTCTGCATTGATAGACTCATAGGTGGAGACTGCGGGGCGAGCACACCGCCGGTGCGGCAGTGCGCTCAGCCGGGCAGCGGCTCAGAAGGTCGAGCCAACCGAGAATGTGAACGTGCGGAGGTTCGGGAAGGCGAAGCGATCGACGCCGTTCAGCACGGGCGAACCGAGGTTGCCGCCGGACAGGCCGGTCTCAGGATCGAAGCCGAGGTAGTCGGTAATCGTCAGCAGGTTGCGACCGACCAGACCCGCCGTCCAGTTGCCGACGCCACCAATCCGCCCGACGCGATACGTGACGGCCACTTCGCGCAGCTTGGCGTACGTCGCCTTGAACGTGGTGTAGCCGTTCGCGCCCAGCTGATCGTAGAAGCCGCCGACACCGTTCGGATGGCCACCGACCGTATTGGCCGGCGCCCGGAAGTAGTACCCGAGCGGCTTGGCGGTCTCCGGCGTCCGGTCGTTCTGATCTTCCTGACGCGTCTGGAAGTCACCAAGCGCCCAGGCGTAACCCTGATTCCACACGCTCTGCCCGACGCTCGCCGTCAGCAGGCCGAAGACGCTCAACCGCTTCCAGGTGACCGTGTTGGCGATGCTGTAGTTGTAGTTCGGAATCGTCCCACCAAGCTTGGTCTGCGCCGGTGTACCAGTCGAATCACGGATCAGCATTGGCATGCCGTAGCTGGTCTGCTGGCCCCACGGTGATGTGGCGCCGGGGTTGCGCGCCGTCCAGTAGTTCCGTGCGAACGCATCGGCTTGTGGCAGCCCGCCGGTCCACACCACGAACCCTTCGTTGTTCACCTCATACTGGCTGCCCGATCCGTACGCGCCGCACTGACCGGCGCCACTGAAGGCGGCCGGCAGCTGGCTGCAGCTGCGCACCCAATCGCGACCGTAGAATGTCCCAACCTTCTCGCCTTCCTTGAACAGGAACACATTGTCGGCTGCCTGGAATGCGGTTCCCCCGGTAAAGGCCGGAACTCCGAGCTGCGTGATCTGCGAACGGACGCGGTCGAAGTTGAAGCGCATCGACCAGCTCAGATCCGCGCGCGTGATGAGCGGGATGTTGAGGCTCGCCTCGATCGTCTTGTTCTCGAGCGTGCCCGCGTTCCGCCACTGCGTACCGAAACCCGTCACCGTCGGCACCGGCACCGGCAGGATCTGGTTGCGGACTTCGGAGTTGGCGTAGTTCACCGTCAGGCCATACTTGTTCAGCACTTCCATGTCGAGACCGAACTCGGTCTCGGTGTTGATTTCCGGACCGAGGTTCCGGTTGCCGAGCAGCGTCGGCGCGATGACGCCACCGGTGCCGATGCTGAAGCTCTCGTACTGGGCCGGGAAGCTGGGACGACCGCCGGCGGTGCCGATCGAGGCGCGCAGCTTGAATTCATTCACGCTCTTGGCAAACCACCACGGCTCCAGCGACGCCCGCCACGCGACGGAGCCGCGGCCGAACGTCGCCCAGCGATTGTCCTTGCCGAACAACGACGAGCCATCGCGCCGGATCAAGCCGCTCACGATGTAGCGGTCGGCGTAATCGAGATCGACGTTGGCGAACATGCCGATGCCGGCGATCGTCTGCGTCGATGAACCGGCACCGATGTTCTGGATCAGCGCCCCCGAGTTCTGCACGCCCGGGAACGGGATGTTGTCACCGGCGTTGCTCAGCGAATTGAAATCCTGCTGCTCGAACAGGTAGCGCAACGTCGCCTTTGAGTTCAACCGACCGATCGTCTTGCGGGCGGTGGCGTTGAAGCTGGCGTTGTACGACTGGTCGTTGAAGCCGATCCGGAAGATCGTGCCGTTGTTCGCGGCCGATGCGTTGGGACCGCCAGTCCGGAAACCGCGATCCTGAATCTGGAACACGCTGCCGTTCGATCGGTCGTATCCGAACTGCGCCTGGAAGTCGAGCCAGATCGTCGGTGCGAACTTCACGTCGACGTTGCCGAGGAAACGGTCGCGCGAGTCGTTGCGGACGCTGTTTGCGAACGCATAGAGTGGATTGCCGTTCGTGGTCGAACCTGGGTTCGGACGGATGAACAGGCGGCCGAGATCATCGCGGCGGTTGAGATCAGCGAACGCCGGCACGCGGGTCAGCCCGAAGAATCCACCAACGTTGCCACCGGTGACTTCCGAGCCGGACTGGTTCAAGCCGTCCTGGTCCAGGCGGCTGTAGAACGAGTTGATGCCGACGGTCCACTTCTGATTGAAGTTCTGCGAC
Organism: Gemmatimonadaceae bacterium; assembly: GCA_031374935.1. Lineage (GTDB taxonomy): Bacteria > Gemmatimonadota > Gemmatimonadetes > Gemmatimonadales > Gemmatimonadaceae > JACMLX01. Next base: position 8,656 of record JANMHB010000154.1, on the reverse strand, counting down.
ACGTTCAGGCGCAGCGTGTTGCGCTTCAATCCATTCAGGCCCTGAATCGATCCCTGCTGATTCGTGTTGCTGACACTGGCAAAGAAGTTCGCGCCGGCGAAGCGACCTGTCGCGTCCAGGTTCGAGTTCGAGAAGGCGCCATTGGTCACCGTGCTCTGCACCGCATCGTACTGCACTGGGAACCGGTCCAGCTGGAAGAGATTCACCAGACGATCGCGACCCGGGCCCACCGAGATGCCGCCGTCATAGCGGTACGCGCGCGGCGCGAGGGCGAAATCGCCGCCGAGCTGGTTGATCCGCTTCGCGTCGGAGTAGATGTCGACCAGACGAACGCACGGCTGATTGTACCCAGTCTCGAAGCCGCTGGCAGCGTTCGCTCCGGCCTCGCACTGCACCGACTTCGTCTCGTCGAACTGGAGATACGTCGACTGTGCAAGTGGAAACGTATTTTCGATGTCACCGGCACCAGCCTCGGAGCGGAATCCGAACCGCACCGTGTTGTCACCGGCTCCCTTGCCCGACTTGGTCGTGATCTGAATCACGCCGTTGCCGGCCCGGGCGCCGTAGAGCGATGCTCCGGCGGCACCCTTCACCACTTCGATGCTCTCGATGTCGAGCGAGTTCAGGTCGGGCAGCGGGCCCTGCAGAATCACGCCGTCGACGATGTAGAGCGGGTCCTGGCTGCGGCCGGACGCATTCAGCGACGTCGGACCGCGCAGCAGCACGGCCGGTTGTGCACCGGGGCGGCCGGAGTTCGACACGATGTTCGCGCCCGGCACCTTGCCCTGCAGCTGCGTCAGCGGATTGACACCGGCCACCGGCATGTCCTTTTCGTCCACGCGCGAAACGGCAAACGGCACCTTCGTCTGCTCGGTGGCACCGGTCACACCGGTCACAACGACCTGGTTCAGTCGGTTGACGTCCGCCACCAGCACGAAGTTCTGCGTGATGACGCCAGGACGGAGCACCACCGGCTTCGAGTCAGGCTTCTGGCCGATCGCGCGGGCCCGCAGCACGATGGTCTGCCCCCGGACGCGCGCGCCCGGGATGACGATCGTGAAATTGCCGGCGGCGTTGCTCCCGGCCGAGCTGCCGAGTTCCGTAATGAAGACGTTCGCGCCTTCGATGGGACGGCCGTTTTCGGACGTCACCTTGCCCTGAATGGTTGCGTTCTGCGCCTGTGCCACCGCCGCTGTACCAACCAGCAGAGCGAGGACGGCAGCCGCATGAGGCAACCTTGCCCACGACGTACGTGTCATTATCGGGACTCCTGAATCCGGTCGCACGTGGAAATCCGTCGGCTGGTGAATCCGTCGCCGCATCGTTCTGGCAACGTCACCCCGGCAGCCGACCACCCGGGGTGGAACAATCCTCACGCCCTCGGCCTACCACACCGAGGAGTTATCGACGACTCTCCTGGTCGGCGGAGGAGTCGCGATGCTGGGCGCGATGAGCGCACAGCGGATAGCCATCAGTCAGGTGGTCCCGCCACCTGACGTTGCAAACCGGACATCACTGCTCAGGCGTTGGCGCAGCGTGTTTTCGCGCACCAGTCTGCCTGACTCGTGAACCTAACGGAATGCGGCCATTCGATACAACCCGTCCCTCGGGGTCCACGAGACATCGTTCTCGCACCGCTGTTGGCGCGGTTCAAGACGCGGGATCGGGCCTTCGCACTCGAAACCGTCAGCGGTGGCCAATACGACGACGGGCCAGACCGGCGACGGATCCAATCGGCTTCCTGCCGTCACGGTTCAAATGGATCAGTTCGGTCCACCGCGGCCAAGTCTTGCGTCGTTCCGGAAAGCGCGCCAATCGTGCGGCGCCTCCAACTGCCAGCGCTCAGGCCGCGCCGCGCCCCGCCAGCAGCTCAGCCAACACCGCCGCGACTTGGCGCAATGCGGCCGGCTTTCGCAAAATGACATCCGCGCTGGCAGACTCAGCCGGAAAGTCGTCGTCACCCGTCAGCATCACCACCAGCGGCGCCGATGCCCCGCGCCCCTTGAGCCGCGACAAGAGCGTCCAGCCGCTCAGGCCGGGCATGTTGGCGTCCAGCACTGCCAGAGCCGGGTGCACCGTGTCGATCAACGACGCGGCCAGCACACCGTCCCGCGCCAGATGCACCTCATACCCTGCCGCCTCCAGATACGTCTGGAGCACATCCGCCATCTCCGCGTGATCCTCTGCCACCACAATCCGAGGACGCACCGCGGGCACACCTTCGGGTGTGGCAGCAGCGGTGGCTCCTATACGGGCGGAGAGCTCAGACATGAGGATGGACGGTACCACAGGGCGAGGCGGAAAGGGTGGGACGGCGAGGCAGCGTATCGCACTGCTCGCACCAACCGTGCCGGAGCCGACGGCGTGACTATAAAAGCACCGCGTCCCGCCCGGCAGGTGCCGAACGGGACGCGGATCTCCTGCGGCAAACGCCTGATTACGGCGCTGCGGTGATCTGGCCGCGGATCTCGCCGCCGCCGAACCTGCGGGTGTGCACATTCACGTACGACGTTCCAGCGTTCATTCGAACGAGGAGCGAGTCCCAGGTGAACGGAGCCACGAACGCCGTGCCCGCGCGCGACAGACGACCCACGCGAATGACACCGTTCACTGCGGCTGCCGTCCCGCCACCCGTCCCCGGTGCACGGGCTGCCTCGCTCGGGAAGAACCACGCCATGATCGGCCCGTTCACTCCCGTCCCTGCGGCATGCACATGCGCCATCGTCAGCGAGTCCAGCCGGGACGTGGTGGCCAGAGTGTACAGGATGGTGACCGAGTCTTCCTGAATCAGCTCCATCGTGCCGGCGGCGGTCGTAGTGACCGCCGGGACTTCATTCGTGCCGACCAGGGCGGCATTGAACTTCTTCTTTGCCGGGGCGCGGTCCGAGTACGTGGCGAAGTCCTGCCCGCAGGCGGTGACCGTCAGCGCGGTCGCGGCCAGCAGCGCCGCAACGCCGAAGCTGCGCTTCATGGATGAGTTCCTCATGGATTGCGATCCAGGCACTGGGTGAAGTTCGGGTTGTTGGTTTCCGTGAACGGCACCGGGAAGTTCACGTCGACGCCGTAGGCGCCACCCTTGAAGTACGTGCCCGTCGGGAACACCGTCTCCGCACCTCGTCCGATGTGCTTGATCAGTCGCCGCATGTCACCAAGGCGGTGACCAGTCAGAAACATCCAGTAGGCGCGCTCCTGAAACACCTGGCTGATCTGGTCGGCCTGTGTCGCCGGGGCAACCAGCGCCGGCAATGGTGCCACGGCGGGCGCGTTCGGCAACAGCGTCGCGGGACCAGGTGGGGCGATGATGAGCGTCGGCAGGCTGGCACGCAGCGCATTCAAGATCGGAAGATATGCCCCACCGCTCCGGGCGAGGTTTTCCGCCTCGATCAGGCGAGCCTCGACGCCGTCGGCAAAGGCGATTGGCGCGGAGCGGTTGGCGTATTTCGTTTGCACGAACATCGGCGTGCTGTTGTCCGCGCCGACAGCCGGCGAGAACGCCAGACCACGACCACGTGGCGCGTAGACGCGCACGTCGGTGCTGTCCAGGCGATAGCGGAGTCCGTTGCCACCTTCGAGCGCTGACACCGAGTGCCGCGGGAAGTTCAGCGTCGGCAGGAAGACGCCGTTGTTCTGCCGACCGGTGTTCTCGCTGTGGAACAGCGTGAATCGGTACGACGTCGGCACGGCGGACACTGCGACGGCCGCGTCGGCGGGACGGTTCAGGTTCAGCAGCGCACGACCACGACCAACGCGAATCAGGTTGACGACCTGCGCATTGCCGGCGAGCGTCGAGTCGAGGCCAACCCGAGCTGAGTCGAGCTTGGCCAACGCCGTCGTGAGCAGCTGTACCCCGGTCTGTGGAGTCCCGAGCACAAAGGTGCCCTTGTTGACGTCGAAGGTCGAAATCGGCACGCCATTGCAATACATCTCAGACAGCAAGATGTACGTGAAGCCCGCGATCGCCTGCACTTCCGACCGCCCGATCGCGGCAGGAAGCAGGTTGTAGTACACGGCGGCAGTTCGATCGGCGGTGGCCCGCGCACGCTGCAGGCTGTTGTAGACCACGTTCAGCGTGCCGTTGATCGGGTTGATGTTCCGCTGATCCATCTCACCACGGGTCGGAAAGGTCTCCGCCCAGGTCAGTTCATCACCGAGCAACGCGCTTTCGACGATCACCCCAGACTCGCCGCCGGCACCCATCGCCACCTGCAGGTCAGAGATGACGCTCGCACGGAGCGCGGGCAGCACTGTGACGTCCACCAGTGCTGTCGGTGGTACAACGTCAGGATCCTCTACTGCCAGCGTCTTGTCGATGTCGCACGCCGTCAGCGTGAGACCGAGAGACACAATACCAGTGACGAGGAATCGCCGCGAAGTCTCAAAAGAGAATGTCATGGCAGAATCAGAAGTTGAAGTTCACGCGGAGCGTATACGAGCGCCCCGGCGGGTTGGTCAGGAAGTCGGTCGTGGTGAAGTTTGCGCCCGTGTTGCTGATCACTTCCGGGTCGAAACCGGTGTAGTCGGTCCAGAGGCGCAGGTTGCGCGCGGCAAGCGTCAGGCTCAGGCCACCGCTCTTGAGGATCTTCGCCGCCGCGGCCGGCACCACCCACGTCATGCCCACTTCGGACAACCGGACGAAGCTCGCGTCCTCGATGTAGCCGTCGCTGGTGCCCATGGCACGGGCGGCCGACTTCACCTGATCAGACAGCGGTGCGTTGCGATCCCAGAAGTCCGGGCCGTTGGCGAAGCCACCGTTGTTTCGGAATTCACGCGTGTTGTTGTACAGCTTCGCACCGCCGCGATAGTCGACCAGCACATTGAACTGCAGGTTCTTGAATGCGCTGAACAGCGACTGGAACGAGATCTGACGCGTCGGCTGCGGATTTCCAAGGTACTCCAGCGAGTCGGAGAGCTGGATTTCGCAGGCACCACCACCGACCAGGATCGGGTTGGCCAGACCACCGTATGCCGGACAGTTCACGCGGCTGATGATGCCGTCGTTGTTGCGGTCGGAGTAGCCGAGAATCTTCCGGTCATAGTACGCGCCAGCCGGAAGACCCGCGCGGAAGACCTGTCGGCCAAAGATGATCGGCGCAATCGGCTGGTCATTGATCGAGCCCAGAGCGCCAATCTCGTTTCGGAACGTCGTGACGGTAACGCGCTGGGCGTAGCTGAACCTGGGCATGTCGATGACCTTGACGTTCACCGAGCCCTCGAGGCCCTTCGTCGTCATCTTCGACAGGTTCACATTCTGGTTCCCCGCCACGCCGAGCGACGGCGCCAGCACACGACCGACCAGCAGGTCCCGGGTATCCTTCTGGAAGGCGGTGAACTCACCGTCGATCCGGCCACCGGCAAGGTTGAAATCGAAACCACCCTCGACTTCTCGCGTGATCTCCGGCTTCAGCAGGAGATTTCCCACCGGGCCACCGATCGTGGCTGCGGCGACGTTCGCATCGGTTGCCGTCTGGTTGACGGCGACGGGATTGAAGAACGTTTCCGCCTGACGGAAGACCGGGCGGTTGCCTGCCTCGCCGATCGAGCCACGAAGCCGCAGCTGATCGATCACGCCGAACTTCGGGAACCACTTCTCGTCCGAAATCACGTACGAGCTGCTGAACGAAGGGTAGTACACGAACTCACGCGAGTCGGCGCCGAAGACGCTCGAGTTGTCGAGACGCATCGCCGCTGTGACGAACAGCCGATCGTTGAAGGCGGCCGTCTGCTCGAGCACACCCGCGATCGTCACGATCTGCGAATTTGCCTCGTTGACGGCGAAACGCGCATTCAATCCGTTCAACGATGACGTGCCCGGCAGCAGGATCGCACCAGAGGCGCTCGTGAACCGGGATGCTTCGTTCGTGTACTGACTGCCGACCAGCGTGGACAGCCGGATCTTGCTGCCCAGGTCATAGCTCGCCTTCGTGTTCGCCGTCACCGTGTACGTCGGCGTGTAGGCGCGGGCCTGGAATCGGCTACCCTCGATCGACGCCGCGTTCAGGAACACCTGGTTCGGCGGCGTGAGATTCTGGTCGTAGCGGTAAACGAAGTCACCACCCGCGCGCAGTGTACCTTCCAGCCAGCGCTTCGGAGTGTACCGGAGTGTCATGCCGGTTTGCAGGCGATCGATGTCCTGCTGCTGCGTTTGTACGAAGTACTGCCGGACCGGGACGTTGGCCGACACGTAGCCGCGCGAAAGCGAGTCGTTGCCGTTGCGGCACTCTTGGATCAGTGCCCGCGACTCTCGCGTGCAATCGAAGGCGCCTCCGAGCAGTCCGGCGCTGAGCGTGCCTGCGAACAAGTTGTCGTTCAAGGGCAGATTCAGCACACTCTTCAGATAGCTGATCGTGACATCGGCTCGCAGGTTCGACAGCAAGTTGGCGCCGATGTTCGCACGCAGGTTCGTACGGCGTGACCCGCTCGGACCAACGATACCGTTCTGGCGGAACAACTCACCGCCAAGGTAGTACTGCACCGCTTCGCTGCCGCCGCTGACGTTCACGCCAAGGCGATTGCTGCCGCCCACACGGAACGGTGATTCATTTGCGAACGGCGAAGTCGAATACAGCGTGTCGGGCGTGACGCAGGTGCGCAGTACCTGTGCTTCGAGACCGCAGTTCACGCGATTGCCAGTGGGGCCGCGACCGATCTGCCGGTAATTCGTGGACGTGAGCGGATTCGATTCCGGCACCAGCGTGCGATCCGAACCGGCTTCCGTGTAGACACCCCAACGCGCCTTGCCCGCCTTGCCGCGCTTGGTGGTGATCTGGATCACGCCGTTGGCCGCACCCGTGCCGTAGAGTGCGGTCGCGGCAGCGCCCTTCAGCACCTGAATGTCTTCGATGTCCTGCGGATTGATGTCATCGAGGCGCGATGTGGTCGCCCCACCGACACCAAACGCCAGATTGTTGGTGTTGTTGGTCGACACCAGTCCATCGATCACCAGCAGCGGATCGTTGGAAAGGTTGATCGACGTCGGGCCGCGCAACCGGATGCGATTCGCAACTCCGATCGTGCCGCCACCAGCCTGCACCGACACACCCGGCGTACGGGCGGCCAGCACCTGCGACAGGTTCGTCACCGCGGCCACATTGTACGTCGTCGAGTCGATGCGGCTGATCGAGGCGCCAATTTCGCGCGCGCGCGCCGTACCACCCGTCGCCCCGGACACCGTCACCTTGTCGAGCACATTCTCGGCCACGTTCAACACGAAGTTCGCCGTCGCTTCACCATTGGCGCTCACCGTCGCGGCCACGGTCGATGCCGCGTAGCCGATGCGCGATGCACGCACGGTGTAGGTGCCGTTGGGCACCCCTGCGATCCGGTAGGTGCCGTTCGTGCGCGTCAACCCGCCGCGCTGTGTGCCAACGATCTGCACGCGAACATCACTTACCGGCTGTCCATTGACGCGGTCGGTCACTCGACCGACGATCGCGCCACCAGCCGTCTGCTGTGCGGCGAGCGGCACTCCGAGTGCCAGCAACGCTGCAGCGAGCGCATACCTTCCAAATCGCATGGGGACCCCCTACGGGTGAAAACGCGACGGGGCCCGGAAACCCTTCCGGACCGGCGCGTGACTAAGCGGCCGACCTCAACCGCGAGACAACACAATACAAGGTGACGGGGCTGGTACAAGTTCCATTCCCGAAATTCTTGCATTTCCCTCGACGTGCCGCTCCAATGCCTTTCCTGCGAATTGGCGCGGCTGCGTAACGGCCATCCCGTCGGCTTGCTCGGAGGAACTACCCGAGCGGACCAACGGAAACGGCGGCGAATCGTTCGCCGATTCGCCGCCGCCTCATCCGCTGCGGTCGCGCTGCCGTCCGATTCGCCTTGGATCGTCCGCGGCCCGTACCGCCAACTCAGGGCAGCAGGTTCGTGCAGCCCTTGTAGTTCAGGTTGTTCTTCTCTTCGATCGGCAGCGGGAAAACCACCGCCGTGCCGTACGTGCCGCCCTTGAGGTAGGTCCCGGTTGGAAAAACCTGATCCTGCGCGCGCCCGTACTGCCGGACCAGCCGGCGCAGGTCGCCGAAGCGATGCCCCGTACCGAATAACCAGAAGGCGCGTTCCCGGAACGTCAGGTTCACCCGTGCGTCAGCCGATCCCGGGTCCGTCAGCGGGGCCAGACCGGCCACCCCGCCCTGTGACCGGGCCTGATTGAGGAAGCCAAGCCAGCCGGCCACATCGTTCGCCTGCAGCGCGGCTTCCGCCTGAATCATCCGCGCCTCGATGCCGTTCGCCAGCGGCGCTGACGTGAAGCGATCGAAGTTCAGCTGCGCAAGGAAGGGCGTGATGTTGTCGAAGCTCGACGCGGCGCCCTGCGTCGTGGCACGCACCCGCGGATCGTTGGCGGACCGGAACGGCAGCCCGTTCCGCCCTTCCAGCTCACCGACGCTGTATCGGCGCGAACTGACATTCAGCGTCCAGTTCTGGTTCTCGCTCGAATTCGCGGAGTGAAAGACCAGATATGCGAACGTCGTCGGCACCGCCGCCACCGCCGACGCGGCCTCGGCGTACCGCCCACGATTCAGCAGCGCGCGCCCGCGGATCACGGCGGCCAGATTCGTGAACGAGGCATTCCCGGTCGAACTCACCAGCGCCGAATCGGCAAAGGCAATCGCTCGCACGTACGCCGAATCGGCCGGAATCGGGAAACCGT
>JANMHB010000137.1:0-28903 GCA_031374935.1 Gemmatimonadaceae bacterium | reverse complement strand
GATTCGGTCCTGAAGCGTCTGGAGCCGCTCAAGGGACGGCTTTTGCCCGCCGACCTGGCCTCGTTCGACTTTCTTCGGGCCTGGCTCGATGGTGACCTCGAAGGCGCGCTGCGCGCGTCCCGGCGCATGAGCGAACTGGGGCTGCCCGGTCCGGAGGGGCAGGACGCGTTTCGCCTGAACCGACTGGATGAGGCCTACAAGGCCACGGCAGTCATGCAGTCGAAGGCCTACTTCCAGAAGACGCCACGCCTGTGGGAGGCGGTCACCCGCACATTGCATTCTCGCGGCGAGCATGAACGCGAACTCCGCGAGGCGCGCAATGGCATCGCGGCCATCGGACCCGATCGACCGGCGTTGATCGGCTACGAAACGCAGGCACTGGCGGCGCTTGGCAACACGAAGGAGCTGAAGCCACGGCTTGAAGCGCTCAAGGCGCTCAGTCCAGGAAGCGGATGGTTCCTCACGGCCGCCCGCGAACTGCGATACCACGGCCACGCTGATGCGTCGAAGGAATTTGGTCAGTTGGCCGTCACGTGGTATCGTGCGGCCCTGGCTGACAGCACGACCGCGGGTCGCCGACGTCTCCTTGCGCAAGCACTGTACGATGTGGGCGAGTGGAACGAAGCGCGTGCAATGTTCACCACGCTCGCCGCAGAAGACACCGTCATGGCCAGCTGGGCGCCGCCGAGATGGGACACGAGACTCCTCGGCTTGGGCTACCTCGGCATCGACGCCGCTCGGCGGGGCGATACCGCCGCTGCTGAGGCCGTGATGACGACGCTGCATCGCTTCCAACGCCCCTTTCTGCTTGGTTCCAACCTTGGATGGGAAGCGCTCATCGCCGCTCAGCTCGGACAGTGCGAGCGCGCGGTGGGCCTGCTGCAGGATGGGGCACGCAAAGGACTCTCGCAGCTACGCGAAGTGCCCGAATTCGCGCGCCTCGACTGCGCCGCGCTCAAACAATACATGGCACCCAAGAAGTGACCCCGTCCGCCATGGACCCCCTCCGCGACCAACTCCAGCAGTCGCTCGGCCACACCTACCGCCTCGACCGCGAACTCGGCGGTGGCGGGATGTCGCGCGTGTTTCTGTCCACCGAGACCGCGCTCGACCGTCGCGTGGTGCTCAAGGTGCTGCCGCCCGAGTTGGCCAGCGGTGTCTCGATAGAACGCTTCTAACGCGACATCTCGTTGGCGGCCAAGCTGCAGCACGCGCACATCGTGCCGCTGTTGTCCATCGGAGATGCGAACGGGCTGCCCTGGTTCGCCATGCCGTTTGTCGACGGGCCGTCGCTGCGCACGCGGCTCGGTGCGGGAGAACTGCCCATTGCCGACGTGGTGCGCACGTTGCGCGACGTGGCCAGTGCGTTGGCGTATGCGCATGGCTAAGGCGTGGAGCACCGCGACATCAAGCTGGAGAATATTCCACTGGCCGAGGGTGGTGCCGCGGTCACTGACTTTGGCGTTGCGAAGGCACTGGTCGACGCGGGCGCGGAACACGGGGCCACGCTCACCAGTGTAGGCCTGGCACCAGGCACGCCAGCCTACATGGCGCCGGAGCCGATTACCGGCGACGCGCGCACCGATCATCGCGCGGAAATCTACGCGCTTGGTGTGGTCGCGTACGAAATGTTGTGCGGACACAATCCCTTTGCCGGACGGTCGCCGCAGGCCACGATGGCCGCGCACGACACGCCCTCACCGCGCCCGTATCCGTCGAAGCTGCCGCCCCTCGAGTATCCAGCGCATTTCCTCGGGAAGCGTGTCACCGACGCTGGGACCATTCGCTTCCTGTGCCGGCTGCTGTTCCTCGCCAATGCCCTCGACAACTACCACATCGGACTGGAAGAAGTCGACGACGGCATCTGGTCCCCCTACTTCGGGACGGTCCTGCTCGCCCGCCTTGATGAACGGGACTGTATCATCCGCGGATAGCCAGGTACTCACTCACCGAGTGTCACCCATGTACCCCAGGTTGCGACGGGCGGAAAGCGGTCGCAGCCAGCTTGGCGGGCTTCCTCATCGCGAACGAACGCAAGTGCGGTGTCCATTAGCTTCGCGCCGGAAGTCATCGGCCTTCTGACGTCTGGCGACGTTGGAAATCCTCGCAATCCAGCTGTCGCCGCGCAGTTAGGCCCGGTTGCTGGAAACGGGCACCGGGTGTTGGAGTCGCTTTTCGATCGTCCGATCATCAGTGTCGACAACGTCGTGGCACTGACTGGTACGACATTCGCCGCGGCCAACACGCTGGTCGCGAGGCTGGTCGACGCCGGGGTCGTGACCGAGGTGACCGGCTACGCGCGCAACCGGCGCTTCCGGTTTGACTCGTACATCGCGCTGTTCAACGAAGCGCCGCTCGTTGCACCGATGTAGCAACCGTCAGCGTACCGCTGAGCGTCTCGTGCGAGAGTTGTTCCACAGCGCAAGCGTCGATGGATGCACGAGTCAGATTGTGATGACCATCACTGTCCCCAGTCCCGGCATCCGTCATTCGCCCTCGACTTCGGTCTCGCGTTGGCGCCTGTGCAACCGCAACTCCTCCGGCGACAACAATCGCTCGGCCAGCCACTCCGCGAGCGGTTGCGACTCAGATGATCGCTCACCAACCAGCCCTCGTATCGTCCGCTCCGCGCGATCACGAACCTCGGCCGCCTTCACAGCGTGCCAGATGGCGATGGCCACGATACGGGGCGGTGCGGTATCCGTCACAGTGCGGCCGCGTGCCGTGGCCAGCGTGCGGAGGTATCCGGCCAGCTGGACTTCGCTGGCATCGGCGATCGACATGCCGATGACATCACGCACCGCGTCCGCGAGCCACGGAGCGTCCGCCGTGATTACATCGGGGTCGCCGAGGAAGTGCGCGATGATCTGGCGCACCTTGATGTCGGCAGGCTCGCCGCGATCGACCCAGTTGCTGGCGGAACTCGAAGGTGGCATGGCGTTGATATTAGGCGCGGCGTGGCGAACGAATGTGTGACGGTAACTGATGCTGGCAGGCCGACGCAGTCCGGGGTAGAGCCACTACGTCACCGCTTCAGGTGCACCGCGGACGCGAGTCCGAGCAGTGCCAGTGCGAACCAGTCGGCGCGCACCACGGTCATCAGGCCGGCGTTGAGCGCGCCGACCGGGGACGCCAGCGCCAGGAACGACGCGGTGCTGCAGAGGCCCGCGAGCAGCGCAAGGCGGTGCAGCTCCGGGCGGAAGGCCGCATACGCCATCAACGCGGCGAGCATTCCGAAGAGTACTGCGCGGTGCCTGAGCAGCAGTTCCAGATTCGGGTCGTGTGCCGTGATGCCGTAGAGTTGCGCGAGCCGCGTCGCGCCGAGGACGCCGGCGACCGGCAGGGCATGGATTGCGGCGACGATGATCAGGACGGCGGGGACGACGAAGCGCATGTGGCGAGACGCTGGGGGTGAACGGAATTCCGGTGACAGTGCACTCATCGCACTCTATTGAGTGTTCCGGTGACAGTCGCGTGCCACGACGCCCGGTCCCGCGTTGACGCGGGCGATCAGGCCTGGTGGCCGCGGCCGCATTCGTAGAGATGCGCCTCGTCCATCGCCACGGAACCGTATCGCCCCTGCCAGAAGTGACCGCTCGTGGAACGTCACCGGTTGAGCGCGCCTGCATACGCGCGATGCACCACGCACAAGCACCGCCGCAGGCCGTACTCGGCGGCCGGGGACGATGGACCACCACGTCCCCCACAGTAAATGGCCGGCAGCAAGAAAGTGTCACTGATTCATCGCGCGGTCATCATTTTCCGGCAATGAGTGCACTGTCACCGGGATTACGTGATCGTCGACAAGCTGCTGATCGCGTTCGAGAGTGTGCGCACACGATTCGCGTCGCACGAGGCGGAGGCCTCGCCAGTGAGCTCGCGCGAAAGCTGCGTCAATGTGCTCTGTCGCGCGGTCGGACTTGCGCGCTCCGCCGCCGCCAGTCCGCTCCGCACCGTCGCGATTCGCGCTACCGACAGGCACGCGTTGCGCTCCAGCTGATCGAGGTAGGCGCGCGCCAGCGCGAAGCTCGGCGGCCAGTCGATCTTCGGCTGCCCCTGCGCGTTGAACTCGGCGTAGATCACGGTCTTCGCGGCGTCAATTTCGTTCTGGCTCACGAACTGGCTCGGCTTCATGTCGAACACATCGAGTCCGCGCGCAATCTCGGACGAGACGATGCTGCCGTTGTACCAGTAGACGGACCACGAGCCGCCGCTGACGAGCGTGGAGTCGCTCACCGGCCCGCGATCATGGTAGGCGATTTCGACCGGCTTGTCCGGGTTGGACCAGTCGAAGATGGAAATCCCGCCCTGGTACCAGCCCTGCACCATGATGTCGCGACCGGGGATCGGAACCAGCGAGCCGTTGTGGGCCACGCAGTTCTCGACGTTGGTCTGCGGTGCTGGAATCTTGTAGTACGAGTGGAACTTGAGCTTGCGGTTCTCGATCGTGAAGATCGCGTTGGCGCCCCACTCGGGCTTGTCGGTCGCACGGCAACGGGGGGCGGAGCCGCCGCCCCATTCATCCGTGAACAGGATCTTCGAGCCGTCATTGCTGAAGGTTGCCGAATGCCAGAATGCGAAATTCGAGTCCGCCGCGGCATCGATGCGGATCGGATTCTTCACGTCGCTGATGTCGAGCAGCAGTCCATAGCCACCGCAGGCGCCACCCGCGAGTCCGAGCGACGGGTAGACGGTGATGTCGTGGCACTGCGTCGGTCCGCCGCCGCGCATGGGGCCGGGACGCGGCGCACGAGGGGGTTGGTTCCGTGCCCGCGCCGCGATGCGGGCCGAGTCTTCGGCGGTCAGAATGTCGGCGTGGCGTGACGGTGCAGTGAGCCCCTCGAAGATGCGCGCCGACGTGATCATGCGGGCGTCCTGCGGACGTGCGAGCGGGACCTGAATCACCTCGATGCGGAAGAGCGAGGAGTTGGGGTCGTTGTCCGGGTTCGCGTTCACGCAACCGGGGAGTTCGCTCGGTGAGCGCACGCCGGATGATCCCGAGATGTAGATGTAGACGTTGGCCTTGTCCTTCGGGTCCTCGACGACCGTGTGCGTGTGCGAGCCGCGGCACGTCTGGACGTTGCCGATGTACTTCGGATTCGTGATGTCGGTGGCGTCGAAGATGCGCAGTCCGCGGATTCGCGCGCTGCTCACGGTGTCCTGCACCCCCTGCGTGCCGCAGTCGAGTCGGCCGCTGAGCCCCTCGGCCGAGACGAACAGGAGGTTCTTGTACACGGACACATCGCTCTGCGACGCGGGGCAGAGATACGACTTCACCAGCGACGGGCGGCGTGGGTTGGAGATGTCCCAGACATTGAAGCCGTTGTAGTTTCCCTGAATTGCGTAGTTGCCGCGAAAGGCGAGGTCGGAATTGGTGACACCTTCGAACCCGGCCGGTGACTTGACCGTCGCCATCAGCTCGAGGTTGGAGATCGCTTCGCCAGCGCTGTAGAGGCCCGATCGCAAGCCGACGCGTGCGTCCCGCGCGGGAGACGGCGACGGGGCCACCGTCGTGCTCTTCGCGCACGCCGAGAGCAGAAGCGCGGCACTCGCCGCGCGCATGAAGGTGAGGATCGGCGCGGACATGGGGCCTCGGAGGGGGAGGGGGAGTGGGTTCACTGTGGCTCAGCGTGGCCGCGCGCGGCCAGCATCTGCTTCATCACACGGATCTCGGTGGTCTGGTCGGCCACCACGTCGGAGGAAAAGCGAAACACGGTCTCGTCCTGCGCTGCACCTGCAGATGCCAGCAGTTCGTCCACCATACTGATCGCGCCTTCATGGTGCTTGATCATGCCGAGGAGGAAGAGCCGGTCGAACTCCGCTCCGCGAGCGGCGTCGAGCGCCTTGACCTCGGCGTCGTCCAGCATGCCAGGCATGAGCATCTCATGGACCATGCCGCCGCCCATCGTCATCTTCATCGGACCCGCCGTCGCGGCGGGGACGGGTGCGCCTTTCGAGCGCAGCCAGTTCTGCATCAGGTCGATTTCGTCCCGCTGCCCGACCACGATCCGCTCGCAGAGTCGCTGCAGTTCAGCACTCGCTCCGTGCGAGGGCGCCCAGCCCGCGATCAGGACCGCCTGTGCGTGGTGGTGGATCATCCCGGTCATGAAATGCACATCGGCCTCGGTGTGCCTGAGGGCGGGCACGCCGACAGGGGCCGCAAGGGTGCTCGTGCGGGCGCAGGCCGCCGCGCTGAGCATGAGGGCACAACCGACAATTTCAGTGACGCGGCGGAGTGGCATCGGGGGAGTCATGAGAGAGCGCTGAACGATCCCTCTACGGATTGAGGGCCCAAGGTGCTGGGACAGTCATGAATCGTTGGCATGCTACGCTGCGGCCCTATCCGTCCACGTTGCCGCCGCATGAGTACACAGGCCACTTCGTCGTCACGCGAGTGACCGACGCGGGCACGATCCGCTTTCGATCCCGGCTGTCGTACCTCGCCACCGTCCTCGACGCATACCATGTCGGCCTCGAGGAGGTCGACGACGGCATCTGGTCGATCTAGTTCCATACCGTCCTGCTAGCCACGTTCGACGAACAGGATTACGTCATCCGGAGCTGACCCAGGTGTAAAGCATGTTGCCGGACCAGAGTGTCAATCATGTTCCCGGCTGTTCACGGGGAGGCGCCGACCAATTCGCGGCGTCCGTGGCCGACCCGAACGACGATGGCCTAGCGAAAGATCGGGAGGCGCGCGTACGCGGCCATGAGCTCCTGCCACGCGTGGTTCCCGCCCATGGGCTGCATGAGCACGTGAATCAGGAGGAACACTCCCAGCGAGAGCGGATACGCCAGCCGGCGTTCCCCGGCCCGCACGTCCGTCACGATCAACGCCACGAGGATCGCCTCGACTGTGAGAAAGCTCAAGTGCAGGGCCAGCATGAAATCGACGCTCGGGGCGCCGAGGCGTGCGTACAAGCGCCCCAGCGCCGGGGGGAACCCGATCAGGACCGTCGCGGACATATACCGCTTATGCGCCGCCGGCGTCCGGACATTGCGCAAGGCGAGCGCCACCAGCACCACGAGCAGGGCCACGGACGGCAGGTCGATGAACGCCAAGAGCGGCGGCAAGAACGGGGGCATGTCTGGATTCCGAAACATCACCGCCACCATCTGTAGGGCACTGACGACCAGGACCGGGAGCAACAAGAACGCCCCTCGCGCCACGCGACGATGCCAACGCCGCTGTCCGTGCGCGATCAGCCAGGACTGCACCGCGAGCGCGACTACCCACAGCGTCGCGGTCACCCCATGCACCGAGTGCGCCACATCCCCGGTCCCGAGCGGACGAAAGAAGGAGGGCCAGAAGCCCGCGACGATCGCACCAAGCGCGGCGAGGAAGTACCAATGCGCCGCGCGATAGGTGGGCGCTGACCGGGACGGCGAGGTCGCTGGCGGGGCAAGAGCGGTCATGCGAACCCTCCAGACGAATGACGGGCGGCCAGATCGCCGCCCACTGACCGTGCCACGTGCCGCGCCGGGCCGACGACCGCCCGTCCGCAGCAAGGGGCCGCGTCGCGCGTAGCGGGCGGCCTCTGGCCCACACGATGCGCGCACATTGGCGCGTGGGCAAGAGGGCCCCCAATTCGCTGCGCTGCACACGAAGCGTGTGCGGTTCGACCGGCCATCGTCGCGAGGATGAGCCGCCTTCTAACGAAACTGGGTCAGCCTGCGGCCTCGCTCAACACGGATTCATACACCCCGAGATCTTCGGCCGAGAAGCAACAGAACGTCACCGCACGCACTCCCGGCGCCTCGGCGAGCCCATCGCGCACCGTGCTGACCGCTATGGCGGCAGCCTGCCTGATCGGGTAGCCATAGATGCCGGTGCTGATGCTTGGAAATGCGAGCGAGACGATCTCCGCGCGCGCCGCCACAGCGAGGGCTGCCTTGTAGCACGCCGCGAGCGTCACCGATTCACCGTGCGTGCCACCGCGCCACACCGGGCCGACCGTATGAATGATGTATTTGGCCGGCAATCGATAGCCGCGCGTGAGCTTCGCTTCGCCAGGCTTGCAACCACCCAGCAGTCGGCATTCGTGGACGAGGTCGGGCCCGGCGGCACGATGGATTGCGCCATCCACGCCGCCGCCACCGAGCAGCGAGGAGTTCGCCGCGTTGACGATGGCATCGACCGTCAGCGTCGTGATGTCACCCCGAATCGCGCGCACCGTTGGTATCATCGAATAGCAGGCTAACGCGCCGGTTCAGCGGCGGCGCGCAGCGGCGTCCGCTGCAACCGGTTGTCAGGCTGCGCCATGGTACAGTACAGGGACATGGTTCACACTTGGCCGGGGACATGGTGAACACTTTCCGAATCCCCTTTCGGAATCGACGCTACTTCCGCAGCGCATTTGGCACTTTCACACCGAGCTGCGTCGCCACGAACGCGGTGAAGTCTGCTGCGTCATCCGATTCGTTGCCACCGTGTCCTCCAGCCGTATCAGCGCGCAGGATTACGGGCCGGTCACATGATTGTGCAGCCTGCAGAGTCGCCGTGTGTTTCAGCGCCATCCACGCGGGAGCGCGCTCATCGTTCATGGCGGTCGTTATCAGCGTCGACGGATAGCACGTTCTCGGCTTCACATTGTGTACCGGCGAATAGGCATAGAGAAACGGGAAATGCACCGGATTCGTTGGCGTCCCGAACTGTGTAATGTGGCGACCACGATCGTAGCGGAGGTTGTCCGTCTGGGGCACCCCTGCAATGGCGACCCGAAAGAGATCAGGACGCTGGTTGATGACCGCTGTCACGAGCAATCCGCCGTTCGACCATCCCGCGATGGCAAGCTTTTCCGCCGATGTGTATTTCTCGCGGATCAGGTACTCTGCCGCCGCGATGTAATCGTCGAATGACGTTTGCTTTCGTTCGAGTGTTCCCGCTTCGTACCATGTTCGGCCGAATTCGCCACCTCCACGCAACGCAGGAACTGCGATAACGAAGCCGAGCTCGAGCGACGCAACCGCCCACTCGCCAGAGATGGGGACCGTGAGCTGGCTGGAAGCGCCGTAACCTTGGATCAGCGTCGGGTGTGAGCCGTCGAGTACCAGTCCGCGGCGATGCGCCAGGAACATCGGCACCCGCACTCCATCCTTCGATGGATACCAGACCTGCTTCATCTCGAACGCGTCACTGGGAAATGGAAGTTTCACGCCTCGCTCGACCGTCGTCCGCCCGGTCACCACGTTGTATCGGGTGCGCGTGGGTGCAAGTCCCTCCCTTGCCTCGACCACAAGCTCATTTGCCGCGCCCGCACGAATACTCCCGACTGCCGTCATCGGCGGAACGGGCAACTCGCGCACCAGCCCACCGTTGCGCTCGTGCACCCGGATGCCGTGCTGTACGTTGCGCATGAACAACACGACGAAGCGACCGCCGATGTCGTAGAGCTGGTCAATCACATCGTCGGTCTGCGGCACGACATCGCGCCACTGCCCGACCGCAGGGTTTCGGATGTCAAAGACAACCAACCGGCGACGTGGTGCACCGCGGTCCGTGAAGAGGTAGAGGCTGTCGCCTTTGGTCGCGATGACGCGATAGGCGCCGTCACGCTCGCTGGTAAGCGGAACCACCGTGGCGGCGAGCGCTGGTCGCAGCGGATTGCCAAGATCGACGACATACATGCGCGAGAGCAGCCAGCCGATGCCCTCCACATGCGCACCGTTGCCTTCGTAGATGAACAGGAATCGCCCATTGGCAGACAGCTCCTGCTCGAGCACCAGATCCGTCGCGTCCGGTGCGGTGCGAAAGATCGCGACGTCGCTAGCCTGCGGTGTGCCGAGATGATGGTAATACACAATCGGCCCCTTCAGGGCCGTGCGTTCGCCGAGCGCGGGCTTCACGCTGCGCACATAGAAGAATCCGCGACTGTCCTTCGTCCATGATGGAGCCGACCAGAGCAGCCCGTCGAGACGCTCATCGAGATCCGTTCCGTTGGACAGCCGCCGGATGCGCGTCTCGACCCACTCGCTTCCATCGGTTGATACGGCATACGCCGCGTGCTTCCGATCAGGCGAGCGCCAGGCGTCGGAAATCGATTGACCAGTTGGGAGTGAACGTTCATCGATCAACGGCGGCTCGCTCGATTCGGCGGGCTCGCTCGATTCTGCGGGCTCCTTCCAGAACGCGCGCAGCTCGGCGACGCGAGCAAGCACCCAGGGCCGCACATCGTTTTCTCGCAGCAGCGGCAGTGCGACATCTGATTGCGCTGCCGACCAGTCGCGCACTTCCTGCGAGTCCAGGTCTTCGAGCCAGCGATACGGGTCGGGCACCTTCGTGCCGTGATAGTCGTCGACGACATCGACCTTCCGCGTCGCAGGGTATCGCGGTCCCGCCGACGACGCCTCGCGTCCGCTACACGCAGCGGACGATCCCATCACGACAAGTATGATCGCGGTTTGGAGGAGGCGTGCCATCGCTTTGCTTGCCGGGGTGCGCATTCGGGTCGGGCTAGGATACGACTCGTCAGCGTACGGGACTACCCTCACAGAGTCGACCTTCATCGCTGCCGCCGGTCAAATGGTTTCGTCGGCATAACGAAACTGGGTTCTGCTGCAATTCGACCGCACGGACTCACTCCTGCTCACGATACCCCGGTCGCATTGGCAGCAGCAACCCGGGTTAGACACGGCGTCGGTTAGAGATCATCGGGATGCAAACCCGTATGCTTGGCGATGCGGCTCAGCATCCGGGGGCCGATCTCGTCTCCATCATGGAACGCGAATACGTAGTCCGGCCAGCCCTCGCGCGCGAACACGCGATGCGATCCACTCTGCCGCTTGAGCGACCACCCGATCCGCTGCAGCGCGCCGTAGACGAGCCGTGCCTTGGCCGTGCCGAACGCGTTCACGCCGCGAGGAACGTCACGTTGAGGAACGCCGGTACGGCCTCGCCATGCTCCAAGCGGTCGGCCAGTACGCGCAGGGCGAGCGCCTGCACTTTCGCCACCGCGTCCGTTTCGGTCACGCCGTACGCGAGGACACCAGGGAGCGCCGCCACCGCGGCGATCCACCGGCCATCCACTTCCTGCTCGAGTTCGATTGACAGCGTCATTGTGCCTCCGACCCGAATGGTGGGCGATCGGCTCGCCCGGCGCTAGGAGGGGTAGGCCGGCGGGACACCCCGGACCGGCGCGGCACATCGCTGCGCCACCACCGGACGCAGCTCGATTGCCCGATCCAAGCCGACCGTTGGAGCCGTGTCTAACGAGAATTACACCGCAAGACAAGTATCCACCGCCTTATTCTACCGCCTGCTTCTCCACCACCGCCAGCAGGATATCCGGGCTCCAGCTGACACACCCGCACGGAACGAGCGCGTAAGTCTCAAAGCATGAACATGTTGCACCTCCAGCGCGACGTGGCGCTTCTCGGCTTATGCAGTACTGGCTTCTCCAGCGGACCGCCCGCGACGAACCGCGCCCGACACCGCCGCACTCGTTCACGCCTCCCTCCACCGAGCCAGAGGTGTCGCGCAACGTTCGGTTGTTGTCGCCGCGCGTCTCACCAGCCAGACTCCCCTTGCCTCCGCCGCACACGACCAGCGCGCCAGCAGCAACCTCACGGCCGACAAGACCGGACACGCGTCGCACGGCAACACCAGAAGTCAGCAACGCCGTGCGCCTCACGAACCCGAACGCTCCGCCCCCCCGATGCCGAACCCCACCCCACCCCTCGACATCGCCCCGCCCCACCATCGTCACACGCCCCACCCGCTGACCCAACACCTGCGCACTCTCGCACTCACCGCCCTCCTCACCCTCACCACCCCCCACCCCACCCCCGCCCAATCCTGGCGCACCGACGCCACCCACCTCGGCACCTCCACCCGCGTCCTGATCGTCGGCACCCGACCCGACGACGAAGACAACGCGCTCACCGTCTGGCTCCGCCGCAGTCAACACATCGAAACCGCGTTCCTCTCGCTCACACGCGGCGAGGCGGGGCGCAATGTGGCGGGCGCGGAACGGAACGCCCCGCTGGCGGTCGTGCGCACGGCGGAACTGCTGGCCGAGCGTGAGCGGGATGGCGCGCGGCAGTTCTTCACCCGCGCCTTTGATCTGGGTAACACGCCGGATGACAAACTGGTGGCCGCCGCCTGGCCGCGCGAACTGGTGCTGATCGACGTGGTGTCGATCATCCGGGCCTTCCGCCCGCATGTGATCATCGCGCTCGACGACACCACCCGCGAATCCGACGCCAGCCGGCGATACACGGCATCGCTGCTCGCCACGGCCTTCGCACTCGCAGCCGACACGACGCTGATGCCGTCGAGGCGCACCGCCCGCTTGCCGGCGTGGAATGTGGCGCGGCTCTACACGCGCGTCGATTCACTGGCGGATTCGACGCGTGCGGTCACGCGTGTCGATGTCGGCGTCTTCGACCGGGAATCAGGACGCAGCGTTGCCGAACTGGGTTCGGAGATCGCACGACTGCAACGCACGCAGGGCCCCGCGACCAGCGCCGCACTTGGGCCCTCCGTGCGTCTGCTGCGACTGGACAGCACCACGGTAGGCACTGCACCCACGCTCTTCGGCGCGCTCAACACATCGATCACCCGCGTCCGCGCGGCAGTGCCAGCCGACGCGATCGTGCACTTCGACTCGCTGCTGTCGTCGCTGGCCCTGCTCGAACGCGACGGCCCGCGACTCGAACCGGATTCGCTCGCGACGCTGCTCTCGTCGGTCATCACCTCCGCCAACGCGGTGCGACTCGAACTCGGCTGCCCTGATCTCTCGACGGTGTCCACCTGCGACGGCCTGCGTGGTGATCTCGCCACGGTCCTGGCCACAGTCCATTCGCGCGCGGTGCACGCCTTCACCGGCGCGGCAGGTATCGTGATCGATGCGGTGGCCGAACGGCAGCTGGTGGCCGCGGGCGACTCGGCTGCGGTGACGGTCACCATCTTCAACGGTGGATCGCGCAGCCTGACACTCAAGCGCCTGGCGCTGTCGGCACAGACTCGGCTCACGGTGATCCATCGCGATACGAACATCGTCATCCCGCCGGCCGGGCTGGTGCGATACACGGCGCCGGTGCGCTTCCTGTCCGCAACGCGCCACTGGTGGCAGGTGAACGGCCTGCTCAGCGGTACACTCCTCCAGCAACTCACCACCGGCACGAAGGAAGCCGTCGCGCCACAGCTCCTCCTCGGTGAAGATCGGATCTCGATCAGCAGCGTCGAGATGACCCTTCAGGCAGGCGCGCGCGACGTGCCGATCGTCACGGCGCCGATCGTATACCGAGCCGCCTCCGCGCTGCGTGGTGATGAACGTTTCCCCGTGATCGGTGTGCCGGAGACATCACTGCTCTTCGAACGATCGGCCGAGTACGAACGGGCAGGGCAGCAGGTGGATCGATTGTTTCGGGTGTACGTCAGCTCGGCGCGATCGACTGCCGACACGGTCGCCGTGACGCTCCAGGTGCCAGGGGGCATGATCGCCGACTCACTCACGCGCACAGTGGCGTTGCCGCCATTCGGCGCGCGAAACCTGTTCTTCCGCCTGCGAGGCGCGATGGCGGCAGGAACTCACACCATCGAGGCCAGCGCACGCAGTGTTGCCGCCGTGCCGCCGCCGGTGAACGGCCAACCCGTGGCGCCGCCCCGCCTCTTCACACTGGGCACGGTGATCAACGAGTATCCACATATCCCGGCGCAGCACTTCGTCCGATTCTCGAAAGATCGCGTCGAAAGTGTCGACCTTCGACTGCCGCCACTGTTTCGCGTCGGCTACATGCGCGGCACCGAGGATCTGCGGCTCGCCTTCACCCAGCTGCGGTTGAGCGTCCAGTCACTCGACCTCGCGCTGGTACCAGTGGCCGATCTCTCGACGCTCTCGGCGATCGTGATCGGTGCCGGCGCAATGCGCAGTGAGTCGGCGATGCTGGCGGCACCGGCGTTACGCGGCTTCATGCAGCGGGGCGGGGTGGTGCTGGTGTTGCCGGGTGGGCGCGAACTGGCGCGCAGCGGGATCTTGCCGTACTTGCTCGAGATGCAGGAAGTGGGTGGCGCCCGTGATGTGAACTTCACCGAGTTCGTGCTGACCGATGACAAGTCGCCGTTCTTCCGCACACCGAACCGGATTTCGGCCGAGCAGTTCGAGATGTGGTCGGGTGATCGGGCCTGCGGGCGCTTCGGCGGCATGGAATCGGCGTACAGCGCACCGCTGGCGATGACGACGGCGTCACATGCGCGCGTCCAGTCCGCACTGGTGACTGCGCCGGTGGGCAAGGGTCGGATCGTGATCACGACCATGTGCCTCGCGCAGCAGTTGGAGGCCGCGCAGCCGGCGGCGCCGAAGCTGCTGGTGAATCTGCTGACGCGTCCCACGGCGCGCTGAGGCGCACCGCGCCGCCGGCGTGACATCGTGCACGTTCGGCAGGGCGACCGGGGCTTGCCGAGAGCTCCCGGTCGTTCTGTCGTTCACGACGTCAATGCCGCAACTGCCCGCTCGGCCGACAACACCGCACCTTCGAGATAGCCGGGGTGCTCTCGCGACGCCTCAGCGCCAGCCAGCACCAGACGACCATCCCAGTGCGCTGTGTGCAGCAGAGCACCACCTGGCCCGTGCGGCAGCGTCGCTGGCTCCAGATCGGCAGGCGTGGTCGTATCGAGATCCGTCGCCCAATCCTTGAAGTACACCGCGAGTGGCAACTCCGCGCGCGCGCCGAACAGCCGCACCAGCTGCGCGATGACCCGCTCGCGCAACGCCGCTTCACCGATCGCGGCCCGCGCTCCCGCACCAATGCCGAAGAAGCCGAACAGCGCGCCGGCGCCCGTCTCCGGCGACGCATCGTGAATCTCGCCCAGCGGCCCGACAAAGCTGCTGACCATGCCCGAAAATCCCTCCTCGCGCCAGAACGGCGTCGGATACACCGCCAGCATCTTCGCGTGTGGCGCCATCCACGTGGGTGTGGCGCGCAGCAGCTGCAGCAACTCCTCCGACAGTGGCGGATCGAAGGCGATTCCACTGGCGATCAGTCGCGGTGGCAGTGCCAGGATCACTGCGCGTGCGTCTTGCGTTCTCCCGTCAGCCAGCGTGAGCGTCACACCGCCGTCCGCGCGCTGCGCAATGCACACGACACGCGACGACAGCTGCACCGTGCCAGCTGGCAATGTTGCACCTAGTGCTGAGACCAATGACTGCACGCCATCCCGAAACCGCATCGCGTCGGGCACCATCCCGTCGTCGGGCACGAACGACTGCGGCGCTTCGAGCCGGAAACGTTCGACGCGCATCGCACCCGTGGCGTACTGCGCAAACACCTCGAGGCCAAGCTCCCGCACCAATCGTGCGATGTTCGGTTGGGCGTCGGGCCAGTACCAGACCGGGCCGAGGTCGAAGTGCGTGGCGGGTGCTTCACCATCGGCATCGCGGAATGCGGAGAGCGCCCGGCCACCCAGTCGATCGCGACTTTCGAAGATCACGCACTGCTGTCCGCGCGCATGGAGCAGTGACGCAGCGTTCAGGCCGCTGGTACCTGCACCAACGATTGCGATCGGATCGGGCGACATGGTGGTCAGTAGTTCCCGTAGACAGGATGCAGGTCCGAATACTTCACGAAACGGCGCGCGTGAATCGTTCCACGGCGCGATGAATCATATCTCCGCGCCTGGGGATTGCCGCTGGTTCACGCGCGGCGTAGCGCAGGAAAGAGCCTCAGCCGCAAATGTCTTATGCGAGCGGCCGATTGCTCGACTGGATATTCTTCACCAATGCCCAAGAGTCAAGGCAAACCGATGTCGATCCAACTCACCGCCGTTCTCTGCCCGGACCCGTCGGGCGGCTATACCGCGTTCGTCGAAGAGATCCCCGGTGCAAACACGCAGGGCGACACACTCGATGAAGCGCGCGAGAACCTTCGCGACGCGGTCCTCCTCGTCCTCGACGCCAATCGAGCGCTGGCAGAACGATCGGTTGGCGAGACCCGCGTGATTCGCGAAACACTCACCGCGTAGTACGCGCACGCCGTAAAGCGGGTCGAGCTGGTCCGGCATCTCGAAACGCACGGTTCTTTCCTGATGCGAGAGGGTGGATATCACTCAGTATTCTCGAACCGATCGGCCGCGAACATATCGACAGTGCTGCGCCACCGTGAGATCAAGGACTTGCTGGCGCGAAAGATCTGCAAGGATCTGAAGATCCCGGCGCCTGCGTGAGCCAAGGCCCAACGGGATCTGCACGACCGGTGCCCGGTCGCCGCACGCCCGATGGCCGCCTCAGCAGGGCACTGCGCACCACCGCCGCCGCCCTCCCGGAATACCGCCACCCCCGGAAACGGTCGACCGTCTTGCGCCCCGGCTCTTTCTGCTCATCGTCACCGGAGCATCGGCGACCTGCAGTAACCTTCCCTCGCTGGCAACGGTCCCGTCCCGGTGGCTGTCGAACTGGTCAACAGATGATTGTCTGCGCTACGCACGACGAACCCGTTCCGTCAGCCCGCACACCACAGCGCCACCGCATGACCCGTCGACCGCTCCGCACCGTGCTCCACACCGCGATGGCCCTTGCGACGCTCCTCGCATCAGGCACCGCGCCAGCACGCGCACAGTCGACCGAGACAGCGAATGGGACGCTGACCCTACCGCCCGCCGGCACCACGGTGCCGCTGTACCCCGGCCTGCGCCCCGTCGTCGATGTCACGATCAACGGACACGGCCCATTCCGGATGCTGGTCGAAACCGGCTCGGCCGCGACATACCTGCTGCCCGCGAATTACGCCCGCGTTTTCACCGATCTGGCGTCTGCGTCGGACACGTTGCGCATCGGCACAGCCACCCTCACCGGCATCCGGATTCGCCGGCACGCGCAACTGGGAGTTCCAGAGATCGACGGACTCCTCGGCCTCGATGCCTTCTTCGACGCCGCGGTCACGTTCGATTTTCCAAACCGCGTGCTGCGACTGACGAAGGACACGCTGCCTGCCGCGAACGACCGCGACGTACTCACGCTTGGTGCAACGTCGCAACTCTGGACCGTACCCATGGTGCTCGGCAATCGCCAGGTGAACGCGATCCTCGATACGCAATCCGCGCTCTCGATTTCGGCCGATGCATCACGGGCGCGGGAGTTCAGCTTCACCTCCGCGCCTGCCGTCGTGGGACAGGCGCGCGGCCCGACGATCGGCAACGTGCCACTCGAACGCGCACGACTGTCCGCCGATGTGGCGATCGGCGATGCCCGCTTGCGGCAACCGCTGGTGGATCTGCTGCCGCTGGCTGCGCCACTGCCACCGGACGCGTTCATCCTGGGACTGCAGGTGCTGTCGCAGTTCGCCGTGACGCTCGATCAGCGCGTGGGTCGCATACGCTTCGCACGGGAAAACCGCATCGTTCCGGCACCGCCGCCGGTGTACGCCACCGGGCTCAGTGCCATCGTTCGTCCCGATGGTTTGCGATTCGTGCTGGCCGTTGCAGACAATTCGGCCGCTGCCGCGGCGGGCATCAAGCCCGGCGAAGTGATTCTTCGTGTCGACGGTCGCTCCGTGACACAGGTGAGCGATACCGAGTGGCGCGAAGCGATGAGTGGCAGCGCGACGTTGCGACTGCGGGTGACGAATGGAATAGAAGAGCGCGATGTGAAACTGACACCACGGTATCTGGGATTCTGATCGAGGATGATGCAGCGCAGAGGTGCGCAATCCGACCGTCAGGCCGTGGCGTTCTCCTTCCCACCCGCCGCCCCGAACACACCCTTCACCCCATTCGCCACCACCAGCGCCACGCCACCCGCCACGATCCCCACCAGCGCATCGAGCGCCGTGTTCACGATCACCCCCAGCACGCCGCTCACCGCTGCCGCGCGCGCATCGAGGCCGCTGACGACATGTTCGATCATTGGCACACCATGCGCGATGATGCTGCCGCCAACCATGAACATCGCGGCGGTACCGAGGATCGAGAGGCCCTTCATCATCACCGGCGCTGCCGCCAGAATCCAGCCGCCGAGCGCGCGCCTGAAGGAGTCCTTGCCCGCCGCGTCGGTGGTGCCGTTGCGACGGAGTCGCAGGCCAAGATCATCGAGCTTCACGATGCCCGCCACGATGCCGTACACCAACACCGTGACACCAATCGCCACCAGGGTCAGTGCCGCGATCTGACGCTGAATGGTTTCCGTCGCCATGGTGCCGAGCGCAATCACCACGATCTCGGCGGAGAGAATGAAGTCGGTGCGCACCGCGCCCTTGATTTTCTGCTTCTCGAACGCAACCAGGTCGACCGATGGATCGGCCACCGCCTGAACGCGCGCTGCACGCTCTGCGGCATCATCGTGCTTCGAGTGCATCAGCTTGTGCCACACCTTCTCGAAGCCCTCGTAGCAGAGAAACAACCCGCCGATCATCAGCAGCGGATTGATCGCGACCGGGAGGAAAGCGCTGATCACCAACGCTGCCGGCACCAGAATGGCCTTGTTGATCAGCGACCCTTTGGCGACCGCCCAGACCACCGGCAGCTCACGATCGGTGTTGACCCCCGCCACCTGCTGGGCGTTCAATGCCAGGTCGTCACCCATCACGCCCGCGGTCTTCTTCGCCGCGACGCCACTCAGGGTCGCCACGTCATCCAGCAGCGAGGCGATGTCATCGATCAGGGCAAGCAGACTGGACGCGGCCATCGTGGATCGGGTTGGGGAGGGGGAGGGCGCGGGCTGCGACATCTCAGCGCGTGCAGGCTCGGTTGCGCGACTGCCGTAATGTCTGATGCACGGGCGGTCAGCACCACTGGCAGCGGTAATATCATTCTCTGAATCGGCTGAGAGCGACCGATCAGATCCCGTCGGCGTCCGGATCGATCCCATGCGTTGCGTGGGGTTTTCACATTCATCTTCCCATGACCTTCGCTGCCCAGCCCGCACTGATCGCCGGTGTTCCCGTGTTGATCGCCGAACCGCAGCCGTCGGATCGTCCACTCCCGGTGGTGCTCTGGATGCATGGCTTCACGGCTGACGCACTCGCGCACGCTGGTGAGCTGGAGCGCTGCGCGGCGGCCGGGTTTCTCGCGATCGGGATCGACGCGGTTGGGCATGGAGCGCGGGTCGACCCTGGGATGCGCGAACGCATCGAGGCGTCCCCGGCCGGTGCGCTGCCGGTGATGCTCGACATCGTCGAAGCCACCATTGCCGAGCTGCCCGCGCTGATCGATGGCGTGGCAGATCTCTTCGTGATCGACCGGGCGCGACTGTCGATGGTCGGCATTTCGATGGGTGCGTTTCTCGCGTATCGCAGCATCGTCACCGGCCCGCCGCTGCGGAGCGTGGTGGCGCTGCTCGGCTCACCCGAATGGCCCAGGCGCTCCAGCCCGCATCACTGGCGGCATGTCTTCCAGAATGTCTCGCTGCTCAGTATCACGGCGGAGTTCGATGTCAGTGTGCCACCCGATCCGGTGCGGCGTTTCCATCAAGCACTGCGCACTGCCTTTCCAACGTCAGCCCGACACCATCATCACGAGCTTCGTGGCGCTGGGCATCTGACGTCGGCCGCCGAGTGGGCCGAGGCGATGGACGCGACAGTGCACTGGCTGCAGCGTTACGGCTGACAGGGCGGGGGTGGAGCAACCTTGACGGCAACGGCAAGGGCGGCGACTACAACGGCAACTGCAACAACGAAAACAACTGCTTGAATGAGAGACGCAGAGACACAGAGTCGCAGAGAGATTCAGTCGAGGTTCACGCAGCGACGAACAGGATGCGAGGAAACACATGTCGTCTCTGCGTCTCTGCGTCTCTGCGCCTCTTCATCAAGCAGTTGGTTTTCTCCGCTCTGTCGAGCAACACTTTGCGTGCCAGCCGCACCCGTGATCTCAGCTTCGTGATGCCTGGAGACAAAGGTTGACGGCCGCTCTGGGAGGTTACGCCTTTGGTGTGAAGTGCCCGAGGAAAACGCGCTCCTGCGACGTCAGGCTGCCTTCGCCAGCCGCGGTGATCTTGTCGATGATCCGCTGCACTTCATCACGGTTGTATTCGTTCACGGTCGCCGGATCGACACTACGCCAGTCGCCGATGCTGATCGCGCTTGGAGCCGGCCCGGCCAGCTTCTTCTCCCATTGCTTCGACGGCAGCCTGCTCTCAGCGAACTTGAGGTAGAACCAGGCACCGACGTATCCGCCCAGATGCGCAAAGTGTGCCGTGGTGCCGCCACCGGAGAACCCGCCGAAGATCGACAGTGCCGTCATGATTACCACCAGCACGCGCGCCTCGACCGGGACCACACCCCAGATGAAGATCTTCTCCCGCGGGAAGAACTTGGCAAACGCGAGCTGCACGCCGAACAGCGCCCCCGATGCACCAACGATCGAGACATATGGCGTGAAGAGCAGCGACAACAATCCGCCACTCAACCCGGCGATCACGTACAGCCGGATGAAGGTGGCGCCGCCGAGCCGCATCTCGACCCGCGGGCCGAAGATGTAGAGCGCCAGCATGTTGAACAGGATATGCGAGAAGCCGCCGCGACTGTGCGCGAACATGTACGTGAACAGCGTCCACGGGCGTTCCAGCAGATAGGCGGGAACCAGCGCCAGCCACCCCGTCATCGGGGGGAGCGAGATCTGCAGGAAGTAGACGATGATGTTGGCGATCAGCAGCCGGGTGACCCAGGGTGTCATGCTGAACTCTAATCCAGAAGGGGCGTCGGGTGGACTGGACCTGACGCTTGGGGTGCACCAGCGGCGCCGCGGCGCATGCCGGCGATGGCGAACCCGGTTGCAGTACGGCGGCTGCGCAACGAGTTCGAGAGTCGGTGTGCGGGATGATGTGATGAACGACTGCACCCCGGATTCTCTGCGCCATCCGGTCGTGTACGCGGCCGCGCCTGCACTTCCATGCATGGCGCATCTACACACTCACCGTGCGCCGCCGGACGTCTTGGTGGCAGCGACCGTATGCGTTGCGCTTGAAGAACGACGGCGGGGCCGATGGGGGGACGCCCGTGCGCCGACGTCCATTGCGGCGGTGGAGCGGGATCTCGGGGTGATCCGGTGCGGCTCGACCGTGGGGCTGCGCACGGCGAGTGATTAACAATCGGCCCAGCCGACGTTCTGTAGAGTATGCCTCCGATCGCCCGCCCCCCGTTCCCGCTCCGTTCCTCCGTGCTGATCCCGGCCACCGCCGCGACACTGGTCATGCTCGGCTGGGTGAGGCGCGCTGAGCAGGTCAGCGCCCGCCCCTCGTCCGCAGCACGCGTCGGCGACGTCGCGCTCCAGATCTCGTTTGGTGATCGGAGCCGCACCGCGAGACTCGTCGTTCCTGACGGGGCGCCCCCTGCATCCGGCTGGCCCGTCGTCCTGCTGCTGCATGGCGCGGGGGGGAGTGCAGACCAGGTGTTGCGCACCACTGGGTGGCGTGATGTCGCACGTCGTGAACGGTTCGTGCTCGTGGCCGCGGATGGCACGCCAGCGAACGAATCCCGGCGCGCACGATTCGTGGGCAACATGCGTACCTGGAACTCGGGTGTCGGGGCCGGCCTCTCGACTGGCGAGACCACCGCGTTTGCCAAACGCATCGACGATGTCGGATTTCTGCTCGCGCTGCTCGATACCGTGTCCGCGCGCACTCGCGTCGATCCGAAGCGCGTGTTCGTGGCTGGACACTCGAACGGTGCGGGCATGTCGTATCGCGTTGCGGCCGAACATCCTGAGCGCTTTGCGGCAGTCGGGGTGATGGCGGGGCATCTCTTCGACGATGCGCCGCGTACCCTCTCCGTACCCGTGCCGCTGGTGCAGATCGTGGGCGACCACGATCCGCTGGTGCCGATGAACGGGGGGCCGGTGCGCATGGGTCGTGGTGCGACGGTGACGCTGCGCCCCGCGCTCGACTCTCCCGCGCGGTGGGCGGCGATGAACGGGCTCGCCAGCGCCGCGACGATTCTGAGGGATGACTCCGTGACCGTACGCCAGTGGGGCGCGGCCTCGGACCGGGTGGTCGTGCGCAGCTATGTGGTCAAGGGCCACGGCCATTCCTGGCTTTGGCCCAACAGCGGCGAGCGGCTTCCGGAGCGCCTGGTTGGGCCAACACGGCATGCGCTCAACGCCACGGAGACGATCTGGTCGTTCTTCGCTGCCCGGCCATAGTGGGGTGACGCGACCGGTCGGCGACCCACCAGCGCGCGCAGCGTCCCGCTGCTGCGCGCTGCTGATGCCCGGGCATCACGTCATCGACGGCACCGAGTACCCGTTTGCGTATCGCGCCTTCATCAGTTCATTGGCCTGGGCGTCGCCCTTGAACTGATTCGCCGCCGCATCCCAGAACACCTTGCGTCCGGTCTTGAACGCAATGTTGCCCATCTGTGCATTGATGGCCGCGACACTGCCCGTGTCGATGCCGCACTTGAGGATCGACGGATCGTTGGTGCGGATCGCCTCGACGAAGTTGCGCGTGTGCAGCTCGAGAGTGTCTCCCTGCACGAACTGCGGCGGCACGGCTTCCAGCTTGTATTTCCGCAGGCCATTCACCGTCTCAGTTTCCGGAATCACCTCCCATCCACCACGATTCAGCACCAGGGTGCCTTCGTTGCCGATGAATGCGATGCCCTCGGGCTTGCCGTAGGGGCCACCGTCGATCCCGGTGGCATGCTCCCACAACATGTTGAAGCCGTCGTACTCGAACACGGCCTGCAGCGTGTCCGGCGTCTCGGACGCATCATCCGGGTAGGCGAACTTGCCACCGCTGGCCATCACGGATTTCGGCGCCGTGGCGTTCATGGCGAACAGCGCGATGTCGATCTCGTGCACGCCCCAGTCGGTCATCAGGCCGCCGGCGTAGTCCCAGAACCAGCGGAAGTTGAAATGAAAGCGATTTGTGTTGAACGGGCGCTTTGGCGCCGGGCCAAGCCACATGTCGTAATTCACGCCCGCCGGTGCCGCGCCATCGGGCTGCTTCGCCACCGGTTTCATCCACCCCTGATAGGCCCACACCTTCACCACGCGAATCTTTCCCAGTTTGCCTGATCGTACATACTCGATCGCGCTGGCGTAGTGCGGACCGCTGCGCTGCCACTGGCCCACCTGTACGATCTTCCCCGATCGCCTGGTGGCCGCCTGCATGATCTGGCACTCCTGAATCGTGTTCGCGATCGGCTTCTCGACGTAGACGTGCTTGCCGGCGCTGACCGCGTCGGTCATCGCCAGGCAATGCCAGTGGTCCGGAGTGCCGATGATGACGGCGTCGATGTCCTTGCTCTCGAGCAGGCGACGGTAGTCGTCGTAGCCACGCGGCGCGCTGCCACGCATGGTCTTCGCATCTTCGGTGCGCTGCGCGATCACATTGCGATCGACATCGGCAATCGCCACACAGTTCACGCCCGCGATCTTGAGGTGCGACCGCATGTCGGACCAGCCCATGCCCTTGGCCCCGATCACGCCGAAGTTCACCTGGTCAGACGGTGCGACGCGTTTCCGGTCGGTGGCCGCCGCGGCGGCAGCGACGGGGAGGGCACTCGCCAGAGTGGCGCCCACCGTGGCGGCGGCCGACTGCGCGAGGAAGGTGCGGCGGGACGTGGACATGGCGCAGGGAGCGATGAGATGACGGGTACGAGCGGCGGAACCGCGCCCGTACAATCCGGCCGGGGTACAGGTCTGTCAATGCATCGGTCGATTCACCACCACGCCGACAGCCCCTGCCGCCAGAGCGCCGTGTAAATTGCCTGTCACTTCAGCCTGAGAGCCATGCGTCGTTTTCTCTGCGGTACACTCGCGCTCCTGACGCTCGGATTGCCTGCCGCGGCGCAGCGACCGGTTGCGGCAAGCCGCGCCGAGACACGGGCGGCCATCGACAGCTTCGTGGTCACGGTGCGCGACATGGCCGCCTGGGCCATCGTCACTCCCGCGGCGCACATTCCGGTGGGCGGCCTGCTGGACGCGGGCGGCAACGTCGAATCCGTCGTGGGATCGGGGAAGGAAACAGCCATCACGCCGGACACGGTGTTGCGCGCGTTTCGGCAGGCCTTGGGCGCCGCCGGCCGACGGCAGCGGTCGCAGGCCATCGGCCTCGCGTATTTCATCCGGCAGCCATCACGGGCATCGGCGTCGATGGTCGAGGCGATCATCGTCGAAGTGGAGCATCGCAGCGGTCTCCGGACGAACGTGATGTATCGCTACACCCGGAACGAGGCGGGTGAGCCGATTTTCGCGAACGCCATCCGCTCGACGGGCACACTGCGTGAACTGACGGGTCGTCGGCGCGGTGCTGATGACGGGGCTGTCGCGACACCCACTCCCGCGCGCGACACCGTCGTGCGACCGTCGCTCGAGGAGTTCGCGCGCCGCATCGTGCGCGCGGTGCCGTATCCGACCTTCATCACCACCGACGCCAGCGGCCGGCCGCAGGCACGCACGGTGCAGGCGATGCAGCCGGACAGCGGCTGGACGGTCTGGTTCGCGACCAATCCGCGCACGCGAAAAGTGGCGGAGGTGGAGCGTGACGCGCGCGTCGTGCTTCACTATTTCGATCAGGCGACACTGAGCTATGTGTCGCTGATCGGCCGCGCCCGCGTCGTGCGCGACCGCATGACGAAGGCGGCACACTGGGATCCGGCGTGGAGCGCCTTCTACAAGGATCGGGACAAGGGAGTGGTGCTGATCGCCGTGGAGGCGGAGACGCTCGAGATTGTCAGCTCGACGCTGGGTATCAGCGGTGACGCGGCCACGTGGAGCCCGCCGACGGTCCGGCTGCGGCCCTGAGTGACTGGCGCGTCAGCGCGAGTCCGTGCGCACTCGCATTATTCGGTGATGCCAATTCAACGTCTTCGACGACTCGCCTGCGCGGCGAGCGTTCTTGGGTTTTTCGCGAGTGCCGCCCACGCGCAGGATCGCGGCTGGATGTTCGGCCCATTCGAGAAGCCGCGCGCAGTCAATCCGATCATCACGCCGAGTGCAACGGCCACGGTGCGTTCCGCGCTCACCGACAGCATGGTGGCGTGGGAGGCTTACGCAACCTTCAATCCAGCGGCGGTGGTGCGCAACGGACGCGTGCACTTGTTCTATCGCGCCGAGGATGCCACGGGTGCAGCGCTGATCGGCGGGCACACGTCGCGGATCGGCTTGGCTGAGAGTGCCGATGGGCTGCGCTTCACGCGCCGTGCGACACCGGTGCTGCAGCCCGAGCGCGATGCGCAGGCGCGCTACGAATGGCCTGGCGGCACGGAGGATCCGCGGCTGGTCGAGACGGACGACGGCCGCTACATCATGACCTACACGCAGTGGAACGGCGACGTGCCGCGGCTGGCGGTCGCGAGCTCGGCTGACCTGATCACGTGGACGAAACATGGTCCGGCATTCGCCAGGGCGCGTGAGGGGAAGTTTCTCCGCACCGAGTCGAAGTCAGGGGCGATTCTCGTCCGTGCGGTGGGTGATCGGCTCGTCGCGGCGAAGGTGAACGGGAAGTACTGGATGTACTACAACGTGCCGCATGTGCAGATCGCCACGTCGGATGACCTGATCAACTGGACGCCGCTGGAGGATGCCGACGGCAATGCATTGAAGGTGCTCTCGCCGCGCGCCGGGTACTTCGATTCATGGCTGGTCGAAGCGGGGCCACCCGCCATCCTCACCGAGCGTGGCATCGTCCTGCTCTACAACGCCGGAAACCTTGGCACCAACGGCGATCCGTCGATGCCGGCGCGGATCTACACCGGCGGGCAGGCGCTGTACGACGCAGGCAATCCGATCAAGCTGCTCGACCGGACCGATGTGCCGTTCATCCGCCCGACGGAGGATTATGAGAAAACGGGGCAATACATCGAAGGAACGACCTTCGTCGAGGCGCTGATTCCGTTTCGCGGTCGGTGGTTTCTGTACTACGGCACGGCCGATTCACGGGTGGGTGTGGCGGTCTGGACGCCCGCCGCGAAGAAGTGATCGACGATGCGTCACGTGCCGGCGCTCACGAGCCCGGACAGAGTGCGTCGTACCCCACCGACGTCATCGATCCGCCCAGGACGGTGCCGAACGCCGGCTGCCCGCTCACCTTGTGACTCTGCACCCGGGTCCAGGTGGTATCGCCGTAGTACCAGTTCTCGATCACCTTCACCTGCCGTTTGCTGCAGTCGAAGGTGAGTTTCGTGCGGGAACTCCACCAGTCACCGCCAGGCGCACGCACGGCCTTCGCGAATCGGACGCGAATGATGGCGTCGAGCATGGGTGCCGCGCGGCGGATGGAGCGTTGTTCCACCAGCACCGGATTGCCGGCGGCGGTGCGACCGATTTCGCGCAGGGATTGGGTGCGTGCCTGCGCTGGCAGGTCACCGACGGTCAGGACAACGGCGATCAGCGTTGTCAGCGTGTGTCGCATAGGACCTTGAAGGGTTGAGCGCGAGAGACTGAATGACCACGGAAACACGACGGCGCCGCCTCCGTACACGTACCGTAGCGGATCAGACGCAGCCCAGACGCACACGCGGCGATCACCCCGCGAGTGGAAGCGCAGTGATGCCGCGGCCGCGCGTGAACGTCGATCCCACGGCGCTGACGACGGCGGTCTTTCGTGTCAGCCCAGCCAGGCCACGAATCCGGTAGACCGCCTCGATACCGGTGCAGTGCCCGCCCAGCAGATACACCAGCCCGGCGTCTTTCAGTCGCGCGGACGTCCATGCCAGCTGTGTATCGGTTGCCGCGAAGAGGTGAAATCCACCCACCGCCGCGACGACTGGTGCGTTCCGCACCGCGCGGCGCGCGAAGTCGATCGTGTTGACGATCCCCGCATGCCCGCAGCCCGAGACGACGATCAATCCTTCCGGTGTGTCGATCACCAGCGACGCATCCTCCGGCACGTTGTCCTCCATATCACCGCGCGGTGACCGCACCTGTCGCGAGCCGGACCAGTTACGCTCGTCATGAATGCGCGGCACAGGGCCGGTGAACCAGACGCCCGGCAGCAGCTCCACCGCGCCCGCATGTTCGATGAAGGTGCCGCCGAGACGTTCAAACTCTGCACGGCGGGTCTTCAGGCCGTCGTCGGGAATCGCGATTCCGGCATTCAGGCGCTCCCAGAATATCCCGCGGGCGACATGCACCCGACTCATCGCCGCAGGGTTTCGCTTCGCCAGCTCGCGCCGGAGCGTGACGAGCCCACCGGTGTGATCATCGTGGCCGTGTGTGAGCACGACATCGGTGACGGTTGACAGGTCGATGCCCAGTTCGGTGGCGTTGCGCAGCACCGTCTCTGGCCGTGCACCGGTATCCAGCAGCAGTCGCTTGCCATCAACCTCGATCAGCGCGGAGTAACCCCACTCACCGATGCCACGGCCCGGATCGCCAGCCAGCATCGTGGAGAGCACCGTGATCCTCACCTCCGACGCGCGGTGCGACCGGGCAACGGTGTGGGGACGGAGTGCTGGCGTGGCGGTCGCGACGGTGGTCGCCACTGACAGAGCAACGAACGCAGGAAGCATGCAGACCTCGCCGAGAATGGTGGTGGTGCGCACCGGAACCGGGCGCGCCTCAGGTCATCGCGTATTCGTCGAGCCACGCGGTGCGGTATTCATTCGGTCCAGCGTGAGCCGACCTCCAACCATCGTCAGCAGGCTGGTGGTACCGGGCAGCGCCGGTGGTGGCACGGTGAAGATATCCTGCGACAGCACCGCCAGATCCGCCAGCTTCCCTGCCACCAGCGATCCCTTCTCGCGCTCGGCGTGCTCGGCATACGCCGACATGAGCGTGTATGCGATCACCGCCTGTTCACGCGTCAGCGCATGCGACGGATTGGCCGGATTGATCGACGCCAGCATGATGTTCAGTCCCGTGTTCGCCGGCCCATCACTCCCGATGGCGAGGGGAATGCCCGCGGCCACCATACCGCGCAGGACATCTGAACGTGCCGCACGATCGGCGCCCCAGCGATCACGCAGCAGTGCCAGCGTCAGATGCGTCGGGTTCTGCACGACCACGATGCCTAGCTTCCGCGCGTCGTCGAATTGATCCTCCATCAGCTGATCCCCGTGCTCGATCCGCGGCCGGATGGCGCGCCATACCGAGTCGGGTGCCACCGCTCGCATCGCCGTGAACAGCAGCGCAATCGTGCTGTCGCCGACCGCGTGCAGCATCGGCTGCTGCTTCCGCTGCAGCGCGTCACGCAGCAGCGCCGTGATGCTGTCGAGCGAGAAATTGCCGCGGCCATACCAGTCGGCGCGGTCCGCGTATGGAGCACGCATCAAGGCCAGACGTTCGATCGGTGTGCCATCCAGCACCCACTTCGCGCCGGAGACATTCGTTCGTGCGTCGACGCTGCGCACCGCGCTCCAGGTGGCGGCCCGCCCGCCGACGCGCGTCATTTCGAAGGGGATGACGCGGTGCCGAACCTTCAGCACGCCGGCTCGCGAAACGGCGGTCAGCATCGACGGCGTGAACCCGGTGGTCATGTCCTGCACCGTCGTGATGCCGAACGCTGCCGATTCCCCATTCTGCGCGGCGAAGGCCGCCACGGTCGCAGGCACGCCGTTGGCGATGGTCAGCCGCTGCAGGAGCGCGTAGTGCAGGTACTCATCGATGCGACCCGTGATGACTCCCGAGGCGGTCCGTTCGAACCATCCGCCGACTGGATCGTGCAGTGTGTCGATCCGTGATGCCCTGATGGCGGCGGAGTTCAGCACGCCACCATGCCCGGACCAGCCGAGCAGGTAGACGTTGTGGCGTGGCGCCACTCGATCGAGGGTAGCGCGGCGCGCCATCGGATCACCCAGCACGGTCTCCGCCACGCTGGTCGTGATCCAGGTGCCTGCTGGCGTGCGCCGCGCGATCGCCGCGATCGAATCGAGTACCACAGTCAGTGTTGGATCGGGCGTCGGACTGTCGCTGGTGGCAAAGTTGGTCGCCTTGATGCCGCCGCCGAGATGTGCGTGGGCGTCGTTGAAGCCTGGCACGACCACCTTGCCGTCCAGCGCGATGTGCCGTGTCCGCGGCGATCGCAGGCGT